>DAIDBD010000037.1 GCA_027310305.1 Herminiimonas sp.
GTCGATGCTGTTAGCGCAGAACAGGCGAATGTCGTGCTGTTCGCCGACACCTTCAACAATTATTTCGAATCCGAAAACGCGCATGCCGCGCTGAAGGTGCTGCAGGCGGCCGGCTACCGGGTCCATGTCGCACGACCGGCGCAGCAGGATGCCGAACGCGACCGGCCGCTGTGCTGCGGCCGCACCTACCTGGCCGCCGGCCTGGTCGATCAAGCTAGGGCCGAGGCACGCCGCGTGATCGATGCATTGCGCCCGTTCGTCGCGCGCGGCATCCCGGTGGTCGGGCTCGAACCATCGTGCCTGCTGACATTGCGCGATGAATTCCTGGTGATGGGATTGGGCAGCGATGCAGAAGCGCTGGCGAACAAGGCATTCCTGTTCGAAGAATTCCTGGCACGCGAACACGATTCCGGCCGGCTCCAGTTGAAGCTCGCGCCATTGCCTGAAAAGCGCGCGCTGCTGCACGGCCACTGCCATCAGAAAGCATTCGATGCGGTCAAGCCGGTGCAAAAAATACTGGGCCTGATTCCGGGCCTGAAAGTCGAGCTGATCGAATCGAGTTGCTGCGGCATGGCCGGCAGTTTCGGATATGAAGCCGCGCATTACGACGTATCGATGCAAATGGCGGAGCTGTCGCTGCTGCCGGCGATACGCGCAGCCGATGCGGACACGCTGCTGGCGGCAGACGGCACAAGCTGCCGCCACCAGATCGCCGACGGCACCCGCCGGGACGGCGCGCGGCAAGCGCTGCATGTTGCCCGCATACTCGAGCGCGCGCTGGTCTGACCATGCCGGATTTTCGGCAGCCGAATTGCCGCGTCAGCAACGCAGGCTTCGTTCATTTCACGATCGGTCATAAAAATTTTTGATTGCAAGGAATGCCATGGATCATTTTGCATCGCTCACGTTCTGGGCCGCATTGGGCAACATCATCATCGTCAATATCGTGCTGTCCGGCGACAATGCGGTGGTGATCGCGCTGGCTTCGCGTTCGCTGCCGGCCAGGCAGCAAAAGCAGGCGATTTTTTTCGGCAGCGCGCTGGCGATCCTGATCCGGATCGTGCTGACCGTGACCGCGCTCAGCCTGTTGTCGCTGCCGTATCTGAAGATCATCGGCGCCGTGCTGCTGTTTTATATCGGCGCGCAACTGCTGGCCGAAGAATCGGATGAAGCGCATGTCAACGATCATGCCGAGGGCATGTGGCATGCCGTCCGCACCATCATCATCGCCGACCTGGTCATGAGCCTCGACAACGTGCTCGGCGTGGCGGCGGCGGCCAAGGGCGACATCGTCCTGCTGATCGCCGGTCTTGCGATCAGCATTCCGCTGATCATGTTCGGCAGCGGCATCCTCCTGAAGATGATCGAACGATTCGAATGGATCGTCGCGGTCGGCGCTGCCCTGCTGGGTTATCTTGCCGGCGACATGCTGTTTTCGGACAGCGCATCGCAGCCATGGATACAGGCCTATTTTCAACATCATGAATTCCTTCTTCCCGTGATCGATGCGCATGTAAGCATTCCGGGCCTGGTTGGCGCGGCCGGCGTGCTAGCGGCCGGCTTCTGGCTGGCGCGGCGCCGCGCGAACGATGCGGATTTTCCCGCATCCTGAAAGTACCGCGCAATCAATGCTTATGCCGGCACTGCATTGGCGCGGATGGCACACTGTGCATTCTCTATTTTGCGTATCATTAGAGCGGTTTCCATATGAAATTTTCCCATCTCATCGAAATCAACGATCCGCTCAATCCGCTGATCGATCCATTGTCGCGCGATCAGTTATGGCGCGGCTTGATGCTGCGGGCGGAAGATCCGGCCATGTTCGTGCCGCATCTCGACGACTGTGCGATTCGCGCTCGATCGACGGCATCGATCGAGCGCGAGTTGCGTTACGGCGCACTGGTAATACGCGATCGCGTGACTTTTTTATCGCAGTTGCAGATGAAATACCATGTGCCGGCGCAACAGGACATCACCGCCTCCACGCTGACCATGACGATAGAAGAACCGCAGCCGGGCTTGCTGTTCGTACGCTTCGAATACGACGACGACAGCGTGGATGCCGAAGGTTCGGCCGATGCGTTTTACAATGAATTCCGCCGTTCCGCCTATCAGGAATCGGACATCGATACGATCCGCGTGATTCGGCAACTGGCGGCAGACGGCCGGCTTGGCGCATCGCCGGCCTGAGCATCCGGGTTTTATACAGCGGTGGCGCTCGCTTCATTGAAACGCGTTGCCATTCAGCACCGCATCCGGCGTGGCTCATGCAAAAACGGCCATTCAATCGGTAAAAATTCCAGCGGCAATCCAAATCGCGGGTTTCCGCTTATTTGGATTGCACCGGCGGTTGTCCCGAATTTGGCGCTGGTGCCTGCCCCGCTGAAGAACTGCCGCCGGCACTGCTGCCGCTGGAGGTCTGCGTCTGCGATTGTTTCTCGGCTTGGGCGATGGTGCTGTCCCGCGTCGCCTTGGCTTCCTTATTGCAGGCTTTCTTGGCGTCGCCGACCTGATCGTTGCAGCGTTCCTTGGCTACGTCGTATTGCGCATCGGCTTTTGCCTGTTCCATTTTGAGGCGATTCCTGGGCGTATCGCGCTCCGTCATTTTTGCCTGCGCTTCGGCGATTTTCTTCTGTCCATCCGCTTCGGCTTTACAAATATTCTTGGCATTGTCCTTCATCCCATTGCATTTCTCCATGGCAGCTTTGTATTGCTGTTCGGTTTGCTGCTTCTGGGATGGTTGTCCCGACGAACCCGAACTGGCGGGATATGTTTGTGCATAAGCACCCGCTGCAAAGGTGAATGTCAGCGATGCAGCGATGGCGGTGAACTTTGTCTTCATGGAAGTGTTCCTTTCATTTATCAAATTCGATCAGATGTCCGCACGCTTTGTGCCATGCAAACAGCAGCAAAGGATGCGGGCGCGATCGCGAAAGCATGTGCGCAGAATGAGTCGGCTTGCCTGACGCTCGGCATCAACCCTTCAGGCAAGCCGCCTGTGCGCCGTTACTTCGTCATTTTTTCCCAGCCGTAACGCACCGCATCCTTGGTTTTTTCCCATGGAGAGCCGGCATTGTTCGATTCCCACTCGCGCCGCGCTTCCGGCTCCACATCGTTCCAGCGATACCCTTTGTATTGCTCATTGCCGCCCAGCTTGCTGCCGTACTGATAGGCCGGCGCATAGTCTTCATATTTGCCGCCGGCATGGCCGTACGCGGTTTGCCAATGGGTGCGGAAATCCGTATCGTCGGTCGCCGTGCCGGTGCGTCCCGCGTTAGCCTGCGCGCCGAGCTGTTCGATTTCGACATCGGTACGGCGCACGGTATCCCTGACCGTTTCGGTACGCTCGCTGACATCTTTTCCGACCACCACCTCTTCCACTACCCGCGCGGTTTTTCCGACCACCGGTTCTTCCGCCGTTTCGCGCAATTCCAGCGATCCTTCCTTGAAGGCGGCCATGTCGGCTTCGGTCGCACGCTGGTTGACCGGACGCCGCTCGACTTTCACATGCTCCTCGCGCAGTTGCACCGATTCTTCCGCCGGGGTTTCGGTCATCCGCTGGAACACCCGCACGCCACCGCGCTGCACTTCCCGCTTGCCGACTTTCAACTGTTCCTCCATCACCGGAATCCGC
The DNA here is from genome assembly GCA_027310305.1 of Herminiimonas sp. Classification (GTDB taxonomy): domain Bacteria; phylum Pseudomonadota; class Gammaproteobacteria; order Burkholderiales; family Burkholderiaceae_D; genus DAIDBD01. Next base: position 3,635 of record DAIDBD010000037.1, read on the forward strand.
GCTTCGCCTTCAAGCGTGCCGCCCTTCATATCCTGCGCCGATTGCGCGGAATACATCGAGCGCTCCTGCCGGATTTCCGAATCGCTCAATACCGGCGCCGACCGATCGTATTCCGACCAGCCCTGGCTGCGCCATTGGGTCGAACGCTCGTCGAGATCGACCGGGTTGAACCGGTCAAGGATATCGGTTGCGCGATCACCCTGCTCATCGCTGTCGGCATCGACGGTTACCAGATAGCTGCCGCGCCGCACCGCTTCGGAATAGACATGCGCATGCTCGTTTTCTTCCTCTCCGCCAAACAGCGAACGGAAGAATTTGCCGATGCTCCAGCCTTCCTCCGATCGATCGTCCGCCTGCCCGGTTCCGCGCAGCGACGATTGCCGCGCATCGGGCGTATCCTGATCCGGACTGAGCCGGATGCTGTTGCGGGAAAAGCCGCCTTCGAGCAGTGCGTTCAGTGCGCTTTGCGCGTCGGAATAGTTATCGTAGACGCCTATTACAGTATTTGCCATGATGAATCTCCTGTTGAAAACACGGTTTGTCAGCCGGCCGGTTTGCCGGGGATCGGGTTTATTTCGGACTGGATTCGGGTGCAAGATTGAGAGGTATTGACCGGGCGCGATGCCTCGCCGTCTTCATCGAAGCGCTCTACCGACACCGCTTCCGATTTCAGCATCACCGATTGCGGTGCGTGCACTTGATGCCGGTGCCGCGTGATGCGTATTTCTTCCTTCAGACGGATCTGCTTCTCGACGACCAGCACTTCTTCGAGAATCGGCACGACCAGCGTATCGCCGTCGTAACGGGTGGCCGGCAGCGGCGCGGTTGTGACGATTTGCTCGCGTTCGGAAACGGTCTTGCGAATGCGTACCCCTTTGCCGGTATCGATCACTCGCTTGTCGATCTGCAGTTCTTCCTGCAAAACGGGAATCGTCGTTTCCTGCCCGCTCTCAGCGTTGTCCGACAACGCGTCCAACGCGTCAAATGCAAACGGCAAACGAAATACGCCTTGTTGCCGCATTGCCAGCAAACTGACGGGCAGCATCAGTTCCGGTCCGCGTTCTATCCTGATCACCGCGTTCGGCTGCGCACCGGTTTGCGTGACCGAAACGATCTGCGCCTGGTGGCCTTCCGCATCGATGACACGGGCGCCCGTCAAAGAAAAACCGGTGCCGGCACCGGCATCGCTTTCAGGGATATGCGGCATTCGCGATTTTCCTCTCCATTCCAGGATTTGCGCTTGCATGCAATTACTGCGCCAAGTTGCGGGCGGCGGCCCCGCAACGGAGAGAGGCGCAGCGGTCTTTTTGCATCGGGGGAACAGCTGAAATTACCGATTCGCCGTGTATGAAATTCCGGCCTGTTCAGCGTTAGAACTAAAGCGCGATCCGGCGTTCTTATTATTCATGAACAAACCGGAGAGGCGCGTATGACGACGATTATTGCAGGCAGTTTCGAACAGCAGGCTCAGGCCCAGGAAGCGATCGACCAGATGCTTCGCGCCGGATTTCCGGCGGATCGGATCAGTTCTTTTTATGTGAATCCCGCCGGACAACATGATCGCTATCCGATCGGCGGCGACCGCGACAAATCGCCCGGCGCCGAGGAAAGCCCGACAGGAACGGCCACCGGCATGACCGGCGGCGGCGCGATCGGTGCAGCGGTCGGTGCCGCAACGACGCCGCTGACCGGTCCGCTCGGCGCGGTCACCGGCGCTTTCGTCGGCGCCCATCTGGGTTCGCTTGTCGGCTCGCTTGGCAAGATGGAAGAAGACGGCGGCGACCCGGATGAAAATGAAATTCCGGTACGGCACGCCGGCATGCTGGTAGCCGTCAGCGTACCGGAACCCGCCGATGAAGACCGCGCGCTCAATGCGCTGCGCTCGCTGAATCCGACCTATATCGAGCGGTCCGAAGGAAGCATAGTCGATGGCGACTGGCAGGATTTCGATCCGGTTGCGCCGCCGTCATTCATAGAGCGGCGGCTCACGTAGCGTTCGGCATCGTAATTCTGGAGAAAAACGGTCCACGAAAAACACGAAAGACACGAAAAATGAATTTGCCGTCCAGGCTTTTTGCCGGCGGCAGGAATGTTATCGTGCGTTGCACACACCGCCAACCCGTGATTTCAATGCCATCTCGATCCACAGTAAACGGGATCAAATGAATAACGAAGCTTTTCGTGTCTTTCGTGCTTTTCGTGGGCCGAGCGTGATATCCGTTATGGCAGCTGCGACAACCGAACGCAATTGCGGCCGGCATTTTTGGCTTGATACAACGCCGCATCGGCGCGATTGAGCACTTGCGTCAGCGTTTCGCCGGGCTGCCAGACGGCAACGCCGGCTGAAATCGTCAATTGCAAATCCGGCGCAATGCTTTGCCAATCCTGTTGCGCGACATCGTTGCGCAACCGTTCAAGCGCCACCATTGCGGTGCTGGCTTTCGCATTAACCAGCAGCAAGGTAAATTCCTCGCCGCCGTAACGCGCAACCGTGTCGCTGGCACGCCGCTTTTCATCGAGCAGGCACGCCATCTCGTACAACGCCCTGTCGCCGATCATGTGGCCGTAGCGGTCATTGACCTGCTTGAAATGATCGATGTCGATCATTGCCACCGAAAAGCCGGTCCGGTTGCGTACCGCGCGCCTGCTTTCATCCTGCAGCAGCCGCATGAACTCGCGCCGGTTCCACAGTCCCGTCAATTCGTCGCGGCTGGCGAGATCGGTCAGCTTGGCGGTCGCATCGGCCAATTGGTTCTTATCGCTTTGCAACTGCCTGCGCAACCGTGCAACCTCGGCATTGATCGCAATGCACCGCCCCAGTGCATATGAAACGGCGATCCAGAACAACAGCCGCTCGATCGGCGTCGAAAGCGCAACTGCTATCCGTGGGCCAACCATCAGCAGCACCGCGCCGAGCGCGCACGACAGCAGCAGCCAGGTCCGCAAAAACATCCGCTGGTTGAAATACAGGCTGCCGTAAGACAGCGGCACGAACAGGTTGACGACGAACAGATAGGCGATTTGCGGAGCGATGATCAGCCCCAGCAGATTGATGCCGCTGGCAGCCAGTATCTGGATGCCGGTCATCGACGGATCGCGAAAGCGCCGCGTCAGGCCGGACAGGATGCTGCCCATGAAAATCGCATTGAATGCCAACGCAATACCGAGCATCGTCAGCGCCGCCTTGCAGGAAACCATGCCCGCCGCTGCAAATCCGAACAGCAGCAGCACGTTGACGGAATAATCGGCCGCAGCGAACGCGGTCGCGCGCAGGCGGATCCGCGTTTTATGATCGAACGATGTGAGCCACGGCATTTTCAGATTGCGCACGCTGTTTATTCTGATGAACGTTGGCCGCCGCAACATGGCCATGCATTTACTGCTTACAATACCGCGTGCCGTGCATTGGCGAAATATTTCTGTCGGTATCTCTATGCTAGGCCTGCTTTATTGCGTTTGTCCATCTGTTATTGTGATTTAACAATTGCGTCCTTTCCCCTATTCAGCCAAATGAAAATGACCCGCAAGCCGCTCGATGCATTCGCGATGCTGCTGTTGACCGGATTGAGCGTGCTGTGGGGTTTGCAGCAGGTCGCCGTCAAGCTCGCGCTGCCCGGCATGAGCCCGCTGATGCAGATCGGGCTGCGCTCGGCGATCGCGGCGCTGCTGGTATGCGGATTGATCCGCTGGCGCAGCAGCGGCTTCTCGCTGCGCGACGGTACCTTCTGGCCGGGCATCGGCGCCGGCGCGCTGTTCGCGACCGAATTCCTGTGCGTGTCGATCGGGCTGCAATACACCACCGCTTCGCACATGTCGGTATTCCTGTACACCGCGCCTGTTTTCACGGTATTGGGCCTGCACTGGCTGGTCCCGGGAGAGCGCCTGGGATCGATGCAATGGATCGGCGTGTTCGCCGCATTCGCCGGCATGGCGCTGGCATTTTCCAACGGCTTCGACACATCGGCGCGCGACTGGAAAGATATCCTGCTGGGCGATGCGCTGGGCATACTCGGCGGCATATTCTGGGCCGCCACCACGGTGCTGATCCGGCGCTCGGCGTTATCGGAAGCGCCGCCCACCACCACGTTGCTGTATCAGCTCGGCGGCGCCGGCGTGATCCTGCTGGCGCTGGCCGCCGTGCTGGGGCAAGCGACTGCAATTTCAATGACCGGCATCGTGTGGGCCAGCCTGTTTTTTCAATCGGTGGTGATTGCCTTCATCAGCTTCCTGGCATGGTTCTGGATGCTGCGCCGCTATCTCGCATCGCGCATTTCGGTCTTCTCGTTTCTGACGCCGCTGTTCGGTGTCGGCTTCGGCGTATTGCTGCTGAATGACCCGGTCGGCGTGCGTTTTGCCGGCGGCGCGGCGCTGGTATTGGTTGGCATCGTGCTGGTGAATCTGCGCGGGCGTTAAAGCCGGCCGGCTGTTTCAGCTTCGGCAACGGCGTCGTTATGCACGCCGTCCTGACACCAGCGCGACGCCGGCGCACGTTACCGCAATCCCCGCGATGCCGAGCCAGCTCGGAACCACATCGAACATCGCCCATTCCAGCAATACCGCGACGATCGGCGTCAGGAAAAACAGGCTGGTGACCTTGGTTGCATGGCCGCGCCGCATCAGCGTATGCAACGCATTGACCGCGAGGATCGAGCCGAATATCACCAGGAACATGACCGCAAAGACCAGCGTTGCGCTCCACCGCACGACGAATCCTTCCACGCGCCATGCCAGCGGCGCCAGCACCAGCAGCGAAACGCCGAATTGAATCAGCGCGGAACTGCGCAAGTCCGCCGTCTTGCAGAAAACCCGCTGATACAGCGTGCCTGCGGTGATGGCTGCCAGCGAAATGCCGGCCGCAACCAGGCTGCCGACCGCCACCGCTTCCACATTGATCTTGTGCCACACCACCAGCACGACGCCGGCCAATCCGAGCGCCACGCCAAGCCACTGCGATAGCCTCAGCCGCTGCCCCATCAGCCAATGCGCAACCACGGCGGTAAACAGCGGTTGCGTGGCGAGAATCAGCGCCGTGATGCCGGCCGACATGCCGAGATATTGCGTGTAGTGGCTGCCGCCCAGATTGACCGCATGCATCAGCAAGCCGGCCACGCAGATGTGGAAAAACTCCCGCTTGCCGGCCGGCCATCTCGGCCGCGAGACAATCACCCACGGAATCAGGCACAGCACTCCCAGGCCATAGCGCAGAGAAAGAAACGTGAACGGCGCGGCATAGTGCATGCCGGCCTTGCTGGCGAGATAACCGGAGCCCCATATCAGCACGAAGTACCATGCCAGCAAAGCGTCGAAGCGGTTGTCGGATGACGCGGAAAATGCGGGCAACTTCAAGAATGGCTTTCGTGATGTGCGGTGCGGCTTTGGCTTTGGCTATATCAATCCTGGGGCAACAACTGCGGATTCCATACGATCTCCCACAGATGGTTATCAGGATCTTGGAAATAGCCGGCGTACCCGCCCCAAAAAGTTTCCTGGGCCGGCTTTACGATAACCGCACCAGCATTCTTTGCCTGCTCCATCACCGCATCGACTTCCGTCTTCGATAAGACGTTATGTCCGAGTGTGAACTCGGTAGGGCTTGGGCTGCTTAGCGGAATACCTGAATCGCGGGAAAGGCTCTTGCGAGGCCAAATTGCCAGTTTCAATTCTGCCTGCAAATCAAAGAAGGCAACTGCCCCATGCTCGAACTCTTTGCCAAAAATACCTTCAGTCGCCAGGCCGAGACCGTCGCGGTAGAACCGAAGCGATCGCTCCAAGTCGTCAACACCGATTGTAATGACAGTAATTCGTGGTTTCATGAAATCTCTCCTTTGAGGCCAGGTTGCACAGACCCTTGCTGCGGGGTTGTCTTAAAGAGTTGCATAAACTACGGCGCCAAATAAAAACGAAAACCGTCAGGCAGTGCATATCCCCGATTGCAGCAAACGCAACACTGCCAAAACCATGGAATCAATCGAGCGCTGCGGCGAAAAAATTTTATCAAATATCCACCGGGTCCACTTCCAGCGACCACCGCGCACGCGTCTTGATTTCCCGTAGCGCACCCATCCAGACTTTCAGAAACGCCTGCAATGCCGGCCGTGATGCGCATTCAACCAGCAGTTGCGCGCGATCGACGTTGGCGACGCGGGTCATCGTCATCGGGATCGGATCGTTGATCGTGATGCCCGGGTGCTCGACGCATGCGGATGCCTGCTGCAAAAAGTCGAGCGCGATCGGCAGCTCGCGCGCTTCGGCGCGCAGCAGCGCCTGGTAAATAAACGGCGGCAGGCCGGCTTGCGCGCGCTCTTCCAGCAGCGCGGTCGCAAAGCGGTCGTAATCGTGCGCGATCACCGCGCCGTATAATGGATGTTGCGGGTAGCGGGTCTGGATCAGCACTTCGCTGGCGCTGCCGCCTTCCTTTTGCGCGGCGCGGCCGGCGCGGCCGGACACTTGCATCAGTTGCGCGAACAGCCGTTCGCTGGCGCGATAGTCGTGCGAAAACAGCGCGGTGTCGGGGTTCAATATACCGACCAGCGTCAGGTTCTTGAAGTCATGCCCCTTGGCGACCATCTGTGTGCCGATCAGGATATCGACGTCGCCGCGATGCACGCTGTCGAACGCGGCTTGCGCGCTGCCCTTGCGGCGGGTCGAGTCGGCGTCTATGCGCAGGATGCGCGCCTGCGGAAACACGCGCTGCAGGTTTTCCTCGATGCGCTGCGTGCCGCGTCCGAGCGGTTGCAGATCGACGTTGCCACAGGTCGGGCACGATTTCGGAATGCGCAGCTCCAGGCTGCAATGGTGGCAGCGCAGCCGGTTTTCCGGCTTGTGCAGCACCATGAACGCGGTGCAGCGCGTGCAGTTGCTGACCCAGCCGCAGGCGTCGCAATTGATCACCGGCGCATAACCGCGACGATTCAGAAACAGCAGCGATTGTTCGCCATTTTCAAGCCGCCGTTTCAGCGCCGCGATCAGGGTCGACGTGATGCCTTCGGCCGGCTTGTCGCGCTCCATGTCGATCAAGCGCACCGCCGGCAGTACGGCATCCTTGATCGCGCGCTCGCGCAATTCGAGCTTGCGATAGCGGCCCGATTGCGCGTGATGCCAGGTTTCCAGCGACGGCGTGGCCGAACCGAGCACGATCGGGATCGCAAGCTGCCGCGCGCGCCAGACGGCCAGATCGCGCGCCGAGTAGCGCAAGCCTTCCTGCTGCTTGTACGACGGATCGTGCTCTTCGTCGATGATGATCAGTTTCAGGTGTGGCAGCGATGCCAGGATCGCCAGCCGGGTGCCGAGCACGATGCGCGCCTGGCCCAGATGCGCGGCCAGCCAGTGCGCCATGCGTTCGCCTTCGGCCAGGCCGCTGTGCAGCGTCGCCACCGTCACGCCGGGAAAGCGGGCGCGTACATTGTTTTCCAGTTGCGGCGTCAGATTGATTTCCGGTACCAGGATCAGGATTTGCGCCGGATTCCGCGTGTGCGCTGTATGCGCCAGAATCCGGACCGCGGCTTGCAGATACACCTCGGTCTTGCCGCTGCCGGTCACGCCATACAGCAGCGTCGGCGCAAACCCTTCGGCGGCGGCGATTGCATCGGCCGCCTGCTGCTGTTCGGCATTGAGAACCGGCATGTCGGCCGGCGTTGCGTCGTGCGTGGATTCCTCTTTCGCGAGTTTTTTCAGCGCGCGGTCGAGCGATAGCGGTTTCAATGCGCGCAGATTTTTGGGCAGGCCCGGAATCGCGACTTCGCCCAACGGACGCTGATAATAATCGGCGGCAAAACGGCATAGCGCCAGCCACGCGGCCGACAACGGCGCGAGCTGCGTGCGCACCGCCAGCACGTCCTTGAGCTTGTCTTGCGGCAGGTCGCTGTGTTCGCCGATGGCGGCAATCACGCCAACCACTTCGCGCCGCCCGAACGGCACCGCCGCCAGATGGCCTGCTTGCGGCACCGGCGATAAATCTGCATCGCCGCTCCACCGGTAATCGAAGGCGAAGTCAAGGGGGGTGTCGAGTGCGATTTTGAGGATGCGTTGTTCCACGTACTTAATGTAAATCCTGAAGAAGTGAGCTAACTACCCGATTCTTAAGCGCTTTTTAAGCTATCCACAAAGACTGTGGATAACTTTGTGGATAAGCATCCCTTGACACCCGGAAACGCTAGATTTTATGCGGCTTTCAACAAATTGCCCAAAAGGAAAGCAGAAAATAATACCTTTAAAATCAATACCTTATAAAAGATAAGAATCCGTCGCAAATAAATAAAGTTAAATAATGTTATTGCTTTGCACAATTTTTCTTTTTGTGAATAACTAGACTGATTGAACGTTAATAAATTCGGATTGAGATTGCATTTTGCGGCTTTGTCAAATCTTTTATGCCATTCGGCGTTATATAAATAACATCTTGTTTCCGCGACAGTGAATCACATGGAAAAAAACTCAATATGCTGCTACCTATAAATTAGTTGCCTAAAAGATTGAAAATATGGTTTTCAATACTTCATGTGAAACATGAGATAGTTTGCTAACTTAAGGTTTCTTAAGTACTTTTTCGTACTATTCACATGGCTGTGGATAACTTTGTGGATAAGAACATGGAAACGTTTGCATGCGTTATATTTTATCTATGCCCAAGCTAAATATTCACTTAATCAGAAAATATAAAATCCTTGAAAATCAATTACTTATAAAAATATTTAAGGCAAAAATCAATTGTTATCAATAAATTCGAATGCGATAAAATCGCCAATAAATTTTGTGAATAAGTTACCCGGATTCACTCTGGAGCAGCCGGTTTTTTCACAGTTTCATATAAGCAATCATGAATAAAGCTGCGCTTCGGCAAGCCTTTTCGTTCGGCAACGCCCGTGGCATCTGACGCACGCACTCAAGCCGCTTTGTTTATCAGGCGGAAAACACATTCATGCACGCATGCGGCAGCTGATATTGTGCACCGCATCAACCATCACGGACACTGCTTCAGGCGGCGTGAACTGCGAAATTCCATGGCCGAGGTTGAATACATGGCCGGCACCCGCTTGCGGCGCGCCGAACGATTCCAGCACCTTGCCGACTTCGACACGGATCTGATCGGGATCGGCAAACAGCACCACCGGATCGAGATTGCCTTGCAGCGCCACCCTGTCGCCGACGCGGGCGCGGGCATCGGCGAGATTGACGGTCCAGTCCAGCCCGACCGCATCGGCGCCGATGCCGGCGATCTGCTCCAGCCAGAGGCCGCCGCCTTTGGTAAAGACGATGCTGGGGACGCGCATGCCATCCTTGTCGCGCTTCAGCTGGCGCACCACGTCGCGCATGGGTTCGAGCGAAAACTGCTGATACGCGCCATCGGCCAGCGCGCCGCCCCAGGTATCGAAAATCATGACCGCCTGCGCGCCGGCATCGATTTGCGCATTCAGGTACGCGGCGACGGCGGCGGCATTGGTTTGCAGAATGTGGCGCATCAGGTCGGGGCGGTTGTACAGCATGGTTTTCACCGTGCGGAAATCGTCGGAGCCGCCGCCTTCGACCATGTAGCAAGCCAGCGTCCACGGGCTGCCGGAAAAACCGATCAGCGGTACCCGGCCGTTCAATTCAGTGCGGATTTGCGTGACGGCATCGAACACATACTGCAACGAACCGGGATCCGGCGCCTGCAATGCCATCACCGCTTTTTCATCGCGCAGCGGGCGCTCGAACTTCGGCCCCTCGCCATCGGCGAAATACAAACCCAGCCCCATCGCGTCGGGCACGGTCAGGATATCGGAGAACAGGATCGCCGCGTCGAGCGGATAGCGGTCGAGCGGCTGCAAGGTGACTTCGGTCGCGTAATCCGGGTTCTTGGCCAATCCGAGAAACGAGCCGGCGCGGGCGCGGGTGGCGCGGTATTCCGGCAGATAGCGGCCGGCCTGGCGCATCAGCCACAGCGGCGTGTAATCGGTCGGCTGGCGCAGCAGCGCGCGCAGGAAGGTGTCGTTTTTGAGGGGCGCGAAAGAAGTGGACATCGGGATCGTCATGGCAGGCTGGGGAAGCCGGTATTATCCCCTAAAGCGCGCGTTGCCGGACCCGGGTTTTTGGTAGGTCGGAGAAGTATCGGTCAATAAATCTGCGTCAGCTTGCCCGGATGCTCTTCGTCGGCCACCGCGCGGATATAAGCGGCGAAATCCGGATCTTCGCCGCGCAGCAGTTGCGGCAGCAGATGATAGAAATCTTCGCGGCGGCACCATTCGCGCATGTAATCGTCCCACGAGTTCCAGCGCCGCAATGCCACGCCGCTCAGGTCGGGCTCGTACGAGACGATGTAGGCGCGTTCGAACAACGCGGTCAGCATCTCGAAGATGATCAGCGCGCGTTCGCGCTGTTCTTCATTCAGGTCCACGCGGGTGGTTGCGCTGCGCAGTTGCAAATCCGGATTGTCGAGCACGATCTTGAGAAAGTCGTTGTACGCGTTTTGCAGCAATTGATACGCTTCCTCGTCTTCGGCGTCGCGCTCCTTGCGCTGCTCGAACAGGAACAGAAAAATCGCGAACGGCAGCGCGAACACGGTCACGACGAAACTGGCGACTTCCCAGAAGCCCGGGTTGGCGATGAAATTCATGGCATTTTCCTCAAGACGCAACCACCACTTTTACCTGCGCCTCTTTCAATATCTTCGCCATCGCCTCGGGCGGCCGCGCATCGGTAAACAACATGTCGATTTGCGACAGGTGCGCCATGCGCACCAGCGCCTGCCGGCCGAATTTATCGCGGTCGGCCACTAGCCATACTTCGCGCGATTGCTCAATGATCGCTTGCGCCACCTTGACTTCGCGCGAATCGAAATCGCGCAGCGAGCCATCGGGCTCGATGCTGGAAATGCCGATGATGCCGATGTCGACCTTGAACTGCCGGATGAAATCGATGGTCGCTTCGCCGACGATGCCGCGATCGCGTCCGCGCACCACGCCGCCGGCCAAGATGACTTCGCAGCTCGGATGGTCCGACAGAATCGATGCGACATTCAGATTGTTGGTCACCACATGCAGTCCTTCGTGATGCAGCAGCGCACGCGCGACTTCTTCGGTGGTGGTGCCGATGTTGATCATCAGCGAACAGCCGGGCGGCACCTGCCGCGCCACCGCCACGGCGATGCGGCGCTTGGCATCGATGTTCAATATCTGGCGCTGGCTGTAATCGATATTTTCAACCGACGACGGCAAGCCGACCCCGCCGTGATAACGCGCCAGCAGCTTGGCTTCTTCCATCAGCTTGACGTCGCGCCGCACGGTTTGCGGCGTGACATCGAGCTGCTGCGCCAGATCTTCCACTGAAACGGTCAAGTGGTGGCGCACTGCGTCGAGCAAGCGCCGCTGCCGGGGATTGAGCGTCATTGCGCATCTCCATCATTGATATAAACCGCTAAAAAGTTTCTTAAAGAAAATAAACGAACAAATATATTCAGATTTATGTTGATTTGAGTTCGTTTTTTATCGTATCTTTCATATTTATATATTACCAAGGCGCAGGACAGTTTAGGAACACGATGCAAAAAAAGCGCTGACAAAGCCGCTTTTTGCACTGTTTCTCCTCGACTGACCGGCGCTGAATCCACTTTTCGGTGCGGGATAAAAATGGCGCAGGCGCAGCAGGCAATCGATTGCGATGTACTGGTGGCAGGCGGCGGCATCAATGGCGCGGGCATTGCGCGCGATGCGGCCGGGCGCGGATTGTCGGTGGTCCTGTGCGACAAGGACGATCTGGCGTCGCATACGTCGTCCGCTTCCACCAAGCTGATTCACGGCGGGCTGCGCTATCTCGAAAATTACGAATTCGGCCTGGTGCGCAAGGCATTGATCGAACGCGAAGTCTTGCTGCGCGCCGCGCCGCACATCATGTGGCCGATGCGCTTCGTGCTGCCGCACGACAAGGGCCAGCGTCCGCGCTGGATGCTGCGCGCCGGCCTTTTTTTATACGACCACCTGGCGCGGCGCAAGTTGCTGCCCGGTTCGTGCGGCGTCGATCTGCGCCGCCATGCGGCCGGCAAGCCGTTGAAAACAAATTTCACGCACGGCTTCATCTATTCGGATGGCTGGGTCGACGATGCGCGGCTGGTGGTGCTGAACGCGATGGATGCCGCCGAAAAAGGCGCGACCGTACTGACCCATACCGCGTGCGAATCGGCAACGCGGCAAGGCGATCGCTGGGCCGCCACATTGCGCACCTCGGCCGGCCAGGCAATCGACGTGAATGCACGCTGCCTGATCAATGCGACCGGCGCCTGGGCCGCGCATTTTCTGGATGCCGCAGCCCATCGACCCAGCGGCAAGGCGCTGCGGCTGGTCAAGGGCAGCCATATCGTGGTCAACAAGCTGTTCGATCATCCGTATGCGTATTTCTTTCAGCATCCGGACGGCCGCCTCGTGTTCGTGATCCCCTACCAGCATGATTTCACGTTGATCGGCACCACCGAATACGACTACCAGGGCGATACCGACCGCGTCACCATCGAGCCCGATGAAACCGCTTATCTGTGCGCGCTGGTGAACCGCTATTTCCAGAAGCCGATCACGCCGGCCGACGTGGTCTGGTCGTATTCGGGCGTGCGCCCGCTGGTGGAAGACGAGGCGGCGAACGCCTCCAAGGTCACGCGCGATTACCGCCTCGAACTCGATGGCGACGGCGCGCCGCTGCTGTCGATTTTCGGCGGCAAGATCACCACCTTTCGCAAGCTGGCCGAAGAAGCGGTTGATCTGGTTGCGCCGGCATTATCGAACCGCAAGCCGGGCTGGACCGCCGATGCCTGCCTGCCGGGCGGCGACTTGTTCGGTGCGCGGCAGGCAAACAAATCGGTGCTCCGGTTCGACGACTATGTGCACGGCTTGCAGCAGCAATATCACTGGCTGGCGCCGCAACTGGTGGCGCGCTACGCACGCGCGTACGGCACAAGAACGGATTCATTGTTGACCAATCGCAAGAGCATTGCGGAAATGGGCGACGAGATTGCGCCGGGTCTGTACGCCGCCGAAGTAGACTATTTGATGCGGCACGAATGGGCGACTTGCGCAAACGACATCCTGTGGCGGCGTTCGAAAATGGGACTGCATCTGCCGCAAGACGCCGGGCAAAAGCTCGATGCGTGGATTGCGGCCCGATCGGCCATCGCCGGCGAACAGAATGCGCAAGTCCGCACACAATAAAAATATTATCAGGAGGAGCACGCAGTGCATCTAGCATTAGAAAACGTCAGCAAGAAGGCCGGTGCTGAAGACCATCTTTACCCGCTGTCGCTGACGCTGGTGCCGGGCACCATCAATGTCTTGCTCGGCACCACGCAGGCCGGCAAGACCACATTGATGCGGCTGATGGCCGGCCTCGACAAGCCGAGCCACGGACGCGTGCTGGTCGACAATCAAGACGTCACCGGCGTGTCGGTGCGCCACCGCAATCTGGCGATGGTGTATCAGCAGTTCATCAATTATCCGTCGCTGACCGTGTTCGACAATATCGCCTCGCCGCTGCGCATTGCGCGCGTGCCGGAAGCGCAGATCCGCAGCCGCGTGGCGGGCATGGCGGAACGGCTGCATATCACGCCGTATCTGCAGCGTTCGCCGGTGGAATTGTCCGGCGGCCAACAGCAGCGCACTGCGCTGGCGCGCGCTCTGATCAAGGGAGCGGAGCTGCTATTGCTGGATGAACCGCTGGTCAATCTCGATTACAAGCTGCGCGAAGAATTGCGCAGGGAATTGGCCGAGCTTTTCTCGGACGGCAAAACCACCGTCGTGTACGCCACCACCGAACCGCTGGAAGCCTTGCAACTGGGCGGCAATACCGTGGTGCTGCATGAAGGTCGCCTGCTGCAGCATGGCACAACGCTCGATGTCTTCAATGCACCCAATTCAATCCGGACCGCCCGCACCTTCAGCGATCCGCCGATCAATCTGATGCCGGCCACGATCGACGCCGACGGCGTCGCGCAACTCGGCGCCGGCTTGGCCATTCCGCTGAATCCTGCGCAACGGCGGCAGGCGACGCAACACCAGGAAATCATTCTCGGCCTGCGCGCGCACAGCCTGCGCCTTGCGCCGCTGTACGCCGACGACTTCGCGGTGAGCGCGGAAGTCGATCTGGCCGAAATCAGCGGCTCGGAAACCTATGTGCACCTGCATCGCGAACGCATTGCGCTGGTGGCGCAATTGCCGGGCGTGCACAACCTCGAATTGAGCCAGCACTGCAACGTCTATTGCCGGCCCGACGACCTGTTCGTGTTCGGTGTCGACGGCGCCTTGCTGTTTGCACCGAATCAGTCTGAAGCGGGAGCTTAAGCATGGCCCGTATCGAACTCGCAGACCTGGCGCATGCCTATAAACCGAATCCGTCTTCGCCGTCGGACTACGCGTTGCGGCCGATGACCATGACTTGGAATGACGGCGGCGCCTATGCGCTGCTGGGCCCGTCCGGCTGCGGCAAGACCACGCTGCTCAATATCATTTCCGGCCTGGTGCGGCCGTCGCATGGCCGCGTGCTGTTCGACGGCAAGGACGTGACCGACTTGCCGACCGAGGCGCGCAACATCGCGCAGGTGTTCCAGTTCCCGGTGATTTACGACACGATGACCGTGTTCGACAATCTCGCTTTCCCGTTGCGCAATCGCGGCTGGAAAGAAGCCGCCATCAGGACGCGCGTCGAGCAGGTCGCCGTGATGCTGGAGCTGTCGGGCGACCTGAAACATCGCGCCAGCGGCCTGGCGGTCGATGCGAAGCAAAAAATCTCGCTGGGCCGCGGACTGGTGCGGCCCGATGTCGCCGCCATCCTGTTCGACGAACCGCTGACCGTGATCGATCCGCATCTGAAATGGCTGCTGCGGCGCAAGCTGAAAGAGATTCATCACGAACTGAAACTGTCGCTGATTTACGTCACTCACGATCAGGTCGAGGCGCTGACCTTTGCCGATCAGGTGGTGGTGATGACGCAAGGCGAAGTGGTGCAAACCGGCAGTGCGCAAACGCTGTTCGAGGAACCGGCGCATACCTTCGTCGGCTATTTCATCGGCAATCCCGGCATGAACCTGTTGCCGTGCACGGTCAGCGACGGCATGGCGCGGATCGGCGATGCGGCGCTGCCGTTGTCGGCGCCGGCCAAGGCCGCGCTCGATCATGCGGCTGGCAGCGTCACGCTCGGCATCCGGCCCGAATTCATCGAATGCCTGTTTGCGCCGCAAGCCGATGCGGTACCGGCAACGGTGCTGACGGTGCGCAACATGGGCACGCATTGCCTGGCCGAATTCAAGCTGGGAGCCCACACGGTCGCCGCAAAATTGCGCAACCTGTCGGCCCCTGCCGGCGCAACCGTGTGGCTGCGCTTCCCGGCGCAACGCACTCTTTATTACGTCAACGACAAACGGGCGGCATGATGAAAACCCATAACAACCGTGCGTGGTTCCTGATATTGCCGGTCATCCTGACTGTCGCATTTTCCGCGATTCTGCCATTGATGACGGTCGTCAATTATTCGGTGCAGGATATTCTGGGACCGACCCAGAAAGTATTCGTCGGCACCGAATGGTTCAAGGCGGTGATGCGGGATAGCGACCTGCATGGCGCGCTGTACCGGCAGCTGATTTTTTCGCTGTCGGTGCTCGCGATCCAGATTCCGCTCGGCATCCTGATCGCGCTGACGATGCCGGCGCAAGGCTGGAAAGCATCGATGTCGCTGGTATTGATCGCGCTGCCATTGCTGATTCCATGGAACGTGGTCGGCACCATCTGGCAGATTTTCGGACGCGAAGACATCGGGCTGCTCGGCTACACCATCAATTCGCTGGGCGTCAGCTATAACTACACCGGCGATTCGATCGATGCATGGGTGACGGTGCTGGTGATGGATATCTGGCATTGGACGCCGCTGGTGGCGCTGCTGTGCTATGCCGGCTTGCGCGCGATTCCGGATGCGTATTACCAGGCGGCGCGGATCGATGGCGCGTCGCGCTGGGCGGTATTCCGCTTCATCCAGTTGCCGAAGATGCGCAACGTGCTGATGATCGCGGTGCTGCTGCGCTTCATGGACAGCTTCATGATCTATACCGAGCCGTTCGTGCTGACCGGCGGCGGCCCCGGCAATGCCACCACCTTCCTGTCGCAGTACCTGACGCAAAAAGCGGTCGGCCAATTCGATCTCGGACCGGCATCGGCGTTCTCGCTGATCTATTTCCTGATCATCTTGCTGTTCAGTTTTGTGCTGTACACCTGGATGCAGCGGGTCGGCACCGGAGACCGGAAATGATGAACAAGCGCGTGACCGCACCGATCCTGCTGGCATTCCTGCTGCTGTCGCTGCTGCCGATCTACTGGATGCTGAACATGTCGTTCAAGACCAATGAGGAAATCGTCGGCGTGATGACGCTGTGGCCGACCGACCTGACATTCGACAATTACAGGACCATCTTCACCGATCCGTCGTGGTACAGCGGCTACATCAATTCGATCATCTACGTCGCGATCAACATGGTGCTGTCGGTATCGGTGGCGCTGCCCGCGGCGTATGCGTTTTCGCGCTACTCGTTCGTCGGCGACAAGCATCTGTTTTTCTGGCTGCTGACCAACCGGATGACGCCGCCCGCCGTATTCCTGCTGCCGTTCTTCCAACTCTATTCGACGGTCGGCCTGATGGATACGCACCTGGCGGTGGCGCTGGCGCACATGGTATTCAACGTGCCGCTGGCGGTCTGGATTCTGGAAGGCTTCATGTCCGGCATTCCGAAAGAGATCGACGAAACCGCGTATATCGACGGCTATAGTTTCCCGCGATTCTTCATCAGGATTTTCCTGCCGCTGATCAAATCGGGCGTCGGCGTCACCGCGTTCTTTTGCTTCATGTTCAGCTGGGTCGAATTGCTGCTGGCGCGCACGCTGACATCGGTCAATGCCAAGCCGATTGCCGCGACGATGACGCGCACCGTGTCGGCCGCCGGCATGGATTGGGGCGTGCTGGCCGCCGCCGGCGTCTTGACGATCGTGCCGGGCGCGCTGGTGATCTGGTTCGTGCGGCATTACATCGCCAAGGGGTTTGCGATGGGGAGGGTGTGACATGGGGAATCTGTTTACCTGGATGGCATGGACGCCGCCGGTCGCCATCTTCTTTACCTGCATCGTGCTGATGCTGATCGGCATGACGCTGTGGCAGATCAAGGCGCCGAGCATCGAGCGCAAAGGCTTGCTGCCGATTCCGACGACCCGCGGCGACCGGCTCTTCATCGGCTTGCTGATGGCGGCGTATCTGAATCTGGCGTGGGCCGGCCTGAGCGATCTGCCGCAAGGCATCGGCGCGGGTATTGGATTTGTGGTGCTACTGATTGTGATGCGTTGGGGTTGACCCGCGTTTCAGCGTGCGGCGGAATTTCTTCCCTCCGTTGCACGTACCAGCGTTTGGGAAGGTAATACGAGGAGGTAACGTGAGACTAAAACTAACAGTATTCGCCGCCGCCGCAATGCTGGCCGCAGGAGCATCCTGGGCCGACATGAAAGCCGCCGAAAAATGGGTCGACCAGGAATTCCAGCCATCGACCCTTTCCAAAAAACAGCAGCTCGACGAGATGAAGTGGTTCATCGACGCCGCTGCAAAACTGAAAAAGAAAGGCGTCAACGAAATCAGCGTCGTATCCGAGACGATCGACACGCACGTTTATGAGTCCAAGACCATGGCCAAGGCGTTCGAGGAAATCACCGGCATCAAGGTCAGGCACGACATCATTCAGGAAGGCGATGTCGTCGAAAAGCTGCAGACCTCGATGCAATCCGGCAAAAGCATTTACGATGGCTGGATCTCCGACTCCGACCTGATCGGCACCCACTATCGCTACGGCGCCATCGAACCGCTGTCCGATTACATGGCCGGCAAGGGCAAGGAATTCACCAATCCCGGCCTCGACCTGAAGGATTTCATCGGCACCAGTTTCACCACTGCGCCGGACGGCAAGCTGTACCAGCTGCCCGATCAGCAGTTCGCCAATCTGTACTGGTTCCGCGCCGACCTGTTTGCGCGCAAGGATCTGCAGGACAAGTTCAAGGCCAAGTACGGCTATGAGCTGGGCGTGCCGCAAAACTGGTCGGCTTATGAAGACATCGCCAATTTCTTCACCAACGACGTCAAGGAAATCGACGGCAAGAAAATCTACGGCCACATGGATTACGGCAAGAAAGATCCGTCGCTCGGCTGGCGCTTCACCGATGCGTGGCTGTCGATGGCAGGCAGCGCCGACAAGGGTATTCCAAACGGCATGCCGGTCGACGAGTGGGGCATTCGCGTCGCGGACGACAAGTGCACGCCGGTCGGCGCATCGGTGTCGCGCGGCGGCGCCACCAATTCGCCTGCCGCCGTGTATGCGCTGACCAAGTACATCGACTGGATGAAAAAATATGCGCCGCCGCAGGCAATGGGCATGACCTTCTCCGAAGCCGGTCCGGTTCCCGGCCAGGGCGAAATCGCGCAGCAGATTTTCTGGTACACCGCGTTCACTGCGCCGACCACCAAGGCTGCGGCGGTCATCAACGCCGACGGCACGCCGAAATGGCGAATGGCACCGGGACCGCATGGGCCGTACTGGAAAGATGGCATGCAGAACGGTTATCAGGACGTCGGCTCCTGGACTTTCTTCAAATCGACGCCGGACGACCGCAAGGCGGCTGCGTGGCTGTACGCGCAATTCATCAATGCAAAAACCACGTCGCTGAAGAAATCGATCGTCGGCCTGACCTTCGTGCGCGATTCCGATATCCGGCATGAGTACTTCACCAAGAACGCGGCGAAGTACGGCGGCCTGATCGAGTTCTATCGCAGCCCGGCACGGGTTGCATGGACCCCGACCGGCACCAACGTACCGGACTATCCGAAACTGGCGCAACTATGGTGGAAAAATGTCGCCATCGCAGTCACCGGAGAAAAAACGCCGCAAGCCGCGATGGATAACCTGGCCGAAGAAATGGATCAGGTGATGGCGCGCCTGCAACGTGCGGGCATGAAGAATTGCGCGCCGAAGCTCAATCCGAAAAGCGATCCGAGCAAATGGCTTTCCGACAAAGGCGCGCCATGGAAAAAGCTGGCCAACGAAAAGCCGAAAGGCGAAACCATTGCCTACGACAAGCTGTTGCAGGCATGGAAGGAAGGCCGCGTGAAGTAAGTGCGCTGCAAGCCGTGACCAACCATGCAGGCAATGGTGGTTGTGCACGGCGCGATGACGATTTTGCAAAACCGGCTATTGATGCATGGAGTTGCACGGCTCACGCCGTGCCACTTTTTATCCATGTGAAGCCATGCCGTCAAACCACTTTCAATTTCGCATACTCCGGATGCGGCGGCGGATAGGCAAGCTGCATGTCTTCCATCGTTTCCAGTACGATCGACGCGATTGCCAGATTCCGGTGAGTTTTGGAATCGGCCGGAATCACATACCATGGCGCATGGTCGGCGTCGGTCTCACCAATCGCCTGCGTGTAGGCGTCCTGATAATCGTCCCAGTATTTGCGCTCTTCCAGATCCTGCGGATCGAACTTCCAGTGCTTGTTCGGATCAGCCAGTCGTTCTTCCAGCCGCTGCTTTTGCTCGGCCCTGGAAATATGCAAAAAGAATTTCATCAGCACCGTGCCGGTTTCGGCCAGCATCCGTTCGAAATCGCGAATCTGCGCGTACCGGCGCTTGCATTCCTTGTCGTCGATCCAGCCATGCACGCGGGTGATCAGCACGTCTTCATAATGGCTGCGATTGAAGATGGCGATCTCGCCCTGCCCCGGCATTTTTTGATGGATGCGCCACAAAAAATCATGCTCGCGTTCGATTGAAGTCGGCGCCTTGAATGCGACGCTGCTGATCCCGAGCGGATCGATGCGGCCGAAAACGCCTCTGACCGTGCCATCCTTGCCTGAAGTATCCATGCCCTGCAACACCACCAGCAGCTTGCGCCGGTGCTCCGCATAAAAGACATCCTGCAGCGCGGCGATCTGTTGCGCCAATTGATCGACCCGCAGCTTGTCGTCGACCTTGTTGTCGCCGGACAGCGGTTTGGCCGCTGCATCGCCATCGTTTACTTTCAGCTTTTTTGTCGTCCTGAATCGTTGTCGCGCTTCCATCGCCATTCCATTTTCTGCAATTCAAATTGCATTCGCATGCTCGATCTTGATGCACCGGTCCATCACTACCTGCAGACCGGACGCGCTTGCCTTGGCCGCAGCTTCCTTATTGATAACGCCAAGCTGCATCCACAAGCATCGCGCGCCGATCGCAATCGCTTCATCTGCGATCGGAGAAATCGCTTCGGATTTGCGAAAGCAATCGACAATATCTATCTTGATGTTTTTCGTTGTCAGCGACGCGGCAGCCAGTGTCAGCGTAGCGTAACAATGTTCGTTGAGAATGCGGGTGCCTGCATACGTCGGATTGACCGGAATGATGCGGTAGCCGTGCTGCTGCATGTAGCGTGCGACGCCGTGGCTGGCTCGTTCGGGTTTGATGGAAAGTCCGACCACCGCAATGGTACGGCAATCCTTGAAGATCGCGGAGAAGGGATCGGTGAATCGAGTCATTGGGTCACAGCGTTCAAGATTTTGTGTACCGCACGGCATTGCCGCTGCCGTGACAATAGCGCGAGGGGCCGGTTATAGCGCTATCCGACTATTGCAACTAACTGTATGTGATGCATTCCGGAAAAGAAAAAGGCAGCCGAAGCTGCCTTTCATTGTACTGCGTGCATCCGAATCAACGCTTTTGACGCAATTTGTGAATCGCCGCCAATTGCGCAACCGCAACCGCCAATTCCGCCTGCGCAGTCGCATAATCGATTTTTGACTCTTTATTGACCAGTGCTTCTTCCGCCAGCTTTTTCGCTTCAGCCGCTTTTGCCTCATCGAGGTCGGTACCGCGGATCGCAGTATCGGCCAGCACGGTCACGCCGTTGGGCTGCACTTCCAGAATGCCGCCGGCGACAAAAACGAACTCGTCTTCGGCTTGGCCGACCACCTTGATGCGCACCGCGCCCGGCCGGATGCGCGTGATCAGCGGCGTGTGCCGGGGATAAATTCCCAGTTCGCCCGCTTCACCCGGCAACGCGACGAATTCCGCTTCGCCGGAGAAGATCTGCTCTTCGGCGGAAACGACGTCAACGTGAATAGTGTTTGCCATGTTAGAACCTTATTTCGTTCATCGGAAGACCGATACGGCGCGCGGCGTGCGGTACTGAACACACGCCGCGTACCCGGCGATTACTGAATCTTCTTCGCTTTTTCGATTGCTTCTTCGATCGTGCCGACCATGTAGAACGCTTGTTCCGGCAAGTGATCGAGTTCGCCGGACGCGATCATCTTGAAGCCCTTGATCGTGTCTTTCAGCGAAACGTATTTGCCGGGCGAGCCGGTAAACACTTCAGCAACATGGAACGGCTGCGACAGGAAACGCTGCATCTTGCGCGCTCGCGCGACCAGCAGCTTGTCTTCCGGCGCCAATTCGTCCATGCCCAGAATCGCGATAATGTCGCGCAATTCCTTGTAGCGCTGCAACGTACCCTGCACCGCGCGGGCCGTGTCGTAGTGGTCCTGGCCGACCACGAGCGGATCGAGCTGGCGCGAGGTCGAATCGAGCGGATCAACCGCAGGATAAATACCGAGCGATGCGATATCGCGCGACAGCACGACGGTGGAATCCAGGTGCGCAAAGGTGGTCGCAGGCGACGGATCGGTCAAGTCATCGGCAGGTACGTAAACGGCCTGGATCGACGTGATCGAACCGGTCTTGGTCGAGGTAATGCGCTCTTGCAGACGGCCCATTTCCTCGGCCAGCGTCGGCTGGTAACCCACGGCGGAAGGCATACGGCCCAGCAGCGCGGAGACTTCGGTACCGGCCAGCGTGAAACGGTAGATGTTATCGACGAAGAATAGTACGTCACGGCCTTCATCGCGGAAGCCTTCGGCAATCGTCAGTCCGGTCAATGCCACGCGCAGACGGTTGCCCGGCGGCTCGTTCATCTGACCGTACACCATCGCGACCTTGGAATTTTCCGGGTTCTCGAGATCGACCACTTTGGCTTCAGCCATTTCGTGATAAAAGTCGTTGCCCTCACGCGTACGCTCACCGACGCCGGCGAACACGGACAAGCCGCTGTGCGCCTTGGCGATGTTGTTGATCAGTTCCATCATGTTCACGGTCTTGCCGACGCCGGCGCCGCCGAACAGGCCGACCTTGCCGCCTTTGGCGAACGGGCAAACCAGGTCGATCACCTTGATGCCGGTTTCGAGCAGATCCTGCGATGGCGACAGTTCGTCATAGACAGGCGCCTTGCGGTGGATCGATGCGGTCTGCGCATTGCTGACCGGACCGCATTCATCGATCGGATTACCCAGCACGTCCATGATGCGGCCCAAGGTTGCCTTGCCGACCGGCACCATGATCGGATTGCCGGTGTTCTGGATCGCCATGCCGCGACGCAGACCGTCGGAGGAGCCAAGCGCAATGGTACGGACGATGCCGTCGCCAAGCTGCTGCTGCACTTCTAATGTCAGTTCGGAGCCTGCCATTTTCAACGCATCGTACACCTTGGGCATCGCGTTGCGAGGAAACTCAACGTCTACCACAGCGCCGATACACTGAACGATTTTGCCATCAGCCATTTTCGTTCCTTCAATAGTAAATTTAAAATCTGTCTAGTAAGTTGGGGACAGAGTACGCTTCGCTTAACTTTGTCCCGCAATTCCTAAGCTTGTTGGGGACAAAGTAATCCGGCGCGCTGCGGCGCCTCATAAACTCTGTCCCACAATTGTTATTGCTTAATTACACTGCAGCCGCACCGGCGACGATCTCGGAGAGTTCCTTGGTGATCGCGGCCTGACGCGTCTTGTTATAAACCAGTTTCAACTCGCCGATCACGTTACCCGCATTGTCGGAAGCCGACTTCATCGCCACCATCCGGGCCGATTGCTCGGACGCCAGGTTTTCAGCAACGGCTTGATAAATCAATGCTTCGACATAACGCACCAGCAGATCATCGATCACCGTCTGCGCATCCGGCTCATAAAGGTAATCCCACGAATGGTTACCCTTGTCGCCTTGCAGCTTGTCGGCCGACAGCGGCAGCAATTGCTCCAGCACCGGCTCCTGCTTCATCGTGTTGATGAACTTGGTGTACACCAGATAGACCGCATCGAGCTTGCCTTCCTGATACGCATCGAGCAAGACCTTGACCGGACCGATCAGCTTGTCCAGATGCGGCGTGTCGCCGATTTGCACCGCATGCGAAACCACACGCGCGCCGATGCGATTCAGGAAACCCAAGCCCTTGTTTCCGATCGCAACCGCTTCAATTTTGCTGCCCTGACCTTCGAGTTCGCGCAGCTTGCTGGTCACCAGACGCAGTGCGTTGGTGTTCAAGCCGCCGCACAAACCCTTGTCGGTCGTGACGACGATGATGCCGGCGGTCTTCGCGTTGTCCTGCTTGACCAGAAACGGATGCGTGTACTCCGGATTTGCGGTTGCCAGATTGGCGGCGATATTCCGGATCTTGTCACTGTAGGGACGCGCCGACCGCATCCGCTCCTGCGCCTTGCGCATCTTGGACGCGGCGACCATTTCCATCGCCTTGGTGATCTTCTTCGTATTCTCTACGCTCTTGATCTTGCCACGTATCTCTTTGCCTACAGCCATGAGTCCTTACTCCTTGTAGCCGCGTTGATATCAGTACGCTGCGGATTTCTTGAAATCGGCAATCGCGGCGGACATGGCAGCTTCGCCATCCTTGTCGAGTTGCTTGGTTTCTTCAATCTTTTGCAGCAGTGCAGCGTGGCTGGTTTTCATGTAGCCATGCAGCCCTGCTTCAAACGGCAGCACTTTCTTGACTTCGACGTTGTCGAGGAAACCCTTGTTCACGGCGAACAGCGACACGGCCATCAGCGAAATCGGCAGCGGCGAATACTGCGCCTGCTTCAGCAACTCGGTCACGCGGGCACCGCGCTCCAACTGCTTGCGGGTCGATTCGTCGAGGTCGGAAGCGAACTGCGCAAACGCGGCCAATTCACGATACTGCGCCAAGTCGGTACGGATACCGCCGGACAGGTTCTTGATAACCTTGGTCTGCGCAGCGCCGCCGACGCGCGACACCGAAATACCGGCGTTGATCGCGGGACGGATACCGGCGTTGAACAATGACGTTTCCAGAAAGATCTGGCCGTCGGTAATCGAAATCACGTTGGTCGGCACGAACGCGGACACGTCGCCGGCTTGCGTTTCAATGATCGGCAGCGCCGTCAATGAACCGGTTTTGCCTTTGACCGCACCCTTGGTGAATGCCTCGACATAATCGGGGTTCACGCGAGCGGCACGCTCCAGCAGACGGCTGTGCAGGTAGAACACGTCGCCGGGATACGCTTCGCGGCCCGGCGGGCGGCGCAGCAGCAGCGACACTTGACGATACGCGACAGCCTGCTTGGACAAATCGTCATACACGATCAATGCATCTTCGCCGCGATCGCGGAAGTATTCGCCCATCGCGCAGCCGGAGTAGGCCGATACATATTGCATCGCGGCCGATTCGGAAGCGGTCGCGGCAACCACGATCGTGTATTCCATCGCGCCGTGCTGTTCAAGCGAACGCACGATGTTCTTGACGGTGGATGCTTTCTGGCCGATCGCGACATAGATACAAACCATGCCCTGGCCTTTTTGATTGATGATCGCATCAACCGCCACCGCCGACTTGCCGGTCTGCCGGTCGCCGATGATCAGCTCGCGCTGGCCGCGGCCGATCGGCACCATCGCATCGATCGATTTCAAGCCGGTCTGCATCGGCTGCGAAACCGATTGACGGGCGATCACGCCCGGCGCGATCTTTTCAATCGGCGCAGTCAGTTTGGCATTGACCGGGCCTTTGCCGTCGATCGGCTGGCCGAGCGCATTGACCACGCGGCCCAGCAGTTCCGGACCGATCGGCACTTCCAGAATGCGGCCGGTACATTTGACCGTGTCGCCTTCGGAAATATGCTCGTAATCGCCCAGAATAACGGAGCCGACCGAGTCGCGCTCGAGGTTCAGCGCAAGGCCGAACGTATTGCCCGGGAATTCCAGCATCTCGCCTTGCATCACGTCCGACAGACCGTGAATGCGGCAGATACCGTCGGACACGGAAATAACCGTGCCCTGATTGCGAATCTCGGCGGTGTCGCCGAGCCCTTGGATCCGGCTCTTGATCAGTTCGCTGATTTCAGATGGGTTGAGTTGCATACTAACTCCTGATATATGTTGGGGGCTTCAGACCGCCGGATTAGGCGGCCAAAGCAACGTGCATCTGTTGCAGCTTGGCGCGCACCGAGGTGTCGAGCACTTCATCGCCGACCACCACGCGCACGCCGCCGATCAACGAACTGTCCACGGTCACCGATGGATTCAACTTGCGGCCGAATTTCTTTTCCAGCGTCGAGACCAACTCTTTTACCTGCGCATCCGACAATGGAAAGGCACTGAAGATTTCCGCATCCGCCGCGCCTTCCTGTGCATTCTTCAGCACATGGAATTGCTCGCCGATTTCCGGCAGCAGCGACACGCGGCCATTTTCGACCAGCATGCCGATGAAGTTTTTCGCTTCGGCATTGAGCGGCGATTTCAGCACTGCCAGAAACGTATCGGCGATCTGCTGATCGGTTACGTTCGGATTGTGCGCAAGCGCCTTGACATCAGGGTGGGCCGCAACCTGCGCCATCTCGGAAACGAGATCGGACCAGGCAGGCAGATTGCCTGCTTTGGCCACGCGGAACAGCGCTTCTGCGTAAGGACGAGCAATCGTTGCGAGTTCAGCCATGATTACAGCTCTGTCTTCAGTTGGTTCAACAACTCGGCATGCGCTGCCGCGTTGACTTCACGACGCAGGATTTGTTCCGCGCCTTTGACCGCGAGGGTTGCCACTTCGCCGCGCAATGTTTCGCGCGCCTTGTTGACTTGCTGCTCCGCATCATCCCTGGCAGTGGCCAGAATGCGCGCGGCTTCATCCGACGCGGTTTTCTTGGCTTCTTCGATGATGCCATGGGCGCGCTTCTCGGCATCGCCGATGCGCTTCTGACCTTCGTCGCGCGCGGTCGCGAGTTCTGCCTGCGCGCGTTTTTCAGCGGCAGCCATCTCTGCCTTGCCACGATCGGCGGCAGCCAGGCCATCCGTGATCTTCCGGGCGCGCTCGTCGAGCGCTTTCATCAGCGGCGGCCACACGAATTTCATCGTGAAGGCTGCCAGGATGAAGAAGACCACGAACTGCGCAAACAATGTTGCATTTAAGTTCACGGTGATTTCCTTGAATATGTTGGGGACAAAGTATCCTTCGATACGCCCTGTGGGCTACTCACACCCCAAAGGGTGCCCCGGGATGAACGGTACGCTTGACTTTGTCCCGCAATACTTCTTGAATAAACGTGCGCCGAGCGGTCAGGCCCGGCAGATTGAGAACAAGCCAAGTGCTTCGATCAGCCTGCAAACGGATTGGCGAACGCGAACATCATCGCGATACCGACACCGATCAGGAACGCCGCGTCGATCAGACCTGCCAGCAGGAACATCTTGGTTTGCAGGGTATTCATCAGTTCCGGCTGACGAGCCGATGCCTCGATGAATTTGCCGCCCATGATACCGATACCGATACATGCGCCGATAGCGCCCAGACCGATAATCAAACCACAAGCCAGTGCAACGAAAGCGACGTTAGTCATGAAAACTCCTTAGATAGTCAAAGTCAAAAGTTAAAACCAAAATACTGCGAAATCTGCATTTACTTCAAAACGTTAGGCATTGCGGGACAAAGTCAAGCGTAGCGGTCGCCCTGAGTAGCCCGCAAGGCGTATCGAAGGATACTCTGCCCCCCCCGACTAACTAGTGTTAGTGGCCTTCATGCGCCTGGCCGATATACACCAGCGTCAGCATCATGAAAATAAAGGCTTGCAACACCACGATCAAAATATGGAAAATCGCCCAAATGGTGCCGGCGAAAACATGCATGCCGAAACCCCACCAGGTAGCGGTAGAACCGAGCAACGCGATCAGCAGGAAAATCAATTCGCCGGCATACATGTTGCCGAACAGCCGCATGCCGAGCGATACTGTTTTGGCGACGAATTCGATGATGTTCAAACCAAGATTCGGAATCCACAACAAGGGGTGCGCGCCGAACGGAGCGCAAAACAATTCATGAATAAAACCGCCGGCGCCCTTGATCTTGAGATTGTAATAAATCATCAGCGCAAACACGCCGAGCGCCATGCCCAGTGTGCCGTTCAAATCAGCGGTTGGCACCGCACGATGATGCGGCTCACCGAGTCCGGCAAGGCGGAACAGCGCCGCGAACATATCTACCGGCAAGAAATCCATTGCATTCATCAGCAAGACCCATACGAACACGGTCAGCGCAAGGGGGGCGATGAATCTGCGGTCGCCGTGGATGATGGCCTTCGATTGGTCTTCTACCATTTCGACGATGATCTCGACCGCCGCCTGGAAACGTCCCGGCACGCCCGATGTTGCGCGGCGCGCAGCCATCCACATCAATGCACAGCCGATGATGCCCATCGCGACGGACCAGAAGATCGTATCCATATTGATAATGGAAAAATCGATAATCTTGTCCTGATGCCTGGAAGACAGGTGTCCGAGATGATGAATGATATATTCCGAGGCGGTCGGCGCATTCGCCGCAGCGCCCTCAGCAGCCAGTTCAGTTGCCATGTCAGTGCCTAAACAATAAGATTATGTAACTTTTCAGCGCCACGACGAACCCGGCGATCAGCGCCAGCCAGTTCAAGTCGCGGTACAGCCAGGCGATCGCGCCCAATAGCGCAAGCGTCAATGCAATCTTGATGAACTCCCCGATGAAAAACGACATCGGGTTGGCACCTCCGCCTTTTTGCGCATTGGCAAATAGGCGCAGTGCGAACAAACCATTCGGTATCACACAACATAACCCGCCCAGCAACGCGGAAAACAGCGCGGGCATTCCAGCGATCAAACCGGCAATCAGGCCGGTAACGACCGTAGTCGCCAGTTGCAAGAGGACGAGATGCAGCATGCTTGTCCAAAATCGTGCAATCCGCAAACTCTTCGAGCATGCGGTACGTGCGGTTGTGAATGCCGGATGGAGCGTTTGGCGCGGCGCGAGTATTTTGCGAAACCACGGGATTATAAGGGTTTTCCACAGTAGTCGTCAAACCTTTGCCGCGCCGCAAACACAAAAAGAACGGCAGTCATGTATAAGACTTAATGCCCGTTAGCGCAACGATGCATAAGCAAAAAATCACGATGCCGGCAATTCCACGGTGCGCATTTTAACGAACAATGCTCCAAATTGGCGCATTTCCAGACGGAATTTTTTTGAGGCGTTTGAATAATTCGGCGGTTATCCGCGCAGCTTTGCAATCACCCCATCCAGCGCATCGAGATCGGCAAAATTGATAATCAGCTGGCCTTTGTTTTTCGCGCCCATTTTGATGGTCACATGCGCTGCGAGCGCATCTGCCAATTCTTCTTCTAGCCGGGCAATGTCGCGCGACTTTTCCTTGCTGTTTGCGCGCAGCTTGTTGCCGTTCGCCTGTTCGGTGGTGGTCCGCACCACCAGCTTCTCGGCTTCGCGTACCGACAGGCGCTTGGCAACGATCTGGTTGGCCAGCGTGATTTGCGTGGCGGAATCGACTGCCAGCAGTGCGCGCGCATGGCCCATGTCGATGTCGCTTGCCATCAGCATGGTCTGCACCGGCTTGGCCAGATTCAACAGGCGCAGCAGATTCGACACCGCGCTGCGCGAACGGCCGACTGCGCCTGCCGCCTGTTCATGGGTGAAATCGAAATCGGCGATCAATCGATGAATGCCTTGCGCTTCTTCCAGTGGATTGAGGTCTTCGCGCTGAATGTTTTCAATCAGCGCCATCGCCGCGGCGGCCTGATCGTCGACTGCCTTGACCAGCACCGGCACTTCGGTCAGACCGGCCAGTTGCGCGGCGCGAAAACGGCGTTCGCCGGCGATGATTTCGTATTTGCCGGCGCCGCTCGATGCAACCGGACGCACCAGAATTGCCTGCAGCAAGCCTTGCGCCTTGATCGATGCGGCAAGCTCGTTCAGCGCGCCTTCATCCATCCGGGTGCGCGGCTGATATTTGCCGGCCTGCAGGTCGGTGACGCGCAGCGTTGACGGTGCGCCCGGTACGGCGGCTGCGTCGCTGAAATCGCTTGAGCCTCCCAGCAATGCGTCGAGGCCGCGGCCGAGGCCCTTGGGGTTTTTGGTGACCATGTTTTTCCTGTTCCGGGTTGAATCTGTCCCGCATTTTCTATAATGTTGGGGACAAAGTAATCCGGCGCGCTGCGGCGCCTTACAAACTCTGTCCCGCAAATAATCAGATTGCCTTGATCCGCTCAACCATCTCCGCGCCGAACGCGATATAAGCCTGCGCGCCTTTCGATGCCGGATCGAAAGTGACGCCCGGCATGCCATACGAAGGCGCTTCGGCCAGGCGGACGTTGCGCGGAATGATCGTCTTGAACACCTTGTCGCCAAAGTGCTCTTCCAGTTGCGCGGAGACCTGCTGCGACAGCGTCATCCGCGGATCGAACATCACGCGCAGCAAGCCGATGATTTTCAGGTCGGGGTTCAGCTTCGCGTGCACTTTCTTGATCGTGTTGACCAGGTCCGACAAACCCTCCAGCGCATAGTATTCGCACTGCATCGGAATGATCACGCCGTGCGCGGCGCACAAGCCGTTCAACGTCAGCATCGACAATGCCGGCGGACAGTCGATCAGCATGAAGTCGTAATCGGCATCGACCGCAGCCAGCGCATCTTTCAGGCGCTTCTCGCGGCGGTCGAGCTCGACCATTTCAACCTCGGCGCCGGCCAGCTCGCGATTGGCCGGCAGCACATCGAATTTGCCGGTCTCGGATGTCTTGCGCGCTTCCTTCACATCCGACATGCCGAGCAGCACTTCGTAGATCGACGTGGCGAGTTCCGCCTTGTTGATGCCCGCGCCCATCGTCGCGTTGCCTTGCGGGTCGAGATCGACCAGCAGCACGCGCTGTTTCAGTTGCGCGAGCCCCGCCGCGAGATTGACCGCGGTCGTGGTTTTACCGACGCCGCCTTTTTGATTGGCGACGCAAAATATTTTGGCCATGGTTGTTTTAGTTGGTGGTCAATTTGATGCCGAAGCCGATCAGGAAAATGCCGGCGGCGCGATGGGCGATTCTGGAAATCAGCGGGTTGCGCTTGAGCTTTCCGGCAAGCGCATTTACTGCGATGACGAATGAAAAGCAGAACAGGATGGTCAACGCACTGACGGTCAGCGCCATCGCCAGCAAGGTCAATGCGCCGTAATGATTGGCGGGATCGATGAAAAGAGGGAAAAATGCCATGTAAAAAACGATGGCTTTCGGATTCATCAGCGTGATCAGGAACACGCGCCGGAAATGCCGGCCGGTGGCGGACGCATCGCCTGCTTCTTGCAGCGCATCCGGCTTGACGCGCAACAGGCTGACGCCGATGTAAATCAAGTAGGCGGCGCCCAGATACTGGATCGCCTTGAATATCGCCGGATTGGCTTGCAGCAGCGCGGCCACGCCGATACCCGCCAGCAGCATGTGGACCCAGTCGCCCGTCATCACGCCCAGCGTGGCGGCAAATCCGGCGCGCAGCCCGCCCTTCCCGGTTGCCGCCAGCACGCCCAGCAAACCCGGGCCCGGAATGGCCAGAAAGACCAGGACCGCCACGATGAAGCTTGCATAATTTGTGATGCCGAACATGTTTTTCTCCGCTTAATCCGGTGCCGTATTCAAACGGTTTTTTCAATGAAAACCAGATGCCGCTCCGCGCCCAGCCCCGGCACCGCCAGCGGCCGCACTTGCACGACGTGCCAGCCGGCCGGCAAGCGCGACATTTCCTGCTGCGGCGCGACGCCTTTCATCGCGATGAATCGGCCGCCATCGGCCAGCAAATGGCCGGACCACGCAACGAAATCGGACAAGTCGGCAAATGCGCGCGACGTGATCACATCGAATTTTTGCGCGACCTGCAACTGCTCGACCCGCGCGGTATGGATTGTCGCATTGGTCAGGCCCAGTTCGGCTTTGACCTGGGTCAGAAAGGCGGTTTTCTTGTGCACGGTATCGGTCATCGACACCCGCATGTCCGGATTGGCTTCGGCCGCCCAGATCGCCAGCACCATGCCGGGCAAACCGCCGCCGGCGCCGACGTCCAGCACATTGTTCGCCTGCGCAAAAGCCGGCACCGCCGCCAATGAATCGAGCAGATGCTGCGTCACCATCTGCGCCGGGTCGCGCACCGCCGTCAGATTGTAGACCGCGTTCCACTTTGCCAGCAGCGCAAGGAAATCGATCAACCGCCCAATTTGCACATCGCTCAAATCAAGTCGCAAAACCTGTGCACCATCAGCCAAGGTGTGCGCCAATGCGGCGCGATCGAATCCCTTCATTTGCAGCGCCATCCTCAGGCGGCCGCTTCGATATCGATCGCCACGGCCGCAAATTCCTTGAAGCCGCCCTTTTTCAAATGGACCAGCAACAACGAAATTGCCGCCGGCGTGACGCCTGAAATGCGCGACGCCTGGCCCAGGGTTTCCGGACGATGCTTGTTGAGCTTTTGCCGCACTTCCATCGACAGCGCCTTGACCGCCAGATAATCAAACTCTGCCGGCAGCCTCAGGTTTTCATAATGCGCATGGCGCTCGACTTCCTTTGCCTGGCGATCGATGTAGCCGGCGTACTTGAGCTGGATTTCAATTTGCTCCTTGACCGCATCGTCAAGCACCTCCGGCCCGCTGCATTGGTGGCCATCCAGCGTCGTCAGACTCATCAGATGGTCATAGCCGATATTCGGCCGCCGCAGCAAGTCAGCGAGCGCATACTCTCTCTCAATCGCTTTCCCCAGAACACGCTCCACTTCAGCATTGGCCACAATGCGAGGACTGATCCAGGTCGATTTCAGTCGTTCCAGCTCGCGCGCGACGGCTTCGCGCTTCTTCTCGAAGACCGCCCATTGCGCATCGCCGACACAACCGAGCCGGCGTCCGATTTCAGTCAGCCGCAAGTCGGCATTGTCTTCCCGCAGGCTCAGCCGGTATTCGGCTCGGCTGGTAAACATCCGGTACGGCTCCAGCACGCCTTGCGTAATCAGGTCGTCGACCAGCACGCCCAGATATGCTTCATCGCGGCGCGGCGTCCAGGCGTTCCGTCCCCGTGTCAAGAGCGCTGCGTTCAGGCCGGCCAGCATGCCTTGGGCCGCCGCCTCTTCATAGCCGGTAGTGCCGTTGATTTGCCCGGCGAAAAACAGCCCTTGAATCGCCTTGCTTTCGAGCGACGCCTTCAATCCGCGCGGGTCGAAATAATCGTATTCGATCGCATAGCCGGGGCGCAAGATGTGCGCCTGTTCCATGCCGCGCATCGATTGCACCAGCGCCAGCTGCACATCGAACGGCAAGCTGGTCGAGATGCCGTTTGGATAAAATTCGTTGGTGGTCAGCCCTTCCGGCTCCAGGAAAATCTGGTGCGATGCCTTGTCCGCAAAGCGATGGATTTTATCTTCGATCGACGGACAATAACGCGGGCCGACGCCTTCGATCACGCCGGTGTACATCGGGCTGCGATCCAGGCCGGCGCGAATGATGTCGTGCGTGCGTTCGTTGGTATGGGTAATCCAGCACGGCAGCTGCTTCGGGTGCATCGCAACCGATCCCATCACCGAGAATACCGG
Organism: Herminiimonas sp.; assembly: GCA_027310305.1. Lineage (GTDB taxonomy): Bacteria > Pseudomonadota > Gammaproteobacteria > Burkholderiales > Burkholderiaceae_D > DAIDBD01. Next base: position 36,354 of record DAIDBD010000037.1, read on the forward strand.
GACCGGATCGAGATCGCCCGGCTGTTCCTGCATCACTGAAAAATCGATCGTGCGCCCGTCGATGCGTGGCGGCGTGCCGGTTTTCAGGCGACCTTGCGGCAATTTCAATTCTTTCAGCCGTGCCGACAATGAAATGGCGGGCGGGTCGCCGGCGCGGCCGGCCGAATAGTTAGTCATGCCAACGTGAATTTTGCCGTCAAGAAAAGTCCCGGCTGTCAGCACCACGGCGCGGCTGCGGAATCGAATGCCGACTTGGGTAACGGCACCAACGACGCGATCGCCCTCCACCATCAGATCATCAACCGCCTGCTGAAACAGCCACAGATTGGGCTGGTTTTCCAGCCGGGCACGGATCGCCTGCTTGTAAAGAATACGATCTGCCTGCACGCGCGTCGCACGCACGGCAGGGCCTTTGGATGAATTAAGAATGCGGAATTGGATACCGGCTTCGTCGGTAGCGATTGCCATTGCCCCGCCCATCGCATCGACTTCTTTCACCAGATGTCCCTTGCCAATGCCTCCGATTGAAGGATTGCAAGACATCTGGCCCAGCGTTTCGATATTGTGCGTAAGCAAGAGCGTTTTTTGGCCCATGCGGGCGGCGGCCAGTGCGGCTTCGGTGCCGGCATGCCCGCCGCCAATAACAATGACGTCAAATTCTGTAGGAAATTGCATGATGCGCCTCAATAAGAGGTTAAGCAGAGGCGAGATTATAAAGTCTTTTTTATCGCCACTATCTTAATTGATGAAATTACCTAGTTTGTGTTCCACGTGGAACACAAACAATTATTTCAGGAAAGCGGTTTTATTGATCATTCGTTTTATCGCCGCCAAAGCCATTATTCCATCATCTAAATATTGTTTCACGTGGAACAAGCTACGGAAATCATTTAAAAAAAGCGTCGTATCCTGTTTTTAAAATTAACGCCGATACTACAAACAGGAAAATCCGGCGGACAAAACCGCTGCCATGCCGGATGGCTAGGCGAGTCCCGATCAAGGAACCTGCCACATTACATACCGCCATCAACAATCCCACCTGCCACAATAAATGGCCGCTGTAACCGAACCATAATAGCGCAGCGAAATTACATGCGACATTGACGACTTTGGCTACTGCGGACGCGCCCAAAAAATCAAACCCGAAAAAACGCACGAATAAAAATACCAGAAAGCTTCCAGTGCCCGGACCAAAAAAACCATCGTAAAACCCGATAGCGCCACCCACCGCCACCGCAATGGCTTTTTCCTTGGCCCCACCATGCAAAGGCGAATGCACGCTGCCGAAGTCTTTCTTTTTCAGTGTATAAAGCGCCACTGCGATCAGGATGAACGGCAGCAATTTACGGATGAAGTCCGGCGGAATTCGCGTGACGGTATAAGCACCGAGAAATGCCAATAGGAAAGCCGCAACCGCTGCAGGTGCCGCCGTGTTCCATTCCACGCGTACCCGCCGCGCAAAACTGATGGCTGCCGTCCCGGTTCCCCAAATGCCGGCGAGCTTGCTAGTACCAAGCAGCGTCGCCGGCGCCACATTCGGCAATATCGAAAATAATGCGGGAATCTGGATCAATCCGCCACCGCCGACCACGGCGTCGATCATGCCGGCTAAAAATGCTGCAGCGCCCAAAATCCAATAATCGACCATGGTCAGGCTCCGCGAGCATTAAACAGGATATGGAAATGAAATTTTCGCAGGTTGATAGCGTATGGAATGATCATTGAGAAAGTGATGAATTATAGGACGGCAGAGTAAATATTCAGGTCGTTTGCGGGACCTCAAGTATTTTACTCTCGGCAACCATTTGCTACCTTATTCCAACCGGTTTTAACGTCGTGCTATTACGCTTGAATTGCTACAATGACGATAAAGGAGACATTCATGAACACTTTCAACCCATTTGGCTTTAGCACGGTGCCTCACATTCTGTGCGAATTGGGCGCGGCAAAACAGCTTGGCGCGCTGGCCGCGCAGCACTTCCCTGGCGCTCGGCATGCATTGATTGTGACCGATGCCGGCTTTTTGAAAACCGGTTTGGTCGATGCGCCAATTGCCGGTTTGCGTGCGGCAAACCTGGAAGTGAGCATTTTTTCGGATGTGGTCGCCGATCCTCCGGAAGCGATTGTGCTGCAAGCCGCCGCCGATGCGCGCAAAAACAATATCGACTTGGTGATCGGCTTGGGCGGCGGCAGCTCGATGGATGTCGCCAAACTGATTGCGGTGCTGACTGCCGGCGATCAGCCGCTCGGTACGATGTATGGCATCGGGAATGTCAAAGGCGGGCGCCTTCCACTGATGCAAGTGCCCACTACCGCCGGAACAGGCTCTGAAGTTACGCCGATCTCCATCGTGACAACTGGCGCCACCACAAAAATGGGGGTTGTGTCACCGCATTTGTATGCCGATCTGGCGATTCTGGATGCGGAATTGACGGTCGGCTTGCCGCCGAAAGTAACGGCGGCAACCGGTATCGATGCGATGGTTCACGCGATCGAAGCCTATACCACGCGGCTGAAAAAGAATCCGCTGTCGGACATGCTGGCGCGTCAGGCACTGACACTGCTGGCCAATAATCTGATTCCCGCCTGTGAAGACGGCAAGAATCTGGAAGCGCGCCAAGCCATGCTGCTCGGCGCGATGCTGGCCGGACAAGCCTTTTCGAACGCGCCCGTTGCAGCGGTGCATGCGCTGGCCTATCCGATCGGCGGTATTTTCCATGTGCCGCACGGATTGTCGAACGCGCTCGTGCTGCCGCATGTGCTCCGATTCAATGTTAGCCATGCCGCCGCGCATTATGCGGAACTGGCCGAAATCGTGGCGCCGAAGGCGCAGGGCAGCATTGAAGCGCGCAGTCATGCATTGATCGAAATGATGACACAGATAGCCGCGCGGGTCGGCATTGAAACCCGATTGCGCCAGGTCGGCATTGCAGAATCCGACCTCGACCGGCTAGCCGACGATGCGATGCTGCAAACGCGGCTGCTGACCAATAATCCGCGCGAGCTTTCACGCGACGATGCGCGGGCGATCTACGCCGCAGCACTTTAAAAAAGAGGAATTGTCCAATGGAATTAATGCTGCAAATGCAAAAAAGGGCGTGTTTTGCAGCACGCCCTTTTTTACGCGCAACGATAAAAATTAATGCGCGGGCGGGCCTGTGCGCTTGAAGCGCGCGACGATTTCGCCGACGATGCCGCGCCGGAAGGCCAACACGCAGATGATGAAAATCAGGCCGGTCACGATCGTCACCGACTCGCCGATCGAGTTGAACCAGTCGATGTGCGTCACGCGCGCCAGGAAATTGCCCATCTCGCCCAGCTTGTTTTCCAGCGCAATGATGATGATCGCTCCCACGATCGGCCCGACCAGCGTGCCTAACCCCCCGACCAGTGTCATTAGCACCACCAAGCCAGACATTGCCCAGTGCACATCGGTGAGCGTCTCGAATCCCAGCACCATCGTCTTGGTCGATCCGGCCAGCCCTGACAGCGCCGCCGACAACACAAACGCCAGCAACTTGTAGCGGTCCACGTCGTACCCCAGCGAAATCGCGCGCGGTTCGTTTTCCTTGATCGCCTTCAACACTTGTCCGAACGGCGAATGCACCGTACGCACAATCAGGGCAAAGCCGGCAATCGTGATGGCCAGCACCAGGTAATACATCGTCAAGTCGTTTTCCAGATTAAGCATGCCCAGCAGTGTGCCGCGCGGCACGCCCTGCAACCCGTCTTCGCCGCCGGTGAACGGCGTCTGCAGGAAGACGAAATACAACATCTGCGCCAAGGCCAGCGTGATCATCGTGAAGTAAATGCCTTGACGCCGAATCGCAAGTATTCCCATCAGCAGGCCGATCAGCGCGGCGAAACCCGTCCCGGCCAGCAAACCCACTTCCGTCGGCAAACCCATGTTTTGCAATGCATAGCCGGTGATATAGCCGGCGCCGCCGAAGAATGCCGCGTGGCCGAACGACAGCAAACCGGTGAAACCGATCAGCAAATTGAAGGCGCAGGCAAACAGTGCGAAGCACAGCACCTTCATCAGCAATACCGGATACAGAAAATACGGCGCTGCCAATGCAAGAGCCAATGCGATGCCGTATCCAACTTTTTTATTCATCATGGGAGACTCCGTTATTTCTCTTTGCCGAACAGACCGGCGGGGCGGATCATCAATACGATCGCCATGATGATGAAGACCACGGTGGCCGATGCTTCCGGATAGAACACGCGAGTCAGGCCTTCGATCACGCCCAGCGACAGGCCGGTGATGATCGAGCCCAGGATCGAGCCCATGCCGCCGATCACCACCACCGCGAACACGGTAATGATCAGGTGCGATCCCATCAGCGGCGACACCTGGATCACCGGTGCGGCCAGCACGCCGGCAAACGCGGCCAGCGCGACACCGAAGCCGTAAGTCAGGGTTACCATCAGCGGCACGTTGATGCCGAATGCTTCCACCATCTTCGGGTTTTCGGTGCCGGCGCGCAGATAGGCGCCGAGCTTGGTTTTTTCGATCACGAACCAGGTGGCAAAGCACACGACCAGCGATGCAAGCACGATCCAGGCACGATAATTCGGCAAGATCATGAAGCCGAGGTTGGTGGCGCCGGTCAGGGCCTCCGGCACCGAGTAGGACTGCCCGGAGACGCCGTAAAACGAGCGGAACAGGCCTTCGACCATCAGCGTGATGCCGAATGTGAGCAGCAGCCCGTACAGATGATCGAGCTTGTAGAGCCAGCGCAGCATGGTCTTTTCGATCACGATGCCGAACAGGCCGACCAGCAGCGGGGCGGCGGCCAGCATCACCCAGTAGTTGATGCCGAAGTAATTCAATCCCATCCAGGCAACGAAGGCACCCATCATGTACAGCGCGCCATGAGCGAAATTGATCACGTTGAGCAAGCCGAAAATGACGGCCAGGCCCAGCGACAGCATGGCATAAAACGATCCGTTGACCAGGCCCAGCAAAAGCTGGCTCAACATCGCTTGCAGAGGTATACCGAATATTTCCATGGCAGCTCAGAAAAAGAAATCATCCAACCAGTGGCCTGTCCCGTAGATGGTTAAATGAATGATATGAAAAATGCCATACCAAACGCATTTACGGGACAGGCCATTGGTTGGATGAACAAGCTAAAAAACGGCGCGCCGGATTCAGCGCGCCGCAGACTCGGAAGTTACTTCCAGAGTGCGCACTTCGATTCAGCTTTGGTGGTGAACGCCTGATCGCCAGGTATTGTCTGGGCAACGGTGTAGTAATCCCATGGCGACTTCGATTCGGACGGCTTCTTCACTTGCATCAGGTACATGTCATGAATCATGCTGCCGTCGGCGCGCACATAGCCGTTTTTGGCGTACATGTCGTTGACTTTCATCGACTTGAACTTCGCGAGGACCTTGTCGGCATCGTCGGTGCCGGCGGCCTTGACCGCCTTGAGATATTGCATCGTCACCGAATAATCGGCAGCCTGCAGGCTCGTTGGCATTTTCTTCATCTTGTCGAAATAGCGCTTTGCCCATTTGCGGGACTCATCGTTCTGATCCCAATACCAGCTGTCAGTCTGGTACATGCCCTGTGTCGCATTCAATCCCAGCGAGTGCACGTCGGAGATGAACATCAGCAGGCCTGCCAGCTTCATGGTCTTGGTGATGCCGAATTCATTGGCGGCCTTGATCGCATTGATCGTGTCGCCGCCGGCATTGGCAAGGCCGAGAATCTGCGCCTTCGAAGCCTGGGCTTGCAGCAGGAACGACGAGAAATCCGAAGCCGACAACGGATGCTTGACCGAACCGAGAACCTTGCCGCCATTGGCCTTGACCACTGCAGTCGTATCGTTTTCCAGCGATGCACCGAAAGCGTAATCGGCGGTCAGGAAAAACCAGGTCTTGCCGCCCTGCTTGACGACTGCGCCGCCGGTGCCTTTTGCCAGCGCAACCGTGTCGTATGCGTAGTGGATGGTGTAAGGCGAGCATTCTTCATTGGTCAGGCGGGCACTGCCGGCGCCGATCGACAGGAACGGCTTTTTCTTTTCCGAAGCAATCTTGGCCATTGCCAGACCGGTCGCGGAATTGGTGCCGCCGATCAGCATATCGACGCCTTGCTGGTCAAACCATTCGCGCGCCTTGCTGGCGGCGATATCGGCCTTGTTCTGATGGTCGGCGGTGAGCAGTTCGATTTTCTTGCCGTTGACGCTGCCGCCGAAATCGGCAATCGCCATCTTGATCGCCTCCACGCCGCCCTGGCCGTCGATATCGGAATAAAGACCCGAAATATCCGTGATAAAGCCGATTTTGACCGTGTCTCCCGAGATCTGCGCCGAAGCGGATGCACTGAAACCCATTGCGGCCACCGCGGAAACCGCGACTGTCATTGCTTTTAACTTCGTGTTCACTGTCTTCTCCTTTGAAATAAAGACTTATCCACCAACGTTACCATCCAAGTTACACCCCGAGCAATTCATTGAGCACGGGCATCTTGGCATCCAACTCGGACGAGGCAAAGGTCTCGACGATCTGACCATGCTCCATCACGTAAAACCGGTCCGCCAATGGTGCCGCGAAGCGGAAATTCTGTTCCACCATCACGATGGTGTAGCCTCTGGCCTTCAAGGCCAGGATCATGCGCGCCAGCGCCTGCACGATCACCGGCGCGAGGCCCTCGGAAATCTCGTCGAGCAGCAGCAGCCTGGCGCCGGTGCGCAGGATGCGCGCCACCGCCAGCATCTGCTGCTCGCCGCCCGACAGCCGCGTACCCTGGCTCGATTTGCGTTCGGCCAGGTTCGGGAACATCTCGTATATCTCTTCGATCGACATGCCGCGGTCGGTCTTCGAAACCGACGGCGGCAGCAGCAGGTTTTCTTCGGCCGACAGCGACGAGAAGATGCCCCGCTCTTCCGGGCAATAACCCACGCCCAGATGCGCCACCTTGTAGGTCGGCAGGCCGATCGCTTCGGTGCCGTTGATTCTGATCGATCCCTTGCGGGCGCCGGTCAGCCCCATGATCGCGCGCAGCGTGGTGGTGCGCCCGGCGCCGTTGCGGCCCAGCAGCGTGACGACCTCGCCCCGGTTCACGGTGAGATTGACGTCATGCAAAATATGCGATTCGCCGTACCACGCATGCAGATTGGCGATTTCCAGCGCCTTGTTGTTTTCGCTATCCATCTTGAATTCTTTCTGAACCGACGGCTTCTGATAACCCGCGGCATTCATCAATGCGCGCCTTCCAGAGCGCTGGCGGTGGTGCCCATGTAGGCTTCCATCACTTGCGCATTGTTCGAGACGGCGGCATACGTGCCTTCGGCCAGCACCGCGCCGCGCTGCAGCACCGTGATCTTGTCGCAGATACCGGACACCACGCTCATGTTGTGTTCGACCATCAGGATGGTACGCCCGGCCGACACTTTCTTGATCAATTCCGTCACCCGATGCACGTCTTCATGGCCCATGCCCTGGGTCGGTTCATCGAGCAGCATCAGTTCCGGTTCCATCGCCAGCGTGGTCGCGATTTCGAGCGCGCGCTTCCTGCCGTACGGCAGATCGACGGTGATGGTGTCGGCGAATTCGGTCAGATCGACCTGCGCCAGCAACGCCATCGCGCGGTCGTTCAGGTGCGCCAGGCTGCGTTCGCTTTTCCAGAAATGGAACGAGGTGCCCAGCGCGCGCTGCAGGCCGATGCGCACGTTTTCCATCACCGACAGATGCGGAAAGACGGCCGAGATCTGGAACGAGCGGATGATGCCCTGGCGCGCGATTTGCGCCGGCGCGGCGGACGTGATGTCGCGGTTGTTGAACAGGATCGTCCCGGCGGTGGGCACCAGGAATTTGGTCAGCAGGTTGAAGCAGGTGGTCTTGCCGGCGCCGTTGGGGCCGATCAATGCATGAATATGGCCGCGTTGCACCTGCAGATTGACATCACTGACCGCGGTAAAACCCTTGAACTCTTTAGTCAGATGCTTGGTCTCTAAGATGACGTCGGCCATCGTGTCTCCTGGTTGCTTATTTTATATGCATCATTATATTTGCCGAATGGTACACAGCACGCAGAGTAGCTGGCAATACGGTATAACTACCGTAAATGCGTAGTTTGATTTAAATCCAGACAACTGTCCATTGCTTCACTACTATAAGCCACATGAACGGCCAATGGATGTTTGATTCATTTCCAACCAAGAAGATCGTTGCGCTGTCTCATTGATATTCGTCAATCGCGTGCGCCGCGCACCAGCTGGGCCGCTCTTTCCGCGATCATGATCGTCGGCGAATTGGGATTGCCGGAAGTAATGGTCGGCATCACCGATGCGTCGACCACACGCAACCCGGCCACGCCCCTTACCTGCATTCGGCTATTGACGACGGCCGCCGAATCATCGCCGCGGCCCATTTTGCAAGTGCCGACCGGATGAAAAATCGTGGTGCTGATATCGCCCGCCGCATGCGCCAGTTCTTCTTCGGTACGATATTGCAGACCGGGCTTGAATTCTTCGGGTGCGTATTTTTTCAGTGCCGGCGCCGCAACGATGTTGCGGGTCAGCGCCAGCGCCGCGGCCGCTACCTTGCGATCTTCCGTGGTGCTTAAATAATTCGCCGTGATTTTCGGTGCGGCAAAAGCGTCGGCGGATGCGATGCGGATATGGCCGCGCGCAGTCGGCCGCAAATTGCAGACGCTGGCGGTAAACGCAGGAAACGCATGCAGCGGTTCGCCAAATTTTTCCAACGACAACGGTTGCACGTGATATTGCAGATTCGGCGTCGGCTGCGCCGGATCGGAACGGGTAAACGCACCGAGCTGGGAAGGCGCCATCGACATCGGGCCGCTGCGATTGACCGCGTATTCCATGCCGATCTTCATCTTGCCGAACCAGTTGCTCGCCATGACATTCAAGGTTTTCGCGCCCTTGATCTTGAACACCATGCGCAACTGCAAATGATCCTGCAGATTTTCGCCGACGCCGGGCAGATCGACCGCAACCGGTATGCCGTGCTGCTGCAACAATGGCGCCGGGCCGATGCCGGACAATTGCAGAATCTGCGGCGAGCCGACCGCGCCGGCGGTCAGCAGCGTTTCACGCGATGCCTCGGCAAACCATTCGCGGCCGCCGCCGGTAAATTCGACGCCGGCGCAGGCCTTGCCCTGCGTGGTCGATTCGATGCGCAACCGCTTGACGTGGCAGCCGGTCATGATGTCGAGGTTGCCGCGCCGGGCGACGGTTTTCAAAAACGCTTTCGCTGTATTCCAGCGAATCCCGCGTTTCTGATTGACTTCGAAATAGCCGCTGCCTTCGTTGTCGCCGCGATTGAAGTCATCGGTTTTCGGTATGCCGACCTGCGCTGCCGCATCGCGGAATGCGTCGAGAATATCCCATTGCAGCCGCTGTTTTTCGACGCGCCATTCGCCGCCCTCGCCGTGAAAATCATTGCCGCCGTTGTAGTGATCTTCGGTTTTCTTGAACAGCGGCAGCACCGCATCCCAGCGCCAGCCGGCGTCGCCGGTCAGTTCCGCCCATTTGTCGTAATCCTGCGCCTGGCCGCGCATGTAAATCATGCCGTTGATCGACGAAGAGCCGCCCAGTACTTTTCCGCGCGGATAAATCAGGCTGCGGCCGTTCAGGCCGGCATCGGCTTCGGTGCGATAGCACCAGTCGGTACGCGGATTATCGATGCAATACAGGTAGCCGACCGGGATGTGTATCCATACATAATCGTCCTTGGCGCCGGCTTCGATCAGCAACACCGAAATATCCGCATCCTGCGTCAGCCGGTTGGCCAGCACGCAGCCGGCGGTGCCGGCGCCAATGATGATGTAATCGTACTTGCCTGCTGATTCCACTACTGCTCTCCCGTTGAATTTGTGCGTCTTTATTCTTGTGTTGCGCCGGCAGCCGACGCGTGCCGCCATTCCGCCACCAGCGTCTCGACCAGTTGCGCCGCCGGCATCGCGCGCACCATGCCGACACCCTGCCCGGCCCACAATGACATCATTTCGGTATCGCCGGTCTTGCCGGCCTGCGCGCGTATGCTGCCGGTCAATGCGTTCTGGATCGGATACGGCGGCAGTTGCCGCTCCACCGGCTGCATGATATCGATGAACCGGTTCGCCAGGCCGCGCGCGTAGCGCCCGGAAAAGCAGCGCGTCAATTTCGTGAGCGCTGCCGGCGGCGCCATGCCGGCATCGATCAAGCGCTGTTTATAAGCGGGATGAATGCCCGATTCGCTGCATGCCAGAAATGCCGTGCCCATCTGCACCGCCTGCGCGCCGAGCTTGAATGCAGCGGCGATGCCGCGTCCATCCATGATGCCGCCGGCGGCAATCAGCGGCAATCCGACCGCATCGGCTATTTGCGGCACCAGCGCCATCGTGCCGGGTCCGTCTTCCTGCGCACCGATGAACGTGCCGCGATGGCCGCCCGCTTCGATCCCTTGCGCGCACACCGCGTCGGCGCCGGCCTGCTGCCACGCTTGCGCTTCGGCGGCGCTGGTCGCGGTGCCGATCACGAAGATATTTGCCGCATGCAGCCGCTCGACCTGCTCTCGCGTCAGGATGCCGAAGGTGAAACTGGCGGCCGCCGGGCGCGCGGCGATCAATGCGTCGAGCTGCGCCGAAAAATCCTCGCACCATTTGGCCGGCAGCGGCAGCGTGGTCCAACCCAGCGGTTCCCACACCGGCTTCAGCAAATCAATTGCCTGCGCGATGATTTCCGGCGCCGGTTGCGGCGTTTGCTGCACGAACAGGTTGACCGTGAACGGCCGTTGCGTCAGCGCGCGGATCGTGTCGATTTGTTCGAACATGATTTGCGGCGACAGCAGCGGCGCCGCCAGCGAACCGAGCGCGCCGGCATTGGACGCCGCCGCCACCAGTTCCGGCGTCGTCGCACCGCCGGCCATCGGCGCCTGGATGATCGGATAAATGGACAAACCGGCGAGGTTCATTTTCAGACGCGATTCAGTTTATCGAACATCATCGCTGTCATTTCGCCACCGGCATCGTGAATTCCGCGCCCTTGTCGATCGATTCCGGCCAGCGCTGCATGATCGATTTATAGCGCGTGTAAAAGCGGATGCCTTCCGCGCCGTAGATATGCGTGTCGCCGAACAGCGAACGCTTCCAGCCGCCGAACGAATGCCATGCCATCGGCACCGGAATCGGCACGTTGACGCCGACCATGCCGACTTCGATGCGGCGCGAAAATTCGCGCGCGGTATTGCCATCCGATGTGAACAGCGCCACGCCGTTGCCGAATTCATGCGCATTGATCAGCTTGACCGCCGCCGCCAGATCCGGCACTCGCACGATGCACAGCACCGGTCCGAAAATTTCTTCCCGATGAATTTTCATGTCCGGCGTCACATGATCGAACAACGTGCCGCCGAGGAAAAATCCGTTTTCATGGCCCGCCACTTTCAGGCCGCGCCCATCGACCAGCAGCTTCGCGCCGGCCTGCACGCCGTCCTCGATATACGCCTCGATCTTTGCCTTGTGCACGGCGGTCACCACCGGGCCCATTTCGGCATCGGCTTCCATGCCATTCCTGATCGTCAGCGCCTTGACGCGCGGGATCAGCGCTTCGACCAGCTTGTCGGCGACATTGCCGACCGCCACCGCCACCGAAATTGCCATGCAGCGCTCGCCGGCCGAGCCGTAGGCCGCGCCGATCAGCGCATCGACCGCCTGCTGCAGGTTCGCATCCGGCATCACCACCAGATGGTTTTTCGCGCCACCCAACGCCTGCACCCGCAATGGATAAGGGCCTTTGCGTTTGGCGCCTTCGGTATAGATATATTCGGCAATCGGGGTCGAACCGACGAACGACACCGCCTTCACATCCGGATGACGCAGCAGCGCATCGACTGCGACCTTGTCGCCCTGCACCACGTTGAATACGCCATCAGGCAAGCCGGCTTGCTGCAACAATTCGGCCATCATCAGCGATGGCGACGGATCGCGCTCCGACGGCTTCAGCACGAACGTGTTGCCGGTAGCCAGCGCCATCGGCGCCATCCACAGCGGCACCATCACCGGGAAATTGAACGGCGTGATGCCGGCGGTAACACCGAGAGGCTGACGCAGTTGCCAGTTGTCGATGCCGCCGCCGATATTGTCGGTGAACTCGGTCTTCAGCAGTTGCGGAATGCCGCACGCAAACTCGACGATTTCCATGCCGCGCGTGACTTCGCCGCGCGCGTCCGACAGCACCTTACCGTGCTCGCGCGTGATCGCGGCGGCCAGGTCGTTATGATGCTTTTCAATCAGGTCCTTGAACTTGAACAGGATGCGCGCGCGCTTCAACGGCGCGGTATCGGCCCATGCCGGCGCTGCCGCGCTGGCGGCGGCGACGGCCGCATCGACTTCGGCGACGCTGGCCAGCGCGACCTGGCCAGTGACGACGCCGGTGGCCGGGTTGAAGACGTCTTGCCGGCGTTCGCTGGTCGACGCAACCGCGCGGCCATTGATGTAATGCTCGATGCGCGCGGCAGATGAAGTGGATTGATTGCTCATAAGGATTCCTTTGGGTGATGGTCGCTTTTGACAGCATATAGCCAGTTGAAAAGCGAATCCAATAAGTTATTATCAAGCTTGATATAAGAAACCTTTATAAACAACCTCTTTTCGCCATGGACCTGATCCAGTTACGCGCTTTCATCACTGTCGCCCGCGAAGGCAACCTGACGCGGGCCGCCGAACGGCTGCACCTGACGCAACCGGCCGTCAGCCTGCAGATCAAATCGTTGCAGGCCGCGCTGAATCTGCAATTGTTTTCGCGTACGCCGAGCGGCATGGCATTGACCGACGACGGCGCCAAGCTGCTTCCCTATGCGGAGCGGGTGATCGCCAGCGTGGCGGAGTTCCGGCAAGGCGCGGACGCGCTGCATTCCACGCTGTCCGGCACGCTGGCGATCGGCACCATTCTCGATCCGGAATTCACGCGGCTCGGTGCCTTCCTGAAGCGTCTGGTCGAAAACTACCCGCAATTGTCGACGCGCTTGCAGCACGGCATGTCCGGTTCGGTGCTGCATCAGGTAAGAACCGGCGAGCTCGATGTCGGCTACTACCTCGGCGCGCCCGGCGGCGAATACCATCACCAGACATTAACCTCCTTTACTTACAACGTGCTTGCGCCGCATGGTTGGAAAAGCCGGGTTGTCGGCAAAGATTGGGCCGCGCTGGCCAAACTGCCGTGGATCTGGGCGCCGCCGGAATCGGCGCATAACCGGCTGCTCACCAAGACCTTTGCGCAATGTAAGGTTTTACCGAATAAAGTCGCATTGGTCGATCAGGAATCGTCGATGCTCGATCTGGTGAAATCCGGCGTCGGACTGTCGCTGGTGCGTGAATCGATCGCCTTGCGTGAAGCGCATGCGCATGGACTGGTGATCGCCGACCGCGTCAGCCTGACAACCGAATTATCCTTTATTGCCTTGGCCAAACGCAGGAATGAACCGATGATCGCCGCCGTTTTCGCATTGTTGACGGATGTGTGGAAAAGCTGAATCCGGCTGTGGATAAGTGCAGGGATATCTGCGGGACCGGTTGTGGACAATCCCAGAAATAAAATTATTTATTTTTTTATCCAGAATCTGTTGTGGCGAAATACAGGCGTTATGCCGTAGTTATGGAATTGGCAAACGATTGATTCAATGGATGAATAGTGCGTTATCCACAGAAAACAGCCTGTGTTAACAATTACTACTAAACATATATACAAACAATAAAATAAAACCACAGACTTCGCCATCGGCCAGCGCGAGCAACGTAAAGCGTTATCACTTAGTACAGATGAATGCAAAAGACCAATTTACCTTGACGGCAATAACAGACGACGCTATCGCCGTTACGCCCCGGACTGATCATTGCGTTGCATCAGAAACAAGCGGGGCTGACCGAGCATTTGCAAACCGCCAATACTCCTATCTGCCCGGAAGGCTGGAACGCATTTCAGCAATCAGCGGTTCAGGTGCGCGGCGCATCCCTCCGCGAGAGTTCCGCCATGCCTGTCAATAGTTCGATCGGCAACGGGAACACGATGGTCGATGATTTATCGCCGGCGATGTTGGCCAGCGTTTGCATGTAACGCAATTGCATGGCGCCCGGCTGCTGCCCCAGCACTTGGGCAGCCTGCATCAATTTTTCCGATGCCTGCAGTTCGCCCTCGGCGTGGATTACCTTGGCGCGCCGCTCGCGTTCGGCTTCGGCCTGGCGTGCGATCGCGCGTATCATCGACTCGTCGAGATCGACATGCTTGATTTCGACATTGGCGACCTTGATGCCCCAGGCGTCGGTTTGCGCATCGAGCACCTGCTGAATGTCGATATTGAGCCGCTCGCGTTCGGCCAGCATGTCGTCGAGTTCATGTTTTCCCAGCACCGAGCGCAACGTGGTTTGCGCGAGCTGGCTGGTCGCCTCAAAAAAATTCGCCACCTGAATGATGGCTTTTTCGGGATCGACCACGCGGAAGTAAAGCACCGCGTTGACTTTCACCGACACGTTATCGCGCGAGATCACATCCTGTTTCGGCACATCGAGCACGACGGTGCGCAAATCGACGCGAACCATTTGCTGCAGCACCGGAATGAGAATGATCAGTCCGGGGCCTTTCACGCCCCAAAAGCGGCCCAGCTGGAACACGACGCCGCGCTCGTATTCGCGCAAGATCCGGATCGACATCGCAAGCAGCACGATCGCCACGAAGATGATGCCGCCGAAACCCAGGCTGATGTCGAAAAACATGATTATTCTCCTTGTCCGTTATTGCCGCCAGGTACTACCTTCAGCACCAGCCCGCTGCGCGCGATGACACGCACCTTTTGCGCACGATGCAGCGGCGCGTTGCTGATTACCCGCCATGTTTCGCCGCGGACCTGCGCCCAGCCTTCGCGCGGCGCATCCTCCGCCATTTTCACCACCTCCCCCACGCTGCCGATCATGTTGTCCAGGCCGCCCACAACGGCACGCCGGCGCATCTTCAATGCAAGGCCGGTCATGGCTGCCATCAGCAGCGCGCTCAGCACGGCGACGGTCGCGATCAGTGCGACCGGAATGCCGTAGCCGGGCAATTCGGTATCGATCAGGATCAGCGCACCGGCCACGAATGCGGCAATGCCGCCCAGGCCGAGTACGCCGAAGCTGGGAAGAAATGCCTCGGCTATCATGAAGGCCATTCCAAGAAAGATCAGCGCCAGCCCCGCATAGTTCACCGGCAGCAACTGTAGCGCGTATAACGCCAGCAGCAGGCAGATGGCGCCGGCCACGCCCGGCAGGCCGACCCCCGGATTCATGAATTCGAAGATGAGACCGTAGACGCCCACGGTCATCAGCAGCAGCGCGATGCTCGGATTGGTGATGACGGCAAGCAGCTTCGCGCGCCAGTCGGGTTGTGCATCGATGACCGGTGCGCCCCTAGTCTGCAATTGCTTGTCCTGTCCGAGCGCATTCACCTTCTTTCCGTCGAGCCGGCCAACCAGAGCGGGAGTGTCGGCGGCGACGTAATCAATGACGTGCAATTTCAAGGCCTCTTCCGCCGGTAGGCTTACCGCTTCGCGTACCGCGCGCTCGGCCCATTCGGCATTCCGGCCCCGCAACTGCGCTAGTCCGCGGATATAAGCCGCCGCATCGTTGACTTGCTTGCGCGTCATCGGCGATGCCGCCGGATTGTCCGTCGAACCGGTGCCGCCGGATTCGTTGCGCGGCATATCGTTCTTGCGGTGCGGCGCCGGCTTTTCATGTTCCGGCTCGGCCCCGGGGCCTCCGATCTGGACCGGGGTAGCCGCCCCCAGATTCGTGCCTGGCGCCATTGCCGCGATATGGCTGGCATACAGGATGTAAGTCCCGGCGCTCGCAGCGCGTGCGCCCGCTGGTGCGACATAGCTGGCGACCGGCACCGGCGAGATCAGGATCGCCTTGATGATCGAGCGCATCGACGTATCGAGCCCGCCCGGCGTATCCATCTGAAGGATGACAAGCTGGCTGCCCTCCTTGGCTGCGCGGGAAAGGCCGCGTACGACATAATCGGCATTGGCCGGGCCGATCGCGCCGTCGATCGTGAGCAGCGTCACTGGGGCGGGCGCGGCAATCGCCGGCAACCACCATGCCGGCAGCAGCAAGGCGATTGCCGCATGAACAATGCATATCGATGCCATGCTCGCAATCCGGCGCGATAAGGCAACAATCTGCTTCTGCCGAAACATATATTGCCTCCGAGCATGGAAGCCGGTTTTCAGACCAAGATTGAAATGCTTCAGTTATTGTCAGGCACATTGCGGACGCGGCCTTGCGCAAAATCAGAAGGCCCCGTCTAAAGATACTTTCCCGATTTTTATCCGAGCATCACCACATGCCCTTTCAACGGATCGGTGGTGCCGCGATGCGGGCCGTCGATCAATTGCCGCGCCACCGCAAAACCGTGATTCTCGACCGCCTGCATTTAGAGATCGGCAGGATCGCTAATGCGTCGAAATGATGACGCACGGTTGCGCGCAATGCGTCAACTGGTGGGGTTGACGTGCGGCATCGACGCCTGTACCGATTTGCCGTGCCAGCCTGTTTCCGATGCCGTCAAAACGCTGTATCTGTCTGCATAAGGCAGCAGGCGTTACCCGCTCGTGGTTGATCCGCACAAATGGGTAGTGGAGATCGAGCGGTTGTGTGGCGCGGCACTGTCGGAATAACAGCAAGCCTCGTCGATCCAATCGCGGTTGCGCAAATTCAGGGCAATCCAAGAATGACCTTCCTTGCCAGCAAATCGTTTTTGAGATTTTCGGCTGCCTGATCGAAGAACGTCACGCTATTGATATCCGCCTCCGCCAGTTGAATCTGATTGTCGAGCGCAGCAAGCGCCGCATTGTTTGCATTCAACGCCGCTTCGAGCTTGGCGATGCTTCCATTCAACAAATTTATTTCAGCCGTGATTTTTGCATTTTTTTCTTTCAACTGATCCGCTTCGCTGCGAAATCCGACGGCACGACCGGCCGCGACCGAATGCATGTTGCCTCGCGCCTTTTTCCGTGCAAGTTCGATATCGGCGATGTGCGTGCTGATTGCCAGCGATAATGCATCCGGCGGCCATTGATCGCCGCAAATAGCCAGTGCGGCCTGCAGTCGGCTGGTTTCGTCGGGAATGAATTTCCGGAGGCGGTCGGCCGCTTCAACCAGTGCGTTGTAAGACGACTTCCGTTCGGCAACTGTCGCATGGAAAAATGCAACGATGTCCGCATATCCGGTGGGAAGCGTGCCGGCCCGGTCATGCGGATCCGGTTGCACGGCGGTGGGTTGCGCGCTTTCCGGCTTGACGCGCGGCAACGGATTGAGCGTGGGCTCCCTGGGCCGGTACGTTGTCGCGGTATCGACCTGACTTTCATCCGGCCTGGAAAAGAAATGCAGTACTTTTTTCATGAAGTTCCCAAAGGATGGCGGGTTCCGGCAAACATGCGCAAAAATCAGCCGCTCTTGACGTATCCATTTCGACAAACCCGGATTGACATTGTTCCGGTACGTTGGCCTCGCATCAATGTTGCTGCGGGCAAGCAAGAGAATTGAAAAGAATCGATGCGTTTCAATGATTCACCGTTCCCTTCTTTTATGTGTGGATTTATCCCCGATTTTTTTACTTGTCCGAAGAAAAAATTGTCGGCACGCAGGTGAACCTGCAGGCACTTTGCCAGTCCAATTTTTCACTTGTGCAGTTGTTCAACCGGAGTGGCAATGAGTGATGGTCGGAATCAGGCAATACCGAAAGGCGGCAGCGGATTCATATCGCTGGCGCAAGTGCTGGATCAAAGCGAGCGCATCAGGGATGTGGTGGAAGAATGCGCGGAAGAGCTGTCATCCGCCAATGCGGTAATCAAGCATGAAATGATGAAACGGGTGCCGTTGCCGGAAGTGCAAAAGGCGCTCGGCCAGAGCGAAGATGTGGAGAACAAGGTCGAAGAGTGCGCGGAAGAATTGTCTTGCGTCAACGATGCGCTCGAGCATGAGGTCAGTGTGCGTCACCATCTGGAGCGCGAATTGGATACGGCCAGGGAACAGGAACAGAAAGCGCGACATCAGGCATTTCATGATCCGCTGACCGGTTTGCCGAATCGGGTCTTGTTCAGGGATCGGCTCGATCACGGATTGGCGCAGGCCAAACGGCACGGCTGGTTTCTCGCGGTCATGTTTGTCGATCTCGATGACTTCGAGCATATCAACGATTCGTATGGGCACGCCGTCGGCGACATGGTATTGCAGATTATCGGGCATCGGTTAAAGGGAACGGTGCGGGAAGAAGACACGGTCAGCCATCAGGGCGGCGGCAAATTCTTGTATGTTTTTTCAGAAGTGGAAAACGACAGGCATGTTACCAATATCGTTCGAAAAATCATTCACACGATCAACCAGCCTTGCGATGTGAAAGATGAAAAATTCAATATCAATCCGCTCATCAATCCGCATATCGGCATCGCCGTTTTCCCCAAAGACGGCGCCACGGCGGATGTTTTGATCAAAAATGCCGACAAGGCAATGCACAGGGCGAAGCACACGGTGGACGGCTATGCTTTTCATCGTTGAATCGGACGCGTGCCGCGCATCGCTTCGCTAAAAACAACTATTGATAAGCATCATGTAAAAATGAACAAATATTGACGCATGTTGTCTATGCTTGTTATGTGATTTGACGGAAATCAGCATGGATAGAATCGATCATAATGAAGCCGGCAAAATCGTCATGTTCACGGTGCGGGTCAACAACAAGACCTATCGTTGTCCTGTGGCGCAAGAGGCGATTTGCGTGCTCGGCAATTCGGATGCGACGGTGCGGGATCAGATCGATTCATATCTGATGCTCAAGGCGAAAATCCACAAGGCAGTCGAACAGTTGTTAAGCGACGGCGCAACCGAATTGCCGCCCGTGCTGAGGCCGGAGCATTTCAATAATTGATGTTATACATGGGCTTAATGGCAGAGGGCATGATCCACGAAAGGCACGAAAAAAGATGAACAGGAGAACCGTGCCAAGAATTTTTTCGTGCCTTTCGTGTTTTTCGTGGACAGTGCATAACGTCAATCAATAATCGAAATCCCAATCGCGGTTTTGCTCGTCGCGGCCGGGTCGAGCAAGAAATCAATCTGCCAAGGTCATCAGGCTCGCATTGCCGCCGGCCGCCGTCGTGTTGACGCATAACGCGCGTTCGACCACCAGCCGCCATAACGGGATCGCGGTCCGCTCCGCAGTTTCGATCAGCGGTACCAGCGCGCCGTCTCGCGCGGCCAGCAATGGATGCAATGCCGGCATCTGCGGCGCTTCCGCCAGGACCAGATGCAACGGTATCGCAGCATCATCGATCCGGCCGATCGGTACGATCAGGTTACGCACGATCGACGGCAAACCGGCTGGAATCAGTATTGCCGAGTCCGTCATGACGGCCGGCGTATTGCCGGTAGCCAGCACCGCGGCGAGTTGATTCAATAACGCGCCGACGCCGGCGGCCGCGCACAGCACGACGCCGCGCGCGGCGAACGACAGTGTATTGCGTTCGCCGGTCGGGCCCGGCAGCAACAGCGACGTGCACAGCGGCGTCGCGTGCGCATACTGTTCACCCAATACCGATACCTGTTCATGGCCATGCAGCTTGCTCCATGCCAGCAACGCATCGAGCGCCGGCGCGGTTGCGCCGCTCATTGCATTGCCGGCATGCAGCGTATGCGCGCCGAGCAGTCCATCCGGCGAGCGCTGCAACCGTTTCAGATACAGCGGGCCGCCGGCTTTCGGGCCGGTGCCGGATTTGCCTTCGCCGCCGAACGGCTGCACGCCGACCACCGCGCCGACGATGTTGCGGTTGACGTAAATATTGCCGACATGCGCGCGCGCGGCGATGAAATCGATGGTCTCGTCGATGCGCGAATGTATGCCGAGCGTCAAGCCGTAACCGCCGGCATTGACCGCATCGATCAGTTGCGGCAATTGGTCGCGCCGGTAGCGCAGCACATGCAGCACCGGGCCGAATACTTCATGCGTCAATTCGGACAGCGCGCCGATTTCCAGCACGGTCGGCGCGACGAACGTGCCATGCTGCGCATGCTCGGGCGGCAGCGGCAGCTGGTAAAAACTTTTGGCGCGCGGCTTGAGCCGGTCGATATGCGCGAGCAGGTTATGCTGCGCTTCTTCATCGATCACCGGGCCGATGTCGGTCGCCAGCCGATCCGGATTGCCGATGTGCAGTTGCTGCATCGCGCCGCGCAGCATGGCCAGCGTCTGGTCGGCGATATCGGTTTGCAGGCACAGCACGCGCAGCGCCGAGCAGCGCTGTCCGGCGCTGTCGAATGCCGACGCAAGCACGTCTTGCACCACCTGTTCCGGCAGTGCGCTGGAATCGACGATCATCGCATTCTGGCCGCCGGTTTCCGCAATCAGCGGCAGGTCGCGCCCTTCGGCCGCCGCACGCTGCGCCAGCGTGCGGTTGATCCGTTGCGCGACGTCGGTCGAGCCGGTAAAGAGTACGCCGCGCACCCGCGCATCCGCGATCAAGCCGGCGCCGACGGACTCGCCGCGGCCCGGCAGGAATTGCAGCGCGCCGCGCGGAATGCCGGCTTCGTGCAACAGCTGCACCGCGCGGTGCGCAATCAGCGGCGTTTGTTCCGCCGGCTTGGCCAGCACCACGTTGCCGGCGGCCAGCGCGGCGCTGGCCTGGCCGACGAAAATCGCCAGCGGAAAATTCCACGGGCTGATGCACACCACCGGGCCAAGCGCCTGCGCGTTGGCGGCGGTGCGTACTTGCGCGGCGTAATAGCGCAAAAAATCGACCGCTTCGCGGACTTCGGCAATCGCGTTTGGCAGCGATTTCCCGGCTTCGCGAATGGCCAGCGCCATCAGTTCAAGATGATGCGCTTCAAACAGATCGGCCGCCTTTGCCAGCGCATCGGCGCGCGCCGCCGGCGGCATCGTTTGCCAATCCATCGCATAGGCGTCGGCGGCGGCCAGCGCGGCGGCGACATCGCCGGCCTCGGCTTCGGTCACCTGACCAACCTCATCGCGGCGATCGGCGGGATTCAACACCGGCCGGGCCTGCGTCGCGCCGGCTGCGCCAGCCAGCAGCGGCGCCGCATGCCATTGCCGGCGGCCGAAGCGGGCGAAGGCATCGCCAATATTGCGCAACACGGTTTCATCGCTCAAATCGACACCGGCGGAATTACGGCGCGCGGCGCCGTACAAATCGGCCGGCAGAGGAATGGCCGGATGCGGCGCGCCGCCGTGTTCCCGCAGCGCGTCGAACGGATCGGCGATCAGCGCATCGATCGATACATTGTCGTCGACGATCCGGTTGACGAACGATGAGTTGGCGCCATTTTCCAGCAGCCGGCGCACCAGGTAAGCCAGCAGTGTCCGATGCGAACCGACCGGCGCGTAAATGCGGCATGCCAATTTATTGTTGATCGCATCGTTTTTCGTCACGGAAGGCATAAGCGCGCTGCCGACCACCTGGTCATACAGCGTCTCGCCCATGCCGTGCAGGCACTGGAATTCGTAGCCGGTGACGCCGCGCTGCTGCGCCCACGTGACAATCGCCGCCAGGCTATGCGCATTGTGCGTCGCGAATTGCGGATAGAGCACATCGGCCGCGGCCAGCAGCTTCTGCGCGCACACCAGGTAACTGATATCGGTATGCGCCTTGCGCGTATAGACCGGGTAACCCGGCATGCCGTCGACCTGCGCGCGCTTGATTTCGGCATCCCAGTACGCGCCCTTGACCAGACGCACCATGAATTTGCGGCCGCTGCGGCGCGCCAGATCGGCCAGATAATCGATCACGTACGGACAGCGTTTCTGATACGCCTGCACCACGAAACCGATGCCGTCGAAACCGGCGAGGTCGGCGTCGAACGCCAGCGCTTCCATCAGGTCGAGCGACAGTTCGAGCCGATCGGCTTCTTCGGCATCGATGTTCAAACCGATGCCGTATTGCTTGGCCAGCGCGGTCAGCTGTTTCAGGCGCGGCAACAGTTCATGCATCACGCGCGCGCGCTGCGCCCGCGCATAACGCGGATGCAACGCCGACAGCTTGACCGAAATGCCGGGGCCATCCTTGATGCCGCGTCCGTTCGATGCGCGGCCGATCGCATGCATCGCGTTTTCATAGGCGGCGTAATAATGCGCCGCGTCGGGTTCGGTCAGCGCCGCTTCGCCCAGCATGTCGTACGAATAACGGTAGCCGCGCGCTTCGTTGTCGCGGCTGTTGCGCAACGCTTCGTCGATCGTCTGGCCGGTGACGAACTGGTTGCCCAGCATCCGCATCGCGAGATCGACGCCCTTGCGGATCAGCGGCTCGCCGCCCTTCGCGATCAGCCGGGTCAGCGCGGAACCGAGTCCGTGCTCGCTGCTGGTGCCGACCAGCTTGCCGGTCACCAGCAAGCCCCAGGTCGCCGCATTGACGAACAGCGACGGCGATACGCCCAGGTGGCGGCGCCAGTCGCCGCGGCTGATCTTGTCGGCGATCAGGCGGTCGGCGGTCTGATGATCGGGAATCCGCAGCAATGCTTCGGCCAGGCACATCAGCGCCACGCCCTCTTCCGACGACAATGAAAATTCATGCATCAGCGCATCGACGCCGGACGCCCGCGTGCGCTGCTCGCGCACCGATTGCACCAGCCGCCGCGCCAGCGTCCGGATCGCGGCATCCGACGCGCTGCCGCTCGATTGCGCATGCAGCCGGCGCACCGCCTCGCGCTCGTCGCGGCGATAGGCGGCGGTGATCGCGGCGCGCAACGGCGTCGGCGCATGCAGGATTTCCGCCTGCAGCGCCGAAAAGGGTGTCGATTCGGATTCGGTATCGGGGGGAGTTACGTTAAGCATCATGTTTTCTGTTTGGCAACAATAATCAATAATCGGCGGCTATCGGATGATTCGATTGTAGGGTCGATTCGGATGGATTAATTCTGGAAATATAGATCGATGGCAAAATTTTGTATTTGGTGAGAGAATTCCGCCGAACAAAATTCTTGGAAAGGGAATTCAAATGCTCGACAAAATCAGCAAACGAATCCTGAGCGAACTGCAAAACGACGGGCGCATCAGCAACGTCGAATTATCCACCCGCGTCAACCTGTCGCCGGCGGCTTGCCTGGAGCGGGTGCGCAAGCTGCAGGAAGCCGGTTACATACTCGGCTACATCGCGCAACTCAATCCGCAACTGCTCGACGTGTCGCTGCTGGTCTTCATCGAAGTCGTGCTCGATCGCACCACGCCGGAAGTGTTCGAAGCGTTCAAGCGCAGCGTGCAGGTGATTCCCGAAGTGCAGGAATGCCACATGGTCGCCGGCGGCTTCGACTATCTGGTCAAGGCGCGCGTGAAAGACATGAACGCGTATCGCGAATTCCTCGGCAAGTCGCTGCTGCAATTGAAAGGCGTGCGCGAGACGCATACCTATGCGGTGATGGAAGAAGTGAAGAATACGACGCGTTTGCCGATCCGGTAAAGTCACCGCCCGCCTGACAACCGGCATGTGCGCCAGCACCCAACCGACCGAACCTGCGCGGCAAGCTGGCGCCGATTGCCTATCGGCTTGCGATAAAAAAGCGCAAGGCCAGGCCGTTGCACAACCCTTCGTCAAGACATGCAATGGAATGCAGAGCGGCAAGCCGCTTGATGCATCTCAACTTCTGAAACGAAACGCGCGTTTTCGCATCCATTGATAGATAGTGTGGATATGACGAAAGGGGCCGGTCGATGAAGCGCGATTTCTCTCAACATGGCGGCGCCAACCTCTGGCGCCGCCGCTTTCTTCAGGGTCTGGGCAGCGTCGGCGCGGCGGCCGGCCTGGGGCCGGTCGGCGGATTCGCCTGGGCGGCCGGTGAAGCGGAGCCGCCGCGCGTGTTGCGCGGCACCGAGTTCAATCTTGACATCGCGCCGACGCCGGTCAACATCACCGGCGCGCCGCGGATCGCTACCGCGGTCAACGGCCAGGTGCCGGCGCCGATTCTGTACTGGCGGCAAGGCGACACGATCACGCTGCGCGTCACCAACCGCATGCCGGATATCAGTTCGATCCATTGGCACGGAATTCTGCTGCCGGCGGGCATGGACGGCGTGCCGGGGTTGAGCTTCAACGGCATCGCGCCCGGCGAAACCTTCGTCTACCGGTTCGACGTCAAGCAGAGCGGCACCTACTGGTATCACAGCCATTCGCGCTTTCAGGAGCAGGCCGGGCTGTACGGGCCGATCGTCATCGAGCCGCGCGGCGGCGAACGGGTGCGGGCCGATCGCGAACATGTGGTGATGCTGTCGGACTGGACCGACGACGAGCCCGAGCACCTGTTCGCGCTATTGAAGAAATCGAGCGACTTCTTCAATTTCAATCGGCCGACCGTCGGCGACTTCATGCGCGACGTCTCCGAAATGGGGCTGGGCCAGGCCGTCGAAAAACGGAAAATGTGGAGCACCATGCGCATGATGCCGACCGACTTCAGCGACATCACCGTCGCTACTCGCAGCGGCGTTTCATTCGCCTACCTGGTGAACGGCCACTCCGCCGAAAGAAACTGGACCGGCCTGTTCCGGCCGGGCGAGAAAGTCCGGCTGCGCTTCATCAACGGATCGGCGACAACGATTTTCGACGTGCGCATTCCCGGCCTGAAAATGACGGTGATCGCCGCCGACGGGCAAGACGTCGAACCGGTCGCGGTGGACGAGTTCCGCATCTCGGTGGCTGAAACCTACGACGTGCTGGTCGAGCCGCGCGATGACCGCGCCTACACGCTGTTTGCCCAATCGATCGGCCGCAGCGGCTACGTCCGCGGCACGCTCGCGCCGCGCCCCGGCATGCAGGCCGAGGTGCCGGCAATGGACAAGGCCGAATGGCTGACCATGACCGACATGATGGGCGCAATGGGAAGCATGGGCGGTGCGGGCGGCGGCATGGCCGGCATGCAGGACGGCAAGGGCATGGGCGATATGAAGGGGATGGAGCAATCGGCAATGCCCGGCATGGATCATTCAAAAATGCCGGGCATGTCCGATATGGCCGGCATGCAAGGATCGATGCAAGGCATGGCAAGCAGGGAATCATCGAAGCCCCCGCCGGTACGCCACGCCAGAACCGAGTACGGTCCGAACGTCGACATGCATGTCAACATGCCGCGCACCAATCTGGACGATCCCGGCATCAACCTGCGCAACAACGGCCGGCGCGTGCTGACCTATGCCGATCTGCATACCATCGGCGGTCCGCTCGATTCGCGGTTGCCGACGCGCGACATCGAGCTGCACCTGACCGGCCATATGATGCGTTTCGTCTGGTCGTTCGACGGCCAGAAGTTTTCGGAATCGATGCCGGTGCATTTCCGCTACGGCGAACGGCTGCGGCTGGTGCTGGTCAATGACAGCATGATGAACCATCCGATTCACCTGCACGGCATGTGGGGCGAACTCGAATCGCCCGACGGCAAATTCCAGGTTCGCAAGCACACGATCAACGTGCAGCCGGCGCAGCGCGTGACCTATCGCGTCACCGCCGATGCGCTGGGGCGCTGGGCCTACCATTGTCATCTGCTGTATCACATGGAAGCGGGCATGTTCCGCGAAATGGTGGTGTCATGAACCGAACCCTGAAGATCAAAAAGATGCCGGCATTGGCAACGGCGTGTCTGGCGCTGGCGATGGCGGGACCGGCCGCTGCCCAAATGAGCGGATCGCACAATATGAGCGGCATGCCGGATATGCCCGGCATGAACATGCCCCCGGAGCAACAGAAAGACGCCGGTGAAGGCAGCAACGAGAAGCAGCAAGCGGAACCGGCAAAGGGCAAGGCTGCCGGCGACAAGCCGATGAACGATATGCCCGGGATGAACCCCGGCCAGACGCGCGGCGATTCGCCGATGGGTGCGATGCCCGGCATGGATCACGGCAACATGCGGATGGCGCCGGGTTCAAGCATGCAAGACACGATGCCCGGAATGAAGCCCGGTCAAATGCCGAATGCCGCGCCGAATGCCGGCATGCAGGGAATGCAGGGAAACGCCTCAGGCAAAGGCGCCATGCAAGGCATGCAGATGGAGCCGATGCAGGGCGGCAGCCCGCCGCCCGATGCGCGCGACCCGAACGCCTACGCCGAGGGCACCAGGAAACATTCGTTGGGCGGCATGGAAATGGTCGATGATGCGCTGTTCGGCCGCTTGCTCATCAACGATCTGGAATATGCCGATGGCCGGCGCGACCATGGACAAAACTTGGATGCGGAAGCCTGGTTTGGCGGCGACCGTAACAAGATCTGGCTGAAGGCTGAAGGCAACCGCCGCAGCGGCCGTCTTGACGGGTTGCGCACCGAAGCGCTGTGGGACCGGGTGTTTGCAACCTACTGGAGCACGCAGCTTGGCGTACGGCACGACACCGGCCAGGGGGAGGCGCAAAACTGGCTGGCGTTCGGCGTGCAGGGATTGGCGCCGTACTGGTTCGAGACGGAAGCCACTGCCTATGTGGGAACGGGCGGCATGCTCGCCGCACGCATGGAAGCCCGGTATGAACTGCTGTTCACGCAGCGGTTGATCCTGCAGCCGAAAGTGGAAGCCAATCTCTACAGCAAGAACGATGCCGCGCGCGGCATCGGCTCCGGACTGTCGGATATCGAATTCGGCCTGCGCCTGCGCTATGAAATCCGGCGGCAGTTCGCGCCGTACATCGGCGTATCGTGGAAGAGAAAATTCGGCAATACCGCAGCGTTCACTCGCAGTGTGGGAGGCGATGTGCAAAATACAGAGGTCGTGGCGGGCGTGCGGATGTGGTTCTAGCACGAGGCCGACATGCGGTATGCGAAACAAGTTGGCGTCACGTTGATTGTTCTCGGCGTGCTCGCAGCCGGGATTGCCGTCTTTTTGTGGTCCGGCAGCTACAACGTGGCGGCTGACGTCCCTCATACCAGACTGATGTATTCCGCGCTGACAGCGGTGCGCGAGCGCTCGGTGCGGAGCAGGGCAGCCGGCATCAGCGTGCCGAATCTCGACTCGCCGCAAATGATAGCCGCCGGCGCCGGGCAATACGCCGAAATGTGTGCGAGCTGCCATCTCGCTCCCGGCGCAACCGACTCGGACATACGTCTCGGACTCAATCCGCAGCCGCCGAATCTTGCCCGGCGCGGCGCGCACGACGCCGCCGCCGCATTCTGGGTAATCAAGCACGGCATCAAGATGTCAGCCATGCCGGCCTGGGGCAGGACGCACGATGATCAAGCCATCTGGAACATGGTCGCATTCCTGCAACGCCTGCCGCAGATGTCCGTTGCGCAGTACCGGCAGTTGACCGCGAATGACAGCGCAAAAGAAGGCGAAAGCGAGAACGGGCATGTGGAGAAAAAGTGAGCGGCAGGTAACTTTTCCAGAGAATAAGCACGCTCGGCACCCCAAAAACCTTTTTCCTTATGGTCATGACTTACGCAAAGCGCAGCATGAGAGATGGTTTTGAATGATTGAGAAAAGTAGTCGTTCAGAAGCTGGTGCTTGACGCAAGTCGAAGTGTTCCACAAATCGCTCAAGTCTAATGCGGCCTTGGCAAAATCGCCGACGCAGACCATCACGACGCAAAACAACCATGTGTTCATGTCAATTGTTGCGATGTTCAAGTTGGCGTGCCTGAAAATCCGGCACCACTTGAACCATTTCGCGTTGCGCGCAAAACTTCTTATCGCCGCAACCCAGCAAGCCTATCGGCAACTTCAGTCTCTGCGGGCTGCGTAAGGTCAGTCAGTAATTTAAATGACACATGTCTTCCCGCACGGGAGCGACATCATTACTGTCGTTTTAAGTACTGACTTTGAGCAATGCCGATAGGATTCAAGCGAGTCATGCGTAAATAATATGAGGGCTTGATTCCTTGCGTAGCCTGGGACGAGCGTCAGTGCAGAGGATGTGCAATCCTGACAGGAAATGGGACTGGTACAGCCTTCTTGATCACGCTCTGATCGGCCATTCGGTTGAAAAAAGTGATTGCATTCTTGTATGCGACAGTATGCGTGAACGACTCCCCACTTGACGCCATTTCTTCCTGCAGTAATGTGATTTTGCCATCTGTCCTGACCAGATACGGCATATATAAAGTCGCGCTTAGGGGCCGCGCAGCAATAAGTCAGGTGATTTGGCGGTCGTAGCGGGATGCACGGCAAGGAGGGAGTGTTCCCTTGCAAGGGAACACCGTTACGCGGGCAGGCGACATGTCGCCTGAATTTCCCCGCTCCACCGTACGGCGCGACGCAGTGCGAGCACTGCTCGCGATGGACAACGCGGCAGTGCGCCCGATACGGCCAGCAAAATTGCCTAACTTATTGCTGCGCGTCCCCTAAGTCCCCGCTAATTCTCGATCGCTATCTTCATGACCACGCAAATACCTGCGTGATTTTTCAGGAGTAGCAATCATGAAACGCACATTCTATGTGATAGCAATAACCGCACTTTCCGCAACGGCAATCGGCACTGCTTTCGCTGCCAAATCCATGGAGAAAGACGCCATGGCAATTTCCAAGGCGAAAATCCCGATGGTGCAAGCCGTTTCCGCTGCCGAACAGCACGCCAACGGCAAGGCTTCCCGCGCCGAGTACGAGCAGACCAAAACCGGGTGGGCTTATGACGTGGAAGTCGTCAGCGGCGCCAAAGTGTTCGACGTCAAGGTCGATGGCGACAAAGGGACCGTTATTTCCTCCACCGAAGACAAGGGCGATCGCGACGACGATCATGACAAAAAGGATTGATCCTCTGGCTTGCCGGATCATCTGCAAAGCCAGATGATCCGGCTCTGGAGTCGGCATGAAAGAATTCAACGAAGCGCTGTTTTTACTGATCAATGCCTCGGAGCACCCGAATGCGGCGTTGCTGGCAATCGCCAGGGTGTTTGCCGAGTACGCCATCTGGGTCGTGCCGATTGCTTTGGCGATCGGCTGGTTGCGCGGTAATGAACGCACCCGGCTGATCATGCTGGAAGCGGCCGCATCGGGTCTTGCAGGATTGCTGATCAATCAGGTGATCATCCTGTTCTGGCACCATCCCCGGCCCTTCATGATCGGCCTCGGCCATACCTACCTCACACATGCAGCCGACTCGTCTTTCCCCAGTGATCATTTGACATTGCTGTGGGCGGTTTCATTCAGTTTTCTGATGCATCGACGGCCGCGGATAGCGGGGCTTGCATTGACTTTGCTCGGTTTGCCGATTGCCTGGGCGCGCATCTATCTCGGCGTGCATTTTCCGCTCGACATGGTCGGCGCCGCGCTGGTCGCAGGATTGAGCGCCTGGCTGCTATTCCGGGAAGAACGCTGGCTGATCGAACCGATTTACGATGCGGCAATCCGCATTCATTCCCGTTTCTTCGCTTTCCTGATTCAGCGCGGCTGGATCAGGAAATAAATCACTATGTCTGGCCTAAGTTTGAGCCCTCAAGCTGACAACCAGCATCAATTTCAATCACCTCGCTCTGGAGCCTGTCATGAACGCATTGCCCGCAAAATCAACCTCTAACTGGCTCAACAAGGTGCCGGAAGTCACGCTCGTATTCTGGATCATCAAGATGCTGTCCACTACGGTCGGCGAAACGGCAGCGGATTTCCTGAACGTCAATCTGAATTTCGGCCTGACCGGCACGTCGGTTGTAATCGGCGCGTTGTTTGCCATCGCGTTGTTCTTTCAGGTTCGCGCCAAACACTATGTGCCATCCCTTTACTGGATCACGGTCGTGCTGATCAGCGTATTCGGTACGCTCATTACCGACAACCTGAGCGACAATCTGGGCGTCCCATTGGCGCTTTCAACCGGCTTGTTCAGCGCGCTTCTGATTGCCACCTTCGCCACATGGTACGCAAAGGAAAAAACGCTTTCCATCCATGCCGTCAATACGGTCAAGCGCGAAATTTTTTACTGGACGGCTATCCTGGTTGCGTTCGCACTCGGAACGGCAGCCGGCGACTGGGTGGCGGAGGGAATGAACCTCGGCTACGCCAATGCGGCCTTGCTGTTTGGCGGCCTGATCGCTGCCACCGCCTTCGCCCACTATGTTCTCAAAGCGAATGCGGTGGGCACGTTCTGGATTGCCTATGTGCTGACACGTCCGTTCGGTGCGGCTTGCGGCGATCTTCTTTCCCAGCCGGCAAGCAATGGCGGCCTGGGCCTGGGCACAACCGGAACAAGCATAATTTTCCTGGTAACGATTCTGGTGCTGGTAATCTATCAGAGCGCAACGCAACGCAAGCTCAATGCGCGTCAATCCTGAAAACGGCATGTAGTCAGAAATCAACATTCGACAAATAAAAAAAGGAAAACTTCATGAACAGCATGGTTGAAAAAAGTCTGAGCAAGGTGCCCGAAGTCACGCTCATTTTCTGGATCATCAAAATCGCCGCCACCACGCTCGGCGAGACCGGCGGCGATGCGGTATCGATGTCGATGCATCTCGGCTATCTGGTGGGCACCGCAATTTTCGCCGTGGTGTTTCTGATGGCGGTCACCGCACAGATCAAGGCGAAGCGGTATCACCCGTTCCTGTACTGGACAACCATCATCGCCACCACCACGGTCGGAACGACGCTGGCCGATTTCGCCGATCGCTCTCTCGGAATCGGCTACGCCGGCGGCGCGTCGCTGCTGTTCGTGCTGCTGATGGCGTCGTTGGCCGTCTGGTACCGGTCGCTCGGATCGGTTTCGGTCGATACCGTCAATTCGCCGAAGGCCGAGATGTTCTATTGGGTCACCATCATGTTTTCCCAGACGCTGGGCACCGCGCTGGGCGACTGGACAGCCAGCACCGCCGGACTTGGCTATAGCGGCGGGGCGGTTGTCTTCAGCATCCTTCTCGGATTGGTAGTTGCCGCTTACTACTGGACCAGCATTTCCAAAACGATTCTTTTCTGGGCAGCCTTCATTCTTACGCGGCCTCTCGGCGCTGTCGTCGGCGATTATCTCGACAAGCCATTGAATGCAGGCGGCCTGGCGCTGAGCAGATATTCCGCGTCGGCAGCGCTCCTCGTTTTTATCGTTGCATGCATACTCATTTTCAAGCAGCGAGCGGGAACGCTTCCGGGAAAATGATTTGGTGATTGGCATTGCAGGGCGTCATGGCGGCATGCATCAACATGGCAAATCGGACTGCACTGCTTTGCCTGCCGCAATGTGTCGGGTAAAGTTCGGTCGAACCAACAAGGAAAATGATGCGGGTACTGCTGGTTGAAGACGACCCAATGATCGGCGAGGCGGTACAGGACGCGCTGAAAGACGCTTCCTACGCGGCGGATTGGGTGCGAAACGGCCAGACGGCTGTGGATACGCTCGCTTGCCAGCACTATGATCTCGTGTTGCTTGATCTGGGCTTGCCCGGCAAGGACGGGCTGGCTGTGCTTGCGGCCATCCGGTCCAAGAGCAATCCTGTTCCGATCCTGATCATCACTGCGCGGGATGCGCTGGAAGATCGCATACGCGGCCTGGATGCCGGTGCGGACGACTACGTAGTGAAACCGTTTGAAATGGCCGAACTGCTGGCGCGCATGCGGGCGGTGGTACGCCGAAAAAGCGGCATGACGAATCCGTTGCTTTCCAACGGCGTGCTGAACCTGGACCCGGTAACGCATGAAGCCGCCGCCCACGGCAATGCCGTTCGTTTGTCCGGCCGCGAATTTTCACTGCTGCAAGCGCTGCTGCTGCGTCCGGGCGCCATTCTTTCCCGCACCGAGCTGGAAGACCGCATCTACGGCTGGAACGAAGAAGTGGAAAGCAACGCGGTTGAATTTCTGATCCATTCGCTCCGCAAAAAACTGGGGAGCGATGTCATTAAAAACGTCAGGGGAGTGGGATGGATGGTATCGAAGGAAAAATGAACCGATCCATACAGTTCAAGCTTTCCGTCTGGCTTTTTCTGGTGATTGTGCTGATCGCGCTGGCCGGCGGCGCGTTTTCATTCGTGAAGGCGTTTCATGAAGCGAACGAACTGCAGGACGATCAGCTCAGGCAGATTGCCGCACTGATCAACCGCTATAACCTGCCGCTGCCGAGCGTGAAATCGCAGGAAGTCGAACCGGTTGCCGATTCCGATTCGCGCGTCATTGTCCAGACGCTGCAGCAGGGGGGCGATCAAAAATTGAACCCGGCACATGACGCGCTGGTTTTGCCCGGGAATCTGGCGGATGGCATCCAGACACTCACTGTGCGCGATGAGCCATGGCGCCTGTATGTAAAAACATTAGGTAGCGGTTCGAAAATCGCCATTGCACAGCAAACTGCCGTGCGCGATGAAATTGCGCGCGATAGCGCGTTGCGCACGGTGATGCCTTTTGCGATTCTCATTCCGTTGCTGCTGCTCGTCGTCGGCTTCCTGATCAAGCAAATGTTCATGCCGGTCAAAAAACTGGCGCTGGATCTCGATCGCCGTTCCGAGCAGGATCTGGGGCAACTCAGCGAAACGCATTTGCCTTCGGAGATCGTTCCGTTCGTGGTGGCGATCAACCGGCTGTTAGCGCGCGTGGTGCGATCGGTGGCGCTGCAACGCCGGTTCGTGACGGATGCCGCGCACGAACTGCGCTCGCCGCTGACAGCCTTGTGGTTGCAGGCGGAACGGCTCGAAGCGGCGGACATGTCGGCGCAGGCGCGGACACGACTGGCCGCCCTGAAAAGCGGCCTCCGGCGAACCCGGATACTGCTCGATCAGTTGCTGTCGCTGGCGCGCGCGCAGGAGCCGTCAAGCGACAAGGCCGGGCCGATTTCGCTGCAACGCATCGTGCGGCAAGTGCTGGAGGATTTGATGCCGCTGGCGGAAAGCAAAAGCCTTGATCTGGGTATGCTGAACGATACGGACGCGACCATTGCGGCAAGCGAAGTGGATATCAAGACCCTGGTCAAAAACCTGGTTGACAATGCGATTCGGTACACTCCCGACGGCGGCAGGATCGACCTGTCGGTAACGGCAACCGAAACCCGCGCGAACCTGCGGATCGACGACACCGGCCCCGGCATCGCCGGGGAAGAGCGGGAACGGGTGTTCGATCCGTTTTACCGTGTGTTGGGCAACAGCGAAGTCGGTTCCGGCCTCGGATTGTCGATCGTTAAAACGATAGCGGAGCGGATCGGCGCTTCAGTGATGCTGGAAGCCGCCAGCAGTTCGCCGCCGACGGGATTGAGCGTGGTCGTGACTTTCAGCAGGATTTCCTGATCGGTGCCGTCACGCCGTCCGGCCCGCGGATTATTGATAAGATGGCGGTCGCCATCCGGCAGGACGCTTCGCTACAAGCTAACCGATAAAGGAAGAATGAATGATCAAATACCATCGGGAGCAGCATCGGCTGCATCATATCGGCTGGCTGCGCGCTGCCGTGCTGGGCGCGAACGACGGCATCGTATCGACATCCAGTCTGCTGCTCGGCGTGGCGGCCGCGCAGGCGACCCACACCGGCATTCTGATGGCAGGCGTAGCCGGGCTGGTTGCCGGAACCATGTCCATGGCAACCGGAGAATATGTATCGGTACAGTCGCAGGCGGATACCGAACAGGCGGCGCTGGAGACCGAGCGCAGGGAACTCGCTGAAGACGATTCCGGCACCGAACACCATGAGTTGACCAATATCTATGTTGCCCGCGGGCTGGAACCATCCATGGCGAAACAGGTAGCCAGCCAGTTGATGGCGCACGATGCGCTTGGCGCCCACGCAAGGGATGAACTCGGCATCACCGACACGCTGAGCGCCCGGCCGCTGCAAGCGGCGTTGGCGTCCGCCGGCAGCTTTGCGATCGGCGCGCTGCTGCCGCTGCTGGTGGTATTTCTTGTGCCGGACGGGAATCTGATTCCTGCGATCGCCGGCGCGTCGCTGCTTTTTCTCGCGCTTCTCGGCGGGCTGGCGGCGCAGGCCGGCGGCGCCAATGTAATCAAAGGCGTTATGCGCGTCACGTTCTGGAGCGCCCTTGCGATGGGCGTGACGGCGGCGGTCGGCGCGATGTTCGGGACGGTCATCTAATCATTGCCATGGCGCCAGCATATCCAATAGCCGAACATGTTTATTGAAAGGAACCCAAATGTATAAGCAGAATGAAAATCGACATGCCATCGATTCCGACTGGCATTACGCTCCGCCAGCGGTTGCTCTGCACTGGCTGCTGGCTTTTTTGATTGCAGCTCTCGTAGGGCTGGGCTGGTACATGCTGTCCATCGAGGACCGGCCGGACAGCGGCTGGTATTTCAACTTGCACAAGTCGTTCGGCCTTCTTGTGTTCGCGCTGGTTTTGCTGCGCATCCTGTGGCGCTTCAATCACAAGCCGGCGGAGCTTCCCGCCCGGTTGCCGCAATGGCAGGCAAGGTTTGCCTCCCTGACGCACTGGCTGTTGTATGCCTGCATGATCGTCATGCCGGTGACCGGCTTCATCGGTGCATCGTTCAGCAAAAGCGGCGTCGCCTTCTTCGGCATGAAGCTCCCGGTCTGGGCGGCCCCGGATCACGGTGTTGCCGAACAATTCTTTTCCATTCATTCGACCGTTGCATGGGTGCTGGTAGCGCTGGTTGCGCTTCATGCGCTGGCGGGGTTCAAGCATTTGCTGATCAACAAGGATGGCGTTTTCCAGCGCATGTGGTTTTGACGAGTCGGCAACAGCAAGGGATCGGTCCGGCCGGAATGGCATCAAGCCGGCTGCAATTCCGGATGCCAACGATAACAGTTCAAATCAGGGACAATGCTGCAGCATGCGTTTGAAAGCAAAATATGCAGCAAGGCATTCATGGGTTGTAAGATTGCTGCCGTATGCACAGGCAAGATGGATGATTCTTCTTATTTGAATGGTCCTTGTCTCGTTGCTGATAGCAATGACGATGTCAGGGGGGAAGATTGGATTCAGCATTGCAGACAAATCCGGATAACGATACGACACGGCACGGCGGCTTGATCGAACAGTGGCGTGCCGATGCCGGCGGAACCTATCAAAGCTGGTTTCTGTGGGAAGAGCGACTGAAAAACTTTCGCTCGATTCGTCGAGGCTTGCAGATTGTCGTTCAAGAAATCCGTGAAAATACTTTCGGCAATACCTATCGCGGTTCATCGCTGGAGACGGTCGTTCATTCGATCGCCGAGCAGCGTCAGATTTTCAAAGGCGCCGATCACGCGTTTCTTTGGAAGCCGAAACTGCGTATTCCGGATATTTACGAAAATCGGGAGAACCAGCTTGCCTTCGGCCGTTTTCTCGATACGTGCCTTTGCTGCGAAGACGAAGCCGGGCTGATTCAGGCGATCAGAGCGCTCGATGCAAAGACCATCAAGGGCTTGGGCCCTGCCTGCGCCAATTTGCTGTATTTCCTGCACCCGACGATTGCGCCGCCATCCAATACCGCCATCATGAAGGGGTATAACCTCCTGGTCGGCGCCAATGTCAAGCTGGGGCGCTGGACAGACTATCTGGCGATGCGGCAGGGGATCAGCTCACTGAATTCACGATACCGAACGCTCTTGTCCAACGACTTTGGTGCGATCGCCGGCTTGCTGTTTGACATCGGCTCAGGCCGCTATGGATTGCAGAAGGCAGAGCATGGCGCTGCAGCCTGGCAGGAAGATCTGACAAAAGTCCGTGCGGAGAATGCGGCAGTTGTCAAAGCGCTTGCCATTGCTCGGGAAAATGATCATACCCATACCGAAATCCAGGGATGGCTGCGCGACTTGGGCAAGGCGCTGGGTTATGACGTCTGGATTGCCGGAAACGACAGGAATCGCCTCTATCTTGACGCTCGGCTCTGTGAAGGCTGTCTCGCACAGCTTCCTGATGCGATACGCAACAGCAGCACAGCGGACACCGTATCGTTGATCGATATTCTGTGGGTGTCGAAAGAATCCAAAAAAATTGTGGCGGCATTTGAAGTCGAGCATAGCACCAGCATTTATTCGGGCATTGTCAGAATGCTCGATCTCGCGCTAGGCGTTCCCGAACATGGAGAGTCGGCTTTTTTTCTGGTGGCGCCGGATGCGCGCGAGCAAGACGTTCGCGCGCAATTTGCCAGGCCTGCGTTTTCACGCGTATCCGGCCTGGATGTGCGCTACCTCGGATACGGTCAGCTCAAGGAACACAAAGAAGCCATCGCGCGCTTCGGCAGCGGGTTGAAGGGTGTTGTTGCGATTTCGGCGAGTCTTTCATCATAAGGGGTCGCGCAGCAATAAGTCAGGCAATTTTGCTGGCCGTATCGGGCGCACTGCTGCGTTGTCCATCGCTAGCAGTGCTCGCACTGCGTCGCGCCGTACGGTGGAGCGGGGAAATTCAGGCGACATGTCGCCTGCCGCGTAACGGTGTTCCCTTGCAAGGGAACACTCCCTCCTTGCCGTGCATCCCGTTACGACCGCCAAATTACCTAACTTATTGCTGCGCTACCCCTTAGCACGGACATCAATGAATTCCAGCGCTTGCAGACATTGGGATT
>DAIDBD010000046.1 GCA_027310305.1 Herminiimonas sp.
TGGAAAATCACGTAGGCCGGTACGTTGTGCTTGCGCGCCGTTTCCACGCGCCACCAGCGCAGCTTGTCGAAAATCGCCTGCTCGTCCGCCGACAGATCGGATTCGACATAGCCTTTCGGTTTGGCAGCCGTGCGTTTTTGCTTGACCGGCTTTTGATATTGACGCAGCTGGATCTGTTCTCCGCCTTTCAACACGGGACGCGCTGCATCGGTCAGCTTCAGTGCGTTGTACGATTCGTAATCGACCGCTACCAGTTCCAACGCAATCGATTGCCGCAGGATCGCGCGCCATTCCGCTTCGCTGCGCTCGGAGCCGATGCCGAAGGTGGACAATTTATCGTGGCGCCATTGCCTGACCTTGTCCGACTCGATGCCGCGCAGCACGTCGATCACATGCCCGGCGCCGAAGCGCTGGTCCACCCGGTAAATCGCCGACAGCAATTTTTGCACCGGCACCGTCGCATCGAACGATACCGGCGGATTCAGGCAGGTGTCGCAATTGCCGCAAGGCGCGGCGGCCTGACCGAAATAGTCTAGCAAACGCACGCGGCGGCAGGTCAGCGTTTCGCACAAGCCGAGCATCGCATCGAGCTTGACGCCCTGCACCCGCTTGAAGGTTTCGTCGGCGTCCGACTCGTCGATCATGCGGCGCTGCTGCACCACGTCCTGCAAGCCGTACGCCATCCAGGCATTGGCCGGCGCGCCGTCGCGGCCGGCGCGGCCGGTCTCCTGGTAATAGCCTTCGATGCTTTTCGGCAGATCCAGATGCGCGACGAAGCGCACATCCGGCTTGTCGATGCCCATGCCGAATGCGATGGTGGCGACCATCACGATGCTTTCTTCGCGCAGAAAGCGAGCCTGGTTCCGGGTGCGCGTGGCGATTTCCATGCCGGCGTGATACGGCAATGCGGTGATGCCGCTCGCGTTCAAAAATTCTGCGGTTTCCTCTACCTTTTTGCGCGACAGGCAATAGACGATGCCGGCGTCGCCCGCATGTTCGTTTTCGATGAAATCGAGCAGTTGCTTGCGGCCGTTGGCTTTCTCGACAATCTGGTAGCGGATGTTCGGGCGGTCGAACGACGAAACGAATTGTCGCGCATTATCGAGCTGCAGCCGCTTCGCGATTTCGGTGCGGGTTTGCTGATCGGCGGTGGCGGTTAAAGCAATCCGCGGCACCGCCGGAAAGCGTTCGTGCAGCACCGACAGCTTGATGTATTCGGGACGGAAATCATGGCCCCACTGCGATACGCAATGCGCTTCATCGATGGCGAACAGCGCAATCTTCGACGCTGCCAGCAATTCCAGGCAGCGCGGCGTCATCAGACGCTCGGGCGCGACGTACACCAGATCCAGATCGCCGCTGCGCACGCGGCGCTCGATCCGGGACGCCTCTTCATGGGTTTGCGTCGAATTGAGAAACGCCGCACGCACGCCGACTTCGGCCAGCGCATCGACCTGATCCTGCATCAGCGCGATCAGCGGCGATATGACGACGCCGACGCCGTCGCGCAGCAGCGACGGTATCTGGTAGCACAGCGACTTGCCGCCGCCGGTCGGCATCAGCACCAGCGCGTCGCCGCCCTGCGCCAGCAGTTCCACGATCTCGGCTTGCTGGCCGCGAAACGATGGATAACCGAACACGGTTTGCAGCAGATGCAGCGCGCGGGCGCTGTCAGCGGCAGCATCTGGGTTCATGCTACTGGCGGCGGCAGTCATTGCACTATCAATCGGCCCACACCACCCAGCCGCTGTAGGCGCTGGCGATCACGACGAATCCGAACGCGATGCGATACCAGGCGAAGATGGTGAAGTCATGCGAACTGATGTAGCGCAGCAGCCAGCGCACGCAAATGAAAGCCGAAATGAATGCGGCAATCGTGCCGACGCCGAACAGCGGCACATCCGCCATCGACAGCAGGGCCCGCTCCTTGTACAGCGAATAGACGGTTGCGCCGAGCAGAGTCGGGATCGCCAGGAAGAACGAAAATTCGGTGGCCGCCTTGCGCGACAGGCCGAACAGCATGCCGCCGATGATGGTGGCGCCGGAGCGGCTGGTGCCGGGTATCAGCGCGAAGGCTTGCGCGCAACCGACTTTCAGCGCATCGAGCGGCGTCATGTCGTCGACCGAATCGATCCGTGCGGCAACCGGATCGGCTTTATTGCGGCGCTCGACCCATAAAATGATCAAGCCGCCGACGATGAACGCGATCGCGACCGGCACCGGCGCGAACAGCACTGCCTTGATTTTTTTATTGAACAAGACACCCAGCGCGGCGGCCGGCAGGAAAGCGATCACCAGGTTGAACGCGAATTTCTGCGCCTTGGCATCGGAAAACAAGCCGCTCGATACCGATGCGATCTTTGCCCGGTATTCCCAGATCACGGCAAGCATGGCGCCGGCCTGGATCGCAATTTCGAATACCTTGATTTTTTCGCCGGTGAAATCGAGCAGGCTGCCTGCCAGGATAAGATGGCCGGTCGATGAAATCGGCAGGAATTCCGTCAGCCCTTCGACGATGCCCATGATGACGGCTTTGAATGCAAGAATGAGATCCATGTTTGTCGTGATGATGTTTATTTGAAAATCAATAAAAACCCGCCGGTGTCAGCGCCGCGCGGGTTGCAGTGCGGTGATCGGGTTGAATGGCGTTATTTTGCCGGCTCAAAGGTTACCACGAGAGCGTTCGATCTTGTCGTGATTTTCGATGGAATGAAGGTGACGCCGGCGTACCGGAAATCTTCCGGGCCGAAGCTGTAAAGCGGCACATCCTTCAGGATTTTCTCCGCCAGCAATCCGCCGATTCCGGCGATCTGCGCCGTATATGCCGGATCGACGCCATCCAGTGCGAAATTGTCCATGCGGGGATTGGCCAGCACTACGGCGCGCCTGGCCGGATCGAGCGCCAGCATCCCGGACAGCGTGAAGCGGCCTTGCCATGATTGTTTCACAAAAGGCGGCGCGATCGATGCATCCACCGTGGTGATCACACGGTTGGTGTCCGGCTGCAATGCAAGCCGGGGATTGCTGACGGTGATGTTGAATATTTCCAGATAGCGGCTGTTGAATGGAAACTGCCGATTGAGCGCGTCTTGCAGTTTGTAAAGCGGCAATTCGACATCGCGCGGTCCGAGAAAGGTGGCGCAGGCGCTTAGCAAGGCAATGGTTGCTGCGATGATGGGGACGACGAATTTCAGCTTCATAGAACTTACATAAATTACAGTGTTGCCTCTAATTTTTCAGTATAAAACGAACCGTTCGTCCTGAGTAGCGCAGCGTATCGAAGGTCCCGCAGCCTTCGATACGCTGCGCTACTCAGGACGAACGGTTTATGGAGTGCGGACAAATCAAACATTAAGTTTTGCGCAGGTCTGCTTCATTAGAGCGGTTTCCGTATGCGTATGTGGATGATGCGGGTTGGTTTGGAATGCAGGGCAAGGCGAGAGGAGCGCCGTGTGGCGAGCCACACCAGCGACGAGCAACGCCGCAATGTGCCCCAAAGCAGCCGGCAGCGCCGCACACTCATACGGAAACCGCTCTAGGTTTTAACGAATCTTGATTCGGATTAACGATCGTCTTGTACGTTGCAGCATCGGTAAATGTACAACGGAATATTTTTACGGTGCAGTCAATTTATCCAGTTGCGATAAATAAAACATTGCGTCGCCTTGCGTCTTGCCGCACATTTCGTGCGACGGCTTCAAACTCGCGCATACCGTCGGCCGTTCCGGCTGGTTGAAAATCCGGCAACGATTGGCATCGTCCAGTTGAACGCAGCGCACACCCGCCGGCTTTCCCTGCGGCATGCCGGGAATGGCCGATGAAATCGAGGGGGCGATACAGCATGCGCCGCAACCCATGCGGCACGGGAGTTCATTCATTTCAATGGTTAGGCATAAGTCAAGGCGTTGGTCTTTACAGATAATGAGCGAGAGGCAAACCGCCTCTTTCACAAGGCCTTGCATCGCTCCCGAATATTGCAAGCGCTCTTGACGACCGCAGGTTTGGCGCTTATATTACTGACTCGTCAGTAAGTTACTGGAATTTGCCTCGTCGCCATGATCTGTCCGTTCAAGAACAAACCCCGCTGGGCTCGCCGCAAGGATGCCCGACCTCAAGAGTTGCTGGCCGCCGCGCTCGACCTGTTCGTCGAGCGCGGTTATGCCGCGACCCGTCTGGAAGACGTCGCCGCGCAAGCCGGCGTATCCAAGGGAACCTTGTATTTGTACTTTACCAACAAGGAAGAACTGTTCAAGGCGGTGGTGCGCGAGAACATGCTGCCGGTGCTGAACGAAGCGGAAGAAACCATCGATCAGTATGAAGGAACCAGCGCGGAATTGTTCCGCGAATTCATTCTGGGCTGGTGGGAACGCATCGGCGCCACCAAGCTTTCCGGCATTACCAAGCTGATGATGGCAGAATCCGGCAACTTTCCCGAAGTCACCCAGTTTTACCATGACGAAGTGATCTCGCGCAGCAATGCGATCATCATCCGCATGCTGGAACGCGGCATTGCGCGCGGCGAATTCCGCAGCATCGACGTGGTGCAGGCCAACAAGGTCATTTGCGCGCCGATCATCATGCTGATGATGTGGAAGCATTCCTTCAACGCTTGCCAGAACGAACCGATTTCCCCGGAAAATTACCTGAACTGCTTTATCGACCTGCTGCTGCGCGGCATGCTGGCCGATACCACGGCGCCTTCCGCATCACTGGATTCCCCATGCTGAAACGCCGTGCATTTTGGATCACTGTCGTTGCCTTGCTGGCAGCTGCTGCCGTGGGCGCCACCGTATTGAAAAAGCGAAGCCAGCCGGCAGTCGCATCGGCAGCGACGCTTGCGGCAGCGCCGGCCGCACTGGAATTCCTGCCGAGCGATGTGACCGAAGTGAAGCCGCGCGACTTGCGGCAGATTCTGAGGTTGTCGGGTTCGCTGCGCGCCGTCAACCAGGCCGCCGTCAAGGCCAGGGTCGCCGGCGAAGTGCGCGACGTGCTGGTGCGCGAAGGAGAAGCCGTCAAGGCGGGACAAGTGCTGATCAAGATGGATGCCAGCGAATACCAGGCGCGCGCGGAGCAGGCCAGGGGTTCGCTGGCGGCCGCGCGCGGCCAGCTCGAAATCGCGACCAAAAGCCGCGACAACAACAAGGCGCTGCTCGCCAAGGGCTTCATTTCCAAAAACGCATTCGACAATGCCGCGAGCCAGTACGATATCGCCCGGGCCAATGTCGAATCCGCCAAAGGCGCGCTCGATGTGGCGCGAAAGGTGCTGAATGATACCGTGATCCGCGCGCCGATTCCAGGGCTGGTCAGCAGCCGCACGATACAGCCGGGAGAAAAAGTATCTGCCGATAACCGGCTGCTGGATGTGGTCGATCTGAACCGGATGGAAATGGAAGCCGCCGTGCCGACTTCCGACATCATGAACATTGCGCCGGGCCAGGAAGTGCAGGTCAAGGTGGAAGGCTTGCCCGATCCGCTGTCCGGCAAGGTGGTGCGCATCAATCCATCGACGCAGACAGGTTCGCGCTCGATTCTCGCGTATATCCAGGTCGATAATCCGCAAGGCGTTTTGCGCGTCGGCATGTTCGGCGAAGCGCGGCTGACGCTGGCGAAAAAAACCGGCGTGCTGACGGCGCCGCAATCGGCGGTGCGGGGCGCAACCGCCAATCCTTATGTGTATGCGATTGAAAACGGACGGCTGGCGCAGAAACCGGTCACGCTTGGTATCCGCGGCGATGACGGCGAAGGCGGCGCGGTGGAAATCGTCAGCGGGCTGGCGAGCGGCGCGCAGATCGTCAAAAGCAATCTGGGCGCCTTGCAGACCGGCACCGCCGTCAGATTTGCAAAAACCGGCAACGCGCCGGCGGCGCCCGGCGCTGCCGCGTTGCGTGTCGCCAAATGACGCCGCGCATGATGGAAGCTTCGATCAACGCACGCGCGGAAGCGCCGCCAACCAGGGATTGATGTATGTGGTTTACCCGCATCAGTATCGGCAACCCCGTTCTGGCGACCATGATGATGGTCGCGTTCGTCGTACTGGGATTGTTTTCATATCAGCGCCTGCGCGTCGATCAGTTTCCCGACGTGACGTTTCCGGTGGTCGTGGTGCAAACCGATTATCCGGGCGCATCGCCGGAGACGGTCGAATCCGACATCACGCGCAAGGTGGAAGAGATCGTCAACACGATCAACGGCATCAACAGCCTGACCTCGCGCTCGTATGAAGGTTCGTCGGTCGTCATCATCGAATTTGCACTGACCGTCGATCCGGCGCAGGCGGCGCAGGATGTGCGCGAAAAAGTGGCGCTGGTCAAATCGACCTTCCGCAAGGAAGTCAAGGAGCCGCGCGTGACGCGCTACGACCCGGCCGACCGTCCGATTTTCTCGGTGTCGGTCACCAACGATGCGAGCGCGAGACAACGCAGTTTGCGCGAGCTGACCACGATCGCCGACCAGGTCATCAAGAAACGGCTGGAAAACGTGCGCGGCGTCGGCTCGGTGACGCTGGTCGGCGGCGTCAAGCGCGAAATCCAGATCTACGTCAAGCCGAACGAAATGGAAGCGCTCGGCATCGGCGTCGATCAGGTGATCAATGCGGTGCGCAATGAAAATCAGGAATTGCCGACCGGCGCGATCCGCTCGCTGGCCAACGAAAAGGGGGTGCAGGTTCAAGGCAGGATCAAA
Organism: Herminiimonas sp.; assembly: GCA_027310305.1. GTDB lineage: Bacteria > Pseudomonadota > Gammaproteobacteria > Burkholderiales > Burkholderiaceae_D > DAIDBD01. The sequence continues at coordinate 6,682 of DAIDBD010000046.1, forward strand.
AATCCGGAGGAATTCGGCCGCATCGTCGTCGCGCGGCGCGGCGGGCAACCGGTGACGCTGGCGCAGATCGCCACGGTGGTCGATAGCCAGCAGGAGCAGGAAACGCTGGCGCTGTATAACGGCCAGCGCACGCTGGCGCTCGACATATTGAAAGCGCAGGGGCAGAACACGATCGAAGTCGCCGACGGCCTGGCCAATGCGCTGAAGGACCTGGCGCCGACCCTGAAGGCGCTCTATCCGGGCGTCAAGGTGGAAGTCATCAAGGATGGTTCGCGCACGATCCGGGTCGGCGTCGAAGGCGTGCGCCGCACGCTGATCGAAGGCGCGCTGCTGACGGTGCTGATCGTGTTCCTGTTCCTCAATTCGTGGCGCTCGACGGTGATTACCGGCCTGACATTGCCGGTGGCGCTGATCGGCACGTTCCTGTTCATGTACATGTTCGGCTTCACGATCAACATGATCACGCTGATGGCACTGTCGCTGTGCGTCGGCCTGCTGATCGACGATGCGATCGTGGTGCGCGAAAACATCGTGCGCCATGCCGGCATGAAAGTGAACGGCCGCTTCAAGAGCCACAGGACAGCGGCGCTGGAAGGCACTGCGGAAATCGGCCTGGCGGTGCTGGCGACTACCTTCTCGATCGTCGCGGTGTTTTTGCCGGTCGGCTTCATGGGCGGCATCATCGGGCGCTTCTTTCACCAGTTCGGCATCACGGTCACCGCAGCGGTGCTGATTTCAATGTTCGTTTCGTTCACGCTGGACCCGATGCTGTCGTCGATCTGGCCCGATCCCGCCGTGCATGGCGCAACCGGCCAGCGCAAGGGGCTGTATGCGAAAACGATCGGCCGCGTGCTCGCACAATTCGAACGGCTGGTGCAGTGGCTGTCGGACAGTTATCAGGTCATGCTGAAGTGGTCGCTACGGCATCGGATTGCGACGCTGCTGATTGCGGTGGCCACGTTTTTTGCCGGCCTCGCGATTCCGGCCGGCGGCCTGATCGGCAGCGAATTCGTGCCGCAGGCCGACTATTCCGAAACCGGCGTCACGTTCTACACGCCGGTCGGATCGTCGATTGAATTTACCGAAAGCAAAGCGCGCCAGGTCGAAGCGGTGCTGCGCGAATTTCCGGAAGTGCGCGATCTGTACACCACCGTCAATACCGGCAACGCGCAAGGCAAGAGCTATGCAACCGTGTTCGTGCGTCTGGCGCCGCGCGCGGAACGGAAGCGCAGCACGTCGCAAATGAGCATTCCGTTGCGCGATCGCCTGTCTCAAATCGCCGGCATCACGGTGACCCACATCGGCGCGCTGGACGGCGTCGGCGGCGACAACAAGCAGATTCGCCTGAGCCTGCTCGGCACCGATCTGAATCAACTGGCCAAACTGTCCGAAGAAGCGCAGCGCAGGATCCGCGCGATTCCCGGCGTGGTCGATCTGGACTCCAGCCTGAAGGCGCAAAAACCGACGATTTCGATCGAGCCGAAACGCGACCTCGGCGCGGACCTCGGCGTCGGCGTGGCGCAGATCGGCAATGCATTGCGGCCGTTGCTGGCGGGCGAAGCGGCCAGCACATGGCGCGGGCCGGACGATGAAAATTACGACGTGAACGTACGCCTGTCGCCGGCCGACCGCAACAATGCCGACGACCTGTCGCGGCTGATGCTGACCAGTACCCAAAATAGCGCCGACGGCTCGCCGAAAATGGTGCCGCTGCGCCAGGTAGCCAGCATCACGCCGTCATTCGGCGCCAACCAGATCAACCGGCGCGACCTCAATCGCGAAGTCGAGCTGTCGGCCAACGTGGTGGGCCGCTCCGCCGGCCAGGCCAGCGCCGACGTCAAGAAAGCGCTCGACGGCATGAACTGGCAGCCGGGCTATCGCTACCAGATCGGCGGCTCGGCCAAGAACATGCAGGAATCGTTCGGCTATGCGTTGTCGGCGCTGGCGCTGGCGGTGATTTTCATTTACATGATTCTGGCCTCGCAGTTCGCCAGCTTCCTGCAGCCGATCGCAATCATGTCGGCGTTGCCGCTGACACTGATCGGCGTATTTCTATCGCTGCTGTTTTTCCGCTCGACGCTGAACCTGTTCTCGATCATCGGCTTCATCATGCTGATGGGGCTGGTGACCAAGAATGCGATTCTGCTGGTCGATTTCGCCAATCAGGCGCGCAAGGCCGGCGCCGATCGCGCGGCGGCCTTGCTGGAAGCAGCGCATGTGCGGCTGCGCCCGATCCTGATGACGACGCTGGCGATGGTGTTCGGCATGGTGCCGCTGGCGTTCGGCCTGGCGGAAGGCTCCGAACAGCGCGCGCCGATGGGGCAGGCGGTGATCGGCGGCATCATCACGTCATCGCTGCTGACGCTGGTGGTGGTGCCGGTGATGTATACCTATCTCGATGATTTCGCCGCCTGGATCAAACGCAAATGGCGGCATGCGGAACCCGTGCATGGCGGTTCCGCGGTCGCGGTGCCGCAAGCCAGGCATGACGATTCTGTTTGATAAAATACATGGACTTGCGCAATCACATTGATGCACCTGATTTCCCGGCATACGACGAACCGTTCGACCTGAGTAGCGAAGCGTATCGAAGGCTCCGCAGCCTTCGATACGCTTCGCTACTCAGGTCGAACGGACGTTTGGATAACCATAGCCCGCATAGGTGCGGCGCTTGATAGTTACAGTTACCATTCCGGACTTGTTTTGCGTAAGTCCTGATACACCCTTTTTATTTTTAGCCACCGAGCCCTCAAATGAATATCGAACAAGCCCGCTTCAACATGATCGAACAGCAAATCCGCACATGGGATGTGCTCGATCAGGACATTCTGGATCTGCTGATTGTCGTCAAGCGCGAAGCCTTCGTGCCGGCTGCGTATAAAAGCCTGGCCTTTGTCGATACCGAGATTCCGCTGCCGGGCGGCGAGAACATGCTGATGCCGAAATTCGAGGCGCGCATCCTGCAGGAAGCCGCCGTCAAGAAGCATGAGCATGTGCTTGAAATCGGCGCCGGCTCCGGTTACATGGCAGCGCTGCTGGCATACAGGGCGCGGCATGTGACGACGGTGGAAATCGATCCGGCATTGAAGGCGCTGGCCGAAAAAAATCTGTCGGAATACGGCGTCGCCAATGTAGAGGTGGCGCTGGGTAACGGTGCGCGCGGCTGGCCCGGTTCGGGCGGCGACAGCGCGCTGTATGACGCGATCGTGATTTCCGGTTCGCTGCCCTTCCTGCCCGACGCGTTCCTGCAGCAAGTCAAAGTGGGCGGGCGCATACTGGCCGTGATCGGTGAGGCGCCCGCGATGTCGGCGCAACTGATTACGCGCGTTTCCGAAGTCGCTTACAACACGGTCAAGCTGTTCGAGACCAGCATCAAGCCGTTGCGCAATGCCGCCACGCCATCCCATTTCAAATTTTAAAAGGACGACGATGGAACACATGACCGCGCCGCAACTGGCTGACTGGATCGCCGATCCGTCGCGCCCGAAACCGGTGCTGCTGGACGTGCGCGAACCGTGGGAATTCCAGACCTGCCATATCGAAGGTTCGTTGCCGATACCGATGAATACGATACCGGCGCGCCAGGAAGAACTGGATCCGGAGGCGCCGATCGTCTGCATCTGCCATCACGGCGCGCGCAGCATGCAGGTGGCGGCATTTCTGGAGCGGAGCGGCTTTACTCAAGTTACCAATCTGACCGGCGGCGTGCATGCGTGGGCCCGGCAGGTCGACGGCGCGATGCCGACATACTGAATTTAACAGGCCTTGCGCAAAGTTCAATGTTTGATTTGTCCACCCCCAACGAACCGTTCGACCCGGGGCACCCTTCGGGCTTGTTTGCGTAAATCCTATTCAATAATGATCCTCCCGGAGAATGCAATGCGCAACACTGTTATCGCCGCGCTGATCGCCAGCGCTTTCGTCACGCTCAATGCACACGCAATCGATCTGGTGCAGGTGTACAAAGAGGCGCTCGCCAATGACGCGGTCTACGCCAGCGCACGCGCCACGCTATCCGCCGGCGAGGAGCGCATCACGCAAGGGCGCGCAGGGTTGCTGCCGACGCTCGGCCTGGGCGGCAGTTACAACCGGACCAATAGCGATGTGTCGTTTCCTACCGGTTCGACAAACCGCAGTTCCGATTCCACCGGCTATACGCTATCGCTGTCGCAGCCGCTTTTTCGCTGGGCGAACTGGGAGCAATACCAGCAAGGCAAGCTGTCGGTCGCGGCAAGCGAAGCGCAATTCGCACAGGCGCAGCAGGATTTGATCGTGCGCGTGTCGCAGGCCTATTTCGACGTGCTGTCGGCGCAGGATGCGCTGGCTTCGGTGCAGGCGCAAAAGATTGCGATTACCGAGCAGCTCGCGTCGGCCAAACGCAATTTCGAAGTCGGTACCGCCACCATCACCGATACGCATGAAGCGCAAGCCCGCTTCGATCTGGCGGTTGCGCAGGAATTCGCCGCATCGAACGATCTCGAAATCAAGCGCACTACGCTGGAACAGATCATCGGCAAACCTGCCGGAGAACTGGCCGCCCTGCGCCCCGGACTCAAATTGACGCCGCCGCAACCGGCCGGGGTCGACAGTTGGGTGGCCAGTGCGCAAACGCAGAATTACGGCGTGATCGGGCAACAGCTTGCGCGCGAGATCGCGCAACGGGAAATCAGCAAGAATCGCGCAGGCCATTCGCCGACGGTCGATCTGGTCGCGAGCCGCAGCTACAACAAGCAAACCGGCGCAACGCTCACCTTACCTACCGGCTACACGGCGAATTCGAACGCAATCGGCGTGCAATGGAATATCCCGCTGTTTTCCGGTTTTGCGGTCACCAGCAAGGTTCGCGAAGCGATTGCGCTGGAAGAAAAGGCCCGTGCCGATCTGGAGAATGCGCGCCGCACCGCCATTCAGGGCGCGCGCCAATCCTACCTTGGCGTCACCAGCGGCCTGGCGCAAGTCAGGGCGCTGGAAGCGGCGGAAATATCGAGCCAGTCGGCGCTCGAATCGAACCGGCTCGGCTATCAGGTCGGCGTACGCATCAATATCGATGTGCTGAACGCGCAGCAGCAACTGTTCGTCACGCGCAGGGATCTGGCGAAAGCGCGCTACGACACGCTGATGAACGGCCTCAAGCTCAAATCCGCAGCCGGCACATTGAAGGAAGAAGATCTGGTGCAGGTCAATACGCTGCTAAGGCCGTAACGGTTTTTTGAAACTTACGAGCCATGTGCATCTCAGCTTGCCCAAATATTCCAACGATCGTAAAACCATGCGTGCGGGCTTGGCGATTTTATCGGGTGTATTGGAAAGCACCTTATTTGATCAACGGCCGTAATAACGCGACAGTCCGCGCCGTCGCACCGCGATGCCGTTCCGCAAAGGCTTTGGCGTTCAACCCGATCGCCGTCCGCGTTTCCTCTGCTTGCAGCAGGCGCGCCGCCTGATCGAACATCGCTGCCGCATCCGGCACGCGCAATGCGGCGCCGGAGGTAACCGCATCGTCGCTGATCGGGCCGAAATTGTAGGTATGCGGACCGATCAATACCGGCTTGCCGAGCGCGCAAGCTTCAATCAGGTTTTGTCCGCCCAGCGGCAGCAGACTGCCGCCGATGAATGCGATGTCGCAGGCGGCGTAATAAGCGAACATTTCACCCATTGAATCACCGAGCACGATACGGATATCGGCCATCAGCGGAGTACTTCCGATGGCCGAACGGCGCATCATCGGAAAACCGTAGTCGACAATCAGCTTCGCCACTTCATCGAAACGCTGCGGATGACGCGGTACGATCACGATCAGCGCATCCTGCAGTGGCGCCGTCTTGAGCGCGTCGAGCAGCAACGCTTCTTCGCCTTCCCGCGTGCTGGCGCACAACAATACCGGACGCTCGCCGAATTGCGTGCGCAATTGCGCGCCCTGGATCAATGCGGCATCAGGCGGCGTCACATCGAACTTGATATTGCCTGTGACCTGTATGTTGCGCACGCCGAGTTGCCGCAAGCGTGCCGCATCCGCTTCGGTCTGCGCCGCGACACAGGCAATGCCGCGCGCGGCCTCCGTCATCAAACCGGAAAGCCGCTGCGCCTTGTCCAGCGAACGTTCGGATAGCCGCGCGTTGACCAGCGCCACCGGCACATGATGGCCGGCGCATTGCGCGATGACGTTCGGCCATACTTCCGTTTCCATCAGCACGCACACGCGCGGCGCAAAATGCCGGATGAACCGCTTGACCATCCAGCCGGTGTCGTACGGCAGATAGCTCTGCATCACGCGCGCCGCATGCCTGGCGAACAATGCATGCCCGGTTGCACGCCCGGTCGGCGTCATGTGGGTCAGCAGGAGCGCATGATCGGGATACGCATGCAGCAACGCATCCACCAGCGGCTCCGCCGCACGGGTTTCGCCGACCGATACCGCATGAATCCATATCACCGGCGCCATCGGGCGGGCGGCAGATGCGCCCCGATAGAATCCCAGCCGCTCGGCCAGATGCTGCCGATAGCCCGGCTCGCGCCTGCCGCGCCACCACAGCCGGCCCAATACCGCCGGCAATGCCAGCCACCAGGCGATGGAATACAGCATGCGCATCAAATCAGCGTACGGCCTGTGAGCCGCGTCAGGATGGCGAACGGGCTGGCGTCGGCACGCCCCGACTGCATCATGTCGATGTACCGGCCGGAAGCAGATATCTGTTGTTCCATGAGCCGCATTATCCCGGGTCCGGCAGTTGGACAGCTGCGAGCAATGATGCTATCGCCACTTCCACTTCCGCCACGGCAGGCGGCATGCCAAGATCGCCCAGGTTCATAATATCGGCCGACCAGTTTCCTTCGGTTTTCCAGCGCGGCGAATCGCAGTAGAGTTCAATCGTCGGACGATTGAATGCCGCGGCGATATGCGTCAACCCGGTATCGACGCCGATCGCCAGCGACGCACGCTGCGCCAGCAAGACTGCGTCCATCATCGACAACCTGGGTAATACTTGAGCGTTCTGCATGCGCGCAGCAAGCCGGTCTGCCGCCTGCTTTTCCGGCTCGCTGCCCCAAGGCAGCAATACCGGCAATCCGCGCGCGGCCAGCGATTGCGCTACCTGCACCCACGATGCATCGTCCCAGCGTTTTTCCGCGCGCGCGGTGCCATGGAAAAATACCGCATACGGTTGATCGGGCAGCCATGCCGGTCGCGATCCATCCGGTGCGTTCAAGTTGAAATCGGCCGGACTGGCGATCGCATAGCCGAATGCCGCGGCGGCCACCATGCGGGCACGCATGACAGCATGGGTACGCCCACCGACCGGCACGCTCATCGTATGAAAAATTCTCGAAATCGGTTCGTAGCCCGAACCTTCGGTACCGTTGGCCAGGCCGATACGCCTGCCTCCCGATGCGAGCCGCGCCATGCCCATCACCGCTCCGGACTTGATCAGACCTTGCGTATCGAACACGACATCATACGGTTGCGCACGCAAGGTTTGATGAAAAGACCGCATTTCAGCGCAAGTCTGTGCCGACGCCAGACTTTTGCGCCAGCGACGCAATGCGAATGGAATCACGTTGCGCACGCCACGATTGAGCCGCACCAGATCGGCATACGCCTCTTCCACCACCCAATCGATATTGGCGTGGGGATAATGGCGCAGGATATCGGCCACCATCGGCATGTTGTGCACCACATCGCCGAGAGACGAGACGCGAACGATCAGGATATTCAAGTCAGATCCGCTTTACTCGGCAAAAGGCAAGGATGGACACAGCATGATTGATTGTCAAAGGTCTGCACTCATTGAAATCCGACGTACAAGTAAATTTTATAGAATGAATTTTCGTCAGACCCGAATTACTCATAAGACAAAAATTTCAATAACAGTTTTTAACTGAGAGCCTTATTTCATGCGGCTTTGCGGTCATTATGTGTTGTTTAAATACTGACTTCTGTGTAATAGGACCGTTCGTCCTGAGTAGCCCGCAGGGCGTATCGAAGGACTGGTTGCGTACACGATCCTTCGATACGCCCTGCGGGCTACTCAGGACGAACGAGATGAATGAGAACGAACTCAATGAAGTATGAAAACCACCCCATCAAAACGGCAGCGCCGCATCGGCCTTGGCATCCAGGATCACGCGCCTGAACTCTTGCTGGATGCGCTTCAATGCGTCATCCGATTCCGCCTCGAACCGCATCACCACCACCGGCGTCGTGTTCGATGAACGCGCCAGACCGAACCCGTCCGCATACTCGACCCGCACGCCGTCGATCGCGATGATCCGCTCGGACCCCGGAAAGCGCGCGTCCCGTTGCAGCTTGTCGATCAGCGCGAAGTTCTCGCCTTCATTGAGCTGCAGTTGCAGCTCCGGCGTGCTGGCCGATTGCGGCAGCGCATTCAATACCGCCGACGGATCGGCTTGCCGGCTCAGCAATTCCAGCAGCCGCGCGCCGGCATACAGGCCGTCGTCGAAGCCGTACCAGCGGTCCTGGAAAAACACATGGCCGCTCATTTCGCCGCCCAGCGGCGCGCCGGTTTCGCGCATCCTGGCCTTGACCAGCGAATGCCCGGTCTTCCACATCAGCGGTTCGCCGCCGTGCTGTTTGATCCAGCCGGCCAGGTGGCGCGTGCATTTGACGTCGTACAGGATCGGTTGCCCCGGGTGGCGGGTCAGCACATCTTGCGCAAACAGCATCAGTTGCCGGTCCGGATAGATGATTTGGCCGTCTTTCGTGACCACGCCGAGCCGGTCGCCGTCGCCGTCGAACGCGAGGCCGATGTCGGCATCGGTGTCTTGCAGGCAACGGATCAGGTCTTGCAGGTTTTCCGGATGGGCCGGGTCGGGATGGTGATTCGGGAAGGTGCCGTCGACGTCGCAGAACAGTTCGATCACGTCGCAGCCGAGGGCCCGGTACAGGTCGCCGGCGAACGCGCCGGCGACGCCGTTGCCGCAGTCGATGGCGATTTTCAGCGGCCGCGCCAGGGTGATATCGCTAGCGATGCGCTGCAGATAGGCATCGCGGATGTCGTGGGTGCGGTAGGCGCCGTTGCCTTGCGCCAGATCGTGGTGGACGATGGCGCGGTATAGCGCGGTGATGGCGTCGCCATAAATCGCTTCGCCGGCCAGCACCATCTTGAAGCCGTTGTAGTCGGGCGGGTTGTGGGAGCCGGTGACCATGATGCCGGAGGCGGCGTCGAGGACATGGGTGGCGAAATAGACCATCGGGGTGGCGACGATGCCCAGATCGATGACGTCGATGCCGGCGCGCCGCAGGCCGGAGGCCAGCGCGGCAGACAGATCGGGGCCGGACAGCCGGCCGTCGCGGCCGATGACGACGGTCGATTCGCCCTTGGCGCGCGCGGCGGTGCCGAATGCGTGGCCGATCTGGCGCGCAATGCCGATGTCGAGCGTGGCGCCGACGATGCCGCGGATGTCGTAGGCTTTGAAGATGGTGGGCGTCAGTGGCAGCATGGATT
>DAIDBD010000049.1 GCA_027310305.1 Herminiimonas sp.
CTGCAGCCCGCGCGGATAGCCGCTGCCGTCCCAGCGCTCGTGGTGCAGCGCCGCGAGATCCGCGAGATCGCCCGGCAGACCCTCCGTCTTCCTGAGAATCGCCACGGAGTGCTGGACGTGCGAGCGCGCGACGGTCAGCTCATCCGCGCTCAGTTTGTCCTTCTTCGCCAGAAGCTCGTCCGGGATGCGCGTCTTGCCGATATCCTGCAGCAGGCCGAGCAGCCCGAGAGAATCGAGCGCCTCGCGCGGCAGCTGCAGGAAGCGGCCGAACACCACCATGTAGATCGACACGCCGATGGCGCGCCCGAACACCTGCCCGCCCTTGGCGCGCATCCGTTGGATCAGCAGCAAGGCGTCGGGGTTGCGGATCACGCTCTCGGTGATGCGCCCGATCGCCTCGCGCAGCAGGCGCCCGTCGAGAGGAGTGCCGGCCCGCGCCGCGCGGAAAGCGTCCTCCAGCACTTGCGCGGTCTCGGTGTGGATCGCGTCGGCACGCAGCAGCTCGGCCTGGATCGTGTCGGTGGCGCGGTACTCGGTGCTGCCGCGGATCTCCAACCTCGCCACGCTGGCGCCGGGTTTGACGGCCGGCAGCGCAACGTCGATCTCCTCCTTCTCGGGGTCGATGTAGACCTGCTTGCAGTAGCGGCGCAGCTCCTCGAGCTGGCGCTCGTTCCTCAGCGTGAATCCCTGGAACATGAACGGGGTGCCGACCCAGGGACGGTCGAGTTCGGCGATGAACATCCCGAAGCGCAACTGCTCGACGGGAATGAGTTTTTTCACTTCTGTATTGTCAGCCGGCGGTGCGCCGGCATCTGCAAGAAAAGGTTAAGGATACAACTTGCCGCAAGAATAGCGGCGCACGCTCAGTCCTGGGTGTCGGCTTTCTCGACGATCTGGAAAAACACCTCGTTGCCGCGCACCATGCCCAGCTCGCGGCGTGCGCGCTCCTCGATCGCGTCGGTGCCGGTTTTCAGGTCGCGCACCTCGGCTTCCAGGCCCGCGTTGCGCAGCTCGAGCTGCTCGTTCTTCGCGCGCTGGGCGGCGAGCTGCCGGTCCACCTCCCACACCCGCAGCCAGCCGCCCTTGCCCAGCCAGAGCGGATACTGGATGAGGACGATCAGCGCAGCGAGGACCGCGGCGAGAATTCTCACGTCAGCGCAGGTGCGCGAAGGCCTCGCGGCCGGCGAAGCGCGCCGAGTCGCCGAGGTCTTCCTCGATGCGCAGCAGCTGGTTGTATTTCGCCACCCGGTCGGAGCGCGACAGCGACCCGGTCTTGATCTGGAGCAGGTTCGCGCCGACGGCGAGGTCGGCGATCGTGGTGTCCTCGGTCTCGCCGGAGCGGTGCGAGATGACCGTGCCGTAGCCGGCGCGCTTGGCCGCTTCGATGGCCGCGAAAGTTTCGGTCAGCGTGCCGATCTGGTTGAGCTTGATCAGGATCGCGTTCGCGACGCCCTGGCGGATGCCCTCGCGCAGGATACCGACGTTGGTCACGAAGATGTCGTCGCCGACGAGCTGGAGCTTCTTCCCGAGCCGCGCGGTAAGCGCCTTCCAGCCCTCCCAGTCCTGCTCGGCGAGCCCATCCTCGACGGAAACGATGGGATAGCGTGCAACGAGGTCCTCGAAATACTGGGCCATTTCGGCCGGCGAGAGCGTCTTGCCCTCCGACTCCAGGCGGTAGCGCCCGTCTTTGAAGAACTCGGAGGCCGCAGGGTCGAGTGCGAGCATCACGTCCCTGCCCGCCTGGTAACCGGCGCGGCCGACCGCCTCGACGATCAGGTCGAGCACCGCGGCGTGGTTCGGCAGGTCGGGCGCGAAGCCGCCTTCGTCGCCCACGGCGGTGGACATGCCCTTCGCGTCAATCAGTTTCTTCAGCGCCTGGAACACCTCGGCGCCGCAGCGCAGCGCCTCGCGGAACGACTGTGCGCCGACCGGCACGACCATGAACTCCTGGAAGTCGAGGTTGTTGTTCGCGTGCGCGCCGCCGTTCACCACGTTCATCATCGGCACCGGCATCTGCATACCCGCGGCGCCACCGAGGTAGCGATACAACGGCAGCCCTGCCTCTTCGGCCGCCGCCTTCGCCGTCGCAAGCGACACCGCGAGCAACCCGTTCGCGCCGAGGCGCGACTTGTTCGCGGTGCCGTCGAGGTCGATCAAGGTCTTGTCGATGAACGCCTGCTCGGAAGCGTCCAGGCCGACCACCGCCTCGGAGATCTCGGTGTTGATCGCCTCGACCGCCTTCAGCACCCCCTTGCCGCCGTAGCGCCGCGCGTCGCCGTCGCGCAGCTCGATCGCTTCGCGGCTGCCGGTCGAGGCCCCCGAGGGCACCGCGGGGCGCCCCATGGCGCCCGACTCCAGCAACACGTCGGCCTCGACTGTGGGATTGCCGCGCGAATCGAGGATCTCCCTTGCTACCACGTCGACGATGGTGCTCATGCTTTTATCACCTTGTCCTCAGCAAACCCCTTTGTCTTGACCGTGCGGTCCAGATCGACCAGCGTCTCGAGCAGCCCCTGCATCAGCGCGAGCGGCCAAGCGTTCGGCCCGTCGGAGAGCGCCTTGTCGGGGTCGGGATGCGTCTCCATGAACAGCCCGGCGATGCCGCTCGCGACCGCGGCGCGCGCGAGCACCGGGATGAACCGGCGCTCGCCCCCGGACGCATTGCCCTGCCCGCCGGGCAGCTGCACCGAATGCGTCGCGTCGAATACCACCGGGCAGCCGGTCTCGCGCATGATCGCCAGCGAACGCATGTCGGACACCAGGTTGTTGTAGCCGAACGAAGCGCCGCGTTCGCATGCCATGAAATTATCCTGCGGCAGATTCGCTTCCTTTGCCGCCGCCCGCGCCTTGTCGATCACGTTTTTCATGTCGTGCGGCGCGAGAAACTGGCCCTTCTTGATGTTGACCGGTTTGCCCGATTGCGCGCAGGCATGAATGAAGTCGGTTTGGCGGCATAAAAACGCCGGCGTTTGCAGCACGTCGACGATTGCCGCAACCGGTTGGACTTCATCGATCGCATGGATATCGGTCAGCACCGGCACGCCGATCTGCTGCTTCACATCCGCCAGAATTTCCAGTCCCTTGTCCATGCCGAGGCCGCGGAAAGACGTGCCGGAAGAACGGTTCGCCTTGTCGAACGACGATTTGTAAATGAAGGGAATGCCCAATGCCGCAGTGATCTCTTTCAGGCGGCCGGCGGTATCCAGCGCCATTTGCCGCGATTCGATCACGCAGGGGCCGGCGATCAGAAAAAAGGGATGGTCGAGGCCGGCGTCGAAACCGCAGAGCTTCATGCTGCTTTCCTCTCCGACATGGCCTGCTTGTGCGCGAGCGCCGCCTGGATGAAGGAAATGAACAGCGGATGGCCGTCGCGCGGTGTCGATTTGAATTCCGGATGATATTGCACGCCTACATACCATGGATGCGCATCGTCGCCGGTGCGCGGCAGCTCCATGATTTCGCACAGGTCCTCGGTCGGCGTGCGCGCCGACACGATCAGGCCGGCCTGCTCGACGCGGCCGAGATAATGGTTGTTGGCTTCATAGCGATGCCGATGGCGTTCGGTCACTTCTTCGCCGTAGATTTCAGCGGCGAGCGTGCCGGGTTTCACCGCGCAGGTCTGGGCGCCCAGACGCATCGTGCCGCCCAGGTCGGAATTGGCATCGCGCCGTTCCACCTTGCCGTCGTGGTTTTGCCATTCATTGATCAACGCGACGACCGGATGCTCGGTATCGGCGTCGAATTCGGTCGAGTTCGATTTGGCCAGGCCCGCCATATTGCGCGCATATTCAATCAGCGCAACCTGCATGCCAAGGCAAATGCCGAGGTAAGGAATCTTGTTTTCGCGCGCGAATCTTGCAGCGGCGATCTTGCCTTCGACGCCACGCTTGCCGAATCCGCCGGGCACCAGAATCGCATCGTATTTCGCCAGCGGTGCAATGCCCTTGGCTTCGATCTCTTCCGAATCGATATACTCGATATTGACGCGGCTTTCAGTATGGATGCCGGCATGCCGCAGCGCCTCGGTCAGCGATTTGTACGACTCGGTCAGATCGACGTATTTGCCGACCATGCCGATCGTCACTTCAGTCTTTGGATGCTCGAGCGAATGAACCAGCTTGTTCCATACCGACAGGTCGGCCGGCTGCGGCGACAAACCGAGCGTTTCGCAAACGATGCGATCGAGACCCTGGTCACTCAGCATTTGCGGAATCTTGTAGATCGTATCGACATCCCAGACGGAAATGACCGCGTCTTCCTGCACGTTGGAAAACAGTGAAATCTTGGCTCTTTCATCGTCGGGAATCGGGCGATCGGCGCGGCACAGCAGCGCATCCGGCGAGATGCCGATTTCACGCAATTTCTGCACGCTGTGCTGGGTCGGCTTGGTCTTGAGCTCGCCGGCCGAAGCAATGAATGGCACCAGCGTCAGGTGCACGTAGGCGGCGGCATTGCGGCCTGCGCGCAAACCCAGTTGGCGCGCCGCTTCCAGAAACGGCAGCGACTCGATGTCGCCGACGGTGCCGCCGATTTCGACGATTGCCACGTCGAAGCCTTCCGCGCCGCGATGGATATAATCCTGGATTTCATTGGTGATATGCGGAATCACTTGCACGGTTTTGCCGAGATATTCGCCGCGCCGCTCCTTGCGGATCACCGATTCGTAAATCTGGCCGGTTGTGAAATTGTTGACCTTCTTCATCTTGGCGCTGATGAAGCGCTCATAGTGTCCGAGGTCGAGATCGGTTTCGGCGCCGTCGTCGGTCACGAATACTTCGCCGTGCTGGAATGGACTCATCGTGCCCGGGTCCACATTGATGTAGGGGTCGAGCTTGAGAAGAGTGACTTTGAGGCCGCGCGATTCGAGAATCGCGGCGAGAGAAGCGGCAGCAATCCCTTTGCCGAGGGAAGACACAACGCCGCCGGTGACGAATACAAACTTGGTCATTGCTGATGGTGCCGAACGGCACATGCGGGAAATGCGAATTATACCGCAAAGAGCCCCCGCTCCCGCGCATTTCCAATGTTTTTAAACTGTCAATGCGAATGCCGCGCCGGCGAATTCGCGCTATTTTGATTGGCGCATCAAGGTGCATAGGAAAATTGCAAGCGCGCAAAATTCTGCGTGCCGATCGCATCGGACAAGTCCCGGATTTCATTGCCGCGCCTGACGACGGACACGCTGATTGCATACGGTGCGCCGTTCCAGGCCAGCCCGATTTCAGCCTCGCCCACCAGACGTTTCGGTTTGACGGTATGCGGATTGCCTTTTGAAAAATAACCGCCTTGCAGTGTCGCGTCATAACCGACGGCACGTCCGTCGATCCGCAGATAGGCATGCAGCGTCGACTGGTCCGGCAGCAGATTCAACCGGCCCGCGCGCAAGGTCACGCCGGCACCGGCATCGGTAAAGATATTGCCGAACCGTCCATGCAGATTCGGCGTGACGTCAATCGACGGGCCGAAGGTCCATCGAACCGGTGCGATATCCGCATACAACACCGCGCCCGCTTCATTTTTCACTTGCTTGCTCCAGCCCTGCGGCAACGGCTGGTTGAGCAGGCGATGCAGATTGGTCTGGGTCCATTCGCCGCCTGCGCAGGGACCGAGGCAGCCGATATCGATGCCGATGTTTTCATGCGTGCCGTCGGCACGATGCGTTTCCTTGAAGAGACCGCCATACAGCCAGCCGGCATACGGATGATCGGGCGGCCCCACCCGCGCGGGCGGCAGATTGATGTCTGACGCGGTGTACTGTTCCTGCCCGATTCGCCAGCCGAATGCCGTCAGTTGCGACGCACCGCGCATCGTGTATTGCTGCGTGTAGCGCAGTCCGCTGGTGTAAAAGCCGTCGTCCTTTTTGAGCAGCAGGGAATCATTGTCGATGCCCAGCAGATGGGTCGAAGTTCCTTCTGCGGCGGCTTTTTTAAAGTCTTCCGCCATGCCGCCAAGCGTATCGGCGCCGGCATTCAGCGTAGCCATGCCCAACAGCATGCATGCCGCGATTGATTTCAATGGTATGTAACGCATGCGTCCTTTCAGCAGCCAAGCAAGGATTGGATCATCCCGTGCACTGCGTTGGCAGCCGCTGCGGGAGATTCCATTGGAAACAGATGGCCGCCGGGAATTTTACGGAAATGCCGGCCTGTCAGACGCCTGGTAGCGTGCAATCCGGCCCGGCGGCATTCGACGGAATCCGTACCCCCGATAAACCCGGCCGGTACCGGAAAAGGTCGCCGCACCAGCGCGCCGATATGATGCGGCAGGCTGCGATAGACGGCGGTTTCCGCTTCGCGGGTAAACCGCAGCGTCACCCCTTTCGGATGCTGTACCAGACCATGCTCGACATAGTCGCGCAAGACTTCCGGCGGCCAGACGGCAAACATTTTTTTCGCTGCATAGTGCCGATAGGCAGCGTCGGCGTCCGGCCACAGATTGCGGCGATTTTCCGAAAACTGTGCCGGCGACAGTTTTTTGTCGATGCGGAGCGATTTTGCAATCCGCAACAGAAACGCGCGCCAGCCGGCGATCACAGGGGAATCCAGCAAGACGACGCAGCGCACCAGATCGGGACGCGCTTTCGCCACCATCAGGCTCAGCATGCCACCCATCGAATGCCCGACCAGTATTACCGGCTGGCCGTAACGCGACGCCAATTCGTCGATCAGTTCGTGTTTGAGTGCATTCCAGCCGTTGCGTACCGGATATTTCGGATTATGCGCATGCATCGCGAGCGCCCGCACATCGTAATGCTGGCGCAAATGATTGAAAAAAACGCGGTAGGTATCGGCCGGATAACTGTTCGCATGCACGAAATGGAGAATGGGTAATGTCATGTGTTTTTAACGATCATGCCGATAGGCGGCATGGTTTTCGGATTGCCAACAAAAGGTCCAGCAGATTGTAAGCGATTGCGGCTATGCCGTTGTCGCGCATCGCATGCATTCTGTCGATGCAGCGTTGCCGATTTTTCTTCAACGCCCATGCCAGTAACGCGCATGGTCGGTACGGTATTCGGTAACGTCGAGCTGCGGCCCGAATCGCAATGCGATGGCCCCGGCGTCGTCATTGCGCAAACGTTTAATGCCAAGCTCGCCGTAGCGATCGAAAATTTCCTGCTTCGGATGCCGGTAACGATTGCGATAACCGACCTGGAACAGCGCAATGTCGGGCTTGACCGCAGCCAGGAAAGCAACGGTAGACGACGTGCCGCTGCCGTGATGCGGCGCCAGCAGCACCGATGCCTGCAACTTGTCGGCGCTGCTGTCGACCAGTTCCTGTTCCTGCACTGCTTCAATGTCGCCGGGCAGCAAAATCGATTGCGCGCCGAGCGTGATTTTCAGTGTGCAACTGCGCGCATTCGGTTTCCATTTTGCGCTGTCATAACTGGCCGGCGCCGGATGCAGCATCTCGAACCGCACGCCGTCCCATGACCACGCCTGCCCTACCGCGCAACGCCGATGGTTGGGCGCGGCCTGCATGATCGGGCTATCGTAGGCAAGCGATGACGATGTCCAGCCGACCTTGATCTCATCGAAAATCGATAACGCGCCGCCTGAATGATCGTTATCGTTATGGGAAATCATCACCGCATCGAGCGACGCGATGCCGCGCGCCTTGAGATACGGCACGATGACGCGATTGCCGCCGTTCGATTCCGGCGAATAGAACGGCCCGGTATCGTATAGCAGCCGATGGCGCTCGGTTTCGATCAGCAGCGCCGTGCCCTGACCGATGTCGAATGCGGTGACCCACATCTCGCCTGGCTTCGGATGCAGCGGCACATTCAGGAAAAGCGGCAGCCACGCCGCCAATCCAAGCCAGCGCACCGGCCAGCCGCGCGGCGCCAGCAGCCAGAAGGTACCGGCCAGCGCCAGCATGAAAATCCATGGCGGAGGAACCGGCGCCATCCACACCGCCGCCGGAAATTCGCTTAACCAGCCCAGGCCGCGCGCCAGCCATTCCACCAGAACATGGGCAAAGCCGAGCAGCCAGCCCGACAGCGGCGCCGGCAATACGCTGCCGGCCAGCGATAACGGCGTCACGACAAAACTGACGAGCGGGATGGCTACGGCATTGGCGATCGGGCTGATCAGCGATATCTGGCCGAACAGCAGCATGGTGAGCGGCACCAGTCCGACGGTGACTGCATACTGCGTCAGCGTGGCGGATTTGATCGTCTTCATCCATCGCTGCTTTGCAGAATGTTCAGCATCGGCATGCCATTGCATGCGCCCGACCGACACATACAGAATAACCGCGACCGCGCCGAACGACAGCCAGAACCCGGGCCACAGCACCGCCCACGGATCAAGCAGCGCGACGACGCCGAGCGCGACGCACAGCACATGCGACACGCTGGTGATCCGGCCGAACCACAATGCCGCGGCGACCACCGACAGCATATACAGCGTGCGCTGCGCCGGCACGCCGAATCCGGCCAGCAGCACATAGATCAACGCGGCGCCGGCACCTGCCAGCGCGGCCGCTTTCTGTGCCGGCAGCAGTAACGGCAATCCGGCTTGCGTGAAAAAGGAACGCCGCCATAACGCAAAGACAAGGGCGGCGAACAGGCCCGCGATCATCGTGATATGCAAACCGGAAATCGATATGAGATGAGAAATGCCGCTGCGGTTGAAAATTTTCCAGTCGGATTGACTGACGGCGCGCTGATCGCCCACCACCAGCGCGACGATCACGCCGGCATATTCCTTCTCCGGCAGCGCCGCGAAAATCCGGTCGCGCAGCCAGCCTCGGCAGCGTTCGACAATATTGCCGAAACCAACCACGAAACGGTCGAGACGCCGGTTTTTCAGCAGCAGCTTTCCATCGGGACGCACCGATCCGGTCGCACGCAGATTCTGCTCCAGCAGCCATACTTCGTAATCGAAGCCGTAGGGATTGGCGTTGCCATGCGGGCGACGCAGCCGGACCGTCAATTGCCATCGTTCACCGGGCCGGACATCGGCTACCGTCCGCATCTCGTTTTTACCAAAACCGGTGTACCAGGATAATGCCAGCCTGGATGGCACAACGGGAACCACGCCGCTGTCGGCCACTACCCGTTCAACCATGAAATTGAATCGAACGCCTTGTTCGAAATGGATCGGCAAACTGTCGATCGTGCCGACCACCGTAACATCCTGTCCTTCCAGTTCCTTCGGAAGCTGCTGGGCAAGATAATGCTGTGCAAACAAAGCCGCCCATGCAAACCCGAGCGCAGCACCGCATGCGGCCAGAACAGGTATTTTGAAAACCGGGCGCTGAACCGAACGGGCGGAACAAGCCAGCAGTATCCCCATTGCGACCAGCAGCCAGAGGAAAGATTGTGCCGGCAACGCCGCCTGGATTTGCAGCCATCCGATCCCGACAACGAAGCCGATGATGGCGCTGCGCATCGGGCTTAGATCAGCCCGAGCCGCGGCAGCGCAACGCGCGCATTGTCCGAGGTGAATTGCGCGGTTGCATCGATGGATATCCCGCGCAAACCGGCCAGCACTTCACCGATGCGCGGCAACTGTTCCGGGCTGTTGCGCGCCGGATGCAGCCAGACCGGCGATATGTCGGGCGCATCGGTTTCCAGCACGATGGCGTCTTGCGGCAGCTCGCTGGCCAGCCGCCTGATTTGCAGCGCGCGCGGAAACGTCATCGCGCCGCCGAACCCGAGTTTCAATCCGAGCCCGATGAATGCCTGCGCCTGCTGAAAGCTGCCGTTGAATGCATGTGCAACGCCGCCGGGGACGTCAATGCGGCGCAGGTATTTGAGTATCACATCTTGCGAGCGGCGCACATGCAGCAGGACCGGCAATCCGAAATCGCGCGCGATCTTGAGTTGCTCGCTAAAGAAATGCTCCTGCTTTTCGCGCAACGGATTCTTGTTTAACTCTGGAATGAAAAAATCCAGTCCGATTTCACCGATCGCAACGAATCGCGGGTCTCGCAGCGCCGCCGGGATCGCAGCGCGCAGCGCAGCCAGATCATCTTCATCGGCTTGCGGCACGTAAATCGGATGAATGCCGAGCGCATAGGCGCAGTTCGATGTGCTGCCTGCCAGCGCGGCGACCGTGCCGAAATTTGCACGCGCTATCGCCGGAATGACTATCCACGACACGCCCAATTGCGCTGCGCGTCCGGCGACGGCGCTTTCTTCGCCGGCAAACTCATGCGCGTCGAGGTGGCAATGGGTATCGATCCACATACCTTGATATGCGTGGCTTAATCCACGTACGGCTGCAAACCGTTTTCCGACAATCGCAAAATGCGGTCGCAATGCCGTGCCAGCTCGATGTCGTGCGTGACGATGACGAATGCGGTGCCCAGCGTATGCGACAGTTCCAGCATCAGATCGAACGTGTTATGCGCGGTGGGCCGATCGAGATTGCCGGTCGGCTCGTCCGCCAGCACGCAGGCCGGTTGCGTGACCAATGCCCGAGCCAGCGCGACGCGCTGCCGTTCGCCGCCGGATAATTCGCCGGGCACATGCGACACGCGGCTGGCCAGACCGACGCGCTCAAGAATAACGCTGGCGGCATGCTGCGCCTCGGTTCGCGAAACTCTCCTGATCATCAGCGGCATCGCGACATTGTCGAGCGCCGAGAATTCCGGCAGCAAATGATGGAACTGATAAACGAACCCGAGCGACGTATTGCGAAAATCGCCGCGGGCTTTTTCACTCATGCTCGCGAAATCCTGATTCAGCAGCGTGACGCTGCCCGTGGTCGGCGTATCGAGCCCGCCCAGCAAGTGCAACAGCGTCGATTTGCCGGAACCGGATGCGCCGACAATCGCCACGCGTTCGCCCTTGACCACATTGAAATCGACGCCGCTCAGTACCTTGACTGAATATTTGCCTTGCGTGAAAGTTTTCCCGAGGCCCCGGCAAGACAATACTGTTTGGTCCATCATCATTCCAGCGGCGTTTCAAGAAATGCAGGCAATGCCTCGCACCAGGAAGAAAGCTGATCCAGCCGGGGATAGCGCCCGGCCGGGAATTCCGCCGGATGAACATGGCGGGCAAAACGCAATGCGACCGCAGTCGTGATATCGGCCTGCGTGATCGGCGCTCCAGAGAGCAGCCCCGAGACAGGCAATGCCTCGAGCATGGCAAAGGCGTCATGCATTTGTTCGGTACAGCGCGCCACCCACGGTGCGTAAGAAAATTCCGCCGGCCGCAGATTGGTGTCGTAATAAACCTGCACCGCTTTTTCGGTGGCGATCAACGCAATCGCGCAGTGCTGCTGGATTTTTCTGCGCTCGGCGCCGGATGCAGGGATCAAACGCTTATCGGCAGCCGCTTCGCCATCGAGATAATCGAGAATGAAACTGCTTTCAATCAGTTTTTCGCCGTTATCCAGCACCAGCATCGGCACTTTCACCAGCGGATTGATCTTGCGCATTTCATCCTGATGGCGAAATACCGATAGCGCGACATGCTCGAAGGCAAACCCTTGCAGGCGCATCGACACCGCCACGCGGCGCACATACGGAGAATCGAATAAACCGATCAGTTTCATCATGTATCCCTGTTATTTACTCGTGTTATTCGTAACGCAACGCTTCTGCCGGCTTGACCCGCGCCGCCCACCAACTCGGATACAGCGTCGCCAGAAACGCCAGCACCACGGCAACGCTGCCGATGGTCCACACATCCGGCCAGCGCAAATCGGAAGGCAGCGCACTGATCAGGTAAATGTCGCGCGGCAAGAATTGCACGCCCAGCAAATGTTCGATGAACGGCACGATCACATCGACGTTGAGCGCAACCAGCACGCCCAGCGTGACGCCGATCGCCGTGCCGACCAAGCCGACCAGGGCGCCCTGAATCATGAATATTTTCATCACCGATCTGGGCGATGCGCCGAGCGTGCGCAGGATTGCGATATCGGCCTGCTTGTCAGTGACCGTCATTACCAGCGTCGAGACCAGATTGAATGCGGCGACCGCGATGATCAGCGTCAGAATAATGAACATCATGCGCTTTTCCGTCTGCACCGCCGCGAACCAGTTGCGGTTCTGCTTGGACCAGTCACGGATCAGCACATCGCCGCTCACGATCTTGGACAGATCGAGCGCTACTTGCGGCGCACGCTGCATGTCTTCAATCCTGAGGCGCAAACCGGACGGCGCTTCCATCTTGAACATCTTCTCCGCATCCTCGAGATGGATGAACGCCAGCGATGAATCGTATTCGTAGTGGCCGGCTTCAAAAATGCCGACCACGGTGAATTGCTTGAGCCGCGGAATCACGCCGGCCGGCGTAACCTGGCCCTGCGGCGCAATCAGCGTGACCTTGTCGCCCACGCCCACTTGCATTGCGCGCGCCAGTTCAATGCCGAGAACGATATTGAACTCGCCTGCCCGCAAGTCGTCCAGTCTGCCTTGCTTCACCTGAGAGGCGACATCGGAGACTTTCGGCTCTTCCTGCGGCAATATGCCGCGGATGATCACGCCGCTTACCGTTTCGTTGTGCGTCATCATCGCTTGTGCTGCGACGTAAGGTGCGGCCCCCTTGACTTCCTTGTCCAGAAACACTTCCTTTGCGGTTTCCCGCCAGTTCGGCAAGGTGCCGGAAGCCTCGAAGACTTCGATATGCGACAGCACCGACAGCATCCGGTCGCGCACATCTTTCTGAAAACCGTTCATCACCGACAGCACCACGATCAACGCGGCCACGCCCAGCGCGATGCCCGCCATTGAAATCAGCGAGATGAATGAAATGAAACTGTTGCGGCCGCTGCGGCGTCCGGCGCGGGTGTAACGCAGGCCGACCAGCCATTCGAAAGGCAAGTTTTTGATGATGCTCAATGAAATGCTCCTGAAAGAGATTGCGAATAAAGCAGAGCAGTCGCCGCTCAAACCAAGAAGCGCCGTTGATTTATTCATAACCTCGGAATGCAGCCCGCAGTTTGCCATACAATCGCGGCATGAGTCATCTAGATATCCTGCTGCCGTTCAGCCTGCCTCCGCCCGAAATGGCTGCCGATTTATTGCCGGCTTTGCAAACCCCCGCTTTTTCCACATTGATCGCCCGCGCAAAGCCGCGCCGGCGCGAAACGCTGGATGCATTTTCCCGCGCATTGCCGCATGAAACCTGGCTGGCCCGCCAGTTCGGACTGGAAGACCGCTTGCATGCGAACAGCAGCCCTGCCGTTACGCCGGCGATGATGCAAGCGTTCGGCCTGACACCCGATGCCGGCGTGTGGTTCATGCTCCATCCGGTGCATCTGCACATTGCGCGCGACCATCTGGTGCTGACGAATCAGCGCCAACTCATCATTTCGGAACAGGAGTCGCGCGATCTGTTCGACGCGGCCAAGCCGCTGTTCGACGAAGCCGGCAAAGCGCTGCTGTATGGCGATGCGCATACCTGGTTCGTTCGTGCCGATGCGTGGAATGCGTTACGAACGGCGACGCCGGACGCCGCCAGCGGCCACAACATCGATATCTGGATGCCGCAAGGCGCCGGCGAGCGCGACTGGCGCAAACTGCAAAACGAGGTGCAGATGCACTGGCATGCGCATCGGGTCAATGATGAACGCGAATCCCGCAATCTGAAGCCGGTCAATTCGGTCTGGCTCTGGGGCGGCGCGCCGGCAACCATGGCCGCCCCGCCGACCAGCTACAAGGAAGCGATCAACCTGCCCGGTTGGGTCAAGGCGTTCGGTCAGTTTGCAACCAGAACGGTGCAGGATTTCACTGCGGCCGATGTTATCGCGCTGCAACCGGAACGCGGCCTGCTGGTGATCGATGCATTGATCGAGCCGGCGCTGGGCGGCGACTGGTCGGCCTGGCTGGAACGCTTTCATGCGCTGGAAACCGCTTGGTTCGAACCGTTATCGGCAGCGCTCAAAGCCGGTAAAATCGATCAGCTATCATTGATCATGACACACAGTACCGACCTATCCGAAATGATCGCCGGCAAACAGTCGCTGCGTAAATTCTGGATCAAACCTTCTCTCGCAAAGCTCGCTCCATGACCCGTATTGCCACCCGTCCTTATCCGTGGCGCGATGCCGAACGCCTGGCGCAAAGCGGCGTGCATCCGGTTCTCGCGCGGCTGTACACCGCGCGCGGCTTGCTCGACGTGAAGGATCTCGCCAGCGACCTGACCGCATTGATTGCGCCGGCCGGCCTGCGCCATATCGATGCTGCGGCGACTTATCTGGCGGATGCAATCGCCGCCCGAAAAAAACTGCTGATTGTCGCCGATTACGATTGCGACGGCGCGACCGCCTGCGCCGTCGCGTTGCGCGGATTGCGTGCGATGGGCGCGCAGGCCGATTTCATCGTGCCGAACCGGTTCGAATACGGTTACGGGCTGACGCCGGAAATCGTGACGCTGGCGGCGACGCAAAAATCGCCCGACATCATCATCACCGTCGATAACGGCATCGCCAGCATCGACGGCGTTGCAGAGGCCAACCGGCGCGGCATCGACGTGGTGGTGACCGATCATCATTTGCCGGCCGACACGCTGCCGGCGGCTCGCGTGATCGTCAATCCGAATCAGCCGGAATGCGGCTTTCCGAGCAAGAATCTGGCTGGCGTCGGCGTCATGTTTTACGTATTGCTGGCGCTGCGCGCCGAATTGCGCAGGCGCGGCGTATTCGATGCGCAAACCCAGCCGAAACTCGATGCGCTGCTCGATCTGGTGGCGCTGGGCACGGTAGCCGACGTGGTGAAACTCGATGCCAACAACCGGATTCTGGTCGCGCAAGGCTTGAAACGCATTCGCAGCGGCCGCATGCAGCCCGGTATCGCGGCACTGTTCCACGCGGCCGGACGCGAAGCGCGGCGCGCCACGCCATTCGATCTCGGCTTCGCGCTCGGGCCGCGCCTGAATGCCGCCGGGCGGCTGGCCGACATGTCGCTCGGCATCGAATGCCTGACCACCGACGACGAAGGACGGGCCTGGGCGATCGCTCAGCAACTCGATGAGATCAACCGCGAGCGCCGCACGATCGAAGCCGACATGCAGGATACCGCGCTGGCATTGCTGGACAACATCGACCCGCAGGACAACGCAACGATCAGCGTATTCGACGCCACCTGGCATCAAGGCGTGATCGGCATCGTCGCATCGCGCCTGAAAGACAAATTCTATCGGCCGACCATCACGTTCGCGCCGGCCGGCGACGGCTGGATCAAGGGATCGGGCCGCTCGATTGCGGGCTTCCATTTGCGCGATGCGCTGGACTTGATATCCAAGCGTGCGCCGACCCTGATCGACAAATTCGGCGGCCACGCGATGGCGGCCGGCCTGACGATCCGCGCCGATGCGTTCGACGCCTTCGCCGCCGCATTCGAAGCGGTAGGCCGGGCCTGGTTAAGCCAGAGCCAGCTGGAACGCGTGCTGGAAACCGACGGTTCGCTGGAAGATGCATATTTCACGCCGCAGTTCATCGAATTGATGGATGCCCAGGTATGGGGCCAGGGCTTTGCGCCGCCGGTGTTTTGCGATGAGTTCCGCGTGGTAAATCAACGCGTATTGAAGGAGCGGCATCTGAAACTGCTGCTTGAGCGGGACGGCCGCCGCTACGACGCGATCTGGTTCGGCCATGCCGCCGCCCTGCCCGACCGCGTCAGAATCGCCTATCGGCTCGACGCCAATGAATACAATGGCGTGACGCGGGTGCAGTTGATGGTAGAGCACGCGGAAGCTGTGTAGCGGGGAATGTTTCAACAGCGGCCCCCGTTCGCTGGCAAATGATAAAACCGCTACGCTGATCATTGTGCTACACTGCGCGCAGTTCATTAATTACAAAACGTCCATCAAGGACGTGCAAGGTAAACAGACAGTTCGTATTAAGGCCGGAAAGGCACCATGCAGATAGCATGGGTTTCAAGATCTTGGCAACCCAAGGGCACCGCGCAGATAGCACGGGTTTTTGGTGAATTGATTGTAGTGAATCGAAAGCTCGCCTCGGCGGGCTTTTTGCATTTTTGCATACGGTAAAAGCGCACGATATCGCGCCGCATCAGCCTCTATAATCGGCCGATCTTTCAACCCCTCTCGCATGCCAACTCCGGAATCCGTCCCATGCTGATCATCACCATCAAACAAGGCAAGGAAAAAAGCCTGCTGCATCGCCAGCCATGGATATACGTATCCGCCGTGGAGCGGGTTGATGGCTGGCCTGAAGAAAAGAAAAGATGAAACCGGGCGCGACAGCGCTGGTGCAATCGTCTTCCGGAAAATTTTTGACGCGCCGCTTACAGCCCGACATCGCAAATCCGCGCTCGCGTCTGGCGCTTCGATCAAAACGAGCCGGTGGACCACGCGCTGATCAAGCGCCGCGTCAAGGCCGCCGTCGGCGCGCGGCGCAACAACGGCAGGGCTGCGCCAAGCGATCCGCTCCGTCTGATCGCGGGTGAAAAGACGGCTTACCCAGATTCCTTCCTGGTCGATTGGTTCGGCGGCCGCAAAGGTTATCTGATGTGCCGGTTTCAGGCGGCTGGCGTTGGTGCCTGGAAAATTCCTTTATCAACAGTCCTGACTCCGTGGATGTCTTGCAGGATACCCTTGAAGGTGCGCATGGCGCAGCAGTTCCATTCGCCAACCGCCACTACCCCGGCAGTTGCGGCGCGCCGGCATCACTACCCTGCTGTTGCACACTGATGTGGTAATGCCAGACGCGGCTTATCGCATACTGGCTCGCGGCCTCGCGCACCTGGTTGCGGTCGCCGCTGAATCGGCGCGTTTCGGAAAAGGTATGCGATTGATTTCCTGTCTGAAACGACCACGCGATACAGACCGTGCCGGGTGGAATGTCATCGCCGGCATTACCCGGCCCCGCAACGCCGGTATCCGATAAAGCCACGTTGGCACTAGTCAGGCGCAATGCGCCCTCCGCCATTTCCCGCGCAACCTCCTCGCTGGTCAGTCCGTAGCAATCAATCGTTCCTTGCCTGACGCCAAGCACGCCGGTCTTGGCGTTCGCGGAATAGGTCACGAAGGCGCATTCCAGCCACTTGGCGCTGCCCGGCACTTCAGCCAGCGTCGATGCGATCAAGCCGGCGGTACAGGATTCGGCAGTGACGAGTTTCAGGCTGTTTTCGTCAAGATAATCGAGAACGCTTTTCAGGTTGTGGTTCATCGCGGCACTCCGTTTCGTGATCCATCTATGATAGTTCTGATCGATAGGATGCCGATTACGGCAAATCACGAAACGTTCGATTGTTCGGCTGATCCAAGAGACACATCATCGGAGCTTGGGAGGCTCTCGACGAAGGCACCGAGACATGGACCACGGTTTTCATTTCCGATAGTGCTTCCTATCTTTACATCGTCAGCCAGAGACGCGAAGACTATGTATCGCGCACATCATGCCTAATATCGCACTTCTCAAAACAAAAAGCGCCCGAAAATCAAACTAAGTATTTGATTTTCTGGCGCTTTTAGAACTTGTCATCAGAGATATCTCTGAACAACAGACTGCTTGGCGGTGGGGGCAGTCTGCTGCGACTCGTCTCTGCGCCTTATTCCCTGTAACAGGGAAAAATACAGGGAATGGACCGAATTTATTCTGCTTTTGGTTGCAGCCACCATGGACAAACCCGGACCAACGCTTACGTTCCCGGCTATTTCAAGCAATTGGCAAAATTACCGAACAGGGAACGACCAGGGAATATGCAGGCAATTTTCAAAACGCATCCGCAGTTCGAATCCGGTTTGGGATTCGAACTGCGCAATCCTCAGCTCCCGTG
>DAIDBD010000057.1 GCA_027310305.1 Herminiimonas sp.
CGCGGTCACGGCAATCACGCCGGTACAGTTTGCCGGCGTACCTACGGTGGTCGTTCCAGCATTTCCGGAAGCCGCCACGATCACTTTGCCTGCGTTGACGATGTCTGTCACCGCTGTTTGCATGGAAACCGAACATGCGCCAACGCCTCCCAGGCTCATGTTGAGC
Source organism: Herminiimonas sp. (assembly GCA_027310305.1). Classification (GTDB taxonomy): domain Bacteria; phylum Pseudomonadota; class Gammaproteobacteria; order Burkholderiales; family Burkholderiaceae_D; genus DAIDBD01. Next base: position 167 of record DAIDBD010000057.1, read on the forward strand.
ACCTGCGCCGCATTGGCGTTTGCCGGCACGCCGGTTACGGCCAAGCCTGCCGCCCAGCGCATGCCGTCGATGATATCCGACATAAGGCCGCCACACTTGCCCAGCACGCGCACCGGCAATATTTTGACATTCGGCGCAACGCCGGTTCCGCCATTGCTATTGTCCATCAACGCGGCAATGGTGCCTGCGACATGCGTACCGTGCCAGCTGGAATTTTTTGCAAGCGTGCCTGCTCCGCATTCGCCCGCTGCAACCCAATCGCCCGGGTCAAGCGCTTCGGTATCCCGCCCATTGCCATCGTTGGCTCGTGTTGGATCGGTAATGAAATCATACCCTTGCAAAACAGTGCCAAGATCCACATGCTGAAGATAGCCGGTATCAATTACAGCAACATTGATGGTATTACTTCCCAACGTGGTATCCCACGCACCAGGCAGGTTGGCGCCGCCCATGTTCGCGCCTGCGGGAGAAAAATAATGCCATTGGGAAGCATAACCAGGATTGGTAATGGCGTTCGGCGTAAAGGTCGGCTGCAAAATGCGATCCGGCTCCGCCAACTCGACGCTGTAATCATTGCGCATCAAGCGCTCCGCAATGACGCGCGCTTCCGATAGCGTGACCGGTTGGTCCAGCCTGACGACATGCGCACCGCCCGACATCGGACGTACCACGGTCAGCGGGACGTTGGCTGTTTGCGACAGGCTGCTCGCATCGTGGGCGTCCAGTGCGCGCGCCAATTTGCCGCCGGCCTGTACGCGCGATTTGATGATCAGGCGCGACACCATTTCTTCCGCAGGCGCGCTTGCTGCATTCGCGATGCGCAAAGCCGAACCGGCCGGCAACTTCGAAAATCCCGCCGAATTGGCCGGCGCCGCTGTGGCTACCGCAGTAACCAATGCTGCCGTCGCGGCAATGCCGAGCAATGTGCGACGCACTGTTTTAATCATCATTCTGAACATCCTGAAAGTTAAGCCACGCCAGGTTTTTGTAAATTTTTATGAATTACCCTAACTGCAGCCATCCTGGCTTTGGCATGAATCACAACGCTTTCATCTCCACATCCTGTTCCACCAATTCAACGGAGGAATGCTGTTGTAATTTTTTTTGTCCCTGTGAAAGGCCTTCCTTGTTTATCGCGAATTGCTTGACTACACACGCGTCGCCCGACATGGGCCGAATGAATTCCAGAGAAATACGCGTTGTTGACGATAGATGGGCAATACCGGCTGAATTACATGGAATCGTGCCGGGTTTGAACTTGATGATTAATTGCTGAGAGATTGATGCGGGCTGCGGAAGAATGTTATTTGCCAGTGGCTGTTGACATCCCGTTGCGACTGCCAATACTGCCAGACCGACTGTTTGCACGATCCGTTTAATAAAACCGCTCATGAGATGTTTGCCAAAGCAATAGTTTATGTTGGGAAAATTTAACAGTCGCGGGGGGTTTCTTCAATATCTAAAAAAATTGGATAGGGGAAATGATACAAAAATGACATTTTCTGTATATTGCTCACAACAAAAAATTGGTGTATTGCCATTAAACAGGATGCCAACCTGCACAACTAAAAACTCACTTCTGTTTTTTATTTCGCAGCATTTATCAAACGCTGGTCGGCCCCCGCTACTGCTTCGGCACGTGATGCTCTATCCAGATCAGCATATCCTGCCAGATGCGCCGCACTTCCTTATCGGGCGGCATCGCCAATGCATTGGGCAACTCTATCGTGATGACGGGAATGTTCTTGTATTTGCCGCTGTAGTTTCCCAGCGAACCGGGATAGACGCCGACCCGGTTGATCAGCAACCTCCCGAATCGAGTCGGCGCAGGCGCGGGGCCGTCAAAATCGAGCACCCCGAACGGGGCATGCACCGAGATGATCACATGCGGCTGAAACCGCTCCATTTCTTCATGCAGCCAGCGGGTTTCAGGTTCGGAAAGCGGCGCTTTTCCGGGAAAACGCCGAGGATCGCTTTTCGTTATTTTCTTCCAGTAACGAGGCGCGTTCTGATGCCAGCCGGGCGTCGGGAAATTACGGTTCAGATCAACGCCGTTGGCATTCATGCGTTTCGGCCTGGGCGCCAGCAAGCCATCCGGATTAACCACCGGCACCACACTCCATTGAAATTGCTGGGCCGCCGGCGCTTGCATGAATTGCAGCCACTCGAACACGATCGATGAAGCGGTCAGTTCGTCGCCGTGTATGCCTCCCAGCAACAGAATCCGCGTGGGCCGATTGTTGATGCCGACATTCCCGGCCGCAGGAATCCGGCGCGCCAGAATCGGGAAACCCTTGAGCGATACCGCACCGGTCGGCGCAAGAGCGCTGGTTCGGCAGGTCGCCGCCGAAATTCCAGGCAAACGCACTGCCAATCGCTCGCACCAGTCCGCTTGCCGCCGCGCATCGGCGGGATTGCCGAAAGCGGGCATCATCACGCAAAAGACGAGTCCGCCAACCGCCGATGCGCGTGCGGCAAATGCGATCGCATCGATCATCGGCGCCAGATGCCGCATGAAAAAAGCATGCTCACACTTGCGCCTTGCATGCGTCGGCCATGTCGCTAAAACCCGGCGCTGGCGCGCAAAGCGGCGGCTTTATCGGTGCGCTCCCAAGTGAATTCCGGCTCTTCCCGGCCGAAATGGCCATACGCTGCGGTCTTTTGGTAAATCGGACGCAGCAGGTCGAGCATTTGCACGATGCCTTTCGGACGCAAGTCGAAATGTTCGCGCACCAGTTCCGCGATTTTCTCATCGCTGATCTTGCCTGTGCCGAACGTGGTGACCATCACCGACGTCGGCTTGGCGATGCCGATCGCATAGGAAATCTGAATCTGGCAGCGCTGCGCCAAACCGGCCGCAACGATATTCTTTGCGACGTAGCGGCCGGCATAGGCGGCGGAACGATCGACCTTCGACGGGTCCTTGCCGGAAAATGCGCCGCCGCCGTGCGGTGCCGCGCCGCCGTAGGTGTCGACGATGATCTTCCGTCCGGTCAGGCCGCAATCGCCTTGCGGTCCGCCGATGACGAAACGGCCGGTCGGATTGACCAGATAGCGGGTGTTTTTCAGCCACTCCTGCGGCACCACCGGCTTGATGATCATCTCGATCACCGCTTCCTCGATCGCCTTGTGCTCCATCTCGGGCGCATGCTGGGTGGACAGCACGATGGTGTCGATCGCGGCCGGACGGCCATCGACATATTTGAGCGTGACCTGCGATTTGGCGTCGGGACGCAGCCACGGCAGGCGGCCATCCTTGCGCAATTGCGACTGGCGCTCGACGATGCGGTGCGCATAGTGAATCGCCGCCGGCATCAGTTCCGGCGTTTCATCGCAGGCGTAGCCGAACATCAGGCCCTGGTCGCCCGCGCCTTGATCGAGGTCGAGACCTTTGCCTTCATCGACGCCCTGCGCGATGTCCGGCGATTGCTTGTCGTAGCACACCATGACCGCGCAGCTCTTGTAATCGATGCCGTAGTCGGCGTTGTCGTAGCCGATGCGCTTGATGGTGTCGCGCGCGACGCCGATGTAATCGACGTTGGCATGGGTGGTGATTTCGCCCGCCAATACCACCAGACCGGTATTGCACAGCGTTTCCGCGGCGACGCGCGCTTTCGGATCCTGCGCGAAAATCGCATCGAGGATCGCATCGGAAATCTGGTCGGAAACTTTGTCGGGATGACCTTCGGAGACGGATTCCGAAGTGAAGAGGTATTCGTGTGACATACAGGCTCCTGTTGAAAAAAGATAAACCAAGTCGCGGTCAATCTAATGAGCCTGCGACGCTTTAGCGAAATTTATATACCGCCTCGCAAGTTGTCTGTTAACTCGGCGGGTAATGCTTTCGTGCTATTTTACGCGTCTTGCAAAAAATCGGCAAAATTTCCTGATTCGGCCCTTGATGCTCGTCCATTTATTTCGCCTGCTGTCCGGATTGCCTTTGCCTGTGCTGCACGCATGGGGAAAAATGCTTGGCCGGCTGGTTTATATGGCATCGCCGTCCTATCGAAATCGGCTTGACCAGAATATCGAACGCGCCGGATTCGCGTCATATCGACGCGCGGCAATAGCCGAATCCGGCAAAAACATTTTGGAGCTGCCGTTCATCTGGTGCGCACAGCCGCAACGGGTACTGCGCACCGCAACGGTTGAAAACTGGGCGCTGGCGCAAGCGGCGCTGGATGATAAAAAGGGCGTCATTTTTTTGACACCGCATCTAGGGTGTTTCGAAATCATTGCGCAGGCGATCGCCGCGCAAACGCCGTTGACGGCGCTCTACCGGCCGCCGCGCAAGGCGGCGCTCAAACCGCTGATGGAGCAAGCGCGCGCCCGGCATAATCTGTCGCTGGCGCCGGCCAATCTGGCAGGCGTGCGTACGCTTCTCAAAACGCTCAGGAAGGGCGGCGCGATCGGCCTGCTGCCGGATCAGGTGCCGCAGAACGGCGAAGGGATATGGGCTGATTTTTTCGGCAAACCGGCGTACACGATGACGCTACCGGCCAAGCTGCATCAAATGACCGGCGCACCGATCATTCTGTCCTATGCCGAACGGTTGCCGCATGGCGCAGGCTACCTGATTCGCTTCGTGCGTTTCGACGAGCCATGGCAGGAAACAATTGAGCAGCAAACCCGCGCGATCAACGCGGCGATGGAAAAACTGATTGCGCGCTGCCCGGCGCAATACTTTTGGAGTTATCACCGCTACAAGACGCCATCCGGCGTCGCGGCTGCGCCATCGCATCGAGAAGAGGCGAACCCATGAGGCTGCTGCTCGGCATGATGTGGCTGCTGCACTGGCTGCCGCTGCCGCTGCTCGGCCGGCTCGGAAAAATCATCGGCGCATTCCTGTTCATCGCGCTGCGTTCACGGCGGCGGATAACACTAACCAACCTGCGTCTCTGCCTGCCGGACCTTTCCGAGCCGGAGCGCCACGCCATCGCGAAACAGCATTTTCAAGCGTACGCGCGCAGCGTGCTGGAGCGCGGCATCCTGTGGTGGGCGCCGCGGGCGCGGCTCAGGAAGCTGATCGTCGTCGAGCCGCGCGTGCCGCTTGACGTCATCGCCTCCGGCCCGACCATTCTGCTGTGCCCGCATTTCGTCTGTCTCGACGTGGCCGGCGTCGCCGTGATGCTGGAGTCGCCGCTCTGTTCGATCTATACCAGCCAGCGCAGCCGCGTGTTCGACGATGCGCTGCGCAAAGGCCGCACGCGATTCCGCCCGATCAAATTATTTTCGCGCAGCGAAGGCATCAAGCCGATCATCCGCGCGATGCGTGAAGGCCTGCCTTTTTTCATGTTGCCGGATATGGATTTCGGCGCCAAGGACGCGGCATTCGTACCGTTTTTCGGCATTCCCGCGGCAACGCTGACCGCACCGGCGCGGATTGCCGCCACGACGCATGCGAAAGTCATTCCGGTCGTCGCCACGTTCCTGCCGGATTATCGCGGCTGGAAAGTGACGTTTCATCCGCCATGGGAAAATTATCCCGGCGGCGACGTCGTCGCGGCGACCCGGCAGATGAATGCGTTCATCGAAGCGCGCGCGCTGGAAGCGCCGGCCGAATATTTCTGGACGCACAAACGCTTCAAGACCCGTCCGCCGGGCTGGCCCAGCCTCTATGACCAAACCAGCGCCGATACGGGGCCGGACACGATCCCGCTGCAGGATTAGCGGCCTATAATGCAGGCATGAAACTCAAATTCACCAAAATGCATGGCGCAGGCAACGATTTTGTCGTGATCGATGCGATCAACCAGCATATCGATTTCACGCCGGCGCAATGGCAATCGCTGGCCGACCGGCGCTTCGGCGTCGGCGCCGACCAGATGCTGGTGGTCGAGCGGCCGCAATCGGCCGGGGTCGATTTCCGTTACCGGATCTATAACGCCGATGGCGGCGAAGTCGAACAATGCGGCAACGGCGCGCGCGCCTTCGTCAGGTTCGTGACCGACAAGGGCTTGACCGGCAAGCGCGCGATCAAGGTCGAAACCCTGTCGGGAATCATCGAACCCGTGCTCGAAGCCGATGGCCGCATCACGGTCGACATGGGTGCGCCGATTCTGGAACCGGCTCGCGTGCCATTCGATGCCGACGGCTTGCAGGGCAAGGCCGAAGGCGCCGATACGCTATGGCCGCTCGACGTCAACGGCAAGACGATCTGGGTCTCGGCGGTGTCGATGGGCAATCCGCATGCGGTGCAACTGGTTGACGACACCGATTCCGCGCCGGTGCCGGCGGATGGTCCGGCGATTGAAACGCACCCGCGCTTTCCAAAGCGCGTCAATGCCGGCTTCATGCAAATCATCGGGCGTCATCACATCAGGCTGCGCGTATTCGAGCGCGGCGCCGGCGAGACGCTGGCCTGCGGCACCGGCGCCTGTGCCGCCGTGGTGGCCGGCATGCGCCGCGACCTGCTGGACTCGCCGGTCAAGGTTGCGACGCATGGCGGCGAGCTGTCCATAGCGTGGGCGGGAAATGGCGCGCCGGTGATGCTGACCGGCCCCGCGGCCAGCGTGTTTGAAGGCGAGATCGACATTTGAATCACCGGCCGAATTACCGTCATAGTTGCAACGGTTGTCGGTTAAAATCCTCTCTCGATAGCAGCCGTTCCCATTCTTGATCTTTTGCGCAGACAACACATGACTCTTCAATTCGATTCCGCTTCGGTTGCCCATTATCTGGCAAACAACCCGCATTTTTTTGAAGAACATCCGGAGCTCGTATCAAAGCTCAAATTGATCAGCCCGCTGGGCGGACGCACCGTCTCGTTGCAGGAAAGGCAGATGGAAGTCTTGCGCGAAAAGATCAAGGCGCTGGACCTGCGATTGGCGGCATTGATACGCGTGGCGCAGGAAAACGATGCGATTGCCGAAAAATTCCAGTCATGGACCCGTTCATTGCTGTTGGCGCGCAACGATGTCGATTTGCCGCATCTGCTGATCAACGGCCTGCAGACGATTTTTTCGGTACCGCATGCGACGTTGCGCATCTGGGGTGTCGCCGAAGCGTTTTCCCATACCTGGTTTTCCGCTGACGTATCGGTCGATGCGCGGATTTTTTCGAATGGCTTGCACACGCCGTTTTGCGGCCACAACAATGATTTCGAGGCAGCGTCCTGGCTCGATGAGCCGTCCTCGATCCAGTCGATCGCGATGCTGCCGTTGCGTGCGGAAGCTGCAACCGATGCATTCGGATTGCTGGTGCTGGGTTCCCCCGATCCGGAACGTTTCACTTCCGACATGGCGACCGATTTTCTGACGAAGATCGGTGAAACCACCAGTGCGGCGCTGACCTGCCTGCTCGACTGAATCGCCGGCCTGCGTGAGCATCAGGGACAATCAAATCCATATTGACGGTTATCTCGATAACCTGCGCACGCAACGCCAGCTGTCGCCGCACACCATTTCAAATTACGGCCGCGACCTGGCCGAATTGTCGGCACTGGCCGATCGGTCGGCGATCGCCGCGATCACGCATTTTCAGATTCGGAAATTTGCGTCGCAACTGCATGCGAAAGGTTTGAGCGCCCGCTCGATCGCACGCAAACTGTCGTCATGGCGCGGGTTTTTCGATTGGCTGTCGGAGCAGACCGCGCTTGCATCGAACCCGGTCGATGGCGTCAAGGCACCGAAACGCGCGAAGCCGTTGCCGAAAGCGCTGGCGGCCGACGATGCGGTGCAACTGGTTTCCAAACATCACCCCGGAAAAAATGCGGAATCGCCTATGCAGCGATGCAATCGCGCGATGTTCGAATTGCTGTATTCGAGCGGTTTGCGGGTGTCTGAACTGGCCGGGCTGGATGCGCGCTATACGCAAGAATCCGGTTATGTATCATCGGGCTGGATCGATTACGATGCCTGCGAAGTAACCGTCACAGGGAAGGGCAGCAAGATGCGCAGCGTGCCGATCGGACAGCCCGCAATGCGCGCCATCGCCGATTGGCTCGCATCGCGCGAAACGCTCGTCAAGCACGATCCGCACGATGGAAAATTCGCGCTGTTTCTTACCGGACGCGGCACGCGCATGTCGCCGCGCGTGGTGCAACTGCGGCTGAAAGCGCATGCGCAGGCACTCGGCATTCCGGTCGACGTCCATCCGCACGTGCTGCGCCATTCGTTCGCTTCGCATCTGCTGCAATCGTCCGGCGATCTGCGCGCGGTACAGGAAATGCTGGGCCATGCGTCGATTGCGGCGACGCAAATATACACATCGCTCGACTTTCAGCGATTGGCGCAAGTGTATGACGCGGCGCATCCGCGGGCAAAAAAACGCGGCGGGTAAATATGGGCAACCCATGTTTTTGCAACTCAATTGCAAATTGCGGCATAATCTCAAACACTGCTGAATTGATTCGATGACGATGAAAGCCAAATCCGAAGCTGCCGGCCCGCATCCCTCTCCGAAGCAGGAGTTTGAACAGGTACAGGCACTTGCCGAAGCGCAACTGCGCAACGCATCGCTGCGCATCACAATTGCCCGAGTCAATGTGCTGGCGGCATTGCTCAGTGCACGCTGCGCCTGTTCGCACCAGGACATGCAGGATATATTCACCGACATGGACCGCGTCACCCTGTATCGCGCGCTTGATTGCCTGACCGATGCCGGACTGGCGCACAAGATCGCCGGCGACGACCGCGTTTTTCGCTACAGCGCTGGAACCGACCATGTTGAACAGGGCGGCAGCGTGGATGCCGGCCATCACGCGACGCAACACCAGCACGGGCACTTCAAATGCACCCGCTGCGCCAAGGTATTTTGCCTCGACGGCGATGCGGCGCTGACAACGGACACGCTGTCGGAATCGGCCAGGCATCAATCGACATTGCGCCGGCAATTGCAAAGCGCGCTGCAACAAACCCTTGGCAAGGGCTTTCAGAGCCACGATATTCAATTGACCATTAAAGGATGGTGCGCCGATTGCGCACATTGACTCGCTGTTATTCTCGTTATTACTAATCCATGGCACTGATTCCCACCACCATCCTGACCGGCTTTCTCGGTGCCGGCAAGACCACGCTGCTCAACCGCATTCTGCAAGAGCAGCACGGCCATAAGATTGCCGTGATCGAAAACGAATTCGGCCAAGAGAATATCGACAACGAGATTCTGGTGCAGGACAGCACCGAGCAAATCGTCGAAATGAACAACGGCTGCATTTGCTGCACCGTGCGCGGCGATCTGATTACCGCCCTCACGTCGCTGTCGCAGAAACGCAACACCGGCGAACTGCATTTCGACCGGGTCATCATCGAAACCACCGGACTGGCCAATCCGGGTCCGGTGGCGCAGACATTTTTCATGGATGAAGAAGTCGCGATGCATTATCTGCTCGATGCCATCGTCACCGTGGTCGATGCCCGGCACGCGATGCAACAGCTCGATGAGCATGAAGAAGCGCAGCGCCAGGCGGGCTTCGCCGACAAGATGCTGCTGTCGAAAACCGACCTGGTCGGCGTCGGCGAAGTCGATCGCCTGATTGCACGCCTGAAGCGCATCAATCCGCGCGCGCCGATCGGCAAAGTCGATTTCGGCCGTGCGCCGATTGCCGAGATACTCGATATTCGCGGCTTCAACCTGAATGAAAAACTGGAAATCGATCCGGCGTTCCTGGCGGCGCAAGCGCATGAACACGAGCATTCGGATCACGATTGCGCCGAGCATTGCGAACACGATCATGCCCACGGCGGCGGCCATTCCGACGATATCGCCGCATTCGTTTTCAAGAGCCCGCGGCCATTCGACAGCGCCAGGCTGGATGAATTCCTGGGCGGGCTGGTGCAAGTTTACGGGCCGCGCATGCTGCGCTATAAAGGCGTGCTATTGATGGATGGCGCGGACCGCAAAGTCGTATTTCAGGGCGTGCACCAGATGATGGGGACCGATATCGGCGGCAAATGGGCAGATGATGAAATACGCGGCAGCAAAATGGTCTTTATCGGCAAGAATCTGCCGGAAGACATTTTTATTCGCGGACTGGAACAATGTTTGGTATAAACTATTGTGGTTTTACGCTAGGGAGGGCGCCAAACGAGACGCGGGGCAGTGGAATCGCACGCGGCGCTTGATGAAGTCAGTGCGTTGAGCAGTTCATGAGGATAGGAAATATGAACGCAACCGTTACAAAGTCCGCCAAGAAAAGCGCCGTCGCCAAAAACCCAGGCAAACCAACAGCAGTCAAGCCAATTGCCAAGGCTAAAACCAAGCCGGCCAAGGCAGCATTGAAGAGCAGCGCGAAACCGGCGGCCAAATCCGCTCCGGCTTCAGTGACAGCAAAAAAAGCGGCATCTGTTGCAAAAAAAACCGTCGCGGCAAAGAATGGGTTGCAACCATCCGCCAACACAGCGGCGAATGAAAGACGAATTGCCAAACCGACAGTCGCCGCGTCAGCTAAAATCGCGTCGCCTGTCGTAAATATGGCGGCGAATGCCGCTGGAGCGAGGCAATCTGGCGCAACTATGAGCAGTAACAAAGTAGCCGCCGGATTAGCAGATAAAATTGAAAAAACCGTAGTTTTGAAAGTACGCGAAGTGGCAACTAAAACAATGAAATCGAACCCGGTCGTCGTCACCGACGGCACTCTGCTCTCCGAATCGCAAATCCTCAAGATGAGCGAAAAGGATTACATGAACGCCGCGCAATTGGCCTTTTTCAAAGCGCGCTTGCAGCAGCTTGAAAAAGATTTGCTGAAGAATGCCGGCGAGACGACCGAGCATCTGCGCGAAACCGTGCTGGTGCCCGATCCGGCCGACCGTGCAACGATCGAAGAAGAACACGCTCTCGAATTGCGCACCCGCGATCGCGAACGCAAGCTGCTGAAAAAAGTGCAGCAGTCGATCGCCAGCATCGATTCCGGCGATTACGGCTGGTGCGAAGAGACCGGCGAACCCATCGGCATTCCGCGCCTGCTGGCACGGCCGACCGCCACGCTGTCGCTCGAAGCGCAGCAGCGTCGCGAACTCAAGCAAAAGCTGTACGGCGACTGATCTCATCCCGGCTGCGGCCCGGAGCATTCAGCGTTGAAAGACGATCCGATGGGACTTCATCGCCGCCTGACGGATGAAACATCGGCTCCGGCAAAATAAATTTTTCCTCGGCGCGATCCTTCCATCTCTCTGCTCCATCAATCCGGTTTGCCATCACTGCGGTGCTGATGGCGGCTGCGCTGCATGTTCGAGGTGCCGGGTTCCTGCCGTTGCAGCCGGCAACCTGTTTTGGTTTTGGTATCAATTTCAAGCAAGGATCGCGGCGCGCCGATGTCGCCTGGGTGCATGCGCTGCGGCAGGAACGCCTGGCTGCATCCGGGTCGACATCGACCTCCAGAAACCGCCGCCACGGTCCGAACGGGATTTCATTGCCGGCATGCGCGCCAGATGTTGGTAAATCTTTCAAACAAAATACAACATCGCTTGTTAAAGCAAGGCGGTATGCGTGTGTAATTAAACGTAGATGCCTTGGAGCACCTTTATGGCGTTATAATTTCCTGCCATCCCTTTGCCGGGATGCATTAACGAATTAACAACAGGAAAATCGTGGCAATTTTCGGGCTCTTCGGCAAGAAAGACAATTCGCCGGCAACATCGCCGACGGGCAAGGATGCTTCACGCGCAAAGCGCACTGAAGGCAATGCCCGTGTCGATCCGGGTGCGGATAAAACCGAGCGTTCGCAGCAGGCGCAGCGCAATGTCGCCCGCGCGACAGCGACTGCAAAAAAAATAGACGCCATCGAATCCGAAATGTCGTCCGAATTCAGCCCGAGCCAGGCGGCCAACAGCATAATGCCTGCGCCGCAGCGGCCGGCGCCGGCCGCCGGTAAATCGAAACCCGGCAAGGGCCAGCAACAACTTCCCGCATCATTTGAAGCCACTTTACCGACGATGGGAATGAGTACTGAATTCCTGTTGGGCGAAGAGGGAAAACCGGGCGGAATAGAAGTCGCCGGTTCCGAAACCACGCAAGTCCTCGAAGAGGCAGCGATCCTGTTTGCAAACGGCCAGATCGAAATGGTCGAACAAATGTTGCAAGGCGCAATTCACGAAGACGCTGCCAATACCGGTTCCAGAACCGCCTGGTGGATGCTGTTCGACTTGTATCAGATTAACGGCAAGCAGCAGCAATTCGACAATTTATCGATCGAATATGCCAGCAAGTTCGAGACCTCCCCGCCCGCATGGATCCAGTCCAGCCAGCTTGAAGCGCAAGCGGCTCCGGCGGTACGCACAGGCGCAACGCCGACGGTTCCTTTCTCGGGAAGGCTTGACGGCAATATCGTAAAACTTCTTGAACGCGCCCAGAAGCTGGGTGAAAACACGCGCGTGCTGCGGCTGGAATTTTCCCGTGTCACCGAAGTCGATCCGGTCGGCTGCGGTCTTTTGCTGCGCATACTGAAAAAACTGCAAAGCTCGGAACATGATCTGATCCTGGTCGGCGCGCCGGAACTGGCAAACAAGATCCGTTCGATCCTGCAAATCGGGCGGCGCGATGAAACCGAAGCGCCCTGGCTGTTGCTGCTTGAAATTCTGCGGCTGCTGAACAGCGAAAAGGAATTCGAAGAAGCCAGCATCGATTACTGCATCACGTTCGAAGTATCGCCGCCCGCCTTTGTCGCTCCGAAAAACAAGGTGACGACGGCAGCGGAAGAAAACGGCACGGTCGATATGGCGTCCGACTGCTTCATGATGCCTCACATCATCGAAGGCAAAACAGACCAGTTGATCAGTGCAATTACCGTTTTTGCGACAGACCATAATCCGGCGGTTCTCGATTGTGCGCGGTTGAACCGGGTGGATTTCAGCGCTGCGGGACAATTGCTCAGCAGCCTGGCGCCGTTAAGCGGCAACGGCAAAGCTATCGAATTGCATAATGTCAATCATCTCATTACCGCCCTGTTCAACGTGATGGGATTGAAAGACATCGTCCGCATCCTGCCGCGCAAGCTCTAACGCCGCCTCCGATTCGCATCACGGGACGCCTTGCAATCGGGCCGCCCATCCCCATTTCTGAATTCGTTACCCCGTAACATCGTTACACCTTCCGCGGCATGATCGTGCCGTGTCATTTCAGGGGCAGATATGGAACAGTTTCACGGCACCACCATTTTATCGGTGCGACGCGGCAACATCGTCGCGCTCGGCGGCGACGGTCAGGTCACGCTCGGCAATATCGTCATGAAAGGCACCGCGCGCAAGGTGCGCAAGCTATATCAAGGCAAGGTGCTGGCGGGATTTGCCGGCGGCACGGCGGACGCCTTCACTCTGCTCGAACGCTTCGAAGCCAAGCTCGAAAAACATCAGGGCAACCTGATGCGTGCGTCGGTCGAACTGGCCAAGGACTGGCGCACCGATCGCATGTTGCGGCGACTGGAAGCCATGCTGCTGGTGGCCGATCATGAATCGACGCTGATCATCACCGGCAACGGCGATGTGCTGGAACCGGCGGACGGCATCGGCGCGATCGGCTCCGGCGGCGCATTTGCGCAGTCGGCAGCAAAAGCGCTGCAGGAAAATACCGAATTATCGCCGCTCGATATTGTCAAAAAATCGCTGACGATCGCCGGCGAATTATGCATCTATACCAACCTGTCGCACACGATTGAAACCTTGGAATAGCATGCATTCCATAACGTCTCACGAAAAAACATCATGAATATGACTCCGCAAGAGATTGTCTCCGAACTCGACAAGCATGTGGTCGGCCAGGGGCGCGCCAAGCGCGCGGTCGCGATTGCGTTGCGCAACCGCTGGCGCCGTCAGCAAGTGGAAGAGCCGCTGCGCCACGAAATTACACCGAAGAACATTTTGATGATCGGCCCGACCGGCGTCGGCAAAACCGAAATCGCACGCCGCCTGGCCAGGCTGGCCGATGCGCCGTTCATCAAGATCGAAGCCACCAAGTTCACCGAAGTCGGCTACGTCGGTCGCGACGTGGACACCATCATTCGCGATTTGATCGATATCGGCATCAAGCAAACGCGCGAGTTTGAAATGCGCAAGGTGCGCGCCCGCGCCGAAGACGCCGCGGAAGACCGGGTGATCGATATCCTGGTGCCGCCGGCCCGCGATTTCGGGTTCAGCTCAACCCCGCACACGCATGAAGACACGGCGCATTCAGGCAATGCTGCGCGCCAGACATTTCGCAAGCGCTTGCGCGAAGGTGTGCTGGATGATCGTGAAATCGAGATCGAACTGGCCGAAACCGGGCCGCAAATGGAAATCATGGCGCCGCCCGGCATGGAAGAAATGACCGAACAGATCAAGTCGATGTTTTCCGGCATCGGCGGCGGGCGCAAGAAATCGCGCAAGATCAAGATCAGGGAAGCGTTGAAATTGCTGACCGAGGAAGAAGCCGCCAAACTGGTCAACGAAGACGAACTGAAGCAGAAAGCGATTGCCAATGTCGAGCAGAACGGCATTGTCTTCCTCGATGAAATCGACAAGATCGCCTCGCGTTCGGAAGTCGGCGGCGCCGATGTATCGCGCGCCGGCGTGCAACGCGATTTGCTGCCGCTGGTCGAAGGCACCACCGTCAATACCAAGTACGGCATGATCAAGACCGATCACATCCTGTTCATCGCGTCGGGCGCATTTCATCTGGCAAAGCCATCCGACCTGATTCCGGAATTGCAGGGGCGGCTTCCGATTCGCGTCGAACTCGACTCGCTGTCGATCGCCGATTTCGAACGGATTCTGACCGGCACCGATGCCTGTCTGACCAGGCAATACGAAGCGTTGCTGGCCACCGAAGGCGTAAAGATCGAATTTGCCCGGGACGGTATCCAGCGTCTGGCGGAAATCGCGTTTTCAGTCAATGAAAAAACCGAAAACATCGGCGCCAGGCGCTTGTACACGGTGATGGAAAAGCTGCTGGAGGAAATGTCGTTTTCAGCCGGCGAAAAATCCGGCCAGACCATCGCAATCGATGCGGCTTATGTAGACCAGCGGCTCGGTGCATTGGCCGTGGATGACGATTTGTCGCGCTACGTTTTGTAATCGATCGCGCGTAATGCAGGTTTGCGGGCCCGCATTACGCGCGACAAAACACCGTCATGGCTAACAAGGCGCTCGCAACACGGCAAAAACTCCGGCTTCGGACCGAACCGGCTGCGCACCCCCTCCGCTCGCCTCAAAAAAGCCTGAAGCCGCGCAATCCGATTGCGGTTGCCGCCAAACAGCGTGTGGCGGGATCACATCAAAAAACCAATTCCGCCAAGCGGCAAGCGGCGAAACGCACGCTGAAAAAAATTCTCGGCGATCCGCCGGCGGACCGCTAGTGGTGTGCTCCGGGAAATCGACCGCCGTGCCGCGATGCCGCGCAAGGGAAGCGAGAGCATGGCGCGGGAGTGCAGGTGGAAGGCGGGTGACTTGAGCGCATGACAAGCCGAATCCTGGTGCCATGCAAGACATACCCGGTTATACTTTTGGTTTTGTCAAGTTTTATTAAAGTTCCCCGCAGAAAGAGCAGCATGGATAAACCAAATGACTATCCTCCCGACCTTTCTGACTGACGGCGGCAACACGGGTGCGCTGATGCGCACGCGCGATTGGTCAACATCGCCCCTTGGCCCTCCTGATACCTGGCCGCAGTCACTGCGGGTTGTCATCGGCCTTATGCTGCACTCGAAATTTCCGATGTTCGTTGCATGGGGATCCGAGCTGGGCTTCCTGTACAACGATTCGTACGCGGAAATCCTGGGCGACAAGCATCCATCCGCATTGGGCGGTCGTTTCCAGGATATCTGGCCTGAAATCTGGGGTGACATTTACCCGATCATCGCGCAGGCGATGGAAGGAAAAGCCAGCTATCACGAGAACCTGCCCTTGACAATGAACCGCAAAGGGTACGACGAACAGACATGGTTCACCTTCTCCTATTCTCCGGTACGCGATGAAAGCGGCATGGTCGCGGGCATGTATTGCGCCTGCACGGAAACGACGGAACAAGTGCTCGCCGAGCGGCATCGGATAGCGGAAAACGAACGCCTTCACCATCTGTTCGAGCAGGCACCCGGCGTGATGGCGGTCTTTCGAGAGCCGAATCACATCTTTGAACTTGCCAACAGTGCGTATCTGCAACTGACGGGACACCGCGAACTTATCGGCAAACCGGTGCGCGACGCGTTGCCGGAAATTGAAGGACAGGGCTTCTTCGAGCTGCTCGACCGTGTCTATGCAACCGGAGAACCGCATATAGGTCATGCTGCTTCGGTCAAATTACAGCGCCGGTTGGGCGACGAGCTGGAAGAGCGGTTTCTCGATTTCGTTTATCAACCCATCAAGAATGCCGCCGGCAAGGTTACCGGCATCTTCGTTGAGGGAAGCGACGTCACCGAAGCGGTAAGAACAGCAGCCGCATTGCGTGAGAGCGAGCAGCGGCTGCTGCAGCTTGCCAACACGATTCCCCAGCTTGCATGGATGGCCGACGCCGATGGCTGGATTCACTGGTACAACGACCGCTGGTACGAGTACACCGGGACGACCTTGGAGCAAATGCAGGGATGGGGCTGGCAGAGCGTCCACGACCCGGACAAGCTGCCGAACGTGATGGAGGAATGGAAGGCTTCCATCGCAAAACACCAGCCGTTTGAAATGACATTCCCGCTGCGGGGCGCGGATGGCGGGTTCCGGACGTTTTTCACGCGAGCTGCGCCGCTGCACGATGCGGAAGGCAGGATCGTTCAATGGTTCGGCACCAATACGGATGTGAACTCGCTGGAGAACGCGCAGAATGAATTGCGCGCCGCCAATCGTCGCAAGGACGAATTTCTTGCCATGCTTGCGCACGAGTTGAGAAATCCGCTCGCACCGATCAGCGCCGCCGCCGAACTGCTCAAATTCAGCAGTCTCGGCGAGGAACGTATCCGTGAGACAAGCGACATCATCACCCGTCAAGTCGAGCATATGACCAAGCTTGTGGACGACCTGCTTGACGTTTCCCGCGTCACCCGCGGCCTTGTCTCTCTTCAGAAAGAGGCGCTGAATCTCAACCAGGTGGTGGCCGATGCCGTCGAGCAGGTGCATCCGCTCGTCAAGCTGAAACATCAGCATCTCACGGTACAAGTGCCGGATGACCCGCTTTTTCTGGAAGGCGACCGAACGCGGTTGATTCAAGTGTTTGCCAACATCCTGAGCAATGCGGCAAAGTTTACACAGAAATACGGGCATATCGTTTTGCGGCTCGATGCCCGGCAAGACGACATCGAGTTCATCGTGCAAGACGACGGGATAGGCATTGCACCGAGACTGCTGCCGCATGTTTTCGATTTGTTTACGCAGGCGGAAAGGTCGCCGGACCGCTCTCAGGGAGGCTTGGGACTGGGTCTCGCGCTCGTGAAAAGCCTTGTGGAAATGCATGGCGGGAGCGTTTCGGCCCAAAGTGCGGGAGCCGGCAAAGGCAGCACGTTCATTGTGCGATTGCCGCGTCTGGTCGACGCGATGCAGCAACAGAAACCACTGAATAATGATACCGGCATGCACGCGAATAGCGCCTTGCGTTTGATGGTTGTGGACGATAACGCCGATGCCGCCAGGGTTCTGTCTTTGCTGCTGGAGACGGTAGGCCACGAGGTGACGGTTGAATACAGCGCGCGCCACGCGCTTGAACGGGCGCGCCACCATGCGCCTCACATGCTGTTTCTCGATATCGGCCTGCCGGACCTGGATGGTTACGAACTTGCCCGGCGTCTGCGGGCAATGCCCGAGACGGCGCGATCGGTGCTGGTTGCGGTGACAGGCTACGGACAGCCGCAAGACAAGGATCGCGCAAAGGAAGCCGGCTTTGATCATCACCTGGTCAAGCCGGTTAAATTGGTCGCCATCCTCGGCTTGCTGGCGGACCTCGAAAGGTCGGGATTTCGCTAGAGCGGTTTCCGTGTGCGTATACCATCACTGCTTTTTCCGGTATCCGCAAAAACCGGGGCCATGAAGAGAACCGGTTATCGCTGCGCCGGCAGAACCGGCGTGGTCGCCGGAGACGAGGGTGCCGCCGGTGTGCCCATGCCTGGCGCATTGGGATTTCCCGTTCCCGGCGGCGCGTTCGGCGCAACCACGGTGGTCTGAGCCGCCGGCGCGGTTTGCGGCGTTAGTTGCGGCGTTACCTGCGGCGATGTTGCCGGCGTCCGTGACGGCATCGTCGGAGCCGTTAGAGATGGCGTCGCAGCGGTCCGCGCCGGCACCGGCGCATTGGTCGACAGATTGACTTGCGCCTGGCCTTTCGCATTTTCCGGCAACTCGACCCGCTTGACCACGCCGCCTTCCGACAGCAGCACATAGCGCCGATTCACTTCCTTGACCGTGACGCCGGGCACCACTTGCGCGTTGATCCTGACCGCCTGCGCCGGTTTGCCGTCGGTCGCCAGAATCGCGACGCTGTCGGCCGCATTGCCGGAAACCACCACGCCTTTCAATTGATAATTGCTGGCGACGGCCACATTGGTACGTCCGCCGAACAGGCCGGCCGCCGCATCCAGCCGCGGCGCGGGCTGTGCCGACGGCGGAGGCGCCGCGACCGCACGCAGCGGCGGCTTGAATAACTGCATCGCCCAGTACGCGGCAGACGCGCACAAGACGATGAACAATGTAAAACTCGCGACAAGAGGCCAGCGTTTCATTGCATTCCTTTTAAAACATCGCTGCGCATATCAGCGTACCAGCTGGTTGATCTCGATGATCGGCATCAGCACCGCCAGCACGATCAGCAGCACCACCACGCCCATCGCCAGGATCAGCGCAGGCTCGAGCAATCCGGCAATCGTCAATGCGCGCCGCTCCAGATCCTGTTCCTGCGCATTGGCGGCGCGATCCAGCATCGCCGGCAGTTCGCCGGTCACTTCACCGGCGCGAATCATGTGGATCAGCATCGGCGGAAAATGCTTGTGCGCCGACAGCGCGCGCGCCAGTCCCACGCCTTCGCGCACGCTGTTGGCCGCATCCTCGACCTGTTCTCGCATCGCCACATTGGACAAGGTATCGCGGCTGGTTTGCAGCGCCCGCAGAATCGGCACGCCGGAACCGGTCGTGATCGCCAGCGTGCTGGCAAACCGCGCCGTATTCAGACTGCGCTCGAATTTGCCGTACAGCGGCGCATTCAGCAGCCAGGTATGCCAGCGCATCTTGATCGCCGGATCTTTCAGCGCGGCGCGCCATGCGAAAAACAGGGCAATGGCAACGATCGCCACGATCCAGCCGTAATTGCGAACGAAATCCGAGATGGCCAGCATCATCACCGTCAGGAACGGCAGCTTCTGCTTGGTGTTGGCAAACACCGAGACGATTTGCGGCACGACATAGGTGAGCAGAAAAATCACGATCGCAAACGCGACCACGGTCACGATCGCCGGATAGGTAAACGCCAGCTTGACCTTCTGCACCAGCGAATTGCGCCGCTCGATGTAATCCGCCAAGCGCGACAGCACGCGCGACAGTTGGCCGATCTGTTCGCCGGACGACACCAGCGCCCGATAGATATCGGCAAAATCGCGCGGATGCCGCGACAGCGCATCCGACAGCGACGCGCCGCCCATCACTTCCGACCGGATCGACGCGATCAGGTCGCGCACGTAGGTGCGCTCGGCCTGTTCCAGCAGCGCGGAAAATGCCTGTTCCAGCGGCAGGCTGGCTTCCAGCAGGCTGGCCAACTGGCGCGTAAACAACGCCAGTTCCGTGGTGGACAAATGGTCGCCGAATGCGCGCGTCCTGGTTTGGCCGGCATCATCGAGCTGGGCCGCGATCGCATCGACCGCAATCGGCACCAGGCCCTGGTTGCGCAAATCGGCACGCGCGGCGCGGGCGCTATCGGCGTTGACGACACCTTTTTTGGTGGCGCCCGCCGTATCGACGGCTTCATAGCGAAATGCTGGCACGTTGGTTCAATCCTCGATCAATCTTTGGTGACGCGCAGCAATTCCGCCTGCGTCGTCGTGCCGTCCGCCAGCCAGCGTTCGCCATCTTCGCGCATGGTGCGCATGCCGTCTTTCTGGGCGGTGGCGCGAATCTCCGCTTCGGATGCCCGATTATGAATCTGCGCACGGATCTGGTCGGTGGTCAGCAATAATTCATAGACGCCGACGCGGCCCTGATAACCGGTCTGTCCGCATTTATCGCAGCCGACTGCATGCCAGAACTGGCCGTCATGCCGCCTGCATTCCGGACACAGCTTGCGCACCAGGCGCTGCGCGACAACGCCGAGCAGCGACGACGATAGCAGGAACGGTTCGATCCCCATGTCGAGCAGGCGCGTTACCGCTGCCGCCGAATCGTTGGTGTGCAGGGTTGCCAGCACCAGATGGCCGGTCAGCGATGCCTGCACCGCAATCTGCGCGGTTTCCAGATCGCGGATCTCGCCGATCATGATGACGTCCGGGTCTTGCCGCAGAATCGCGCGCAGCGCCTTGGCGAACGTCATGTCGATGCGCGGATTCACTTGCGTCTGGCCGACGCCGCCGAGTTCGTATTCGATCGGATCTTCGACTGTCAGGATGTTGGTGGTGGTCGCGTTCAGCCGCGACAGCGCCGCGTACAGCGTGGTGGTTTTGCCGGAACCGGTGGGGCCGGTCACCAGCACGATGCCGTGCGGCTGCGCGATCAGCTGATCGAATTGCGGCAGCGCCTGCTCGCTCATGCCCAGATGCTGCAAGTCGAGCCGGCCGGCTTCCTTGTCGAGCAGCCGCAGCACCGCGCGCTCGCCATGGCCGGTCGGCAAGGTCGAGACCCGCACATCGACCGGCTTGCCGCCGACGCGCAGCGTGATGCGGCCATCCTGCGGCAGCCGCTTTTCGGCAATGTCGAGCTGCGCCATGATCTTGATGCGCGAAATCAGCGAGGCATGAATCGCCTTTTTCGGCCGCACCACATCGCGCAGCGTGCCGTCGATCCGGAAGCGCACCACCGATATCTGCTCGAACGGTTCGATATGGATATCGGATGCGCCCTCGCGCAGCGCCTGCGTCAGCAAGGCATTGATCATCCGGATCACCGGCGCGTCATCGGCCGATTCCAGCAAATCCTCGACCGCCGGCATGTCGCGCATCAGCTTGGCCAGGTCGAGATCGGATTCGTATTCATCGATCACCTGCGCCGCATCGCCGCCGGAGCCGGCATACGCTTTGGCGATGGCCGATTCGAGCGCTTCGCGCGACATCGATTTCAACTTGACGCGCCCGAAGCGACGGCTTACTTCGGCGATCGCGCGCGGCGTGGTGGCATCGGACACCCAGACTTCGACGGCGCCGCCCTCCGTCGCGTCGTTGCGATGCGCCAGCAGGGCGAAGTCGCGCGCAAACGCAAAGGGTAAAAGGCGCGCATCCATCATGGCATTACTCATCATTGATCACTAATCGGTAATATATGTCGGTTGTTGCGAGACTTGAGGCTGAGGCTGCTGCGGCACCGCTTGTTGCTGCGATTGCTGCATATTGACTCGATCAACCGCGCCGCCGTTGTACAAAGGCCCATCGATCAGCCGGCCGTTTTCCATTTGCGGCAAAACCGGCGTGCCGGTATTGGGCATGATGACCGACGGTTCCGGTTGCGCATTGATTTGCAGATCGCGCATGTAACCGTAGCGATCGCTCGCGAGATCGACGCTTTGCTCATTGCTGCGAATCACCGTGGGCCGCAAGAACACCATCAGGTTTTTCTTGCCGCGCTTACGCGTCTTGTATTTGAACAGATTGCCGACAACCGGAATATCGCCCAGGCCGGGTACTTGTTCCAGAGTGTCATTGGTCGAGTCCTCGATCAGGCCGCCGAGCACGATGATCTGTCCGTCATCGACCAGCACATTGGTTTCGATCGAACGCTTGTTGGTAATGATGCCGGACACTCCGCTTGTAGACTGAATATTCGAAGTTTCCTGGTAAATCGCCATCTTGACCGTGCCGCCTTCGGAAATCTGCGGCCGCACGCGCAACGACAAGCCGACATCGTTGCGCTGGATCGTCTGGAACGGATTGACGCCGGCTGCGCCGCCGGAAGCCGCTGTGGTGAACTGGCCGGTCACGAAAGGCACGTTCTGCCCGACGATGATTTTCGCTTCTTCATTGTCAAGCGTGATCAGATTGGGCATCGACAGGATGTTGGCATTACCATGCGTTTCAAGCGCGCGCGCGATTGCCCCCAAGGTAAGTTGCCTGCCAGCTTGCCGGAAGATACCCAGATTCAAGCCATTACTTGGTGCGCCGGCTGCCGGGGCGCCGGGCACCGAACTTGCGATTGCCTGGTTAATAAGGTTATTCCCCCCGGAGCCGAATCCGGTGACGGAACCGATCCGGTATCTGCTGCTTCCATCACCCGATAGGCCGGCCCACTGGATGCCGAATTCGGCTGCCTTGTCCGACGACAGTTCAACGATCAGCGACTCGACATAGACTTGCGCACGGCGCGCATCGAGCTGATCGATCACGGTGCGCAGATTGCGATAGACCGCTTCGCTGGCGGTAATGATGAGCGTGTTGGTGGCCGGGTCGGCCTGGATGAATCCGCCGGGACCGCCGGTCGGCAGCGGCCCTTGCGCCGGCGCAGGGGAAGACGGCGGCATTTGCGAACCGGCCGCACCGCCGGAAGTTTGCGTCAGTGTCGGCGTGGTAGTGGGTTGCAACGAGGTCGAACCTGATGTCGCTGAATCCGACGCGATGACGGCGCGCAGCGTCAGCGCAAGCTTCGTCGCTTCCGCGTTTTTCAGGTAAACCACATGCACGTTGCCCGCCTGCGCGGTCGGCTGATCGAGTTTCGCAATCAGTGATTTCGCCAAGTTGGCGCGCGCGGCGGAAGGCGCTCTGATGATGACCGAATTGGTCCGCGAATCGGCCAGCAGGTTGATACGGCCGGCATCTGCGCCAAGCGCCCCGCCAACGCCGGAGTCCATCAGGCGATTGACCATCACGGCGATATCGGACGCGATGGCATAACGGATCGGCAGCACTTCGAGTTCGCTGGTGGCGGGGCCATCCATCGAGGCGATGATTTTGCCGAGGCGCCTCAGGTTGTCGGCATAATCGGTAATGACCAGCGTGTTGTTGCCGGGATTGGCGTTGATCGTATTGTTGGGCGAAATAAGCGGCCGCAACACCGGCACCAGGTTGGCGGCCGTTTCGTAATTCAATCTGAAAATCTGCGTCGCGATCTGGTCGCCGCGAATTGCGCCGCTCTGAATCGGGCCGGCCTGCAGCTTGGCATCGGCTTCCGGCACGACCTTGGTGAAACCGTCGCTTTTCACGACCGCATAACCCTGCAGGCGCAACGCCGACGTCAGCAACTGAAATGCCTGCGGCTTGGTGACCGGCTTTTCGGACACCAGGTTGATCGTGCCCTTGACGCGCGGATCGATGATGAAGGTCGTATTGGTGTACTGGCCGATCGCCTTGATGACGGATTCGATATCGGCGCCGACGAAATTGAGCGAGGCCTGGTTCGACGCCGGGTCCTGCGCATGCGCCGGCTGGATGCCTGCCATTGCGCACACCAGCGCTGCGGTTACGCCCCAGCGCTGCCAGCTTGCCGGTCCTTGCAGCATTGCTGCCATTTCATGATTTTTTTTCATTTGAACTCTAGTGCGATAACGTCTTTACCGCCTTCTCTGCGGCGCTGTCCCAGCAAATTAAGCAAATTCGCCAGCCTCTCTTCCTGCCCTGCTTCGGCTTCCGCCTTTCCTGAAAACTGCATCCGTCCATTGACCAGCGTGCCGGAGCCATTCAACAGCATCGGCCCCTTGCTTGTCGTGAGCACCATGCTTGCCTGCCGGCCGCGCCAATCGAACGCCAGGTTATAGGCACCCAGCGGCTTGACCGGCGACAGCCGCGAAGCAATGTCGATCATCTCCAGATTCATCGAGCCGGCGACCTCGATCGTGTTGCCTTGCCGCGCCAGTTGCAGCGGATTCCATGACAATCGCATCTGGCCGGAAGGCTGTATCGTATTCAGCGGCGCACCCAGGGCCGCCAGCCTTTCCGCCGGCAACAGGATCGACGCGGGACTCACCTGCCACTGATGCCAGCTGCCGGTCACGCTGACCGGTTGCGACAGCGCCGCTGCATTTTCCAGTTTCGCATCGACCCGGCCCAGCAGCACCAGCGGCGACAGCCGCCAGCTGAAGCGGCCGGGCAGCAGCGGCGTCACCGGATCATTGCCGCTCGGCGCGCCGCCGATGAAGGCGGAACCGCGCCACAAGCTGCCTTGCGCATCGCCCAGCGTCAAACGGCCTGCGGTTTGCGTCTCCAGCAACGACGCCATCCAGGTAGCCGGCAAAAATGCCAGCGCCGTGACCGCTACGCTGACGATCCCCGCCAGTAACCATATCACGAGGCGCTGCAAGTGCCGTCCTTTTCATGCAATTTTCCGCTCGAGCGCAAATGCGCCAATGCAATCCGGTCATGCCGGCGAATAAACAACCTGTTTGCTCCGCTGATCACTTATTCGCTCTTCTGCTGTCGCAACGTTAAAGTCGCATTGACCATGTCGGGTTGAGCTAGCGCAACAATGTTTGCTTCGACCACGGAAAGCAATGCTGTTTTTTGCATGTCGTCGAGCCAGTCGATCACGCCGGCGAACGATACCGCCGACAACTGCACTCTCGCAACGTCCCCGGTCAGCGCCACGGTTTGCGCTTTCAATCCTTTACGGGCCAATGCGGCGTCGATACTTTCCTTCGACATCGGCGGAACAGCAGGCGCGGCATTGGCAGACAGGCCGGCCGCTTCCCTGGCCATTGCCTGCAATTGCGCGACTTGCTGCCGCTGCAGCGGCAGGCTCTTGTTCAATTGGTTGCGCCCGCTCAAGGCCGGGCCGATCAACAGCGCATAGAACAATCCGAACACCATCACAACCGCCGCCGACGCAAGCAGCATGCGCTCGCGCGCATTGCGCGCATTCCAGAATTCCGACCAGGATTGCACCGATCGATTCAGCGTGTTTGACAAGCTCATGGTGCGCTCCTGATTTGCCATACGACTGCCCCCGATTGCGCGGGCGCCAAAACCAGCGACAGGTTGCGGCCGGCCAGCGCTGTCTTCATTGGTTCGGTCGGCGCCTGGCCTTCCGGCTTGAGGCGCACGTACAGGCTGCGTTCGCGGTATTCAAGCGCGGCAATGGCGGGAGCGGCTGTCTTGCCCGCCGGCCGGGCTTGCGCCACGTTGTTCCAGGCTTCGCCGAAAGCCGCTGTCAGCGCCGTGAAATCGTCCGGCGCCGCCTGGCCCGAGTCGCGCTTGGCGGCGGCGATCTTTTGCCGCATTTGCGCAATCGGATCGATGATCACCGGCTCCTTTGGATAGGCTGCCTTGTAAATCTGGATCATGGTCGCGCGCAGCGAATTGGCTTCGCTCTTCAAGCGCCACCAGTCGATATTCAAGCCGATGATATTGATCAGCAACACTGCGCAAGCCAATGCCAGCGTCCAGCGCCACGGGCGCCAGTTCAGTTGCGGACCGGCAGATGCGCCCAGTCCCGCCAACAGATCGAGCGGCGCGGCGCCGGCGCCGGCGAGCCAGCGCGTCCAGTTGTCGGCAAACACGCTGATGCGGTCATCCGATTCGCCGGCGCCGGCGAGCGCCTCCTGATAAGCCCGTACCGCCGCTTGCGGCACATACAGCGTGATCGGCAACTCAGGCACCACGGCGCGCAATGCCTCGATCACTTCGGCGGCAGCGGATTCCGGGTGTTCCGGCATGATCGGCAAACCGATGCCATCCTGTTCCGACAGCCGCAGCGTCACGTCGATGTCGGCTTGCTGCCCGGTGATGGCGGCAGACACGCTGCCGGCCTGATGCGGCAGGCACAATTGCGCAGGCAATGCCGCGAGATGGCGCGCACCGAATCCGATGAATGCACCGGCCAGCGTTTCAAGCCAGGCGCGCTGCACGACCGCGATGGTGCGCAAGCCTTCCGACAAGCCGCCGGCCACCACCACGCAGTCGGCGGGATCGGTAATCAACTGATCTTCCACCAGATTCGGCAGTGCGGCCCTGAGCCTGGCGGCCGACATCGGCGGCACCCGCACGCGCAGCAGGCTGACATCGCTGGCGGCCAGCAGCAATACAGTGCGCTGCGCCTTAGCCGTCAATTCCGACAGGTCCGCCAGCGGCGCATGGCCTTCACGCTCGATCGCGCCGCCGTTCGCGACCACTGCGAATGGACAGGACAGGTCCAACCAGCGCGGCGCACTGTCGGCGGCGGCCTTGGAAGGCAAGCGAATATAAAGTGTACTCAAGGCGTCTCGTTTTCTTTCTAATTTTCCTGAATCCAGATCAGATTGGTCCTGGCGCCATTGCGCTGGATCAATGCCTGCACTTCCAGCCCTGCGCGGCTCATGCGTACTCTGCCGTTAACCAGAAAGAAACTGGTTTTAACATCCAGCCCCTGGGTTGACAGGTTCCTGCCCGGCAAACGCTGCGCAAGCTGGCCGGTGTTTTGAAAGCTGGCGGTCTTGCGGCTCGCTACCAGCGCCGTGGCGTCCGCAAGCGAGAGTGTATCAATTCTAGCGGCCAACACCTCGGCCGATGCAGTATTTACATTGACCGGCGCTGCGCCCGGCAAGAATATGATGAAATCCTTCAGCTTGTTGACTGCCTCGGGGGAAAACCCCGGCACTGCCAGCAAATCGTTGATATGCTCAAAATTCATCGGCCGGGGATTGCTGTTTCCCGGTGCGCCGGGCTCGGGCTTCAACTGCGCCAATGCCATCATGCTGGCGGTTGCCTGCGCCAATGACGGCTCGAGTCCCAGATTGCCGAGCAGCCGTTCGAATACAGCGACTTCAGCGGCATTGATGGTTCCGCTGACGCACAGGTTGTTCAGGTTGTAGCGCGACTGCGCATCGACGATGCTGCCTGCCAGGCTGGCATCGGCGGCATCGGTATCGGCACGGCCGTTTTCCACATACTGATCGAGCCGCGTTTCGGACAACGGCACCGACCACGGTTCGTCCAGCGTATCGATCGCGGAATATTTGGCATCTTCGCGCAAAATCAGGCCGGCCCAATCGAGCGCGCCGCGCAAGATCCATTGCTTCTGCAATTGCAGCCGCTGGTTTTCGATCGACCGCACCTGCACCTGCTGCTGCCAGAACAGGCTGGCGACTATCGTGATGGCCAGCGTCGTCAGCAATAGCGCGGTGATGACCGCGACGCCGCGCTGACGCAACAGCGTGCGAGGCCGCGCGCTCATACCGCCCCCAGTAAAAATACCTTGAGCATGTTCGATTCGCGCCCCTGCAATTGCAGCGCGACTTCGAGGCCGGTCAATGCCGGCAATGTCGTCGCGGATGCGCTGCCGGGGCTGGTAACGACCGGCGCTCTCTGAGCCCGCCTGGACGAACTGGGAACCGTGTCGGCGGCATTGGCTGCACGCCATGCGCCGCCTTCCCATAACCGCATCGTCATCGAAGCCACGCCCGATTGCAGCACGACCGCCGGCGTCGCATCGTTATCGTTGGCCGCCGTCAGCCACAGATTGTCCAACTCATTCAGATCGCGGGTGGCCGCGGATTCGCGCCGCGTCAGCACGCCATCCTTGACCCGATAAGTAATGACTTCCAGTCTTGTCGGCTGATTATCGGCAAACACCGTGCGCACCAGCGTCAGCCGATCCTGCTGGATGACGAGCGGCGCGCGATCCGGAATCTCCGTTATGGTCGCAAGATGCGCGCAATCGTTCTGCAACTGCGCAAATGCCAGTTGCATGCCGCGCGTCTGTTCCAGATCGGCGGTCAACGCAACCCGTGCGCGCACGATGCCGTCCAGACCGCGCCAGCCGAGCACCGCAACGAATGCCAGCACGCTGATGGCAACCAGCAATTCGATCAGCGTCAGTCCGCGTTGCCCGGCCATCGGCGGCGTGATGGGCGCCTTCTGCGCAATGCCGCAGCTGCGTTGATTATGGTGCATTCGGCACCACCTGAGCCAGCTTGATGATGCGCCGCTCGATATTGCGTGTGTCGAACACGCTGACCTCGACCCGGCGGAAAAACGGGTTCGGCGTGGCGAATACATTTTCTTCGCACGTCAGTTGCAGTTCGCCCTGCGGGCAATCGAACCGGCGCTGCCCGAGCGCCGGCCATTCCTTCGCCAGGCGAATCTGGGTCAGCCGGTTTTCAGCCGACCAGGTCGCCATCATCGATGCGCGCAAGTCGCTGCTGTTTTGCGTCAGGCTGCCGACCGCGCGCAGGCTGGCGCCCAGTGCGGTGCCGACAATGACCAGCGCCACCAGCACTTCCAGCAGGGTGAAGCCGGCGCGATGGCGATCGGTCCGGCGAATGGATAGCTGACGGTTTGCGCGCATGTCATTCGACCACAAAATGTCCGATGCCGTCGGCGCGGATAGCGACGCTTGCATCGCCCATCGACAGCGTCAGGACGAACGGCTTGTCGACCGGCTCGCGGCCGAATACGACGCGCAGCGGACCGGCTTCCGCGGCCGACGACGGGCTGATCGACAGCGCAACCGGCGATCGCTTGAATTCCCGCTCGCGCAGCAAGTCGTCTTTTTCCAGCACCTGCCAGACATTTTCGTCGCGCAGCAGGAAGCGATAACGATCGGGTTCCGCCTCGAATGCGATCGGTCGATTGCGCACGATCGCTTCGTCGCGTGCCAGTTGCAGCAGCAGCGCAATCCGTTGCGCATCGTTTTGCAAAACCTTGCGCTCACTGGGCATCGCATTGAACGACACCATGCCGAGCGTGATGCCGGCTATCACCATCACGACCAGCAGTTCAAGCAGCGTGAAGCCGCGCGCAAGGCGCTGCGGCGGCGCACGAAGCGGCGCCCGTCCGGGGCTGCAAAAAATGCGCGTAATTACAGATCCCACGAACCGATATCGGCATCGTTTCCGGCGCCGCCCGGCTGACCGTCGGCGCCCAGCGAAAATACATCGACTTCGCCTTTGACGCCGGGTGACAGATATTGATACGGATTGCCCCACGGGTCTTTCGGCAGCTTGTCCAGGTAGCCGCCGGTTTTCCAGCCGTTGGCGGCAGGGCCCGATGTCGGTTTTGCAATCAGCGCCTGCAAGCCCTGCTCGGTGGTCGGATAGCGCTGGTTATCGAGCTTGTACAGCTTGAGGCCTTGCATCACGGTGGCGATATCCTGCTTGGCGGCGATGATGCGCGCATCGTCGGTACGGCCCATCAGTTTGGGCACGACCAGCGCAGCCAGAATGCCCATGATCACGACCACCACCATGATTTCGATCAGCGTGAAACCGCGTGTTGCGGCGCGCATCGGCGCACGCCGGGAACAAAATATTGAAGCGTTGTACATAAGGAGGTTCTTCAGAGAATGACAAGTAAATGGCGAGTATAAGGCCCGATCAGGGTTTCATATACTGTCTGAGGTTTGATTAAAGCTTAATGTGGCGCAAGTTTGGCCTGCAACAAGTCTTCTTCGGATGCCAAAAATCCGGGAAAGTGCCGTAAATTTTCTTTTATTTGCGGAGCGTACTATAGATGCTGCTGATCTGTCACGTTGATGCCCGGTCGTTTTTGCAAAAAAGGCCACCATATCATTGGTGGCCTTTTGCAAATGCCTGGCTTTTCCTTCCTGCGCCCTTTTATGAAAGGCGCAGGAACTTGCCCGGCGTTGCGCTTCCGGTCAAGGGCAGTTGCCGATGATGTAATAGCCGGACGACGTCTGCGCCAGCGTATTGGTATAGAAGACGTTGTCCAGGCCCATGTTCTGATTCGAGCCATTGGCCAGTGCGTAACCGCCGCTGTCATGTGCGCGCCCGCTCTGAACATGCGTGTAATTGCTCGATGTGGTCGTCGTGCAAACCCATGACGATTTGGTGGTTGCGCTCACCGTCCCGGATTGGGCGCTTTCGCTAGTGCCGTTCAACGCTGTCACGGCATAACTGTAAGTCGTGCTCGCCGCCAGGCCGCTGTCGGTATAGCTGGTGGCCGCGATGGCGGATGCATTGACCTTGCTGCCGTTGCGATAGACGTTGTAGCCGGTCGCGCCGCTGGTCGCAGTCCATGTCAGCGGCACGGCGCTGGCGGTCGTGGCGCCGGCGGCGAGGCCGGTCGGCGCGGCCAATGGCGGCGGCGTGCCGGTCGTGGTGCCGGTAACGGCAGCCGAGCTGGCGCCGGCCGCGCCGCTCGACGTCACCGCCTTGACGGTGTAACCGTAGCTGGTGCCGGACGCCAGGCCGCTGTCGGTATAGGTGGTGCCGGTTATCGTGCCGGCATTGGCCTTGACGCCGTCACGGTAGACGTTGTAGCCGGCTGCACCCGATACCGCATTCCAGGACAGCGATACCGAGCTGTTGGTGCTGCCGGTGACCGCTAGGCCGGTTGGCGCGGCCAATGCGACATAACCGCTGGCGACCTTGTCCACCATCCCTTTGATCGCAGCCATCTGGCGGCCGCTTTTCTTCGAATAATTAGCATCGTCATAACCCCACCAGTCCCAGCAGCCGTTCGGATTGCCGCTGCTGCTCGGCGCGGTTTGCGGATACAGCACGATCAGGTTGTTGGTGTCGGCCCATTTGTTGTAGCCGGTGTTTTTGTAATACTTGTCCTGGATCTTGGTCGGATCCTGCTGGCAGCCGTGCAATACCACGTGCACCTTGCAAGCCTGGCCGCTGGCGCAATTGGCCGGCACATACAGCCAGCCGGTGGCCGCCATGCCATGCGTGGTCGGGCTGGCAATGTAATCGGTCTGGTTGAACTCGACGAACGAACCGCCCAGCGTGCCGGTATTTTTGGCATTCAAGGGGCCGTAGATCCATTTCAGGATTTCGCCGGCCAGATCGAAATTGCAATTGTTGATGTAAGGGCTGGCCTTGAGGCTGCACGAACTGCCGAAATAATCGGTGATCATCGCGTGTTCGGAAGCGATGTTGTTCTTGTAAAAAATATTGGAATTGGTGACGTAATTCTTGTAATAGTTGTTGGCTTCATTCATCACCAACTGCTTGACGGTACTGTCGGCGGTGCCGGAATAAAGGTACACCTTCGAATTCGTCAGGTTGCTGGTGGCATCGATCAAGCCCTGGCTGGCCCAGGTGTTGGTGGTCGAGATCAGCGTCGCGGTAGGCGGCTTGCTGGTGGTGGTGGCTGCCATGCAAGGCCCGATTGCGTTGCTCAACACGCCTTGCGCGCAATAAAACGGCCCGCCTGCCACGATGCCGGCGCCGGCCTTGAATGTGGCCGAATACGCGACATGCATTTGCGCCGCCATGAAGCCGCCGGAAGACAGGCCGGAGATCGACGTCTGGCTGATATCCGCGTTATAAGCCGGCAGCGTGACTTGTGCGCCCGCTTGCAGGCTTGCACACAAAAACCCGAGCGCGATACCGGTTCGGATTCTGGCGATTCCTTTGTTGTTGCATGAAATGAAATTCATCATTTTTTGTCTCCTATCATGATGATTGGCTTGCGACGGCAATGCCGCACGGTTCCGGGTCAACTGGAGTTGAATCTGCTAACGAGATTTTCCCCGGACAAGTTTCATCTTACGCGCGATTTTTTGCGCTAATCGAAGGCCGGTATTTTTACCGTAGAAGCGTTCGATTGATTATTTATGCATGCTGCATCGCGGAATATCGGGCTAAATCCGGCGCCATTTTTGCTTTGCCGGATTGCCGGGGCAACCGAAATGGCACCTGAATTTCAGCGCAAATTGGCAGATTTATGGAAACTGCATCGATCAATAATCGGCAAGTGGGCAGTGCAATATGAACAGGCGACAAGCGCGCAGCGGCATACCCTATTTACGGTATTGACATCGTATTTGCAGTTGTTCTAAATAATTTGGTGCAACCCGATCCAGCGTCCATTCCACTAACACCTTGCAGCCAAGGTTATGCCTTGCCTGCATAAAGATATGAAAACTTGGCATTAGTTATATTGCCTTGCAGCCATTACCCTGAGCCAGGGCAATGGCTAATAATTATAAAAGCGTTACGATTATTTATCGCAAGCTTGTACGCTGGAAATAAATTCATATTGATGATCAGTAGTGTCCGGTTTAATTAATGTGCGCCGACCGGAAAGCCAGACTTGACGCGGGTTTCGAGAGATTTAGGGGTGTCCACGATTTGAATTTCAAGTTGCGCATTTGCGATACTTTCGGGTTGAAACGACCTGGGGTG
>DAIDBD010000064.1 GCA_027310305.1 Herminiimonas sp.
TGATCGGAGAGGAAAGCTGGATCACCGACGAGGCTTACGCCACGCCGGCGGCGCGCCTGCTGCACCTCAAGCCGATCTTCGCGCGCATTGAGGAATGGACCAAGACCAAGACCAAGTTCGAGGCGATGGACATCCTGAACAGGTACGACATACCGTGCGGCCCGATCCTGTCGATGAAGGAAATCGCCGAGGAACCGGCATTGCGCGAAACCGGCACCATCGTCGAGGTCGATCATCCGACCCGAGGCAAATATCTGACGGTCGGCAACCCGATCAAGTTGTCCGATAGTCCGACCGAAGTGACGCGCTCGCCGCTGTTGGGCGAGCATACCGACGAAGTGCTGGCCCAACTGGGTTACAGCAGGGAACAGATCGCGATGCTGCGCGAAGAGCGCGTCATCTGAACCCAACGGCGTACGCGTTAGGAGCATAGCAACGCTGTTGCACAGCCCGGGCTCGGGCCTGCGGCGCAGGGGCAGGGTTTGAACCGATGCCATCTTGTCAATGCCGATCGAAGCGGGCAGATAACATCACCTGTTTCGATCAACCAGCCTGGAGATCAATCCATGCCTGAGCACCGACTAATCCTTGCGGCATCAACGGAACAAGCGAGTTCGTCGAGATCGAGTTGATTGAAAAGACGCTATTGGTGCGTTGAACCGATCCGGACTATAACGAGAGATGGAAGCATGCATCAAAAGGGCTGTTTAGCTGATTAGGGAACACGATGAACCACATGATTATTCCGATTGCGGTGCAAGGCGCCTCGAAACAACGCAAGCGCGAGGCGCCGAAGGGACGCCGCGTCGATCCCGCAGCGCTTGCGGAAGTGCAGTCCCTGCTCGGCACGGCATCGCGCCAGCCGGATTTACTGATCGAGCATCTGCACAAGATCCAGGACCGTTTCGGTTCCTTGTCCGCCGCGCATCTGGCGGCGCTGGCGCAAGAGATGCGTCTGGCGCAGACGGAAGTGTATGAAGTGGCGACCTTCTATCATCATTTCGACGTGGTGAAGGAGGGCGACGCCGCGCCCGCGGCCTTGACCGTCCGCGTGTGCGACGGCTTGTCGTGCGAAATGGCTGGCGCCCGCGATTTGCTGGCAAAGCTGCCGGCACTGCTCGGCACGGACGTGCGCGTGATCGCCGCGCCGTGCATCGGACGCTGCGAGCAGGCGCCCGCCGCCGTGGTCGGGCAGCATCCGGTTCCGCACGCGAGCTGCGAAGCGATAGCGGCCAAGGTTGACGCCGGAGAAATCAAGCACGTTCCGGATGATTTCGTCGATTATGCGGACTATCAGTCGCAAGGCGGCTACACCCTCTTGAAGGCGTGCATCGCAGGTGCGCGCGACGTCGAATCGGTCATCAAGACGATGGAAGACTCGGGCCTGCGCGGCCTGGGCGGCGCCGGTTTTCCGGCCGGGCGCAAGTGGCGCATCGTGCGGGCGGAAAACGGACCGCGCCTGATGGCGGTCAATATCGACGAAGGCGAGCCGGGAACCTTCAAGGACCGCGTCTATCTCGAACGCGATCCGCATCGCTTCCTCGAAGGCATGCTGATCGCCGCGTGGGCGGTCGGCATCGAATCGATTTACATTTACCTGCGCGACGAGTACCACGGCTGCCGTTCGATGCTCGAAGCGGAAGTGGCGAAGCTGAAGGACAGTCCGCCGATGTCCGGCATGCCGCAGATTATCCTGCGGCGCGGCGCGGGAGCCTACATCTGCGGCGAAGAATCGGCGATGATCGAGTCGATCGAAGGCAAGCGCGGCATGCCGCGTCTGCGTCCGCCGTATGTCGCGCAAGTCGGATTGTTCGGCCGTCCGACGCTGGAACATAATTTCGAAACGCTGTACTGGGTGCGCGATATCCTGGAAAAAGGCGGCGCCTGGTTTACTTCGCACGGTAGGAACGGCCGCAAGGGATTGCGCTCGTTCTCCGTGTCCGGGCGCGTCAAGCAGCCGGGCGTCAAGCTGGCTCCGGCCGGCATCACGATCCAGGAACTGATCGACGAATATTGCGGCGGCATGCAGGACGGCCACCGGTTTTACGCCTATCTTCCGGGCGGCGCATCGGGCGGGATACTGCCCGCGGCAATGAACGATATCCCGCTCGATTTCGACACGCTGCAACCGTATGGCTGCTTCATCGGATCGGCGGCCGTCGTCGTGCTGTCGGACCAGGACACCGCAGTCGATGCCGCGCGCAACACGATGCAGTTCTTCAAGCATGAGTCCTGCGGCCAGTGCACGCCATGCCGGGTCGGTACCGCCAAGGCGGCTGCATTGATCGACCGGCCGAAGTGGGATCTGGCATTGCTGGCCGACCTGTCCCTGGTGATGCGCGATGCATCGATTTGCGGCCTGGGGCAGGCGGCGCCGAATCCGATCGATTGTGTCGTCAAATATTTTCCGCACGAATTGGCCTGACAATTTTCCCTGGAAAAGGCATCGAGAAAACCATCATGAATGCGATTACGAGAAACGAACTGGCGCAGCTCGAGACGCCGACTGTCACCTTCAGCCTGAACGGGCGGGAGGTGACCGGCAAGGCGACGGAAACCATTATCCAGATTGCCGACCGCGAGGGCATCGAGATACCCCGCCTGTGCTACACGGATGGGCTTGACGCGGTCGGCAATTGCCGCTCCTGCATGGTCGAGATCAACGGCGAGCGCGTGCTCGCGCCGTCATGCTGCCGTTATCCGAGCGCGGGCATGAAGGTAACCACGGACAGTGAGCGCGCGCTGTCCGCGCAGAAAATGGTGTTGGAGCTATTGCTGTCGGATATGCCGGAAACCGACTACACGCGCAACAATGAAGTCGATCAGTGGGCGGAAAAACTGGCGGTCGGCAAGCCGCGTTTCGAGGCGCGCGCGCAGGTTCCGCAGGATGCGTCGCATGCGGCCATTACCGTCAATCTCGATGCCTGCATCCAGTGCACGCGCTGCGTGCGCGCCTGCCGCGACGAACAGATGAACGACGTGATCGGCCTGGCATTCCGCGGCGAGCAGGCGAAGATCGTGTTCGACATGGACGACCCGATGGGCAATTCCACTTGCGTCGCTTGCGGCGAATGCGTCCAGGCTTGCCCGACCGGCGCCTTGATGCCGGCGCGCGATGTCGCGCTGACGGTACCGGACAAGCAGGTCGATTCGGTTTGCCCGTATTGCGGCGTCGGCTGCCAGCTGACTTACAACGTCAAGGACAACAAGATTCTGTACGTGGAAGGGCGCGACGGCCCCGCCAACCACGAGCGGCTGTGCGTGAAAGGGCGCTACGGCTTCGACTATGCGCACCATCCGCATCGCTTGACCAAGCCGCTGATCCGGCGCGCCGATGCACCCAAGCGCGGCGATATGGAGATGGACCCGGATCGCGTCATGGAATTTTTCCGCGAAGCGAGCTGGGAAGAAGCGCTGGAACTGGCCGGCGGCAAGTTCGCGAAAATCCGCGACCGCCACGGCAAAAAATCGCTGGCCGGCTTCGGTTCGGCCAAGGGCAGCAACGAAGAAGCGTACCTGTTCCAGAAGCTGGTGCGCACCGGCTTCGGCAGCAACAACGTCGACCATTGCACGCGCCTGTGCCATGCATCGTCGGTCGTCGCGCTGCTCGAAGGGATCGGCTCCGGCGCGGTGTCGAACCCGGTGATGGACGTGGTAAAAGCCGACGTGATCATCATCATCGGCGCCAATCCGACGGTCAATCATCCGGTGGCGGCAACCTGGATCAAGAACGCGGTCAGGAACGGCACCAAGCTGGTCGTGATGGATCCGCGCCGCTCGGAACTGGCGCGCATGGCGCACCGCTTCCTGCAATTCAAGGCGGACACCGACGTCGCGATGCTCAATGCGATGATGCATGTGATCGTGCACGAGAACCTGGTCGACCAGGAATTCATCGACAGCCGCACCATCGGCTACGAGGAACTGAAAAAAAATGTCGAGGGCTACAGCCCCGAATTGATGGCGCCGATCTGCGGCATCGATGCCGACACGCTGCGCTACACGGCGCGTTTGTATGCCACCTCCAAGGCATCGATCATCCTGTGGGGCATGGGCATTTCGCAGCATGTGCACGGTACCGACAATGCGCGCTGCCTGATCGCGCTGGCGCTGATGACCGGCCAGATCGGCCGGCCCGGCACCGGCCTGCATCCGCTGCGCGGCCAAAACAATGTGCAGGGCGCATCCGACGCCGGATTGATTCCGATGATGTATCCGGATTACCAGCATGTGACCGATCCGCAAGTGCAGGCAAGTTTTGAAAAAGCGTGGAAACTGCCGGCGGGGTCGCTGGACAGCAAGCCGGGCCTGACCGTGGTGGAGGTGATGCACGCGATCAAGAAAGGCGAGATCCGCGGCATGTATGTGATGGGCGAGAATCCGGCGATGTCGGACCCCGACGCCAATCATGCGCGCGAAGCGCTGGCCGCGCTGGATCACCTGGTGGTGCAGGATATTTTCCTGACCGAGACCGCGTACCTGGCCGACGTGATCCTGCCCGCCACCGCGTTTCCGGAAAAAACCGGCAGCTTCACCAATACCGACCGGCTGGTGCAGATGGGCCGTCAGGCGATCGATCCGCCGGGCGATGCCAAGCCGGATTTGTGGATCATCCAGCAGATCGCGCAGCGGCTCGGGCTCGATTGGCAGTACGAACATGTGTCGGAAGTGTTCGACGAAATGCGGCACACGATGCCAAGCATCGCCGGCATCACCTGGGACCGGCTGGAGCGCGAGCACGCGGTGACCTACCCGTGCCGCAACGAAGGCGATCCGGGTGAACCGGTGGTCTTTGTCGACGACTTCCCAAGGGAATCGGGACGGGCCCGTTTCGTGCCGGCCGACATCATTCCGGCCGACGAGCGGCCGGATGCCGCATACCCGATGGTGCTGATCACCGGCCGCCAGTTGGAACACTGGCATACCGGCAGCATGACGCGGCGCGCGTTGGTGCTGGATGCGATCGAGCCGGATCCGGTCGCGCTGGTGCACCCGCTCGACCTGGCGGCGATGGGCGGCCAGCCCGGCGATATCGTCACCATCGAATCGCGGCGCGGCACGGTATCGCTGTATGCGCGCGCCGATGAGAGTTCGCCGCAGGGCGCGGTGTTCGTGCCGTTCTGCTATTACGAAGCGGCGATCAACCGGCTGACCAACGCCGCGCTCGATCCATTTGCAAAAATTCCGGAGTTCAAGTATTGCGCGGTCCGCGTTTCGCTCGGAGGCCCGGTGCCGGTGCAAGGCAGTTACGGCGGCGGGCAGGTGCTCGAAGCGGTCGAAAAGAAAGCCGAAAGGCGTTAGGGGCCGCGCAGCAATAAGTTAGGTAATTTGGCGGTCGTAGCGGGATGCACGGCAAGGCGTACGGCGCGACGCAGTGCGAGCACTGCTAGCGATGGACAACGCTGCAGTGCGCCCGATACGGCCAGCAAAATTGCCTAACTTATTGCTGCGCGGCCCCTTAGCATTCACGCGCGGCTCCTGTTGCAGCAAGACCGTTCCGGCGCAGTTGTCAAGCCGGCTGATCCTGCCGTATCAGGGTTGCAGCCGGCCTCACGTTTTGCCGGGTCTGCTCTGGATATTTTCCTTTTTGCGCGGCGCGGCATTGGCTCCGTGGATAACGGGTACTTTCGGAAACGCTTCGCGCAATGCCATGACCGTGCCTGTTTCATTGACGTCGTACCCCGGCAGTTTATTGACTTCGGTGCGGAATTCGCCGGTTTTCAAAAATTCCAGGATCGGCGTGAACCGTGGATCAAGCAGCATTTTCTTTTCGCAGATCAGGAAGTAACGTTCGGTCAGTAGCGGAATAAAATCCAGCTCGAACTGGCGGGCCGCGGTTTCCACGCCCAGACCGGCATCGGCCTTGCCGCACAATATGTAAGCGGCGATGGCCGCATGGGTAAGCTCGATGTTTTCGAAGCCATTGATGTCGCGCCCGGTTTTCTTTTCCTGCCGCAGCAATAAATCGAGGATCAGCCGGGTTCCGGAGCCCTGCTGGCGGTTCACGAACCGGACCTCCGGACGAAGCAGATCCTTGATGTCCCAGATGCTTTTCGGGTTTCCCTTCGCCACCATGATGCCTTGTCTGCGGGTGGCAAGATTGATGAGCTGATGGCTGGGTTTGAACAACGGTTCGAAGTGCCTGAATACCGGAATTTCAAATGAGCCTATCGGTATATGGAAGCCGGCAATGTCGCAACTGCCGCGGCTAAAGGCGCTCATCGCTTCCAGGCTGCCGCGATAGCTCAAATCCAGCGGGATATTCTTCTTTTGCAATTGCTTGTTGAGCGCTTCGATCGCAAAGCCGTGACTGGCATAAATCTTCAGCACATTTCTCACGACCGAAATCGCGCCTTGAATCTCCGCGTCGATTTCGCTCGCCATGCTGTCGAGCAGCGGATCCATCCTGGCATGAATCAGTTTTTCCGCCGCCAGCAGTCGCTTGCCCAGCGCGGTCAGTTCCGATCCCCGCCCGCGCGTCATCTCCACCACCGCGCCGCCCAGCAACGACTCCATTTCGGCCAGCGCATTCCACGCATGCCGGTAAGAGATCGACAGCGCCTTGCTCGCCGCCTGCAAATTCCCTTCCTTGTCGATGGCGCTCAACAGCAGCAAGCCTTTCGCAAGTGAAAAAGGTTTGGCGGTGTCGCTAGCCAAAAACAGGCTGGGCCGAATTTCAATTTTCATATATGAAAAATATTGCCTATTTAAATGACTGAATCCACCTTGTCCATATGCGGATATCTATCATATTGCGCGCTATGGAAAAGACGCACTACTATAACTGCGTACCGTGTTCCAAACACACAAATTATTGCATATTAAGAATCTGTGGATGAAGCGGCATTTTGTGCAAAACAAGGTAGAGCCGATCAAATAAGGAGCAACACATGCAGTCCGCGAAGTCATGGAATGCCGCTACGGTCGTGACCGTCATCGACGCATGCAAATCGATGCCGGGCGCGATGCTGCCGATCTTGCACGGCATTCAGGAAGCGGTCGGCTATATCCCGCCGGACGCAATTCCGATGATCGCCGACAAACTCAATCTGTCGCGCGCCGAAGTGCACGGCGTCATCACCTATTACCACCATTTCCGGCAACAGCCGGCAGGCAAACGCCTGGTCCGGTTATGCCGCGCCGAGGCTTGCCAGGCGAGAGGCGCGGATGCGCTGGCCGCGCACGCAAAAGCAGTTCTCGGCTGCGATTTTCATCAAACCACGGCCGACGGCGAAGTGACGCTGGAACCGGTCTATTGCCTCGGCCAATGCGCAGTGGGGCCGAACATGACGATCGGCGACGAACTGCATGCGCGCATTACGGCGGAAAAATTCGATGCATTGATCAACGCCGCGAGAGGTGCGAAATGAGTATTACCGTGTATGTGCCGCGCGACTCGACTGCGCTGGCATTGGGCGCCGACGCCGTGGCGAAGGCGATCATCGCGGAAGCGGTTCGGCGCGGCATCGATCTGCGCATCGTGCGCAATGGATCGCGCGGCATGTTCTGGCTGGAACCGATGGTCGAAGTCGGCACGCCCGATGGCCGCATCGCCTACGGGCCGGTAGGCCGGGAAGACGTGGCCGCGCTGTTCGACGCCGATTTCATTCACGGCGGCATGCATTCGCTGGCGCTCGGTCCGACCGAAGAAATTGCCTACCTGAAACAGCAGGAGCGCGTGACCTTCGCGCGCGTCGGCGTCACCGATCCGGTGTCGCTCGACGATTATCTGGCGCATGAGGGCTATGCCGGTTTGCAGCGCGCATTGGGCATGACGGCCGACGGCATCGTGCAGGAAGTGCTGGACTCCGGCTTGCGCGGCCGCGGCGGCGCGGCTTTCCCGACCGGCATCAAATGGAAAACCGTGCTGGGCGCACAGGCCGCGCAAAAATACGTGGTGTGCAACGCCGATGAAGGCGACTCGGGCACGTTCTCCGACCGCATGGTGATGGAAGACGATCCGTTCATGCTGATCGAGGGCATGACCATCGCCGGCATCGCGGTCGGCGCGACGCAGGGGTATATTTATGTCCGGTCCGAATATCCGCATGCGATCGAGGCATTGAACGAGGCGATCGAGAACGCCAACAAGGCAGGCTATCTCGGCGCCGATATTCTGGGGGCCGGCAAGACCTTCCAACTCGAAGTGCGCAAAGGCGCCGGCTCGTATGTCTGCGGCGAGGAAACCGCTTTGCTGGAAAGCCTGGAAGGCAAGCGCGGCGTCGTTCGCGCCAAACCGCCGCTGCCGGCGATTGAAGGTTTGTTCGGCAAACCGACCGTCATCAATAACGTGATTTCGCTTGCGACCGTGCCGCTCATCATGGCGCGCGGCGCGGCATTTTATCAAGGCTATGGCATGGGCCGTTCGCGCGGCACGCTGCCGCTGCAACTGGCCGGCAATATCAGGTTCGGCGGGCTGGTGGAAAAAGCATTCGGCGTCAGCTTGCGCGAATTGCTGGTCGATTTCGGCGGCGGCAGCGCCAGCGGCCGCCCGATCCGCGCGGTACAGGTGGGCGGCCCGCTGGGCGCATATCTGCCCGAATCGCAGTTCGACACGCCGCTGGATTACGAGGCGTTCGCGGCGATCGGCGCGGCGCTCGGACATGGCGGCATCGTGGCGTTCGACGACCGCGTCGACATGGCGCAGCAGGCGCGCTACGCGATGGAATTCTGCGCGGTGGAATCCTGCGGCAAATGCACGCCTTGCCGCATCGGTTCGACGCGCGGCGTGGAAGCGGTCGACAAGATCATCGCGAATCAAAACCGGCCGCAGCAGATCCACCTGCTGCGCGATTTGTGCGATCTGATGCTGCATGGCTCGCTGTGCGCGATGGGCGGCATGACGCCGTTCCCGGTACTGTCCGCACTGAATCATTTCCCGGAAGATTTCGACGCCGGCACCGCGCAAAAAGCCGCCTGACCACACTAACGAGAACGAGCAAAGGAATCACATGAACCAGCTCAATGGCCTGGATTACGGAACGCCGCAGCGTGTTTCGGAAAAAACCGTCACGCTGGAAATCGATGGCGTCGAAGTCAATGTCGCAGCCGGCACCTCGGTGCTGCGGGCAGCGGTCGAGGCCGGCGTCAATGTGCCGAAACTCTGCGCGACCGATAGTCTGGAGCCGTTCGGTTCCTGCCGTTTGTGCCTGATCGAAATCGACGGCCGCAGAGGCTATCCTGCGTCATGCACCACGCCATGCGAATCCGGCATGAAGGTCAGGACCCAGACCCCGAAACTGGCCGATATCCGCAAGGGCATGATGGAGCTGTACATCTCCGACCATCCGCTCGATTGCCTGACCTGTCCGACCAACGGCAATTGCGAATTGCAGGACATGGCCGGCGTGGTCGGCCTGCGCGACGTGCGCTACGGCTACCAAGGCAAAAACCATCTGGCACTGGAAAAGGACGAATCCAATCCGTATTTCACCTATGACGCATCGAAGTGCATCGTCTGCAACCGCTGCGTGCGCGCCTGCGAGGAAACCCAGGGCACGTTCGCGCTGACGATTTCGGGGCGCGGCTTCGACGCGCGCGTGTCGGCCGGACAGGATCAGCCTTTCATGGAATCGGAGTGCGTCTCTTGCGGCGCCTGCGTCGATGCCTGCCCGACCGCCACGCTGACCGAAAAAACCGTCATCATGATGGGCCAGGCCGAACACGGCAAGATCACGACCTGCGCGTATTGCGGCGTCGGCTGCTCGTTCAGGGCCGAGATGAAGGGCAGCGAAGTGGTGCGCATGGTGCCGAACAAGGATGGCCATGCGAACCACGGCCACTCGTGCGTCAAGGGCCGTTTTGCGTGGAGCTATGCGACGCACAAGGACCGCATGCTGAAGCCGATGATCCGGGCCAAGATCACCGACCCGTGGGGCGAAGTGTCGTGGGACGAAGCGGTCAATTACGCCGCGTCCGAATTCCGCCGCATCCAGGCGAAGTTCGGCAAGGATGCGATCGGCGGCATCACCTCGTCGCGCTGCACCAACGAAGAAACCTATCTGGTGCAAAAGCTGGTGCGCGCCGCGTTCGGCAACAACAACGTCGATACCTGCGCCCGCGTGTGCCATTCGCCGACCGGTTATGGCTTGAAGCAAACTCTGGGCGAATCGGCCGGCACCCAAACCTTCGATTCGGTGATGAAAGCCGACGTCATCATGATCATCGGCGCCAACCCGGCCGCTGCGCATCCGGTGTTTGCATCGCAAATGAAGCGCCGACTGCGGCAGGGCGCGAAGCTGATCGTGATCGATCCGCGCAGCACCGAAATGGTCAAGTCGCCGCACGTCCAGGCCGATTACCATCTGAAGCTGATGCCCGGCACCAACGTCGCCGTGATCACCGCGATGGCGCATGTGGTCATGAGCGAAGGCTTGTTCGACGCGGACTTCATCGCGACACGCTGCGATGAGCAATCCTTCAACGATTGGCGGCAGTTCGTGCTGCGACCCGACAACTCGCCGGAAGCGATGGCAGCCATTACCGGCGTGCCGGCCGAAGATCTGCGCGGCGCGGCGCGGCTGTTCGCGGCGGGCGGCAACGGCGCGATTTATTACGGCCTCGGCGTCACCGAACATTCGCAAGGCTCGACCATGGTGATGGGCATCGCCAATCTCGCGATGGCAACCGGCAACATCGGGCGCGAAGGGGTCGGCGTCAATCCGTTGCGCGGGCAGAACAACGTGCAGGGCGCCTGCGACATGGGCTCCTTCCCGCATGAGCTGCCCGGCTATCGCCACATCTCCGACACCACCGTGCGCACCGAATTCGAACAAGCCTGGAACTGCACGCTGAATCCGGAACCGGGCCTGCGCATTCCCAACATGTTCGACGCGGCGCTCGACGGCAGCTTCATGGGGCTGTATTGCGAAGGCGAAGACATCGTCCAGTCCGATCCGAATACGCAGCACGTCACCGCCGCGCTGGCCGCGATGGAATGCATCGTGGTGCAGGATCTGTTCCTGAACGAAACCGCCAAGTATGCGCACGTCTTCCTGCCGGGTTCATCGTTCCTCGAAAAGGACGGCACCTTCACCAATGCGGAACGGCGCATTTCGCGCGTGCGTAAGGTGATGCCGCCGAAAGCCGGCAAATCGGACTGGGAAGTCACGATGGCGTTAGCCAATGCGCTCGGCTATCCGATGCACTACACGCACCCATCCGAAATCATGGCTGAAATCGCCGCGCTGACGCCGACTTTCCGTGGCGTCAGCTATAAAAAAATCGATGCACTCGGCAGCCTTCAATGGCCGTGCAACGAGGAAGCGCCGGGCGGCACGCCGACCATGCATATCGGCGAATTCGTGCGCGGCAAGGGAAAATTCATCAACACGCAATTCTTCGCGAGCGCTGAAAAAGTCACGCGCAAGTTTCCGCTGATCCTGACGACCGGCCGCATCCTGTCGCAATACAACGTCGGCGCCCAGACGCGGCGCACCGCCAACAACCGGTGGCACAGCGAAGACCGTCTGGAAATCCACCCGCACGATGCGGAAGAACGCGGCATCGGGCAGGACGATTGGGTCGGTATCGAATCGCGCGCCGGGCAAACGGTATTGCGGGCGACCGTCACCGAGCGGGTGCAACCGGGCGTGGTGTACACGACATTTCATTTCCCCGAGTCCGGCGCAAACGTGATCACCACCAACAATTCCGACTGGGCCACCAACTGTCCGGAGTACAAGGTGACCGCGGTGCAGGTGATGCCGGTCACGCAATCGTCCGAATGGCAACAGCGTTACAGCCGCTTCAACCGTGAACAATTGCGACTCTCGAAAGGCGTGCCTGCCGGCCGGGAGCAGGAAAGCGCTGTTGCGGCAAGCGGATATGAACAGGGAACGGATTGATGAATGCGGTGACGACGCATGAACACGCGGCCCTGGCTCGGGTCGTCGTGCAGAAATGGCGCGGCGGCATGGGCGGCATGCAGCCGGACATGGTGGCCGAAGAAGTGCCGGTTGCGCTGGAATACAACGGTATTTCACATGCCGTGATGCTGGCATCGCCGACCGATCTGGAAGACTTCGCGCTGGGCTTTTCTTTGAGCGAAGGCATTCTGGCGCATCCCTCCGAACTGTTTGATTGCGAGGTTTCCAATGTCGAGAATG
The DNA here is from genome assembly GCA_027310305.1 of Herminiimonas sp. Taxonomy (GTDB): domain Bacteria; phylum Pseudomonadota; class Gammaproteobacteria; order Burkholderiales; family Burkholderiaceae_D; genus DAIDBD01. The sequence goes on from DAIDBD010000064.1 coordinate 12,108, forward strand.
GCATCCGGGTGCAAATGCGGATTGCATCCGGAAGATTTGTCCTGCTCAAGGAAAGGCGGCGCAACCTGACCGGGCGCACCGGTTGCGGCCTGTGCGGGGCGGAAACCTTGCAACAGGCGATTCGCCACCCTGCCCGGGGGGCAAGCCATGCAATGTTTTCAGCCGCTTCGATTTACGCGGGCCTCGATGCGATGCAGCTACGGCAAAGCCTGCAGCGCCACACCGGCGCCACGCATGCCGCCGCATGGCTGGCCGCGGATGGACAGATCACGGTTGTCCGGGAAGATGTCGGAAGGCATAACGCGCTCGATAAATTGATCGGTGCATTAGCGAAGGAAAGAATCGATTTTTCTTCCGGCGCGGTACTGATAACAAGCAGGGCAAGCTATGAGATGGTGCAAAAGGTTGCCACCCTCGGCATCGGTTTTCTGGCGGCGGTTTCCGCGCCGACCGGATTGGCAATCCGCCTTGCCGAAGAAACGAATGTGACCCTGCTTGGCTTTGTCCGCCAAAAAAGCCATGTCGCCTACGCGCATCGGGGCCGGCTGACAGATGACCCGGATGCAGGGGGAATGAATTAATGGATGCAATGAATAACCTCGTCACGATGGCCAATCAGATCGGCGCATTTTTCGAGACGATGCCGGATCGCCGTCAGGCATCGGAAGATATCGCCGGTCACCTGAAGCGGTTCTGGGAGCCAAGAATGCGGAGGTCTCTGTTGAAATATGTCGATGACCAGGGCGGGCCCGGGTTAAAAGAGATCGTTCTTGAGGCATTGCGCACGCACAAGACCTCCATTCTTTAGTATGACTTACGCAAACAAGTCCGGAACCGTAGCTATCAAGTGTCCCGCTAAAGCGGACTTTAGATATCCAAGAGTCCGTTCGTCCTCAGGACGAACGGTTCGTTGGGTGCGGACTAGAGCGGTTTCCGTATGCGTGTATGGCCGCTGCCGGCTGCTTTGGGGCGCATTGCAGAGAGCGTGTTCCTTTTTCGTTGGTAGCGAACGTGTTGCTCGTCGCTGGTGTGGCTCGCCACACGGCGCTCCTTCCGGTGGAGCAGGGAATTTCAGGCGGCATGCCGCCTGCCTGTGCAACGGTATCGCCCTGCAAGGCGATACTCCTTTCTTGCCCTGCGCCCCAAACCAACCCGCATCATCCACACACGCACACGGAAACCGCTCTAAACATTGAACTTTGCGTTAAGTCCTATTCGGTTCAATCACCTCTTTTTTCGGCACTCGCGTCCAATAGCCCGGTTGCGCATAAATCGATTTCAATGCATCGATGAAGAAGCGCACTTTTGCCGGCAGATGCCGCTGCTGCATGTACACGGCCATGATGTCGTAATCGGGCAGCGTGTATTCATCCAGCACGGTGATCAGCTCCCCCGACGCCAGTTGCGACTGGATTTCCCAGGTCGAGCGCCATGCCAGGCCAATGCCTTCGCCGGCCCAGCGATGCAGCAGTTCGCCGTCGTTGCAGTCAAGATTGCCATGGACCTTGATGGTGACCGGCTTGCCGCCATTCTGAAAATACCAGCCGCGCTGCTGGCCTCCTTGAAGATTGAACGCCAGGCAGTTGTGCTGAACCAGATCGTCCAGCGTTCGCGGGATGCCGTGCCGCTCGAAATACTCGGGCGTGCCGCAGACGACGCGCTTGTTGGTCGCCAGTTTCACGGCGACAAAATTGGGATCGATGACACCGCCGATGCGGATGCCGAGATCATAGCCTTCCCGTACCAGATCGACCACGTGATCGGTCAGGTTGAAGGAAATCCGTACTTCGGGGTTGGCCGCGATGAAGGCCGGCGCATGCGGCGCGACATGCAGGCGGCCAAAGGCGGCGGGCGCGGAAACGATCAGGTGTCCGGTCGCCTTGTGCCTGCCTTCCGAAACGATTTTCTCGGCGAATTCCAGTTCCGCAAGCAGCTTGCGGCAATGGTCCAGAAATACCGAACCCTGTTCCGTCAGCGTCAGGTGGCGCGTGGTGCGATGCATCAGCTTGACGCCCAGCCGTTTCTCCAGCGCGTCGATGCGGCGTCCCAGCATGACCGGCGTGATGTGCTGTTCCAACGCGGCGCGCGCGAGACTGCCTTTTTCAATCGCGTCGACGAAGGCTTCGATTTGCGTGAGCTTGTCCATCGCTGGATTATTCCATACTTGGAGTATCGAATAAAACGATATTTCGTCGTCTTATCAACTCCCGGGTTTGTCTTTAGCATAGGGCCATCAAATTCGATTGTTTCACAAGCTGGATCATCTGGAGAAGCGACATGGCAAAAATGACTGCGGCCGAAGCGGCTGTCTGGGTAATGGAAAAAGAAGGCGTCACGGCGGCTTTCGGCGTGCCCGGCGCGGCCATCAATCCGCTGTACGCCGCGCTTAGAAAGCGCGACAGCATAAAACATGTACTGGCGCGCCACGTTGAAGGCGCCTCGCACATGGCCGAGGGATATACCCGCGCCAAGGCCGGCAATATCGGCGTCTGCATCGGCACTTCCGGACCTGCCGGCACCGACATGATTACCGGCCTGTACTCGGCGCAGGCCGACTCCACGCCCATCCTGTGCATCACCGGCCAGGCGCCGCGCGCCCGCCTGTACAAGGAAGACTTCCAGGCGGTGGATATCGAATCGATCGCCAAGCCGGTCACCAAGTGGGCGGTGACGGTGCGCGAGCCGGCCCTGGTGCCGCGCGTGTTCCAGCAAGCGTTTCATTTGATGCGCTCGGGCCGCCCCGGACCGGTGCTGATCGACCTGCCGTTCGACGTCCAGATGGGGCAGATCGAGTTCGATCCGGATACCTACGAATCGCTGCCGGTGTACAAGCCGAAGGCTTCCCGCGCCCAGATCGAAAAAGCGTTCGCCATGCTGAACGACGCCGAGCGTCCGGTGATCACGGCGGGCGGCGGCATCATCAATGCGGATGCATCGGCCCTGCTGGTCGAATTTGCCGAAATCACCGGCGTGCCGGTCATTCCCACCCTGATGGGCTGGGGCAGCATTCCCGACGACCATCCGTTGATGGTCGGCATGGTCGGATTGCAGACCAGCCACCGCTACGCCAATGCGACCATGCTGGCCTCCGATTTTGCGCTTGGCATCGGCAACCGCTGGGCCAACCGGCACACCGGTTCGATCGAGGTTTTCACCAAGGGCCGCAAGTTCGTTCACGTCGACATCGAGCCGACCCAGATCGGCCGCGTGTTCGATCCGGATTACGGCATCGTGTCCGACGCCGGCGCGGCGCTGGAACTGTTCGTCGAAGTCGCCAGGGAATGGAAGGCGGCCGGCAAGCTCAAGGACCGCAGCGCATGGGCCGGCCGTTGCCAGGAGCGCAAGCGCACCATGCTGCGCAAGACCAACTATGACGTCGTGCCGGTCAAGCCGCAGCGCGTGTACGAAGAAATGAACAAGGCTTTCGGCCGCGATACCTGCTATGTCAGCACCATCGGCCTGTCGCAGATCGCCGCCGCCCAGTTCCTGCATGTCTACAAGCCGCGCCACTGGATCAACTGCGGCCAGGCAGGCCCGCTGGGCTGGACCATGCCTGCCGCGCTCGGCGTGTGCGTCGCGGACCCGCAGCGCGAAGTGGTCGCCATCTCGGGCGATTACGATTTCCAGTTCATGATGGAGGAAATGGCGGTCGGCGCGCAGTTCAAGCTGCCGTACCTGCACATCGTGGTGAACAACTCATACCTTGGCCTGATCCGTCAATCGCAGCGCGGTTTTGACATGGATTATTGCGTGCAGCTTGCCTTCGACAATATCAATGCGCCCGAGCTCGAAGGCTACGGCGTCGATCACGTCGCGGTGGTGACCGGTCTCGGTTGCAAGGCGATCCGGGTGACGCGGCCGGAAGCTATTCAGGATGCATTCACCGAGGCAAAGGCCCTGATGAAGAAGCACCGGGTTCCGGTCATGGTGGAGATCATCCTCGAGCGCGTTACCAACGTTTCGATGGGCACCGAGATCGACAAGATCAATGAATTCGAAGAAATCGACTGCCGCGCGCCGCAGGGCCTCGACACCGTCGGATTGCTGGACTGAGCGAGAAGAGGAAAAACCATGCCGAAATTAGCTGCAAACCTGACCATGCTTTTCAATGAAGTCGGTTTCATTGAACGTTTCGGCGCGGCTGCCCGCGCCGGCTTCCGCGGGGTGGAGTTTTTGTTTCCGTATGCATTCCACGCTGACCAGATCGCCGATCAGTTGAGCCTTTACCAACTGGATCTGGTGTTGCACAACCTGCCTGCCGGCAATTGGGAGGCGGGGGAACGCGGCATTGCATGTCATCCCGATCGCGTCGGCGAATTCGAGGAAGGCGTCGGCGAGGCCATTCGCTACGCCAAGGTGCTGGGCGTCAAGCAACTTAACTGCCTGGTCGGCATCACGCCAAAAGGCGTGAGCAACGAGAAAGCCTATTCGACTGTGGTGAGCAATTTGAAATTCGCTTCGGACAAGCTGAAGGCCGCCAGCATCCGTTTGCTGATCGAACCGATCAATACATTCGATATCCCCGGGTTCTTTCTGTCGCATACCAGGCAGGCGCTCGACATCATCAAGGAAACCGGCTCGGATAACCTGTTCGTGCAGTACGACATCTATCATATGCAGCGGATGGAGGGCGAGTTGGCGGCGACCATCAAGGCGAACCTGCCGATGATCAAGCACGTGCAACTGGCCGACAATCCCGGCCGCTTCGAACCGGGCACCGGCGAAATCAATTATCGCTACCTGCTGGCGATGCTCGACGAGATCGGATACGACGGCTGGATCGGTTGCGAGTACAAGCCGAAGGCCGGCACCGCCGAGGGCCTGAACTGGCGTGCCGCGCATAACGTTTGAACAGCGCGGCTTGCTTGAACCTTTTAAACAACTTTCTGAAATAACGGGACAGTGGAGAAAATCATGACAAAAGTAGGATTTATCGGCCTGGGCATCATGGGCGCGCCGATGGCGGCGAATTTGCAGGCGGGCGGATACAAGCTGTACCTGCATGACATCAAGAACCCGCCTGCCAGCCTGATCGACGGCGGCGCGACCGTTTGCACGTCGGGCGCCGAAGTTGCCAAGCGCGCCGACATCATCATCGTGATGGTGCCGGATACGCCGCATGTGGAAGCGGCGCTGTTTGGCGACAACGGCGTGGCGCGCGGCTTGACCACCGGCAAGATCGTGGTCGACATGAGTTCCATTTCGCCGATCGCTACCAAGGGGTTCGCCAGGAAAATCAACGAGCTCGGCTGCGAATACCTGGATGCGCCGGTGTCCGGCGGCGAGGTCGGCGCCAAGGCGGCTTCCCTGACGATCATGGTGGGCGGGCCGGAAAACGCGTTCAACACGGTCAAGCCGTTGTTTGCCCTGATGGGCAAAAATATCACGCTGGTCGGCGGCAACGGCGACGGGCAGACCACCAAGGTCGCCAACCAGATTATCGTTGCGCTGAATATCCAGGCGGTGGCGGAAGCATTGCTGTTCGCGTCGAAAGCGGGCGCCGATCCGGCCAAGGTGCGCGAAGCGCTGATGGGCGGTTTCGCGGCGTCGCGCATTCTCGAAGTGCATGGCGAACGCATGATCAAGCGCACCTTCAATCCGGGCTTCCGCATCGAACTGCATCAAAAGGATTTGAACCTCGCGTTGCAAGGCGCGAAAGCCCTCGGCATTTCGCTCCCCAACACCGCCGCCGCGCAGGAACTGATGAATGCCTGCGCCGCCAACGGCATGAGCGGACTCGACCACTCCGCGCTGTGCCGGGCGATCGAGCTGATGTCGAACCATCAAATTGCCAAGTCCTGACCGGCCATGAACCTTGCGAGATGACCTTGATTGCCGATCCACGCCGGTTTTTGCTTGATTTACATGCCAGTGCGGTCGCTGCCGTGAGCGCCGAGAAATGCATGCCTGCTTATCTGCCGCCGCCGGCCGCGCACGGCCGCACGCTGGTCGTCGGCGCCGGAAAAGGCGCGGCCGCGATGGCCAAGGTGGTGGAAGACCGGTGGCCCGGAGAGATCGCCGGCCTGGTCGTCACGCGCTATGGCCATGGCGCCGATTGCAGCCGGATAGAAGTGGTGGAAGCTGCGCATCCGGTGCCGGACGAAGCGGGCCGGCGTGCAGCGGGCCGCATGATGGACATGGTGCGGGGATTGACGGAGAACGATCTGGTGCTGTGCCTGATTTCCGGCGGCGGTTCAGCGTTGCTGGCGCTGCCGTCGGAGGGCATCACCTTGCAACAGAAGCAGGCGCTCAACAAGGCTTTACTGAAGTGCGGCGCGACCATCTCGGAAATAAACTGCGTCCGCAAGCATTTGTCGGCGATCAAGGGCGGCCGCCTGGCGCTGGCCTGCGCGCCGGCACGCGTGGTGACGCTGCTGATTTCCGACGTGCCGGGCGACGATCCGGGAATCATCGCGAGCGGCCCGACGCTGCCGGACCCTACCACCTGCGATGAAGCGCTCGCGATTCTGTACAAGTATGACCTTGAGGTAGCGCCGGAAGTGCGTCGGCACCTGAAATCCGGCGCCGGGGAAACACCGAAGTCGGCCAATCCGGCGTTCGCGCGCAACACCCACCACATCATTGCAACCGCACGGCATGCGCTCGAAGCGGCGGCGGAGACGGCGCGCGCGGCTGGCATCACGCCGTATATTCTCTCCGACGGGATCGAAGGCGAGGCGCGCGATATCGGCTTGATGCACGCGGCGCTCGCGAAGCAGGTCGCGCTGCGCGGCCAGCCGTTCAAGCCGCCCTGCGTATTGATTTCCGGCGGCGAAACCACTGTGACGGTTCGCGGCCGCGGCCGCGGCGGACGCAATGCCGAATTCCTGCTGAGCCTGGCAACGGCGCTGGACGGGCATCCCGGCATCCACGCGATCGCCTGCGACACCGATGGCATCGACGGTTCCGAAGACAATGCCGGCGCCGTCTATCAGCCCGACAGCATGCAACGCGCGGCGGCGCTTGGCCTGCGCCCCCGCGCCATGCTGGAAAACAATGACGGCTACGGCTTTTTCGACGCGCTCGGCGATCTGGTGGTGAGCGGACCGACGCGCACCAACGTCAACGATTTCCGCGCCATCCTGATACTTTAAATCCGATGCGGCCGGCGGAAAACCGATCCGGCCCACCATCAACGCATACAACGGAAGAACATCATGCGGCGTCAACGCAATGCAAAAATCATCGCCACGCTCGGACCAGCCAGTTCCGACGCAGAGACCATCCGGGCCTTGTTCGAAGCGGGGGCCGATGTCTTCCGCTTCAATTTCAGCCACGGTTCCCACCAGGACCATCAGGCGCGCTATGACATCGTGCGCAAAGTGGAGCGCGATCTCGCCCGCCCCATCGCGGTGCTGGCGGATCTGCAGGGACCGAAACTGCGCATCGGGCAGATCGCCGAAGGAAAAGTGATGCTCGCGACCGGAACGGAGTTCACGCTGGATCGCGACCCGACGCCCGGCACGGCCAGCCGCGTCTGCCTGCCGCATCCCGAACTGTTCGACGCCATCACGGTCGGCCAATCGTTGCTGCTCGACGATGGCAAGCTGCGCCTGCAAGTGCTGGCGAGCGATGGGAACGAGATCCGCACCCGAGTCGTGAATGGCGGCATGCTGTCCGACCGCAAGGGGGTCAATGTACCCGATGCGGTGCTGCCGATTCCGGTGCTTACCGAGAAGGACCGGCGCGATCTGGAGTTTGCCTTGTCGCTGGGCGTGGAATGGGTGGCATTGTCGTTCGTGCAGCGTCCTGAAGACCTGCACGAAGCGCGCGTGCTGATCGACGGCCGCGCCGGCCTGATGACCAAGCTGGAAAAGCCGGCGGCGCTGGACCAGCTGGATGAAATCGTGCGCCTGTCCGACGCCGTGATGGTGGCGCGCGGCGACCTTGGCGTGGAATTGCCGCCCGAGCGCGTGCCCGGCGTGCAGAAGCGGATACTGCGCGCCTGCCGGCAGCATGGCAAGCCGAGCATCGTCGCCACCCAGATGCTCGAATCGATGATTTCCGCGCCGACCCCGACCCGGGCCGAGGCGTCCGATGTGGCCAGTGCGATCTACGATGGCGCCGATGCCGTGATGCTGTCGGCGGAATCGGCCAGCGGCGCTTACCCGGTGCAAGCCGTGTCGATGATGAACCGCATCATCCATGAAGTGGAGCGCGATCCGCTGTACCGCAACCTGATCGACGCGCAACAGGAAGCGCCGCTGCCGACACGCGGCGACGCAATCTGCGCGGCATTGCGAAGCGTCACGCGGATTGTCGGCGCCGTCGCGACCGTGACCTATACGACCTCCGGACATACCAGCCTGCGCGCCGCGCGCGAAAGGCCGACGGCGCCGATCCTGAGCATCACGCCCAGGCTGGCGACGGCACGGCGGTTGGCATTGGTCTGGGGCGTCCATTCGACCGTCAGCCCGGATGTCGGCAGCGTCGATGAAATGGTATTGGCGGCGACCCAGATCGCGCAAAGGGAAGGATTCGCGCAGCCGGGCGACCAGGTGGTCATCGCGGCCGGAATGCCGTTCGGCGAACCGGGCACTACCAATTTGCTGCGTATTGCGGGGATTGAAGAGATTGCCGCGCCAGAAAAACGGATGTCAGGCGTGCCGGTCAAAGAGGCAAAAGCAAGCGGCCCGGCAACGTTGCCGACTTGATTTGACGGTCCGGGCCGATCGACGGCGCGGCGCCGGGTTACGCAACATGGAATAAGTCAAAGCGCTATTCGAGGTTATATGGAAACACTCCGCGATGACCCCACGGATGGGCCGGACATTCCCGCCGGCATGCGGGCGGCCGAGTGGCGCGTACGCCTGGATCTGGCCGCATGTTATCGCCTCTGCGCGTTGAATGGCTGGGACGACCTGATTTACACCCATATTTCCGCCGCGGTGCCGGGTGAGGAAGGACACTTCCTCATCAATCCATTCGGCGATCGTTTCGACGAAATATGCGCAGCGAACCTGGTCAAGATCGACCTGGAAGGGCGCATTATCGGGGATCAGCGCCAGCGCGTAAACGTCACCGGTTTCGCCATCCATGGGGCGGTCCATGCAGCGCGGCCCGACGCCGCGTGCGTGATGCATCTGCACAATGCAAACGGGGTGGCCGTCGGCATGCAGGAAGAAGGCCTGCTTCCGCTTTCGCAGCATGCGCTGCGGTTTTACGGGCAGCTCGCCTATCACGATTACGAAGGTTTGGCGCTATCTGCGAGCGAGCAATCGCGATTGCTCGAACATCTTGGCAATTGCCCGGCCATGTTGCTGCGCAACCATGGAACCCTGGTGATCGGACGCACTGTCGCCGAGGCATATGTGCTGATGGATACGCTGGACAAGGCGTGCCTGTTCCAGCTTAAAGCGCAAGCCGGGAACGGCAAGCTGGCGAGGGTGCCGCACGAGATTTGCGTTAAAACGCAGCGTGAGCTGACAGGCGACGGCAGCCCCGAGGGAGCGCTCGAATGGCCCGCGCTGTTACGCAGGCTGGACATGCTGATGCCATCATATCGTCAATAACCGAGGAAACCCATGCCTACTATTAATGTGCAACTATTCGAAGGCCGTACGCTCGAACAAAAGCGCGCTTTCGTCAAGGCCGTTACGCAAGCCGCATGCCTTACTCTGGAGTGCGGCGCCGACTCCGTGGATATCATCATCCATGAAGTCAAGCGCGAGGATTGGGCGACGGGCGGCAAGCTCTGGTCCGATTAGACGGACGGCATGGCGCCACGCGGATCAAGGCCGGACATGGATTTTTAGTATTCTGCATCCTATAGGAGACAATGCCGGCTATCTGCTGCGCCGTGCATCACACCATTATGAGTACACTTGTCTATTCTCATGCTGCATGTCTGGAACATCGGCCCGGCCCCGGCCATCCGGAATCGCCGGAGCGGCTGAAAGCGGTTCTTCGCGCATTGCAGGCACCGGAATTCTCAGCGTTGCATTGGCGCGATGCGCCGTTGGGAACGCGCGAGCAGGCGCAGTTGATCCACGATCCGGCATTCGTCGACGCGATTGCGGAGACCGCTCCGAAACGCGGCTATATGACGCTCGACGGCGGCGATACGGTCATGTCGCCGGGCTCATGGGAAGCCGTGATGCGCTGTATCGGCGCGGCTTGCGCCGGCGTCGACGCAGTGATGGCCGCGGAAACGCGCAACGTCTTTTGCGCCACCCGTCCTTGCGGCCATCACGCCGAACCGGCAAGAGCCATGGGGTTTTGCATTTTCAATCAGGCGGCAATCGCCGCGGCATACGCGTATGGCGTTTTCAAGCTAAAACGGGTTGCGGTCGTCGACTTCGACGTTCATCATGGCAATGGCACCCAGGCGGCATTTTTCGATCGGCCCGAGCTGTTTTATGCGTCTAGCCATCAGTCCCCCTTTTATCCGGGAACCGGTGCCGAATCCGAGACCGGCGTGAACCACAATATCGTCAACATTCCATTGCCCCGCGGCTGTGATTCGGCGCTTTTCCGGACCCGGATCGAGGCCGGAATGCTGCCGGCGCTGCGCAGCTTCGCCCCTGAATTCATCGTCATTTCAGCCGGTTTCGATGCGCACCAGCTCGATCCGCTCGCGGGATTGAGCCTTCTGGATGACGACTTCCACTGGATTACCAGGGAGCTGATGCGTATAGCCGATGCGACGTGCGAGGGGCGCATCGTCTCGATTCTCGAAGGGGGCTATAGCCTGGACGGCTTGGCCACCGGCACGGCCGCGCATGTCCGGGCGCTGATGGGCGGCTGAAGGCTGCAACAAGCCGGCGTGAAGACGGGCGCCCGCCTATTGCCGCTTGAGCGCCGTCCATCCTGTTTCCATCGGCGCCAAGCACTAATCCTGGCAAGAGCAGTCTAATCGCGGTGCGGAGCAGAAGTGCGTTGCATGCGATCAACAACGCATATGCAGCGTATTCCTGCGAAATCCGGCCAAACGTCATTCCCTGAAACGAATGGAGACCATGATGAATGAAGAATCCTTTAATCTGAGCATGCGCAAGTTCTTGAAGATGGTGGGCGTGAGTTCGCAGAACGAGATAGAAAAAGCGGTGGCGAAGGCGATTGCGGACGGGATGATCAAAGGCAATGAATCCCTTCCAGCCCGGATGACGCTGGAAATTGCCGGACTCAAGCTGAACGTAAAATTCGACGGGGAAATAATATTAGGCTAGCCTGTTTCGTCAAGCGTGCCGTCCATGGCGCCGAATTGAAAATAAAGCGGTGCTGTTG
>DAIDBD010000069.1 GCA_027310305.1 Herminiimonas sp.
TGATCGGAGAGGAAAGCTGGATCACCGACGAGGCTTACGCCACGCCGGCGGCGCGCCTGCTGCACCTCAAGCCGATCTTCGCGCGCATTGAGGAATGGACCAAGACCAAGACCAAGTTCGAGGCGATGGACATCCTGAACAAGTACGACATACCGTGCGGCCCGATCCTGTCGATGAAGGAAATCGCCGAGGAACCGGCATTGCGCGAGACCGGCACCATCGTCGAGGTCGATCATCCCACGCGCGGCAAATATCTGACGGTCGGCAATCCGATCAAATTGTCCGATAGTTCCACAGAAGTTACGCGCTCGCCGCTGTTGGGCGAACATACCGACGAAGTGCTGGCCCAACTGGGTTACAGCAGGGAACAGATCGCGATGCTGCGGGCCGAAAAAGTCGTCTGACTAACGAATGTGGCGGCCTGCCCCTAATAGCACTTTACCGGAGAAAAAAATGAGCAAGGACAAAGCAAAAGTCAGAAAAATTCTGGATGCGGTGAAGGCCGCCGGTCGTGATTCACTGACAGCACCCGAAGGCAAACTGGTCTGCGATGCGTATGGGATCGCAGTACCGCAGGAGGGCGTGGCAACCAGTGCATCAGACGCACAGAAGCTGGCAGCTTCGATGGGATTTCCGGTAGTTATGAAGATCGTCTCGCCCGACATCCTGCACAAGACGGAAGCTGGCGGAGTTGTAGTCGGTGTCAAGGATACGCAGGAAGCGACAGCCGCATTCGACACCATCATGGCAAACGCAAGGAACTATAAGGCCGATGCGCAAATTATGGGCGTACAGGTGCAGCAGATGCTGAAGGGCGGACAGGAAGTCATCATCGGTGCGGTGACCGATGACAGCTTCGGCAAGCTAGTTGCTTTCGGCTTGGGCGGCGTACTGGTGGAGGTGCTGAAGGACATTACCTTTCGCATGGCGCCGGCCACCACCGAGGATGCGTATTCGATGCTGGACGGAATTCAGGCTGCCGAGATGCTCAAAGGCGCGCGTGGCAGCGACCCGGTCGACCGCGAAGCGCTGGCAACACTGATCGTGGGCGTGAGCGAACTGGTAAGCGACTTTCCGGAAATCTCGGAAATGGACCTGAACCCGGTCTTCGCATCTAAGGACAGTGCAATTGCGGCCGACGTGCGCATCGTGGTGGATTTCGCGCAGAAGATGCCGCGCTACCGGCCGTCGGAGGAAGAAGTGCTGCGCTCCATGAACCGCATCATGCAGCCAGCGTCGCTTGCTGTGATTGGCGCCTCGAGCGAAGAAGGCAAGATCGGTAACTCGGTAATGAAGAATCTGATCAACGGCGGCTATCAAGGCAACATTTATCCGATCCACCCGAAAGCCGACGAGATCCTCGGCTACAAGGCCTACCGAAGTGTTAATGATGTGCCGGGGGAGATCGACACGGCAGTCTTCGCCATTCCTGCAAAATTTGTTGCCGCGGCATTGATTGAGTGTGGTGAAAAGAAAATTGCTGGCGCAGTGCTGATTCCTTCCGGTTTTGCAGAGACCGGTGAGCACGCGATGCAGGAGGAGCTAGTCACTATCGGACGTAAGTACAACATCCGGCTGATGGGACCCAACATTTACGGTTTCTATTACACGCCAGCGAACCTGTGCGCGACATTCTGCACTGCTTACGACGTCAAAGGCTCAGCAGCGCTATCGTCGCAATCGGGCGGTATCGGCATGGCAATCATCGGCTTTTCGCGCTCTGCAAAAATGGGGGTATCTGCCATCGTCGGGCTCGGCAACAAGTCTGATATCGATGAAGACGATCTGCTAATTTTCTTCGAGAAGGATCCAAACACGAAGGTCATCGCACAACACTGCGAGGATCTCAAAGATGGCCGTGCATTCGCCGAAGTCGCGCGCCGCGTCTCGAAGAAAAAGCCAGTCATCGTGCTGAAAGCCGGCCGTACCTCGGCCGGCGCCAAGGCTGCCAGCTCGCATACTGGTGCGCTCGCCGGTAACGACAAGATCTACGAAGACGTCTTTAACCAGTGCGGCGTCATTCGCGCCCGGAGCCTGCGTGACCTGCTCGATTTTGCGCGCGGCGTGCCGGTGCTGCCTACGCCGAAGGGTGAAAACGTTGTCATTATTACCGGAGCCGGCGGCTCCGGCGTGCTGTTGTCGGACGCCTGCGTCGACAACAACCTGCAACTTATGCCGATGCCTGCCGATCTCGATGCGGCATTCCGAAAGTTTATCCCGCCATTCGGCGCTGCCGGCAATCCGGTCGACATTACCGGTGGCGAGCCGCCGGCGACCTACAAGAACACGGTGCTGCTGGGCTTGCAGGATGAACGCATCCACGCGCTCATCCTTGGCTACTGGCACACGATCGTGACACCACCAATGGTGTTTGCGCGCATCATCGTCGAGGCACGCGATGAAATGCGGGCCCAAGGCATCGAAAAGCCGATCGTTGCGTCACTGGCCGGTGATGTACAGGTCGAGGAAGCGGCGCAGTATCTCTATGAACACGGCATACCTGCCTATGCCTATTCGACCGAAATACCGGTTGCGGTGCTGGGTGCGAAATACAAGTGGGCGCGCGGCGCCGGTTTGATTAGGTGATTCCACAAAAGCATCGTGTGCGTAACCGGTGAACGTGATCTGCAGAAAAAATCATCGGTTTGCCAGTACGCAGGTTCAACAGGTTTGACTTGAAAGCTGATTCATCAACAGTGCCGGCTGCGGTCGGTGACTGTATCTATAAATCAGCAATTGGTTGTCAGCCCCCTGTCTTTCGTTCGGTGCTTTGAATAGACGCGGTAACGCTCTAAAAAAACATATGGTTCGGGGGTTTAGGACACTGAGATAAAGGTAGCGATATTTCTGTTGAACGCCAAGCACATGGTGGCACGGTCTTTGTCAGCCTCACGCGTCGCGATTGCTCTGTATTTTTCTGGGCAGGCTGTCAATTATTGATCTTTCCGTAATTCGCGACAGCGAATACGGCCATTCGAACGCGCGCGTACAAGACTTTAATGACAAATTTCGGGGCCGGTTCTTATCGATGGACATGCAACAAGTTTTAGCAGCATGCCTCCGTGATTATGTCGGCCAATGGTTACACACTTTACTCGGTTGACATAGCGCACACAGATCTGCAGATTGGAGTTGTGATGGATTTTGAAATAACAGAATCAATGGCTACTGTTCTGCTAGAAAGTCTCGTACCCGAATCGCTGCTGGCCAAGCGCTTGGCTGAACAGGGCGTCTGCCACGGCAAAATGGTGGTGTCCAGCTCGCTGTTCGATCCAGCGGCTCTTGATGCGCTGTACACATTGAGCAGAATGCAGGAGGACCGAGTTCTGATGTTTGAAATGCTTGCGCTCGATAATATTCGCGGAGCACCTCTTGCACGCACCATTCCGAGTCTCGACCTTCTGATTCCAGGCCTGGTTGCCTATTTCTCGTGCGACATGATCGATGGCTGGCTGTACAAGCGGAACCGCGATGGCGGGTTGCTGCCCTGGCTGATTCATCGCTTGCAGCATGTGGTTCCGACCGAGGGCTCGCCGTATGTCGTGATCGAACTCATCGCAAACACCATGCAGGCCGCAAGTAAAGACCGCTTCAAAGATCCTCGCATGCGTCGCTCCGGTATGACTAATTCTATCGTAATCGATGCGAACGATATCGCGAACAGGACCATTCCGGAAATGCTGTCAGAGTTTGGATATTTCAAAGAGTGCGCTGAATTCAAACGCGAATACGAAACGCATGTCATTCAGTTTTGGAACATCCAGCCTAGATTCGGCGCACAGTTCATTGCCCGGGAAGCAGCGTTTGTTATCGATAAAAACGACCGCGTTGACGTCATCAAGTTTAGTCCGGCTACCCTAGCAAAATGCGTCAATGACGAGGAAAGCATAGAACGCAGCATCGAGATGGCGGCAGACAGCACTTTCTGGCGGGAAGCCGGTGCAGAATCTGGATTTGAAAAAATCCCGCTGCACTGCTACATATACGTATTCCACCTGGAATGGCATAAGAATATCTGGGTGCATGTGCAGCATCTGACCGAATACCGTTACAACCCGGCTCTGCGAGACAAGCTGATTCTGCCCAAACATCATCGCGACCTGATTGACATCCTGACATCTGACATGAACGTGTTGATGGAAGATATTGTAGAAGGTAAATCAGGAGGCACAACAATTTTGTGCAAAGGCGCTCCCGGGTTAGGCAAGACACTTACCGCCGAAGTGTATTCAGAAGTCGTGCGCAAGCCGCTGTACCGAGTTCACTCGGGCCAGCTCGGCACTACCGCAGCGTCAGTTGAACAACATTTATCGGCAACGCTACGCCGGGCCGCGCGCTGGAACGCGATTCTTTTGCTTGACGAGGCGGATGTTTACATCCGCTGCCGCGACAACGACCTCGAGCACAACGCGATTGTTGCCGAGTTTTTACGCACGCTGGAACACTTCAACGGCTTGCTATTCATGACGACGAATCGCATCAATGACGTTGACGATGCGATCCTGTCCCGCTGCATTGCTACCATCGAATACACCTTGCCACCGAAAGAAGATGCAATCCGTTTGTGGAAGTCGCTGGCTACGCAGTTCCAGGCGGACCTTTCGAACGACTTAATCGAGAACCTAAGCAACACGTATTCAAAGGCGAGCGGGCGAGACATCAAGGAATTGCTGAAGCTAACATCCAGATTTTGCAAAGAAAAGAATATACTTTTTTCAGAAGAAGCGTTCAGGCAGTGTGCAATATTTCGCGGGCATTTTTGAGAATCCGGTCAGTATCTTCCGGTCAAATGCCACTCGGCTATTTTTGGCGCGAGGTGAAATGAACAGGAAGCATTAACCGAGCGGTATCAGCCATGAACAGCTCGAGGAAATAAGAGGAATGCTGGAAGGTGCCCGACACAAGACGTGCCCAAGACGGATGGATTGATACGATATTTTCTGTGCCGTTTTATATTTACTGAAAACGCCGGTGTCTTCCGCACGCTGATGCAGTCGAACCTGAAACATCCGGTGCCCGCTCACCAGATTCATCGCGCCAAACATCATCAGCCGCCTGGCATTCCAGCCGCTCAACAATACCTGTGCCGGCCGGCTGCGTGGCAACCATATCGCAATGATGCGCTGTTCAGCATTGAAAAAAGAATTATGACGACTGGCGTTCGGCTGGTTATTCAGGAAGTGATACAGGCGGATTTTTCAGAAATGTCTTGCCATCGTAAATGAAAAGAATAATGTCCCGGATCGCTCTCCGCCCGATCCGGCCATCAAATCGTTCATCCGGAAAGGCGATCCGTCCAAGAATGCACGCGCGCCGGTCTTCAACCGTTGCAATCAGCATGCCGCGTTTATACACCGGCAAATACATGACGAGGCCGGCTTGGTCTTGTTCGCCGTTTTCCCGTATCAACTTGACTTTGCCGAAAGCCGCTCCATCAGAGGCTTTGACACAATCTCCGCGTCGCAAGCCTCTGAATGCCGCGCCATCAATTCAACCGTTCGACTGTCGCATCGACAAACAGATTTCTTCCGGCGCCCATTCCGGCGATCAGCGAAACGATCAACGTTGCCACTAAAAAAACCGCGACGGTATTCCAGTCGTGGCTGAGATCATGCAGCACGCCGACCGCGAGCGGGCCGAGCGCCGCCATCGAGTAGCCGAAGCCCTGCGCCATGCCCGACAGCGAAGCGGCGACATGCGCATTGGGTGCGCGCAGCACGATCAGCGTCAGCGCCACGCTGAAGCTGCCGCCCTGCCCCAGGCCCAGCAGGATCGCCCACGGCCAGATCGCATCGAGCGGCGCATAGAGGCAGCCGATCAGTCCGGCCAGCGTCATGCCGAGCATGAACGCGATGGCGGCGCGCTGATCGCGTCCGCGCGTCGCCAGCCAGGGACCGCCGAGCGCGGTGACGATCTGCACGCCAATCGACACGGACAGCACGAAACCCGCCGCCAGCGGCTGCATGCCGCGATCGATCAGAATCGTCGGCAGCCATCCGAACACGCAATATGCCAAGGCCGACTGCGCGCCCATGTAAATCGTGAGCTGCCAGGCCAGCGCGCTGGAACGCAAGCCGCGCACCGCGTAATGCACCTGTGCGGCATGATGCGCATTGCGGCGCAGCTGCGGCCACCAGAAGAACGCCGCGATCAGCGCCGGCACTAGCCAGAAAGCAAGCGCCGGCCGCCAATCGCCGCCGGCCAGGTTCTGGAGCGGCACCGTGGCGCCTGCCGCGAGCGCTGCGCCCAGGCATAACGCCATCGTGTAGACGCCCGTCATCGTGCCGGCCTGATCGGGAAAGTCGCGCTTGATAATGCCGGGCAACAGCACCATGATGATGCTGATGCTCGCGCCTGCGATGGCCGTGCCGGCGAACAGCCCCGGAATGCCGAAGAAGCTGCGCAAACCGATGCCGATCGCCAGTATCAGCAAGCCGTACAACACAATCCGTTCGGATGAATGCCGGCGCGCCAGCCGCGGCGCGAAGATCGCGAATACGCCGAAACAGAGGACCGGCAATGTCGTCAGTATCCCGGCCGTCGCGGACGACATGCCGGTGCCGCTGCGTACCGCGGCCAGCACCGGCGCCAGGCTGGAAATGGCCGGCCGCAGATTCATGCCGACCAGGAACAGCGCGATGATCAGCAGCAGGCGCGATGCGGGCGGCGGCAAAGATGCAGTGTCGTCATCGTGATCGTTTGCTTCCGCGTCTATCAGTGCATCGTTTCTAGAAGTCATTTCATTAGTAGGTGTATGGGTGAGCGGTGTCTGGGGGGATGCAGCGCTAGGCGGGGCGCGATGCAAAGGGTGGTTCCCTTTGCGAGCGGCCCAACAACGCGCTGCGCCGCCCAGATCCGTTCGCACATGCGCCTACTAATGAAATGACTTCTACTCATTATGCGACCGCCACCAGTCTATCGAGCGTTGCCGCATCGGCCATCAGGCTGGCGCTGTCCGAATCATGCACGATGCAGCCGCGATCAAGCACGATGGCGCGCTGCGTGATCGACAGTGCCAGCCGCGCATGCTGTTCGACCACGATCACCGACAAGCCTTCATCCTTGATCAGCGCGCGGATCACGCGCAGCAATTCCTGCACGATGATCGGCGCCAGTCCTTCCATCGGTTCGTCGAGCAGCAGCAGGCGCGGATTGGTCATCAGCGCGCGCGCAATCGCCAGCATCTGCTGTTCGCCGCCGGACAACTGGTTGCCCATGTTGGCGCGCCGCTCGTGCAGGCGCGGAAACACGTCGTAGATGCGCGCCAGCGTCCATTTGCCCGGACGCGCCACCACCGTCAGATGTTCTTCTACCGTCAGCGACGGAAACATGAAACGCTCCTGCGGCACCCAGCCCAGGCCGGCCTGCGCGCGGCGGTGCGTCGGCACGCGCGCGATGTCGCCGCCGCACCAGCGGATTGCGCCGCGATGCAGTTGCGTCAGGCCCATCAGCGTCACCAGTAGCGTCGATTTGCCGACACCGTTGCGCCCCAGCAGCGCGAGGCTGTCGCCTTCCTGCAGTGCAAATGAAATGCCTTCCAGCACCACCGCTTCGCCGTAGCCGGCGGTCACGTTATCGAGCGACAGCAGTTCACTCATGTTCCGCTTCTCCCAGATACACTTCCTTGACGCGCTTGTCGGCGGCGATTTCGGCCGGCGTGCCTTCGGTCAGCACCTTGCCGCCGACCAGCACGGTGATGCGCTCGGCGAACCGGAACACCAGTCCCATGTCGTGTTCGATGAATACAATCGTCACGTCGCGCGGCAACTGCGCGATGACTTCGAACAGTTCGGCGCTTTCGGCCGACGGTATGCCGGCGGCCGGCTCATCCAGCAGCAAGACTTTCGGCTTGGTGGCCAGTGCCAGCGCGATTTCCACCAGCCGCTGCTTGCCGTACGGCAGGCTGCGCGTGACGGTATCGGCATCGCGCTGCAGCTTGAGCGAGCCGAGCAGCGCCATCGCTTCATCGATCGCTGCGCGCTGCTGCGCCACGGTCTGGTACCAGACGTAATGCCGGCGCTGGCGTTCGCAGATCGCCAGCACGATCGATTCGAGCACCGTCAGGCCGGCGAACAGCGTGTTGATCTGGAACGTGCGCGTCATGCCGCGCTTGACGCGCTGATGCTGCGGCAACGCGGTGATGTCTTCGTCGCCGAAAAACACCTGACCGCCGGATGGCGCGAAACTGCCGGTCAGCAGATTGATGAAGGTGGTCTTGCCGGCGCCGTTGGGCCCGATCAATGCGTGGCGTGCGCCGGGGACGAAGGTAAGCGAGATGTCGCTGTTGGCCTTGAAGGCGCCCCACTGCTTGGATAAGCCCTGTGTGCGCAATGTGGTATTCACGATGCTTTTCCCTCCGCCGGGCGACGCGTCAATCTTGCCGCTATCTTTTCCAGCCCGCCGAGTATGCCGCCGCGCGCGAACAGCACGATCACGACCAGCAGCAGCCCGATCCAGAATTGCCAGTAGGCCGGATTCAGACCGGCGATGTAGTCCTGCGCCAGCATGAAGACGGCCGCGCCGACCAGCGCGCCGTACAGACGCCCGGTGCCGCCCAGCACCAGAATGATCAGCAATTCCGCCGAGCGCGCAAAGCCGAGCGCATCGAGGCCGACGAACTGCGTGGTCTGCGCCAGCAATGCGCCGGCCACGCCGGCGATTGCGGCGCCGAGCGTGAAGATGACGGTCATCCGCCGGTTGACGTCGGCGCCGATGGCGGGCATCCGTCTGCCGCCTTCGCGTATGCCGATCAGCCCGAGGCCGAACGGCGAATGCACCAGCCGGCGCAAGACGACGAACAGCAGGAACAGTACCGCGAAGCTGTACCAGAATGCGGTCTTGCCGAACAGATCGAATTCGAACACGCCGAACAGCTTGCCGACCATCATGCCGGACAAGCCATCGACGCCGCCGGTGAGGAAGGCCGCCTTGTTGGCCGCTTCGAACAGCATCAGTCCGATGCCGAGCGTGACCATCAGCCGCGTCAGGTCCTGTCCGCGCACCACCAGAAAGCTGGTCAGGAAGCCGAACAGCGCCGCCACCGCCGCCGCCAGCAGCAGGCCGGTGATCGGTTCGCCCCAGCCGTGCACAGCCAGCAGCCCGGCGGTGTAGGCGCCGAGGCCGAAGAAGGCGGCATGGCCGAGCGACACGATGCCGGCATAGCCGAGAATCAGATCGAGCGAGATTGCAAACAGGCCGACGATCATGATTTGCGCGATCAGCACCAGATAGCCGGGGAACAGGAAAAAGGACGCGACCGGCATCAGCCAGAAGGCGATTTCCAGCGGCGTCCAGCGGTCGTGCGGCAAGCGATGCTTTGACCGGGATGTCATGCGCGCCTCCCGATCAGGCCGGCCGGAAACAGCAGCAGCATCAGCACCATCAAGCCATAGATCACGAACGCGCCGATCTCCGGCACGTAATATTTGCCGGCCACATCGAACACGCCGAGGATCAGCGCCGCGAACAGCGGCCCCTTGATGGTGCCGGCGCCGCCGACCGCCACCACCAGCAGGAAATACACCATGTACTTGATCGGGAAGGTCGGGTCGAGCCCCAGCACGTCGATGCCGAGTCCGCCGCCGAGTCCGGCCAGACCGGAACCGAGCGCGAACGTCAGGGAAAACACGCGGCTGACGTTGATGCCGAGCCCGGCCGACGCCTGCTGATTGTCGACCGAGGCGCGGATCTGCGCGCCGAAGCGGGTGCGTTCGATCAGCCAGCCGAGCGCCAGCGTGATGGCGACGACGACGCCGATCAGGAACAGCCGGTAGGCGCCGACATCGAGCCCGAAGATGGCGACCTGTCCGCGCAGCCAGTCGGGCAGGCGCACCGGCTGCTGCGACGGTCCCCAGATGTACGTCGCACCGGCGACCGCCATAAAGGTGAGGCCGATCGAGAACAGCACCTGGTCGAGATGGCTGGCCTTGTACAGACGCCGATATAGCAGGCGTTCCAGGATCAGGCCGGCCACGGCGCTGGCAATGAAGGCGACCGGCAGCGACAGCAGGAACGGCACGCCGAGCCGCGACAGCAGCGTCACGCACACATAGCCGCCGAGCATCGCGAATGCGCCGTGCGCGAGATTGACGAAATTCATCAGGCCCATCGTCACCGACAGCCCGACGCTGATCAGGAACAGCAGGCTGCCGTAGGCGATGCCGTCGAACAGGACGCCAATGAGGTTGCTCAGCATAGCGGCCTGTTCTCTAAGACGGTTATTGAAAATTGCATGATGCTGTCTCCTTTTTTAAATTTAGGACTTACGCAAATCACAATGATGTACCTGATTTGTCGGCCCCAACGAACCGTTCGTCCCGGGGCACCCTTTGGGGTGTGAGTAGGTCCGTTCGTCCTGAGTAGCGCAGCGTATCGAAGGACTGGTTGCGTACCACGATCCTTCGATACGCTGCGCTACTCAGGACGAACGGAATTTTAAATAACGAAATTACCGTTTGGATCGGGGCTGAACAGACTATCTCGGGGCATGTTTTTCGTAAGCCCTAAAATTATCAGGTTTTATTCTAGGTTCAGAGGACGTTGAATTGTCCCGAAAAGGGGCTTCCTCCGGTCGTAGGTTGGTGGTTAGCGTAGCGAACCCCAACACTGGACGCACATCGTTGGGGTTCGCTACGCTAACCATCAATCTACTTTTCCATTGCAAACAATGCGCGTTAGCGTTCCTGCCACTCATAAAAACCCAGATGAACTGTTTGTTGTGCGTGTTCGCTCTATCCACTTTGCCCGGCCACCTATTTCGCGGCATCCAGATCCATCTGATCGAACACGTCCTGCGCCATCTGAAACGCGGAATTCGCCGCCGGCACACCGCAATAAATCGCGGCCTGCAACAGCGCTTCCTTGATCTCGTCGCGCGTTACGCCGTTGTTGGCCGCCGCCCGCAAATGCAGCTTCAATTCTTCTTCACGATTGAGCGCGACCATCATCGAAATCGTCAGCAGGCTGCGCGTATGGCGCGGCAGGCCGGGGCGCGTCCAGATCTCACCCCATGCATAGCGCGTGATCAGGTCCTGGAACTCGGTGGTCAGTTCGGTGCGCTTGCCCTGCGCACGATCGACGTGCGCATCGCCCAGCACTGCACGGCGCACCGTCATTCCGTTTGCGTGGCGTTCCTGTTCATCCATGTTCATTTCCCTTGCAGTCAGGCAGTCAGAAAATTCACGACATTGTCGGTAAAGCGCTGCGCCACTTCCCAGTTCGACAGATGCGCCGCATTCAATTCGACATATCGCGCGCCGGGAATGCGCTGCGCGATCAGCTTGCCTTCTGCCGGCGGCGTCGCCTTGTCGTGCTTGCCGGCGATGACCAGCGTCGGTGCGACGATACCGCCCAACCCGTCGCGCTGGTCCATGTCGCGCACCGCCGCGCAACTCGCCGCATAACCGGCATCGGACATGCGCAGCAGCATGCCGCGCACTATCTCAACCTGCTTTGGCGCATAGTTCTGGAAATCAGGCGTAAACCAGCGGTCGAGCACTGCCGGCACGACGGCTTCCATGCTCTCGTTCAGCACCTTCTCGATACGCGCGTCATACGCTTCCGGGGCGCCGATCCTGGCGGCGGTATTGCTCAGCACCAGCCGGTCGATGCGCGCCGGATGATGTGCCGCGAGCCACATGCCGGTCATGCCGCCCATCGACAATCCGCAAAAATGGGCGCGCGCGATCCTCAGGCGATCCATCAGCGCGATGATGTCGCCGCCCAGTTGCGCGATGCTGTACGGACCGGGCGGCACCGACGATTGCCCGTGGCCGCGCGTGTCGTAGCGCAGCACCCGAAAATGTTCAAGCAATGCGGGCATCTGCGGCGCCCACATGCCGAGTTCGGTGCCGAGCGAATTCGACAGGATGAGAAACGGGGCATCGTCCTTGCCCTCGATCTGGTAATGCAGTTGCACGTTGCCGATTTCCATGATGGCCATGATCGTCACTCCTGATGAAAGTTTGCGTTGCGGCGCTGATGGGTTTGCAGCACGCGATCGACGAACGCCGCCGCTGCGCCGGTGTAGCCGGCCGGATCGAACAGCCGGTCGATTGCGCCGGCCGGCAATGCCGCACTGACTTGCGGATCCTGCACAAGTACCTCGCGCAAATGCCGCCCGGTCGAATCGGCCTCGCGGCAAGCGCGTTCGACAAGCTGGTGCGCCGCCATGCGGCCGATTTTTCCGCCCAATGCCAGCGTGACGGCTTCCGCCATGATCTGGCCATGCGTCGCATCGAGATTGATGCGCATGCGCTCGGCATCGACGCTGAGGCCGGACGCCACTTGCCGCATCTGCTGCACTGCGCCCGCAGTCAGCTGCACGATCTGCGGCAGCGTATCCCATTCGGCCTGCCAGCCGCCGAGCCCGCGCTCATGCTCCTGCACCATGCCGGACAGCATCGCGGAAACCAGTCCGGGCACCCGCACCGCCGCCGCCAGCGCGACCGCGCAGCCGACCGGATTGCGCTTGTGCGGCATGGTCGAAGAACCGCCGCGCCCGGCTGCAACCGGTTCGGACGCTTCGGCCACGTCGGTCTGCATGTGCAGTGAAATGTCGCGCGCCATCTTGCCCAGCGTGCCGGTCAGCAGGCCGAGCACGGTAGCGACTTCCGCCACGCGGTCGCGCTCGGCATGCCACGGCGCATCGGGCAGCATCAGTCCGAGCTCCGCAGCCAGCGTTGCGGCGACCTGCATGCCGTGCGCGCCAAGGCTGGCCAATGTGCCGGCAGCGCCGCCGAATTGCAGCGCGAGCGAGCGCGCGCGCAAGGTAGCCATCCGATCCTGATGGCGCAATATCGCATCGAGCCAACCGGCCGCTTTCAGCCCGAACGTGGTCGGCAATGCATGCTGCATCCAGGTGCGGCCGACCACCAGCGTATCCCGATGTTGCCGGGCCAGTTGCGCGAGCGCATCGGCCAGTTGCGCCAGATCGGCATCGATGTAATCGAGCGCATCGCGCAATTGCAGCACGAGGCCGGTATCGATCGCATCCTGGCTGGTGGCGCCCCAGTGCACATATTTCGCAGCGTCGGCATCGACTTGCGCGACCCGCGTAGTCAACTGCTTCACCAGCGGAATCGCCAGGTTGCCGGCCGGCGCTGCTGCTTGCGCAAGCGCCACCAAATCGATCTGCGCGACATCGCAGCACTGCGCGATAGCCGCCACTGCGTCCGCCGGAATCACGCCATGCGCGGCTTCGGCGCGCGCCAGCGCCGCTTCGAAATCCAGCATGCGCTGTATGCACGCGCGATCGGAAAATATGCGCTGCATCGCATCGGTCGAGAACATCGGGCCGGTCAGATTGGAGGAAGTCATTGTTTCAATGCGTCGGTTACCGGAACGGAATGAGAATACCAAGCAGGTGAGCAAAAGTCTTTTGACATGCCGCGCCTGATACTCCCCTCGCCCGCTTGCGGGAGAGGGGCGGGGGGAGAGGGGATTTGCCAAGGCCATCTCTCTTGCGATCACCCTCTCCCCAACCCTCTCCCGCAAGCGGGCGAGGGGGTGAAATACAAGTGCAGCAGGATTTGTCAAAAAACTTTTGCATACCTTCTTAGCTCGACTTTATCCATTTGCGGGCCGCCCCTAGTAGAGGGCGGGCGTCGAGAATCAGCGGCTTTTTTGAATGTCGTGGAACTGCCCAGACATTGAAAAATTCAACTCTCAATAGGCGCACCCCTTGGGAGGATGTCTGCAAATGGATAAAGTCGAGCTTAGATATCGAAAAAAACCGTTTCGCCCTGACCGTTGGCTTCGCCCTGCATCACGACACTCCATTCCAGCACGCCGGCCTTGCCCGGAACCGGTCGCGCGATCAACGTGCCGCGCCGTTCGGCCGGCACCATCGCCAGCACCGGATCGTCGGCGTTGCCTTCGGCATCCGGAAAATAAATGCGGCTGACAAGCTGCTTGAGCAAGCCGCGCGCGAAGATCGACACGGCGATATGCGGCGCCTGCAGCGTGCCGTTCGGCCCCGGCACGCGTCCCGGCTTGATCGTGGCGAACCGGAAGAAACCGTTGCCGTCGGTCGGCACCCGGCCGAAGCCCCTGAAGCCGGACTCCAGCGGCAGATCGCGCGTGTCGTCCGGATGCGCATACTTGCCGTGAGCATTGGCTTGCCAGATTTCGATCAGGCCATCGGCCACCGGGCTGCCGTTGCCGTCGAGCAGACGGCCTTCGATCACGATGCGCTCGCCGCTGACATTGCCGCCGACCAGATCGGCGATCGTCAGCCAGTCGGTGCCGATATGCAGATACGGGCCGACGGTTTGCGATGACGTCATTTGCAGGCTCATGTCATTTCTCCATCGGTGTGGCGTTGCGGCCGCGCAGCACGATATCGAAGCGATATCCGAGTGCGTGTTCGGGCGTGGTGGCTTCCCAGTCGAACGTCGAGATCAGGCGATTGCGCGCCCTTTCGTCGGGGATGCTGGTAAACATCGGATCGTAGGGTAGCAGCGGGTCGCCGGGAAAATACATCTGCGTCACCAGCCGCGTGGCGAACGCATGGCCGAACAGCGAAAAATGAATGTGCGCGGGACGCCAGGCGTTGTGATGATTGCGCCACGGATAGGCGCCGGGCTTGATCGTCAGGAATCGGTAGCGGCCGTCGGCGCCGGTCAGCGTGCGTCCGCCGCCGCTGAAATTCGGATCGAGCGGCGCATCGTGATTGTCGTTCTTGTGCGGATAGCGTCCGGCCGCATTGGCTTGCCACAACTCGACCAGCGCATTGGAAACCGGCTTGCCGTTTTCATCAAGCACGCGCCCGGTGACGACGATGCGTTCGCCGAGCGGATCGCCGCCGTGCTGATGCGTCAGGTCGTTGTCGCCGGCCCGGATGTCGTCGTGGCCGAATACCGGGCCGGTCACTTCGGACAAGGTTTGCGGCAGCAGGATCAACGGTTTCGCCGGCGCGCGCTTCACGGTCGAGCCGTACGGCGCATACAGATAGTCCGGCTGGGTGCCGTGGAACGGGCGGCGGTATTGCGCTAATTCAACCATGCATGTCTCCTGATTCTTATTCGGCAATACCGATCGCATCAAACACGTTCGATGATCATCGCGATGCCCTGCCCGACGCCGATGCACATCGTGCACAGCGCAAAGCGGCCGCCGGTACGATGCAGCTGATACATCGCCGTGGTGACCAGCCGCGCGCCGCTCATGCCGAGCGGATGACCCAGCGCGATCGCGCCGCCGTTCGGATTGACGCGCGGATCGTTGTCCTGCAAACCCAGCATGCGCAGCACCGCCAGCCCCTGCGCGGCGAATGCTTCATTGAGCTCGATCACATCCATCTGATCGATCGTCATGCCCAACTGCTGCAACAGCTTCTGCGTGGCCGGCGCCGGGCCGATGCCCATCACGCGCGGCGCGACGCCTGCGGTCGCCATGCCGACGACGCGCGCCTTCGGCGTCAAGCCGTGACGCCGCGCGGCCGCTTCGCTGGCAAGCAGCAGTGCGCAGGCGCCGTCGTTGACGCCCGATGCATTGCCCGCCGTCACGGTGCCGTCCGGCCGCACCACGCCCTTCAGTCTGGCGAGCGCTTCGACACTGGTTGCACGCGGATGTTCGTCCTGCAATACGGTGATGATCTCCCCTTTTTTCTGCGGAATCACTACCGGCGTCATCTCTTGCGCGAGGATGCCGTTCTGCTGCGCGGCGGCAGCCTTGGCCTGGCTCGCTGCGGCAAACAGATCCTGATCGGCGCGGCTGACGTGGTAATCGGTCGCCACGTTTTCGGCGGTTTCCGGCATCGAATCCACGCCGTATTGCGCCTTCATCAGCGGATTGACGAAGCGCCAGCCGATGGTGGTGTCGAACAGATTCGCATTGCGCGAAAACGCGCTGTCGGCCTTGCCCATCACGAACGGCGCGCGCGTCATCGATTCGACGCCGCCGGCGATCATCAGGCTGGTTTCGCCGGACTTGATCGCTCGCGCGGCGGTGCCGACCGCGTCCATGCCGGAGCCGCACAGCCGGTTGATGGTGGCGCCCGGCACTTCCGGCGGCAGTCCGGCCAGCAGCGCCGACATGCGCGCAACGTTGCGGTTGTCTTCGCCGGCCTGATTGGCGCAGCCGTAGATCACATCCTGCACTTCGGTCCAGTTGACGCCGGGATTGCGCAGCATCAGCGCGCGCAACGGTATTGCACCGAGGTCGTCGGCGCGGACGTCCTTGAATGCGCCGCCGTAGCGGCCGATGGGAGTGCGAATTGCATCGCAGATGAAGGCGTCGATAGTCATGGTTTCAATGATACGTAGTTTACTGGTTGATGGATGATATGCCGGATCAATGCCGACTCATCGGCGATCGATCAACGGCACACCGGTTATTTTCTGCAACTCGTCAAATGCCAGGCCATCAATGATTTCGCGCACCGCCAACCCATCCGCAGTTACATCCAGCACGGCCAGATCGGTATAAATGCGATTGACGCAGCCGACGCCGGTCAGCGGATAACTGCATTGTGCGACGATTTTGCTGTCGCCGCTTTTGGTCTGGTGTTCCATCATCACGAACACTTGCCTGGCGCCGATCGCCAGATCCATCGCGCCGCCTACCGCAGGAATCGCATCCGGCGCGCCGGTATGCCAGTTGGCAAGATCGCCACCGGCCGATACCTGGAACGCGCCGAGCACGCAGATATCCAGATGGCCGCCGCGCATCATCGCGAACGAGTCGCCATGATGGAAATAGGCGCCGCCGGTCAGCAGCGTGACCGGCTGCTTGCCGGCATTGATCAGGTCCTCGTCTTCTTCGCCCGGCGCCGGCGCCGGCCCCATGCCGAGCAAACCGTTCTCGCTATGCAAGAACACTTCGCGCTCTTGCGGCAGATGGTTCGCCACCATGGTTGGCAGACCGATGCCAAGATTGACATAAGCGCCTTCGGGAATATCGCGCGCCACGCGGGCGGCGATCTGGTCGCGGGTAAAACGCTGCATCACGGTTTCTCCTGCGCGACGATACGCTGCACAAAAATGCCGGGCGTAACGATCGCTTCCGGATCGAGTTCCCCGAGCGCAACCACTTCGCTCACCTGCGCAATCGTGCACC
Organism: Herminiimonas sp.; assembly: GCA_027310305.1. Lineage (GTDB taxonomy): Bacteria > Pseudomonadota > Gammaproteobacteria > Burkholderiales > Burkholderiaceae_D > DAIDBD01. The sequence goes on from DAIDBD010000069.1 coordinate 17,059, forward strand.
TGGCGGCCATCGCCATGATCGGCCCAAAATTGCGTGCCGTCTTGCGATAGACCAGATTGCCCCAGCGGTCGCCGCGATGCGCCTTGATCAGCGCAATGTCGGCATGGATCGGCGACTCCAGCACGTAATGCCGGCCATCGATCAATCGGATTTCCTTGCCTTCGGCCAGCAGCGTGCCGTAGCCGGTCGGCGAAAAAAAGCCGCCGATGCCGGCCCCTGCGGCACGGATGCGCTCGGCCAGATTGCCCTGCGGCGTCAACTCCAGTTCGATCTCGCCGGCGCGGTACAGCGCATCGAATACATGCGAATCGGCCTGACGCGGAAACGAACAGATGATCTTGCGCACGCGCCTCGCCTTGAGCAGCGCGGCCAGCCCGGTGTCGCCGTTACCGGCGTTGTTGTTGACGATGGTCAGGTCGCGCGCACCCTGCCCGATCAGCGCATCGATCAGCGCCGACGGCATGCCGGCATTGCCGAAGCCGCCGATCATCACGGTCGCGCCATCTTTCACGTCGGCTACCGCCGCTTCCAGCGAGCCGACAATTTTATTGATCACGTTTGCATCTCGCTTATCATGCGTTTCAAGATTGACGTCGTTCGATAAACGAACTAATGTCTGTTTATAGAACATTTTTAGTTTTTCATAACGACTGCACGCCGTCAATAAGGCCGATTGAAATGTGTGCGGTCGCCGAACGGAATGCAAATAAGCGGAATGCATCATGACAAAAACCCTGAGCAAGCGGGACGCCGGACAGGCTGCGACGCCCGACGCCGCCGCTACCCCGCCGCAAGCAAAGCTATTGACCATCGCCGAAGAAATCGATGCGCTGACCGATCCCAGCTTCATGACGTCGCTGGCGCGCGGGCTGGCGGTCGTGCGGGCATTCAGCGATCAGCGCCGCAGCCTGACGATTGCGCAGATCAGCCACAAGACCGGCATCCCGCGCGCGGCGGTGCGGCGCTGCCTACATACGCTGAAGCAACTGGGCTACGCCGATTCCGACGCCAACAATTTTTCGCTGAAACCCAAGGTGCTCACGCTCGGTTATTCCTATCTGTCATCGACGCCACTGACGGTGTCCGCGCAGCCGTGCCTGAACGGCATCAGCCGCACATTGAACGAATCATGCTCGCTGGCGGTGCTCGACGACAATGAAGTGCTGTACGTGTCGCGCTCGGCCACGTCGCGCATCATGTCGGTCGCGCTGAACACCGGCAGCCGCCTGCCGGCGTATTGCACGTCGCTCGGCCGCGTGATGCTCGCGCACATGCCGGACGACGCGCTCAAGGCGTATCTGGACAAGGTGAAATTGCGCGCCTATACCGAACGCACCGTGGTGTCCGCAAAGCGGTTGAAGGAAATTCTGGCCGACGTGCGCCGGAACGGCTTTGCGATCATCGACGAAGAACTGGAAGTCGGCTTGCGCTCGATCGCGGTGCCGGTGCGCGGCGCATCCGGCGCGGTGGTGGCGGCATTGAATGTCGGCGCGCAGGCTTCCCGCGTCACCAGCCGCCAGATGGAAGAAGAATTCCTGCCGGTGCTGTTGAGGGGTTCGCAGGAATTATCGGTGCTGCTGCCATGATTTCTTGCGCGCGATGGCAAGCTGTCGAAAGTTTTGCGGACACGGCGATCAGCGTTCCGGTTGTTTGCTATATTGAGAGCCGCAACCACGATAGAACTTCTTCCTTCCCTGCGATGAAAACAGCGCCTTATGCCCGTCTCTCTCGATAATCTGCTGGTCGTCGGCATCTCATCCCGTGCGCTGTTCGACCTGGAAGCCGAAGAAGCGATCTTTCGCACCGAAGGCCTGGAAGCGTACCGGCGGCATCAGCTCGACAATGAAAATGCCATCCTGAAACTGGGCGCCGGCTTTGCGCTGGTGCGCGCGCTGCTGAAGCTGAATGTACTGACGCATAACCAGCGCTTCGTCGAAGTCGTCATCATGTCGCGCAACTCGTCCGAGACATCGATGCGTATTTTCAATTCGATAGAGCATTACGGCCTCGACATCACGCGCGCCGCATTATCCGGCGGCGCGTCGCTGGCGCCGTATCTGCAGGCATTCAATGTCAGCCTGTTTTTATCGCTGCATGAAGACGACGTGCAGGCGGCGGTCGATTCCGGCGTCGCTTCCGCGCTGCTGTATCAGAAGCCCGACAATGCGCTGGAAGAGCTTGGGCAGATCAGGATCGCATTCGATGGCGACGCGGTGATTTTTTCGGACGAGTCGGAACGGATTTTCCAGACCCAGGGGATCGAGGCATTCGAAAGCCATGAACGCGAAAATGCGATGAAGCCGCTGCCGGAAGGCCCGTTCGCCCGCCTGCTGAAAGCGCTGTCCTTCATTCAGAACAACTTCAAGACCGCCGATGGCCGCGCGGCGCCGATCCGCACCGCGCTGGTCACCGCGCGTTCGTCGCCGGCGCACGAGCGGGTGATACGCACATTGCGCGCATGGGATGTCGCGATCGACGAGACCTTCTTCATGGGCGGCGTCGCGAAATCGGCGGTGTTGGCTGCATTCAAGCCGCATATCTTCTTTGACGACCAGCCGGGACACTGCGACCGTGCCGCTTCGATCGTGCAAACCGGGCGGGTGCCGGTCCGGAAATAGCGAACCGGACAGCATCGTCTGAACTAAATTCCCTCTGACCAACATACTTGATGGAAAGTTTGCTTTATATCAAAGAAAGCAAGAAATTTCTCCGTAGAATCGCGGCTTATGCGACCTTTGGTTTGCATGAGGAAACTTTCCAGCATGAAAAATTTGCCTTCGTCCGCCCAGCAGCTGAACCGCACCTTTATCGGCAGCGTGCTGTTCATCGATATCGTCGGCTATTCGTGCAGAACGGTGCCGGACCAACTGGCGATCAAGGAGCTGTTCAATAACCTGCTGAGCGACGCGGTGCAGAACGTCGCGCCGAATGAACGCATCATGGTCGATACCGGCGACGGCGCCGGCATCGCTTTCCTCGGCGATCCGGAAGATGCGCTGTTTGCCGCGCTGTCGTTGCGCGATGCGATCGATGCCGGCAAGGCAACCCTTGGCGAGCCGGGTTTCGTGCGAATGGGCATCAATCTCGGCCCGCTGAAAATGGTGCGCGACATCAACAGCCATACCAACATGATCGGCGACGGCGTCAACGATGCGCAGCGCGTGATGAGCTTTTCGGAACCGGGACAGGTCATGGTGTCGCATTCGTATTACGACATCATTTCAAGGTTTTCGCGCGACTACACCAAACTTTTCGTGTACGAAGGCATGCGGCATGACAAGCATGTGCGCGAACACGAAGTGTATCGCTTCGGTCCGGCAGCCGGCGCCGAAAAACTGACCGAGCAACTGACGGAAAAAATCAGGGACCGGTCGCGCGCCAGAAACCCGGATGAACCCACCACGGTTTCATCATTGACGTCAGCGCAGAAAATGTCCGCGCCGCCGGCGCACGGATCGAACATGCATGCCGCATCGTCTTCGCGGAAACGTTTCGCTTCCCGTCCCGGACTGATTGCGCTGGCGATCTGCACCATGGCGATCACCGGTGCGGTATGGTCGTGGACCATCCAGTCGGATCCGATCAGGACGGATGTGCCGATTGCGGCGGCATCGTCCGAATTCGACACTGGTCCCGAATCGGGCGGGCCGATTAAAGCCCAGTTGCAGAAAGTAGCGGCGTTTTCCTCCACCGCGACTGTCGAAAAAAACGCACGGCCTTCTGCCGCGGTATCGCCAATCCCCGCGGTTGAAAAACACACCGAAAAACCGGGACAAAACGCCACCAATGCGACGCCGGCAGCGAAACCGGGCACCGTAAAGCTGGCGGTCCGGCCATGGGGTGAAATCTACGTGGACGGCAGCAAATTCGGCGCCACGCCGCCGCTGAAATCGCTCAGCCTCGCGCCGGGCAGGCACCGCATCGAAATCCGCAACGGCCAGTTCACGCCGCACAGGCAAACCGTTGAGGTCAGGAGCAGCGCTGAAACGACAATCCATTATGTTTTTTGACGAACGATGAAAACGAATCCGATGCGAATCTTGCGGAAACTTCTTGTGCCGCTGGCGATTGCCTTGCTGGCCGGCTGCTCGCTGATACCCAGACAACAGGCCGTCGACAGCCGGCCCGGTTTATCAGGCGCGGAAGCGCAGGCGCGCTATCAGCAAGGGCTGGCCCGTTACCGGGAAAATCGCTTCGACGCTGCGTTCGCCGATCTTGATGCGGCATTATCGAGCGATCGATTGGCGTTGGCCGAAGCCATCGATGCGCGCAAGCATATCGCCTTCATTGATTGCACCAGCAACCGCGAAACGCAATGCCGCGATCAGTTTCAGGCGATCCTGAAGATCGATCCGAAGTTCGACCTGGCGCCGAACGAAGCTGCCCATCCTGGCTGGGGACCGGTGTGGCGTTCGATCAAGGGGGCGCTTGAAGATCAACGGGCTGTTGCGCGCGGCGAACGCTTTCTGGCGAGCACGGCGCAGCAGAAACTGGCGGAAGGCATCAGCGAATATGATGCCGGCCGTTACAAGGAATCGATCGCTGCGCTGCAGTTGTCGGTCAAGAGCGGACTGACCGATAAAGCCGACGAAATCCGCGCTCACAAGTACATCGCGTTCGCGTCTTGCCTGACGCGGAAAAAAATCCATTGCCGCAGCGAATTCCGCGCGATATTCAACCTCGCCCCTGCGTTCGAACTGCTGCCGTCGGAAGCCGGGCATCCGTCATGGGCCGCGATTTACCGCAAGGAGAAGGCAACCGCCAAGCGTTCGAGCGCCATGCTGCGATCCGTCAAAAAATAAGCAGCCGCACTTCGCTGTATCGCCTTATCTGTGATATCAAGCATGGTCCACTACGAACGTACGCAACATCAGTCACTGATATAAAAAGCCGTTCCCCCTTTATTCGGAAGAACGGCTTTTCGCGGATGAAGACCCTGCGATACGCGGCTTATCGCTGCGACACCGCATCCACCACGCATAACGCGGTCATGTTCACGATCCGCCGCACCGTTGCCGACGGCGTCAGGATATGGACCGGCTTCGCGCATCCAAGCAATATCGGGCCGATCGCGATGCCGTTGCCGGAAGCGGTCTTGAGCAGGTTGTACGAAATGTTGGCGGCGTCGATGTTCGGCAGCACCAGCAGGTTGGCATCGCGTTTCAACGGCGAATCGGGCATGACCGATTTCAGCAGCGCCGGATCGAGCGCAGAATCGCCATGCATTTCGCCGTCGATTTCAAGGTCCGGCGCCAGATCACGGATGATGCCGAGCGCGGCACGCATCTTGCGCGCCGATTCGCTGTTGCTGGTGCCGAAATTGGAATGCGACAGCAACGCCGCGCGCGGCTTCAACCCGAAGCGCCGCATTTCTTCCGCCGCCAGGATCGTGATTTCCGCCAGTTGCGCGGCAGTCGGATTTTCATTCACATGCGTATCCACCAGCACTACCTGGCGGTCGGGCAGAATCAAGCCGTTCATGGCCGCATAGACGTTGACGCCGTCGCGCTTGCCCAATACCTGGTCGATGTATTTCAAGTGCAGGTCGGTGGTGCCGTAGGTGCCGCAAATCATGCCGTCGGCGTCGCCCTTGTGGATCATCATCGCGCCGATCAGCGTGTGGCGCCGGCGCATTTCCAGCTTCGCATATTGCTGCGTGATGCCTTTGCGGATCGTCATCGCCAGATAGGTTTCCCAGTAATCGCGATAGCGTTCGTCGAACTCGGGATTGATCACTTCGAAATCGACATCGGGACGCAGGCGCAAGCCGAATTTTTCGATGCGCTGCGCCAGAACCGCCGGCCGGCCGACCAGAATCGGTTTCGCGAGCGTTTCATCGACGATCACTTGCACCGCGCGCAGCACGCGCTCCTCTTCGGCCTCGGCAAACACGATGCGCTTTTTGGCGGCAGGCGCTTTCTTGGCAACCGCAAAGATCGGTTTCATGAAGGAGCCGCTGCGATAGACGAATTGCTGCAGACGATCGATGTATGCCTGCATGTCCTTGATCGGGCGCGACGCAACGCCGGATTCTTCAGCGGCTTTGGCGACGGCCGGCGCGATTTTCATCATCAGGCGCGGATCGAACGGTTTCGGAATGATGTATTCCGGGCCGAACGAAAGATTGGTGATGCCGTAGGTGGTCGCAACGATGTCGGACTGTTCCGCCTGCGCCAGTTCGGCGATCGCGCGCACCGTTGCGATTTCCATCTCGCGCGTAATCGTGGTGGCGCCGCAATCGAGCGCGCCCCGGAAAATGTACGGAAAACATAAAACGTTGTTGACCTGGTTCGGATAATCGGAACGGCCGGTCGCCATGATGGCATCGTCGCGGACCGCCTTGACTTCTTCCGGCAGGATTTCCGGGGTCGGGTTGGCAAGCGCCAGCACCAGCGGACGCGCCGCCATGTTTTTGACCATCTCCGGTTTCAGCACGCCGCCGGCCGACAGGCCGAGGAAAATATCGGCGCCGGGAATCACTTCCGCCAGCGACCGCGCATCGGTTGGCCGCGCGAAGCGTTCCTTGTCCGGGTCCATCAGCTCGACGCGCCCTTTGTAGACCACGCCGGCCAGGTCGGTCACGTAGATATTTTCGATCGGGAAGCCGAGGTCGACGATCAGGTCCAGGCAGGCCAGCGCCGCCGCACCCGCACCGGACACCACCAGTTTGCATTCGTTGATATTTTTGCCGACTACTTTCAGCCCATTCAGGATCGCGGCGCCGACGATGATCGCGGTGCCGTGCTGATCGTCGTGGAAGACCGGGATTTTCATCCGGTCGCGCAGCTTGCGCTCGATGTAGAAACACTCGGGCGCCTTGATGTCCTCCAGATTGACGCCGCCGAAAGTCGGTTCCAGCGACGCGATGATGTCGCACAGCTTGTCTGGATCGGATTCACTGATTTCGATATCGAACACGTCGATGCCGGCGAACTTTTTAAACAGAACCGCCTTGCCTTCCATCACCGGCTTCGCGGCCAGTGGGCCGATATTGCCCAAACCGAGCACGGCAGTGCCGTTGGTGATGACCGCGACCAGGTTGCCGCGCGCGGTATAGCGGAAGGCGTTCGCCGGATCGGCGACGATTTCTTCGCAGGCAGCCGCGACGCCCGGCGAATATGCCAGCGCCAGGTCGCGCTGATTGGTCAACTGCTTGGTGGGAGTGACGCTGATTTTGCCGGGAGTCGGAAATTCGTGATATTCGAGCGCTGCCTGACGCAACTGCTGGCGGACTTCTTCTTTTTGGTCTGTGAGCGCATCCATCTCTGCTGCCTTCCTTTTTAATAACTTACGGAAAGCTTACGATTTTAGCAGAGGGGGTATGCCGGTTTCATACGTATTTATACGAATTCATGGTTTTTAGCCATACTGTAGAAATGCCATGGGCTATCGAGTATCATGTTTCCATATATTAAATACTATTGAATAAATTTAGACAATCAATTTCCTTTATTGATAAACGATGACTATCATTTACTTCATCCCCATTGCAATAAGCAAACCGGAACCGTTTATCACTCACAGGAGTACATCATGGCAAACCAGACTGCAGTCACCAAATCCGTCACGATCGACAATCTCGAAGCCGCCTTCGCCGGCGAATCGATGGCGCATATCAAGTACCGCTACTTCGCCAAGCTGGCGCGCGAAGCCGGCGCCAGCGACGTCGCGAAAATCTTTGAAGAGACCGCCGATCAGGAAGTCATGCATGCGTTCGGCCATCTCGATCTGCTGTATCCGAAAGCGCAGCTGACGCCGGCCAAGTCGCTCGAAATCGCGATCGAAGGCGAGACCTACGAATACACCGAGATGTATCCGAAGTTCCGCCACCTCGCGGTGGAAGAAGGCAATCAGGCGGCGGTCGCCGAGTTCGACGAACAGATCGCCGAATCGAAAGAGCATGCGGCCAACTTCAAGCGTACGCTGGAAATGGCCGCCAAACGCTTCGCCGCGCTGGCGAAAGTCGAAGAGCGCCATGCCAACCATTATCGCGCCGCGCTCGCAACCGAACTGGCAAAAGCGTAAGCAAACGCCGCCGGCACCGACCAATAAAATTTGAAGGACACTATATGAAAACTTACCAATGCATCGTTTGCGGCTTCATCTATGACGAGAGCGCCGGCCTGCCGGAAGAAGGCATCGCCGCCGGCACCCGATGGGATGACATTCCGGCAGGCTGGGAATGCCCGGATTGCGGCGTGGCGAAAGCCGATTTCGACATGGTGGAAATTTGATTTAGGGGCCGCGCAGGAATGACCTCAGCAAGGGAAAACATGAAACCACTCATCATCATCGGCGCCGGGCTGGCGGGCTATACGCTGGCGCGTGAATTCCGCAAGCTCGACAAAATTACGCCGCTGATCGTTGTCACCGCCGATGACGGCGGCTTTTACTCGAAGCCGATGCTGTCCAATGCGTTCGCGCAAAACAAGCTGGCCGCGCAACTGGTCACCCAGACCGCCGTGCAGATGGCGGAGCAACTGGATGCGCAGGTCATCACCGGCACAAGAGTCAACGGCATCGACAGCCGCAAGAAAATCATCGACACCGAGGCCGGCGAATTCGGCTACGAAAAGCTGGTGATTGCCGTCGGCGCGCAGCCGATCCGGCTGGCGATCGACGGCGATGCGGCCGGCGAAGTGCTGTCGGTGAATCATGTCGCCGATTACGCGGCATTTCGCTCGCGCATTGCAACGGCGGGAACCACGGCACGCGTGGCGATCCTCGGCGCCGGTTTGATCGGCTGCGAATTCGCGGACGATCTCGCCGGCGCCGGCCATGCGGTAACGCTGATCGATCCGAATCCGCTGCCGTTGGCGGCGCTTGCCGCCCCTGCCCTGTCGCAGGGATTGCAGGCCGCGCTGCAGGCGCGCGGCATCGCCTTGCGGCTGGGCACCACCGCCATCCGCATTGACCGGATCGGCAACGGCTTGCAGGTAACGCTGGCCGATGGCGCTGCAATTGAAACCGACATCGTGCTGTCTGCGGTCGGCTTGCGGCCCGATCTGCGATTGGCGCAAGCCGCGCAACTGGCAACCGCTCGCGGCATCCTTGTCGACGCCACCGGCGAAACCAGCGCCGCGGATGTCCATGCGCTCGGCGACTGTGCCGAATACACGCTGGGAGCCAATGACACACGCATCCTGCCTTACATCGCGCCGCTGATGACGGCGGCGCGCGCGATTGCCCGCACGCTGACCGGCCAAACGACCTCAATCGATCTCAAGCCGGCGCCGGTCATCGTCAAGACGCCATGCTATCCGCTGGCGCTGGTGCCGCCGCCGTTGCACGTATTGAATACCGGACGTTGGCATTCGGAAACGGAAAACGATCGAACGATATGCCGCTTTTATGACGATCAGAACGTGTTGGCCGGTTTCGGCGTCGCGCCGCAAGAAGCCGGCGTGCGCCAAAAGTTGCTGGCGGCGCTCGGCACGTCGGCGGCGGCAGTCAACTCGGCAACAAAGGCTGCTTGATCGATCTGATTTTTTAAGGCAATCAGCGGATCGTTGTCCGCCGCATCTGCTGCATCATTCGGTACAATCGCATCATGCTGACCGAATTCGATTTGATTGCCCGCTACTTCATGCGCCCATCGCATCGCGCCAGCCGTGCTGCGCTCGGAATCGGCGACGATTGCGCGCTGCTGGAACCGTCACCCGGCATGCAACTGGCCATCTCGTCGGACATGCTGGTCGAAGGACGGCATTTTTTCGCAGGCGCCCACCCGATCGAGCTCGGCCACAAGTGTCTGGCCGTCAATCTGTCCGACCTGGCCGCGATGGGCGCGACACCGGTCGCATTCACGCTTGCCCTCTCGCTTCCCGAAGCAAAAGAAGAATGGCTGGCCGGGTTTTCAAAAGGCATGTTCATGCTGGCCGACGAACACGGCTGCGAACTGATCGGCGGCGATACCACCAAAGGGCCGCTCAATATCTGCATCACGATTTTCGGCGAACTGCCTTCCGGCCAGGCGCTGCGGCGCGATGCGGCGCAGCCCGGCGACGATATCTGGATTTCCGGCACGCTGGGCGACGCCCGGCTGGCGCTCGCCGGCTACCGCCAGGAAATCGTGCTCGATTCCGCAACGATCGAAGCCGCCGCGCTGCGCATGCATGCGCCGATGCCGCGCATCGGATTGGGGATCGCGTTGCGCGGCATCGCGCATGCGGCGATCGATATTTCAGATGGCTTGCTCGGCGACCTCGGGCATATTCTCGAACGTTCGGCAGTCGGCGCGGCGCTGGATGCCGATGCATTGCCGGCCGGACCGACGCTGCTCCAGCAATCGCAATCAATGCGCCGCCGTTTCATGCTGACAGGCGGCGATGACTATGAATTATGCTTTACCGCACCACCGGCAAAACGGGATGCGGTGATGGCCGCCGCACAAGCTGCCAACACGCCCGTGACCCGCATCGGCATGATCGGCGCCGGCGCCGGCCTGCGCGTGATCGACGGCGATGGCAACCCGCTGGATTTGCAGTTGCGTTCTTTCGACCATTTCGCCTCGCCATGACCACACTCGAATCCGGCCAGACCGCCTATGTGACCAAACCGGATGCCCGCTTCATGCGGTCGCACCCGGCGCATCTGGTTGCCCAGGGGTTCGGCAGCGGCCTTGCGCCCGTGATGCCCGGCACCTCCGGCACCTTGTTCGCATGGCTGTCGTTTGCCGTATTGACGGCGCGCTGGCCGGAAGTATTCACGGCGGCGAACTGGATCATCATCGCAGCGGCAGGTTTTGCAATCGGCATCTGGGCCTGCTCCAGGACCGGACGCGATCTCGGCATCGCCGATCACGGCAGCATGGTCTGGGATGAAATCATTGCATTCTGGCTGGTGCTTGTGCTGGTGACGCCGGCTGGATTCTGGACCCAGTTCTGGGCCTTCGTCTGGTTCCGTTTTTTCGACATGCTCAAGCCGGCGCCGATCGGCTGGTTCGACCGCCATTTCAAAGGCGGCTTCGGCGTGATGTGGGACGATATCGTGGCGGCGTTTTATACGCTTCTGGTGTTCGCGTTGTGGCGCGCGATTTGATACCAAGATTGCGATTGCACTGTTATCTTTTTTTGACGGCCCATTGAATCACCGCGGCGCATGCTGTGGATACCACGAAGGAAGCGGCGATGCCGCGGCTAGGCAACAATAATACGAGCGTCAGACAAAACGTGACGAACGAATAGAGACCCGAGGCCATCGCCTTCAATAGCGATACGACGAAAAGCGGCCCGTTTGCTCGATGCGAAAACACGGCCAGCACGATTCCGAGTATCGGAAAAACCGCAAGCAAACCGCTCCACGAAGCGCCAATGACCGATGAAAACAACGTGACGGCGAGCGTCAGCAAGACACCGGCAACCATGCGAAACAGCAGTTCATGGCCCGGCAAGGAATTCGCTGCTGGCGGCATGCTCAGGCGCGGAAAAAGCAAGGGCGCACAGACTAGCGTGAACAATGCAATACAAAGTGAAATAATTATGGAGGATGGCAATTGCATCAATCCTATCCCGGCAAGTAGCCAGGCCAGCAGCGCAACTGGCAGCGATAGCGCCCATCCGTTACGCAGGCAGGTCCATGAATAAGCCAGACTGAATGCGACAGAAGCAAACACCGCCGACAACGCAACGACGGCTGCATCGGCAGCGAACACCTTCCCTTTTTCGAGCGCCAGCAACAGAAGAATCGGGCCGGCGACAATCGGAAAACCGGCCAGCCAGCCCGCGATTGCCGATCCCCATCGCTTGCCTGCCAGTGAAACCAGCGCCAAAAAAACGGGAACTAGAAACAGCTTGAGCGCAAGCATCATGCAATCAACGAAGGCATGAAACCGGTCACAACGAAGTAGCCGAACGCGCCGCCTGATCGTACAAGCCAGACAATATCCGCAGGAACCTGGCCAGCTCACTTAACTCAAAACTCTCGGTACCATCTCCGGTCAAGCCCGATACCAGCACCTGCTCCCTGATTTCGTAATAACGCTGGCACACCGCCTGCCCTTCCTCATTGGTCGAATACAGCACTTCCTTGCCGCGTTTTTCGGTTTTCACCAGGCCCAGCGCCTGCAGCTTTTTCAATGAGTAATTGACGATGTGCGTATCCTCGATATTCAGGATGAATGCAATATCGGCCAGCTTTTTTTCGCGCGCACGGTGATTGATATGATGCAGCACCAGCACATCGGTGATCGTCATGTCCTTCATGCCGACGGCGGAAATACAGCGCACCGCCCAGCGGTTGAATGCATTGCTGGCGATGATCAGGCCGAATTCGAATTCGCTCAGCTCCGCGCTGCGTCCGGACGCCAGATGGGAAGAAGAAACGATGGGCATTTTGGCGGTCGACAGTTTCGGTTGTGCGAAAGGTGCGCCTGCGCTGTTCTTTTCTTTTGGCATTGCAAAACTCCAGAATTTTATCGTGTCACGGTGATTTCATTCGTTCCTGAAATCCGTAACCAGCATCTTACCCGGAGAATGGCTTATGCAGAATGGAATCCGGCTACGCTGCGCAACATACTGCGGCGTCACGCCGCAGGCCCAGAACACCGGCAGTTCATCGTCGAGAATCTGCACGGCATCGCCAAAATCCGGCTTTGACAAGTCGTTGATGCCGATTGCCTGCGGGTGTCCGATATGGATCGGCGCGCCATGCACTTGCGGAAATCTGCCGGAAATTTCTACCGCGCGCGCCACATCGCGACTTTTGATCGGCCGCATGCTGACCACCATGTTGCCGTGAAATCTTCCGGCAGGCTGACAGGCAATATCGGTCTTGTACATCGCCACATTCCTGCGCTGCGCCACATGACGCAACGGAATGTCGCCATCGATCAGCGCAGTCTCGAACGAAAAGCTGCAGCCGAGCAGGAAGCTCACCAGGTCGTCGCGCCAGAATGCGGTGATATCGGTGACCTCGTGCGCGACTTCGCCGTTTTCAAATACGCGGTAACCCGATATGTCTGTGCGCAAATCCGCACCGGGCGCGCAATCGGGCATGAACCGGCCCGGCTCCAGCACCTCCACCAGCGGGCACGGCTTCGGATTGCGCTGGCAGAACAGCAGAAAATCGAACGCGTATTCACGCGGCAGGATCATCAGATTGGCCTGCACATAGCCTTTGGCAAAACCGGCGGTCTGCCCGGCGAACTCGCCGGTGCGGCATAGCGCTCTGAGCGCTTGCGGCGATAAAGTTTCCATCTCCATTGTGGTCTCCTGTCGGGTCAGCTCATTTTCTGGGGCAGCGTGGTGACGATGCCCGGAAAGAAATAGACCAGCAAGACCGCCGCCATCATCAGGAAAAACAACGGCAATGCAGTGCGGGCGATGTATGTGATTTCCCGCTTGGTCAATCCTTGCAGCACGAACAGATTGAATCCGACCGGCGGCGTGATCTGCGCCATCTCCACTACCAGCACGATGAAGATACCGAACCAGATCAAGTCGATGCCGGCTTTCTGGATAGTGGGCAGCAACACCGATATCGTCAGCACCACCATTGAAATGCCATCCAGGAAACAACCGAGAATGATGAAAAATATCATCAGGCAGATGATCAGCATGAACGGCGAAAGATTCAGCGTGCCGATAAATTCGGCCAGATGCCGCGGCAAGCCGATGAATCCCATCGACAGCGTCAGGAATGCCGCGCCGCCCAGAATCAGCCCGATCATGCAATAAATACGTGTACCACCGAGCAGGCCGCTGATAAAAGTATCCCATGTCAGCGATCCTTCGATGCGCGCCAGAATCAACGAGCCCGCCACGCCGAACGCAGCCGCTTCGGTGGCGGTCGCCACGCCCGAATAAATCGAGCCGAGCACCAGGCCGATCAGCGTAACGACCGGGATCAGATGGCGCGATGCATGGATTTTTTCCTTGAACGTGGTACGCGCGCCGGCTGCAGGAATCGCGCCCGGATGCAGCAGCGACCACACCATCACGTAACCCATGAACAGGGCCGCCAGCAACAGCCCGGGCAGCACGCCGGCGATGAACAGTTTCGAAATCGATACGTTGGCGGCGACGCCGTAGACGATCATGATGATCGACGGCGGGATCAGCAGACCCAGCGTGCCGGCGCCGGCGAGCGTGCCGATCGTCATGTCGTCCGGGTAGCCGCGTTTCTTCAGTTCAGGCAACGCGATTTTACCGATGGTCGCGCAGGTTGCAGCCGACGAGCCGGATACCGCTGCGAAAATCGTGCAGCCGATGATATTCACATGCAGCAGGCGGCCCGGCAACCGCTCAAGCCAGGGCGCCAGACCTTTGAACATGTCTTCCGACAGTTTGCTGCGGAACAGGATTTCACCCATCCATAAAAACAGCGGCAATGCGGTCAGCGTCCAGCTCGAGGTCGAACCCCAGATCGTTAGCGCCATGCTGTCGCCGGTCGGGCGGCTGGTAAAAAAGTCCATCGCGAAAATTGCGATGCCAAGCAGCGACAAGCCAATCCACAAACCGGAGCCGAGCACCGCGAATAACAGCCCGATCAGGAGCGCAGTAATAAACAAATCCATTTTAATCTCCTGATTATTCGGTTCTGGCCATCTCGGCGGCCGGTTGCACTACCCGTTCTTCGCCCAGAAATTTGAGAATCAAGTCTTCGATGAATGCCACGGCAAGCCCGATACAGCCAATGGCCATCGTGAGCTGCGGAATCCAGAGCGGGGTTACATCGTTTGACGGCGAAACATCGTGGGTAATGTAAGAGACCCAGACCAGCCGCACTGCGTAATAAGCCAGGTACAGCGATAATCCGGATGCCGCAAACAGGCACCAGTAATCGAGAAACTTGCGCGGCGCTCCATGCAGCTTGCTCAGCAGCAGCGTGACGCGGATATGATCGCCGTTGCGCAAGGTCGCCGGCAATGCCAGAAACAGCGCCGCGGCAATCGAATAACCGGCATATGCATCAAGTCCGGGGATATCGAACCCGAACTGCCTGCCCGCCACGCCCAGCAAGATCGTTACCAGCGTTGCGATCATGAAGACTGCCGCAAGCCACAGCAATCCCCGGTAAAAATTGTCAAGCAGCCGTCCCATTTTCGTCTCCTGTAGGGCAGGCCGCCCGGCAGTGCCCGGCGGCCTGCATTGTTTTATTTCTTATTATTTTTTCTGTAGGCGTCGATGATCTGCTTGCCCTCATCGTTGGCCGACTTGATCCATTCCGCGGTCATGGTGTCACCGATTGCCTTCAACTCAGCCTGCAATTTCGGCGAAGGCGCCGATACCTTCATGCCGTTTGCGGTCAATTGCTTGAGGTACTCGCGATTTTTTTCTTCGCTGGTTTTCCATCCGCGCGCCTCGGCGGCCTTGGCCGATTTGATGACCGCATCCTGCGTCGCCTTGTCGAGCGCATCGAACGATTTCTGGCTCACGATCACCGCGTTTTTCGGCAACCATGCGTTGACTTCGTACAAGTTCTTTATGTGCTCGTAAAGCTTGCTCTCGACACCGCTGGCACTGGACGTCAGGAAGTTATCGACCGCACCGGTTGCCAGCGCCTGGCCCAGTTCAGCCAGTTGAATCGTCGCCGGCTGGGCCTTGACGAGTTGCGCAATACGATTGGTTGCCGGATTATAGGTGCGCATCTTGGTGCCGGCCAGATCTGCGACGGAATTGACCGGCTTGTTCGAATACAGGCTTTGTCCCGGCCATGGCGATACATACAACAGCTTCATGCCTTGCGATGCCAGCAGTTTTTCAGTAGCCGGACGCGACACGTCGGCCAGTTTTTTCGCTGCCGCGTAATCGGTTGCCAGAAACGGGATCGCATCGATGCCGAAAATCGGATTTTCATTGGCGGCGCCGGAAAGAATGAATTCGCCGATTTGCGCTTGCCCGGTTTGCACCGCGCGCTTGATTTCATTGGCTTTATAAAGCGAGCCGTTCGGATGCACCGTCATTTTCAGCTTGCCGCCCGTTGCCTTTTCCACGTCTTTCGTGAACTGGACCAGGTTTTCAGTCTGAAACGTGTTGGAGGCATAGCCTGACGGTAAATCCCACGTGGTCTGCGCCAGAACCGTTTGCGATGCTGCCAGTAGCGTGGCCGCGATCATGATGTTTCGCATCTGCTCCATTAAAATCTCCTTTATTCATTGTTGGAAAAACCATTGAGTTCTACTACTACTACTACTCCTACTACTACTCCTACTACTACTACGATTGCCACGCTAATGCCCCATTAAACCAGCCGCCGACAAATCAGGACTACTTCAAAATCCTGCAAGCCTCTTTCTGACATCCGCTGCTTATTTCAATGTGAATGTACTAAATAACACATTCAAATCAGCGCTTCCTGCTTTTTTAAGCCATGCGCTAGAGTTTCTCCCGTGCGGTCCGGATGCGCTTGATGATGAAATCAATGGCTGCAAACATTTACCTTATCCGAATAGGCGGCCACGGCCAGCTAATCCATCTTTATTTGCGCTGTCTTCATGTTCGTCTCGCTGAAATTTTGTAGAAATTTTCTTGAATATTAATCGTTACATAGATAATATGTCAATAAATTATATTATATTTTGTAATCATTACAGTGGAAATGTGATGACATATTTCTTACGAAAAATAATGCTTCCGGATACGAATAGAACGAAAGATGAATGCACCATGAAACAATCAAAAATCTCATACGGCGAACAAGACAAACGCTGGCAATTCTGGATCGACCGCGGCGGCACGTTCACCGACATCGTCGGCCGCCGGCCGGATGGCAAGTTGATTACCCATAAACTGTTGTCGGAAAATCCGGAGCAATACAAGGATGCGGCGGTTGCCGGCATCAAGCGGCTGCTGGACATCAAGCCGGACGAGCCGATTTCGCCGCAACTGGTCGAAGCGGTAAAAATGGGCACCACGGTCGCCACCAATGCGCTGCTGGAACGCAAGGGTGATCCGACCGCGCTGCTGATCACGAAAGGCTTCCGCGACGCGCTGCGCATCGCCTACCAAAACCGTCCGCGCCTGTTCGATCGCCATATCGTGCTGCCTGAATTGCTGTATCAAAAAGTGGTGGAAGTCGATGAACGCATCGGCGCCCACGGCGAAATGCTGCAGCCGCTCGATGAAGCGCTGGCGGCGCGGGAGCTGCGCGCGCTCTATCTGGAAGGATTCCGTGCTGTTGCGATCGTGCTGATGCACGCTTACCGTTTTACGCAGCACGAGGAAGCAATCGCGCGCATCGCAGCCGAAATCGGCTTTACCCAGATATCGGCATCGCACAAGGTCAGCCCGCTGATGAAACTGGTGTCGCGCGGCGATACCACCGTGGTCGACGCCTATCTGTCGCCGATCCTGCGCCGCTATGTCGATCAGGTCGCGGCGCAAATGGATGGCGTGCGCCTGCTGTTCATGCAAAGCAACGGCGGCCTGACCGATGCGCACCGCTTTCAGGGCAAGGATTCGATTCTGTCCGGCCCTGCCGGCGGTATCGTCGGCATGGCGCGCACCGCGCAGGTCGCCGGTTTCGACAAGATCATCGGTTTCGACATGGGCGGCACCTCGACCGATGTATCGCACTATGCAGGCGAGTTCGAGCGCGAGTTCGAAACGCAGGTGGCCGGCGTGCGCATGCGCGCGCCGATGATGAGCATTCATACCGTTGCCGCCGGCGGCGGCTCGATCCTGCATTTCGACGGCACCCGCTTCCGGGTCGGCCCCGATAGCGCGGGCGCCAATCCGGGACCGGCCAGTTATCGCCGCGGCGGCCAGTTGGCGGTCACCGATTGCAATGTGATGCTTGGCAAAATCCAGCCAAAATATTTCCCTGCGGTGTTCGGCCCGCATGCCGATGAAACGCTGGATCGCGCTGCGGTCGTGCAAAAGTTCACCGACATGGCGGACGAAATTTTCCGCTCGACCGGCAACCGCCGCACGCCGGAAGAAGTGGCCGAAGGCTTCATCGAAATCGCGGTGGGCAACATGGCCAATGCGATCAAATTCATTTCGGTGCAGCGCGGCCACGATGTGACTGAATACACGCTCGCCACGTTCGGCGGCGCCGGCGGCCAGCATGCGTGCCTGGTCGCCGATGCGCTTGGCATGACCCGCGTGTTCGCCCATCCGCTGGCCGGCGTGTTGTCGGCCTACGGCATGGGACTGGCGGATCAGACCGCGATGCGCGAGCAGGCGCTGGAAATGCCGCTGTCGGCATCCGTCATCGCCACGCTGGAAGCCAAGTTGCATGCGCTGGCCGACGAAGCGCGCAACGATCTGTTGTCGCAAGGCGTCGATCAAACCCGCATACGCATCATCGAACGCGCGCACCTGCGCTACGATGGAACCGATTCCGTCATCGTGGTGCCGTTCGATTCAGCCGACCGCATGATCGCGCAGTTCGAAACCGCTTACAAGAAACGCTACTCGTTCCTGATGCCGGATAAAACGATGGTGGTCGAAGCGATTTCGATCGAAGCGGTCGGCTTGTCGGAGCAAGTGCCGACCATTATCGAAGACATTGCCGAACGCGACGGCCCGTTGCGGCCGACCGAAATCGTGCGTTTGTTCTCGGGCGGCGAATGGCATGAAACCGCGCTCTATCTGCGCGAAGATACGCGCCCCGGCGACATCATTCACGGCCCGGCGATCATCGCGGAAAAAAATGCCACCAATGTGATCGAACCGGGCTGGACCGCCGAAGTGACGGCGCTCAATCACCTGGTATTGAACCGGATCGAAACGCGCCGGCAGCGCAAGGCGATCGGCACCAGCGCCGATCCGGTGATGCTGGAAGTATTCAACAATCTGTTCATGAGCATCGCCGAACAAATGGGGCTGCGGCTGCAAAATACCGCGTTTTCGGTGAACATCAAGGAGCGCCTCGATTTTTCCTGCGCGCTGTTCGATGCCGACGGCAACCTGATTGCCAATGCGCCGCACATTCCAGTACATCTCGGTTCGATGGGCGACAGCATCAAGACCATCATCCGTGAAAACAGCGAGACCATGCGGCCCGGCGATGTGTACATGCTGAACGATCCATATCACGGCGGCACGCATTTACCGGACATAACGGTGATCACGCCGGCGTTCGATCAGACCGGCAGAAACGTATTGTTCTATGTCGGTTCGCG
Organism: Herminiimonas sp.; assembly: GCA_027310305.1. Classification (GTDB taxonomy): domain Bacteria; phylum Pseudomonadota; class Gammaproteobacteria; order Burkholderiales; family Burkholderiaceae_D; genus DAIDBD01. Next base: position 36,128 of record DAIDBD010000069.1, read on the forward strand.
CGGCCATCATGCGGATATCGGCGGCATCACGCCCGGTTCGATGCCGGCCGACAGTACCGTGGTCGAGGAAGAAGGCGTATTGATCAACAACTTCCAATTGGTGCGCGGCGGCCGGTTTCTGGAGCAGGAAACCATTGATCTGCTGTCGTCGGGCAAATACCCTGCCCGCAACATCCCGCAGAATCTGGCCGACTTGCAGGCGCAGGTCGCGGCGAATCAGAAAGGCGTCGAGGAATTGCTGAAGATGGTCGATCACTTCAGCCTCGATGTGGTGCGGGCATACATGAAGCATGTGCAGGACAATGCCGAAGAAGCGGTGCGGCGCGTGATCACCGCGTTGAAGGATTCGCACTATGAATATCGCCTCGACAATGGCGCAGTAATCAAGGTGGCGATCCGTGTCGATCACGCAGCCCGTACCGCGGACATCGATTTCACCGGCACGTCGCCGCAGTTGCCGAACAACTTCAACGCGCCGAGCGCAATCTGCATGGCGGCGGTGCTGTATGTGTTCCGCACCCTGGTCGATGACGACATTCCATTGAATGCCGGCTGCCTGAAGCCGCTAAACGTCATCATCCCCGAAGGCTCGATGCTGAACCCGCGCTATCCGGCGGCGGTGGTGTCGGGCAATGTCGAAACGTCGAGCTGCATTACCAACGCGCTGTACGGCGCATTGGGCGTGCTGGCATCGGCGCCGGGTACGATGAACAATTTCACGTTCGGCAACGACGAGCACCAGTATTACGAAACCATCTCCGGCGGCTCCGGCGCCGGTAACGGCTTCGATGGCACGGACGTGGTGCAGACGCACATGACCAATTCGCGGCTGACCGATCCGGAGATACTGGAATGGCGCTATCCGGTTCGTCTCGACAGCTACGAAATCAATCCGGATTCCGGCGGACGTGGTCAATGGCATGGCGGCAATGGCGGCGTTCGCAAGATTCGTTTCCTGGAAAAAATGACCGCGTCGATTTTGTCGAACAACCGGATCGTGCCGCCGTTTGGCACCGCCGGCGGCGAGCCTGGAAAATGTGGACGGAATTATGTGATCCGGACCGACGGCAGCAGGCAGGAACTCAGCTTTGTGTCCAGCACCGACATGCAGCCGGGCGATGTGTTCGTGATCGAAACGCCAGGCGGCGGCGGATATGGCAAGCCGCTAACGGCAAACATCCGGAATACCAGCCCACTCAATGCAGCGGAGGGCGCTGCCGTCGAGGCCAAATAATACTGGTTACAGGTTAGCAGTCAGTCAGGCTGTCTCTCCAACCCTGTTGGGATCTGGATTATCCCGCTGCCGTAAGATGGCGGGATTTTTTCGTATGTACCATGTCCGCAAATCGATGCAGACAGGAATGACTATCAAATTTTTCAATCCCCGGCCAGCCGAATATCTGCATGAATCTTGACGGCAGGATAATCAGATGCAATCGGCAAAGTGGTAAAGTAATCCCGTTTATCAATACGAACTACGCGAACAGTTGTTGAGCCAGCGCTAGTCCGGCAACTACAAAACAGGAGAGCCTGAAGCCATGAACGACATCATTGAATTGGCCGCACGCGTCGGCAGCGCATTGCAGAAAAAAGGATTACTTCTGGCAACCGCGGAATCGTGTACCGGCGGCGGCGTATCGCATGCGATCACGGAAATCGCCGGCTCTTCCGAATGGTTCGACTGCGGTTTCATTGCGTATTCCAATGCCTCCAAAACCGAACTGCTGGACGTGCCGGCGGCCCTGTTCGCCCAGCATGGCACCGTCAGCGAAGAAATCGCCGCGGCGATGGCGGAAGGCGCGTTGTCCAACAGCAACGCTCACATCACGCTATCGACCACCGGCATCGCCGGCCCCGGCGGCGCGGTGCCCGGCAAACCGGTCGGCACCGTCTGCTTCGGCTGGGCCACCAGCGATGGCACGCATACCGAACGGCTGGTGTTCGCCGGCGACCGGCAGGCGGTGCGCGAACAAACCGTGGCGCATGCATTGAAAGGCTTGCTGCGCATGCTGGATCACGCATGATGCTGGACAATTTCACCCATGCGCAATTGCAGGTCAATGGCGTGACGATCAATCTGCACCACGGCGGCAACGGCCCGCCGCTGCTGCTGTTGCACGGCTATCCGCAGACGCATGTGATCTGGCATGCCGTGGCCGACGAACTCGCGCGGCATTACACGCTGGTGATGCCCGATCTGCGCGGCTATGGCGATTCATCCAAACCGCAAGGCTTGCCGAATCACGGCAATTATTCGAAACGGGTGATGGCGCAGGACATGCTCGAGTTGATGCGCGCGCTCGGCTTCGAGTCGTTCTACCTGTGCGGCCATGATCGCGGCGGCCGCGTCGCACACCGGCTGGCGCTGGATCATCCGGCGGCGGTCAAGAAGCTGATCATCATCGACATCTCGCCGACCAGCACGATGTACGCAGCGACCGACAAGACATTCGCGACGCTTTACTATCACTGGTTCTTCCTGATCCAGCCGGCGCCGTTGCCGGAGAAGCTGATCGCCAGCAATGCGGCGTTTTATCTGCAATACACGCTGGGCGGCTGGGGTTCGAACACGATCTCTTTCTTCGATAGCGCCGCGATGGCGGAATACGAGCGCGCCTTCTGCATGCCCGAATCGATCCATGGCGCCTGCGAGGATTACCGCGCAGCTGCCGGCATCGATCTGGAGCACGACCGCGATCATGCGTATAAAAAAATCGCGTGTCCGACGCATATCGTCTGGGGAGAGCACGGCATCGTCGGCCGGATGTTTCACCCGATTCAAGATTGGCAGGCGAAGTGCGAACAGCAGGTGACCGGCAAAGCGCTGCCGGCCGGGCATTTCATTGTGGATCAGGTGCCTGATTTGCTGTTGCCCGAGATGATGGGATTTCTGGCTTCCAAAGCCTGAACCGGAAAGCCTTGCGGCATCAGCCGGGCGCAATCGACAGATGCAAATACCATGAAGCTGCACGGCATCGATTTCACTTCCGCACCCACCGCGCGCAAAGGTATTGCGATCGCATCCGGCGAACTGCGGGACGATGCATACGTATTGCAGTCGCTGGCTTCGCTGCACGATTATGCGGCGTTCGACGCATGGCTGCGCAAGCCCGGGCCGTGGCTGGGCGCATTCGATTTCCCGTTTTCATTGCCGCGCGAACTGATCGAGCATCTTGGCTGGCCCACGCAATGGGCACCGATGATCCGACATGTCGCGGCATTGTCGCGGGCCGACATGCGCCTGACCTTCAAGGCGTTTTGCGATGCGCGGCCGGTCGGCAAAAAATTTGCGCATCGCGCCACCGATATGCCGGCCGGGTCGTCTTCGCCGATGAAATGGGTCAATCCGCCGGTCGCTTACATGCTGCATGCGGGCGTGCCGCTGCTGCTGGCGGCGGACCTGACGATCTATAGTCTGCGTGCCGGCGATCCGGCGCGGATTGCGCTGGAAGGTTATCCCGGCATGGTGGCGCGTTCGATTACGCGAGCGTCGTACAAGAGCGATGAGCGCGCCAAACAAACGCCGCAGCGCCGCGCTGCACGTCTGCGGATTGTCGATGCGCTGGAGCGCGGCGATTATCCGCTCGGCATCCGGCTTGCGGCAGGCGATCATCGGGATGCATTGATCGATGACGCCGGCGGCGATCTGCTGGATGCGGCGCTATGCGGATTGCTGGCCGCATGGGCCTGGCAGCGGCGCGATGCACGATTCGGCCTGCCTGATTTCGATCCGCTGGAAGGCTGGATCGTGGGGGCATAGCCGATCTCCCGGTCAGTGTTTCTTTCAATCAAAACGAGAGCGCGAAGTGCCTGCATTTGTGCCCGCACGGCGGCCTAAAAGAGCTCTGGCCGCGCCTGTCTCAGATTGTTACCAAATAGTTCTTTTGCCCGCATGCCGTGAAATGTAATATAAATTCAGCCGCTGGAATGCCTGTTGTTTCTGCACCGATGATCCGGATCGGTCGCGCGATTGAAAACGAGCGGCAACGAGGAGCAAACCATGAAACTGATCAAGCCGCTGTTGATGTGCGCCCTGCTCGCCGCCGGTCTGACCAGCAGCATCGCATGGGCGCGTTACGGCCATTCTCATCACGGCCATGCGCGGGTCGGCGTCTATATCGGCGTGCCGCTGGCAACGCCGTATCATCATTCGCCACATTATTACTACCCGCCGCATTATTACTACCCGCCGCGTTACTATTATCCGCCGCAGTATTACACCTATCAGTCCCCTCCGCCGCTGATCGTGGCGCCCGCCGCGCCGCCTGTTTACGTCGAACAGGGAAACCAGCAAACGGTGACCACGCAGCTATCGCCGAATTACTGGTATTACTGCCATAACCCGCAAGGTTACTATCCATATGTCAAGAACTGTTCGACAAGCTGGCAGAAAGTCGCGCCGCAACCTTCTCCTCAGCAGTAATCCATTGACTTTGCCATGTTGAAAATTTCAAAAATTTCACCGTTGCTTGCAATGCTTCTGCTGGGTGCATGCACCACCATGCCGAGCGGCCCGAGCGTACTTGTGTTGCCCGGCACAGGTAAAAATTTCGATCAGTTCCGCGCCAACGATTTTGAATGCAGGCAATTTGCGCAGCAACAGTTGGGAAACGCCACCCCCGGTACGGCCGCCGACGATAGCGGCGTGCGCAGTGCGATAGTCGGCACGTTATTGGGAGCGGCCGTCGGCGGCGCCATCAATGGCAATCACGGCGCTGCGGTGGGCGCAGGCGCGGGCTTGGCGATGGGCGGCCTGACCGGCACCGGTGCGGCGCAAAGTTCCGCCGGCGCCGTGCAGCAACGCTATGATTTCGCTTACCAGCAGTGCATGTATGCAAAAGGCCATCGCGTGCCGGTCGCGGCCGGCAGCCTGATGAGTTTTCCATCGCGTCAGGCGCAACAGTATCCGGCACCGCCGCCACCGCCGGGCACGCCGCCACCACCACCTCCGCGCTGATCCCGATCCGAACTTGCCGGCAGCGTCAGGCGACGTAATGTGAGGAGGTCGACGAAGCTTTATCGACCGACTTTTCAACCGGAATCGAAATTTCAAGCACCGTGCCTTTGCCTGGAATGCTGTCAACGGCAAATTCGCCAGCCAGTGCCGTAATGCGCTCTCCGATTCCAAGCAAGCCGAAAGAGTTGGGCTTTCTGCGGCAACCCGGAAAAAGACCGACGCCGTTGTCGGCAATTTTCATGCAGAACCGCTTGCCGTTCCGATGCAGGCTTACCTGCACCAGACTGGCTTGCGCATGCCGCGCCACGTTGGTCAGTGATTCCTGCAAGATGCGAAAAAGCGCAGTAGCCCGGTTATCGTCCAGATCGGCAGCGACTTGCTCGTCATCGATCGCCAGTTCGCATGAAATGCCGGTCCGTCTTTCGAATTCATTGACTTGCCACTCGATCGCGGCAGGCAATCCCAGATCCAGCACGGAGGGGCGCAGGTTGTTGATGATGGTCCTGACCGCCTTGATGGAAGCGTCGATATGAACCAATGCCGAGCGCACTTTTTCATTGAGTAGCGGATGCGACTCGCTGGTGCGCGCCTGCAAGATCGATACATCGATCCGTAACGCCATCAGAGTCTGCCCCAGTTCATCGTGAATTTCGCGGGCGATGCGCTTGCGCTCGTCTTCCTTGACCTGCTCCTGGTAAGTGGCAAGCAGGCGCAATTGCTCTTTCGACTTTTGCAATGCCTCTTCGGCCCGCGCGCGTTCGGCAACTTCATGCTCGAGTTGGCTAATCGTGCTGTGCAATTGCGCAGTGGTACGGCTCGGCGTTTTGATCGCCTGAAAAATCATCGGCCACAGCATGACCGCGGTCACGGACAGCACCAGCGCGGTAAGCATTTTCATGATCGCGGCGGCCCGGTAGTCGGGATGCCAGATTGCCCAGATCGACAACAAGTGAATTGTGCCACCGATAAAAATCAATATTGAACATAGCACGACAAGCCGGTAGAACCGGGTGCCGGGGCGCTTGTGTACAAAATAAAAAAGTGCAACCGAAAACGAATAGCAGGACAAGCAAATCAGCGCGTCAGATATGGCATATATCCATAAAACGGCAAGCGCCCCGCGGACCCCGTCGCCATAAGGCATAGGACCCTGGCTGCTGATCAAGCTGCTCACTATGTCGATCACTCTTGGCGCTCCTCGCTGTTTCAGCCGCAAGACATGGGGAACCTCGTAACACGTTGACGCTCTTTGATTCTTTGATTGAAACGATCCGCTTGTCGATCAACTTGATTCCGCATGCCTGATCGGGCATCGCAAAAGCAGCCTTGCAATCACTTGCGGTTTTCGAAATCGTTGCGCTTATCAAAGCGGCATGCCGCAAAAATACTTGTTGATTCCTTCACCGCAGGCAGCTTCATATTACACCGAACATCAAATCTTGTGACGCTGTTCCCCGCAGTGAAACTGCCGTGGCTGGGCGCTAGACTGAAATCGCTGCCGGTTTGAGGTTTGCAACAACCAACAGGGCATTCGGTATCGCCGCTCCGCTGGCGGTGTTATCGAAGATGCACCAGACCCGCCGGCCCCTGTTTTTGTATGCGACGAGTTCCGCCGACAATTGTTGCAGGTAAGCGGCCGAATACGCCGAATGGTAGATTACCGGCGCACCATGCAGCCTGATGTAGACGGCGTCGACATCGGGTAGCGGGCCAGGCTGTTCGACAACCTGAGGATCGGCGATCACGCGCGCAATTTTCAAGCCGGCAAGCAGCGCAGCCGCCGCATCGGCAAACCAGGTCGGATGCCGTGGTTCGCAAACGATATCGGCCGTTGTCGAAGAACGCAATGTGTCGAAGAACCGCCCTGCGGTCGAAGCATCGTACTGAAGACTTGGCGGCAACTGCACCAGCAGGCAGCCGAGCTTTTCTCCCAAATGATGAGCGCCATCCAGAAACCGCAGCAGTTCATCGTCGGCATTGCGCAGGCGAAGATCATGGGTGACTGTTCTCGGCAGCTTTACCGAAAAGCGGAATGCGTCTGGCACGCTATCGCGCCAGCGGGCATAAGTCGCCGCGCGATGCGGCCGATAAAAGGAAGAGTTGATTTCAACCGCCGGCAATACCGCCGCATATCGTTCAAGATGGCTGCCCCGCAGCGGAAAATTTTCCTGGACAGCCGTTGACAGGCTCCAGCCGGCACAACCCGGATAAATCGTTCCGGCAGCGCGATCGCCGGCATCCGACTGCATTGCAGGCATGGTGAATCTCCTTTTTCGGCTTGTGATGCAGCGTGCGATGCCCGCGTTGATGCTCGGCATGCATTGTTCCGGACCGTCTGTAGGTTTCCCATATATCTTTTAGTCAATGTCTTGTCTGGAATAGTTTCAGTCGCCGCCAATCTATTTTTATCGATGCCGCGCAGTAGCGTTTGTATTGATCAACATCTATTTTTTCATGAAGCAACGGATCGTTTCGATGAAGTTTCTAGCCGGCGAAATTTTGCCAAAACCCATCTTCAAAACGCACTTCATCACCCTTCATCTTTTCCTACAAAATAAATAGCCAATGTCCTATGGAGCGCCGACGCCGTGATTGATACGATGACTGTTTCTGAAATATTCCGGCGTTGCGGATTGCAACGCGATATTTTTTCAGCGAGCCGAGAAGCAGGACGCGACTGTCTCCGACAGCACCCACGATATTCGTGGCATCGGCTTATTCAACCATAAAGGAATTCCATATGACACCGACTAATAATCCAAATAGCAATTCGAGATTGGTCACCGGCTTGTTCAGGGATAGGGACAGCGCCGAACGCGCATATCAATCCGTTTCCGATCTCGGTTACGACAAAAAGGATGTGAATCTCGTGATGTCCGATGACACGCGCAAACGCTATTTTTCCGACAGCGACAGCAAGGATACGGAGCTGGGCACCAAAGCGGCTGAAGGCGCGGGTATAGGCGGCGCTATCGGCGGCACGCTCGGCGCTATCGCCGCGGCGGTAGCCGCGGTTGGCACATCAATCGCCATTCCCGGCCTTGGCCTGGTTGTGGCCGGCCCGCTTGCAGCAGCACTTGCCGGCGCCGGCGCCGGCGGCGTGACCGGCGGCCTGGTCGGCGCCCTGATCGGCTGGGGTATTCCGGAAGAGCGCGTCAAGCAATACGAGAGCGGCATCAAGGAAGGCGGCATTCTGCTGGGCGTCAAGCCGCGTTCGGAAGAAGATGCGAAACGATTCGAACAGGAATGGACGAACAACCGGGGCGAACACGTCTATCGGTAATCGTTCAGACGGCCGGCTCGAACCCACATGCCCGCATGTCTCCGCCACCGCGAAGACATGCGGGCATGTGGGTCGAAGAACCTTTTCTTCGCCATGGACAACCGGTGCCGATGCGCTTCTGGAAATATGAAAAAGCGGGAAGCGTGAACCATTCCATCAATAAAAAAGCCGACTTTCAAGAGTCGGCTTTTTAGCAAATTGCTGCCTGGTTCGTGGTGGGAAGTGCTGGTTTCGAACCAGCGACCTATCGCGTGTGAGGCGATCGCTCTACCCCTGAGCTAACCTCCCGAAGTGACGCGCATTATCGCACAAACGGTGCATCGAATCAATTTGCCGAGACGGTTCGCCACAGACAGTTGCCCCTGACTTCCTTGTCCAGGCTTTTCATCACCGTCTCATGTTCGGCGAGTTCGTCCGCGGTTGCCCGCAGCATGATGATGTCGGCCAGCGGCGCGGCATCCGCCCTGTCGCCTCCGGCGGAATCGGCGTCGTCGCCCGTCAGGTCGATGGTCAGGCTGTTCTGGCCGCGCGTCATCGCCAGATACACTTCGGCCAGCAATTCGGCGTCGAGCAGCGCGCCGTGCAGCGCCCGGTGCGCATTCGATATGCCGTAGCGGTCGCATAATGCATCAAGCGAATTGCGTTTGCCGGGATGCATTTCCTTGGCTTGCACCAGCGTATCGATGACCCGGCCGACATGTTCGGCAAAGCGCGGGATATTGAGCCGGCTGAATTCCGCATCCAGAAATCCGACGTCAAACGGCGCGTTATGGATAATGATTTCCGCGCCATTGATGTAATCGCGAAATTCGTCGGCGATCTCGAAAAACTTCGGCTTATCGCTAAGGAATTCCGTCGTCAAGCCATGCACCGCGAGCGCGCCTTCTTCCGAATCGCGCTCCGGATTCACGTAACTGTGAAAATTGTTGCCGGTTGGCCTGCGATTGACCAGTTCGACGCAACCGACCTCGATGATGCGGTCGCCGGAGCGCGGATTCAAGCCGGTGGTTTCAGTGTCGAGCACGATTTGTCGCATGATTTTTCAAAGGAAATGAATCGGCAACCAGCTTTGCCGACGACAGCATAAAAACGATTCGATGCAATTTCACATCACTGATTCGGCACCGCGATTGGCCAGCGCATCGGCCCGTTCGTTGCCCGCATGACCGGCATGGCCCCTGACCCAGCGCCACTGGATATGATGCTTTTCCTGTGCGGCATCCAGCGCCTGCCATAAATCCACATTCTTGACCGGCGCCCTGGCGGCTGTTTTCCAGCCGCGCGCCTTCCAGCCGTGGATCCATTCGCTGATGCCCTTTTGCACATATTGGCTATCGGTATGCACGATCACTTCGCACGACCGCGTCAGCGCGGATAGCGCTTCGATCACCGCTTTCAATTCCATCCGGTTGTTGGTCGTATTCAGTTCGCCGCCGAACAGTTCCTTTTCGTTGCCGCCCGCAACCAGCCAGGCGCCCCAGCCGCCCGGTCCGGGATTGCCCTTGCAGGCGCCATCGGTAAATATTTCAACTTTGTCCATGCTGGTTTCCGCGTCCTTGTTGCCGTGATTTATTTTTGCAGCTTGTGTATCTTGTTTATTTTATTGGTGGCAGGCACACCTTGCAGTACTTTGCCTTTTTGCCGGCTCCATGCCGGACCGATCAGGCGCATGCCCTTGACCCGCTTGATCGCCTGCACCATGTAGACCGCCCCGAGGTAAGGCCACCAGCGGTCGCCGGCTTTTTCCATGAAAGCAAAACGGTTCAGCCATTGGTCTGTTGCGCAAGGCGGCGCATAGCAGCCGAAATGGCCGCGATTGACTTCCATGTTGAGCAATTCCAGCCAATCCTTCAGACGCGGCACACTGATGAATTCGCCGTTCTGCGGCAGGAAATGCGCACCCGACATGCGGCCCAGCATCTGCCGTGCGCCCCACAGGCTGGCCGGATTGAAACCGCACACGATCACTTGCCCTTCCGGGATCAGCACGCGCTCCACCTCGCGCAATATCTGATGCGGCTCGGTCGAAAACTCAAGCACATGCGGCAGCACCACCAGATCGAGGCTTTGCGATGCAAACGGCAACTCCATGAAATCATGCACCATCGCGATCGGCACTTCGCTGCTTTGCGGCAGGTGGGTATCGGTCAGCCATTTGTGCGGCATCCGACTGGCTTCCAGGCCATTGATTTGCGACAAGCCGATCTGTACCGCATTGAATCCGAAAATATCCGCCGTCAGCGCATTGAGCCGCGTCTGCTCCCACGCCCGCACATAACTGCCGGCCGGGCTCTCGAGCCACGGACCGAGCGCTATAATGGTTTTTTCGGATGACGGATGGTGGATGCGCATGTCTTTAAATAATCCTGATCCGCTCAGTGTATTGGCTATTCCGGCGTTTGCCGATAATTATCTATGGCTGATTCATGACGGCGTGCAAGCCGCAGTCGTCGATCCGGGCGATGCCGCGCCGGTGCTGGCGGCGCTCGATGCGCACAAATTATCCCTGGCTGCTATTTTACTGACACATCACCATGCTGACCATGTTGGCGGTGTGGCAAGCCTTTTGCGACGCTATAAGGTGCCGGTATTCGGCCCTGCCGGCGAGGCGATCGAAGGCATCACGATTCCATTATCGGAAGGCGATGCCGCAACGATTCCCGAACTCGAACTGGCGATGACGGTACTCGATGTGCCGGGCCATACGCGCGGCCATATTGCCTATGTGGCTCCGGAACAGGGCTGGCTGTTTTGCGGCGACACGCTGTTTGCGGGCGGATGCGGAAGATTGTTCGAAGGATCGCCGGCGCAAATGGCCGATTCGCTCGGCAAGCTCGCGGCCTTGCCGGACGCAACCGAAGTCTATTGCGCGCATGAATACACGTTGTCCAATCTGCGCTTCGCCGCCGAAATCGAACCTGAAAACGATGCATTGACCGCGCGCATTCAATCCGAGCAAGCCAAGCGCGATCAAGGTCGTCCCACCCTTCCTTCCACCATCGGCCTGGAAAAATCGACCAATCCTTTCCTGCGCTACCGCGAACCTGCAATTGCCGCTCGATTGATATCGGCCGGACGTCTTTCCACAAGGGAACCAATTGCCGCGTTCGCTGCCTTACGCGAGTGGAAAAATTCCTATCGGTAAATTCCGCCGGCTTATTTAATAAACAAGCTTGCGCCAGGTCATGAAAATGTAATTTTTCTTGACGCAGCGAAAGAGTGTTCCGTACACTCTTTTTCATATTCTCGTATAACCGGCTGATCGTGGGTCGGTAACAATAAAGTGAACCCATGCATCAGTTGAAACAAAAGACATTAGTCTGTGCAGCGCTGTTTTCGCTCGGCGCGCCGCTCATCTCCCACGCAAACGATATTTCCGTTTTCACTTATTCCCCCACCATTCCGTTCGACCCGACCGATCCCCTGATGCAGGTGATCGCAATGGAAGAAATCGACGTCTGGGGCCGCATTCGCAAAGGCTTCGGCATCCCGGATCTGGATAACCCGCTGGTGACCACGCAAACCACCTGGTACAGTTCGCGTCCCGATTATATTCAGCGCACCACGAACCGTGCATCGCGCTATCTGTTTCATGTCGTGCAGGAACTCGAAAAGCGCAACATGCCGACCGAACTGGCATTGCTGCCGTTCATCGAATCGGCGTTCAACCCGCAAGCCTATTCGACCGCCAAGGCGGCCGGCATGTGGCAATTCATCCCGTCGACCGGGCGCGATTTCAATCTGAAGCAAAACATGTTCAAGGACGAACGGCGCGATGTGATTGCATCGACCGACGCCGCGCTGACCTATCTGGAAAAGCTGTACGGCATGTTCGGCGACTGGCAGCTTGCGCTGGCCGCCTATAACTGGGGCGAAGGGTCGGTACAGCGCGCGATCAAGAAAGCGCAAGCCGCCGGCCGCCCTGTCGATTTCAACAGCCTGACGGCCTACATGCCGGCCGAAACACGCAATTACGTGCCGAAACTGCAAGCGGTCAAGAATATTATCGCGTCGCCGGGCCAGTACGGCATCACGCTGCCGAAGATCGAAAACCAGCCGTATTTCGTCACCGTTAAAAAGACGCGCGATATCGATGTCAAGGTCGCCGCCCAACTGGCGGAGTTGCCGATGGAAGAATTCAAGGCGCTCAATCCCCAGTTCAACCGTCCGGTGATTACCGGCAGTTCGAACACGCAGATCCTGCTGCCCCACGGCAATGCCGAAAAGTTCAAGGCCAATCTTGCCAAGTGGGGCCACGCGTTGTCGTCATGGACCGCGCATAAAGTCACCAGCGCGCGCGAACGCATCGAAACGATCGCCGCCAGATTCAAGACCACGCCGGAAGTGATTCGGGAAGTCAACAACATTCCGCCGAAGATGGTGCTGAAGGCAGGCTCCACTATTCTGGTGCCGAGATCCGCGCTGGACAGCGATCAGGATATTGCAAAGGATATCGCGGATAACGCGACGATGGCGATCGCGCCTGATCTGCCCGACAGCAAACGCATTTTCATCAGGGTCGGAAAAAACGAAAGCCTGGCATCAATCGCCCGGCGCCATAGAGTCAGCGTGGCCCAGATCAAGGCATGGAACCGTTTGAGCCGCGACAAGGTTGCCAAGGGTCAGCGGCTGGAACTGCGTGTGCCTTACAGGCTGGCAACAGTGAAAAAAAAGGCGGGCAAGCATCTGGCGGGTAATGACCATCGCCGTGCCGCCATGAAGACCATCAAAACAGCCAAGGCCGGCAAGACGCGCAAAGGCAAGACCATAGCCGTCTCGGCCAAGGCGGGACGTTGAATCGCCGATGTCGATCCGGCGAAATTCTCCATCACTTCAACACTGAATCAACCGTTTCCACGGAATAGGCGGAAGCCGCCAGCAAGCGCCTGGTATAAGGCTGCACCGGATTCGACAGCACCGACTCGGTCGTGCCGCTTTCCACCACTTTGCCGTCCTTCATCACCATGACCCGGTGCGCCATCGCGCGGATCACCGCGAGATCATGGCTGATGAACAGATAGGCGATGCCGTGCTTGCGCTGCAGATCGGCCAGCAATAGCAGCACCTGCTGCTGCACCGATACGTCGAGCGATGAAGTCGGTTCGTCGAGCAGAATCAATTCCGGTTTCAGCACCAGCGCGCGCGCGATCGCAATCCGCTGCCGTTGTCCGCCCGAGAATTCATGCGGGTAACGCGTCATCATGTCGGGCAGCAAACCGACCTCCGCCAGACTGGCGGCGACCGCCTGCCGCAATCCGGTTTTTCCCAGTTGCGGCTGATGCAGCGCCAGGCCCTCGCCCACTATCTGTTCGACGGTGCGGCGCGGCGACAGCGATGCGAACGGATCCTGGAATACCACTTGCATCTTCGCGCGCAGCGGCCGCAACGCAGCGCTGGCCATCGCGCTGATCGGATGGTGCTTGAAGCGGATGCCGCCGTTGACGGTTGCCGCCGACAGGCGCAGCAGCGCCATACCCAGCGTCGACTTGCCAGAACCGGATTCGCCGACAATGCCCAGCGTCTCGCTCGGCCCGAGCATTACATCCACGTCATCGACCGCAACGAATTGCGCTTTCCTGAACCATCCCTGCTTGATCGAAAAGGTGCAGCGCACCCGTTCGCCGGTCAGCAACGCGTCGCCGCCGCGCGCGACGCCATCGACGATCCGGTGCGGATGGCTCGCAAGCAGTTTGCGGGTATACGGTTCGCGCGGTTGCGAAAACAATTCGGCGGTGCGCGCGGTTTCGATCAGCTTCCCTTTTTCCATCACGCCGACCCGGTCGGCGAAATGCCGCACCAGGTTCAGGTCATGCGTGATCATCAGCACCGCCATGTTTTCCTCGCGCTGCAACTGGTTCAGCAGTTCCAGAATCTGCACCTGTATCGTCACGTCGAGCGCCGTCGTCGGCTCATCCGCGATCAGCAGCTTCGGCCTGCATGCGAGCGCCATCGCGATCATTGCGCGCTGGCGCTGGCCGCCCGACAATTGATGCGGATACGCCAGCGCCCTGCGCGCCGGTTCCGGAATGCCGGTCTTGTCGAGCAGTTGCACGGTGCGCTGCGCGGCGACCCGGGCGCTGAGGCCGTCATGCAGCATCAGCACTTCCGCGATCTGGTTGCCGATGGTGAACAGCGGATTGAGCGCCGTCATCGGCTCCTGAAAAATCATCGCGGCATCCTTGCCGCGCACCGCGCGCATCGCGGCTTCCGATTTTTGCAGAATGTCCCGGCCTTCGAACAGGATGCGCCCTTCATACCGCGCATCCTGGCTCAAGCGCAGCACCGATAGCGCAGTCACGGTCTTGCCCGAGCCCGATTCGCCGACCAGCGCGAATTTTTCACCGGCGGCAATCGAAAAACTGACGTCGTCCACAACAATATTGCCGCGCAGCGGCTCATTTTTTTCCCCTCGCCCGCTTGCGGGGCGAAGGCAGGGTTTCGCGAACCGTGGTTCGTGCTGCCGTAGCCGATTCGGCCTGTCGGCCGAATCGTGGGGCGCGGAGCGGGGGCCGGGGGAGAGGGAGCCGCCGAACGCGATACGCAAATGCTGGATCTCGAGCAGGCTCATGCTTTCCTCCTGACATCCAGCGCGTTGCGCAGCGCATCGCCGATATTGGTCAGCAGCAGCAGCGTGATCGTCAGTACCGCGAAGGTCGACAGCGCGATCCACCATGCATCGAGATTGTTCTTTCCCTGCGCCAGCAATTCGCCGAGGCTGGCGGTCGATGGCGGCACGCCCAGCCCGAGGAAATCGAGACTGGTCAGCGCCAGGATTGCGCCGCTCATGCGGAACGGCAAAAACGTCACGACCGGCGTCAGGCTGTTCGGCAGCACGTGGCGCCAGATGATCTGCCGATTCGACAGACCGAGCGCGCGCGCTGCCTGCACGTATTCCAGATTGCGGTTGCGCAGAAAATCGGCGCGCACATAATCGGACAAACCCATCCAGCCGAACAGCGACAGCAGGATCAGCAGCAAACCGATGCTCGGCTCGAAGATCGATGCAAAAATGATCAGCAGATACAGTTCCGGCATCGAGCCCCATATTTCGATGAAGCGCTGGAAGAACAGATCGGTCCTGCCGGCAAAATAACCCTGCACCGCGCCGGTCAGCAATCCCAGCAGCACGCCGGTGATCGTCAACGCCAGGCCGAACAGGATCGATACCCGGAATCCGTACAGCAGCCGCGCAAACACGTCGCGGCCGCGATCGTCGGTGCCCAGCCAGTTCTCGGCGGTGGGCGGCGCCGGATTGGGCGATGTCGCAAAATAATTCAGCGTATCGAAATGGTAGTGATTGAGCGGATAAATCGCCCAGTTGCCATTTTTATTGAACTGGTCGCGGATGAAGGGATCGAGATAATCGGCTTGCGTATCGAAATCGCCATTGAATGTTTTTTCCGAATAGGTTTTGACGATCGGGAATATCAGTTCGCCGTTATAGCGCGCAATCAGCGGCTTGTCGTTGGACAGCAGCTCCGCCATCAGGCTGATGCCGAACAGCACCATGAAAATAACCAGGCTCCAGTAGCCGCGGCGGCTTTGCCTGAAGCGTAGCCAGACCCGGCGGCCGGGGGAAATCGATACCGCATCGGAATCGGAAATCATCGGCTCAGGCTTTCAAACTGCACGCGCGGATCGGCCCACACATAGCATAGATCGCCGAGCAGTTTGACCACCAGCCCGATCAGCGTGAACAGGTACAGCGTGCCCATCACGACCGGATAATCGCGCCGCACCACCGACTCGTACGACAGCAGGCCGAGGCCGTCGAGCGAGAACAATGTTTCGATCAGCAGGCTGCCGGCGAAAAACGCGCCGATGAACGCAGCCGGGAAACCCGTGACCAGCGGAATCAGCGCATTGCGGAATACATGCTTGTACAGCACCGCATTCCGGCTCAAGCCTTTGGCGCGCGCGGTCAGCACATACTGCTTGCGGATTTCTTCCAGAAAGGTATTCTTGGTCAGCATCGTCATCACCGCAAACGACCCGGCCACCGACGCAGTCACCGGCAGCGTGATATGCCATAAATAGTCGACGACCTTGCCGAACACGGACAAGGTTTCCCAGTTATCCGACGTCAGGCCGCGCAGCGGAAACCATTGCAGAAAGCTGCCGCCGCCGAACATCACCAGCAAGAACACGCCCAGTACGAAACCGGGAATCGAGTAACCGATCAGCACCAGCATGCTGGATGCGGCGTCGAAGCGGCTGCCTTCGCGCACCGCCTTTGCAATCCCGAGCGGCACCGAAATGAAATAGGTGAGAAAGAACGCCCACAAGCCGAGGCTGATCGACACCGGCAGTTTCGATTTCACCAGGTTCCACACATCCTTGTGATGATAAAAACTCCGGCCCAGATCGAACGTGGCGAACCCTTTCAGCATTTGCCAGAAACGCTCCGGAGCCGGTTTATCGAAGCCGTACAGCGCCTTGATTTCCTTGACCCGTTCGGCATCGATGCCCTGACGGCCGCGATAGTCCGACGCGCTTCTGCCTGCACCTTCCGTGGTGCCGACCTGGCCTTTCAATTCCATCAATGCCAGTTCGACCGGCCCGCCCGGCACGAACTGGATCACCGCAAACGTAATGCATATCACGCCCAGCAAAGTGGGCAGCATCAACAGCACGCGCTTCGCGATATAGGACCACAAGTTCATCTCGGCCTCACTTCCCACCATGTCGAAATGACATACGGATTTGCCTGATAATACGGCGGCAGCTTGGCAGGCATGCCGAATCGTTTGCGGTACGCGACGCGATGCGTGGTCGAATACCACTGCGGCACGACAATATATTTATTCAACAGCACGCGATCCAGCGCCCTCGATGCGGCCACCAGTTCCTTGCGCGTTTTTGCCGCCACCAGCGCGGCGAGCAGACGATCGACCGCCGGATCTTTCAATCCCCAGAAATTGCTCGATCCTTTCTGGTCGGCCGCGGCGGAACCGAAAATATCCATGAATTCCTTGCCGGGACTTTCCACGGCGGGAAGGCGAATCACCGTCATGTCGAAATCGAATTCTTCCAGCCGCTTTTGCAGCAACGCATAATCGGCGATGCGTTCCCTGACCTGGATCCCCAGCTTTTCCAGATTGCGCACATACACCGCAATAATGCGTCCCGACGGCCCCTGGTCTTCCAGTATTTCGAATATGAACGGCTCGCCTGCGGCATTGCGCAGCGCGCCATCGCGATAAGTCCAGCCTGCCTGCGCCAGCAGCGCTTTCCCCTCACGCAGATTGGCGCGCAGCGAAGCCGGCGGATCGGTACTCGGCGGAACCGGAGCCTGGCCGAACACGGCGGGATCCAGTTTGCCTTTCAGCGGCGTCAATAGCGCCAGCTCGCCTGCGGAAGGCAGGCCGGTCGCGCCCAGATCGCTGTTATTGAAAAAGCTTTTCGTCCTGGTGTATTGATTGTAAAAAAGCTGCCGGTTCATCCATTCGAAATCGAATGCCAGACCCAATGCCTTGCGCACGCGGATGTCGGCGAACTGCGGACGGCGCAAATTCATCACGAAGCCCTGCATGCCTTCCGCATTGGAGTGCGGCAGCTCGCGCTTGACGATCTCGCCGCTTCTGAATTTGGGGCCGTTGTAATTGCGTGCCCAGTTCTTGGAACTGTATTCAACCACCACATCGAATTCGCCGGACTTGAATGCCTCGAGCCGCGCGACGTCGTCCTTATAGAATCGGTAGGTGATAGTATTGAAATTGAACATGCCGCGCCGCACCGGAATATCCTTGCCCCAATAATTGTCATCGCGCTTGTAGCGGATGTTGCGGCCCACGTCGTATTTGTCGATCAGGTAGGGGCCGCTTGCAATCGGGTCGGTCAATTCAATCTTGTCGAACGCGATGCCTGCCGCCCATTTGCGGGAAAAGACCGGCAGGCCGCCGCCGACGATCAATGGCAGTTCCTGGTTGTCGGCCTTGAAATCGAACCGCACGGTACGCGCATCGACGACGACGCAATCCTTGACATCGGAGAACAGCGACTTGTATTGCGGCGCGCCTTTCGCCACCAGCGTATCGAACGAATACTTGACATCGGCCGCCTCGACCGGATCGCCGTTGTTGAAGCGCGCCTTCGGATGCAGATGAAACGTCATCGACAGCCGATCCGGCGCCAGCGCCATGTCGTCGGCCAGCAAGCCGTACATCGAAGCGATTTCGTCCGACGCGCCGGTGGCCAGCGTCTCGAACATCAGTTCCGCCACACCGGCGGCGGCCAGGCCCTTCATTGAAAACGGATTGAACTTATCGAAGCTGGTGCGGCGGTCCGGATTGGCGAGGAACAGTTCCCCGCCCTTCGGCGCGTCCGGATTGACGTAGTCGAAATGCGTGAATCCGGCGGGATACTTCGGCGTGTCGTACAGTGAAAAGGCGTGGGCGGCGTATGCGTTGCCGTTGAAGCTCAGGCAGCTCGTCAGCAAGAGTGAAAAAAAGAATTTATGCATTCGCCTGTTTGCAAAAAGTAATACCGCTGTTGCCCGTATCTTGCGGGTGTGAGGCTATTTTACCCAAAGGGGTGTGCATTGGAGCAAAGATTCATGTCAGGAGTTCGCACAGGAAAATAAGGATGCATTTCATAAACAGACATACGGCAGCGGCATTGACATGAAAAGTTGCCGTCGCAACGCGGACGCCCTACAATCTGGGCCAGTTCAAAAGAAACGAAACCCTGCCCGCAGTGGAAAACATGGCGGGATCATCTGGAGTTACTCATGGCATTCTTGCAAGGCAAAAAAATCCTGATCACCGGTTTGCTGTCGAACCGTTCCATCGCTTACGGCATCGCGCAGGCATGCAAGCGCGAAGGCGCCGAACTGGCATTTACCTATGTCGGCGAACGCTTCAAGGATCGCATCACCGATTTCGCCAGGGAATTCGGCAGCGAACTGACATTCGATTGCGACGTCGGCAGCGACGAGCAGATCGATGCATTGTTCGCCGACCTCGGCAAATCCTGGGACCATCTGGACGGGCTGGTGCATGCGATCGGCTTTGCGCCGCGCGAAGCGATTGCGGGCGACTTCCTGGACGGCCTGTCGCGCGAAGGATTCAAGATCGCGCATGACATTTCCGCCTACAGTTTCCCGGCGATGGCAAAAGCGGCGCTGCCGATGCTGCGTCCGAACGCCGCGCTGCTGACGCTGACGTATCTGGGCTCGACGCGCGCGCTGCCCAACTACAACACGATGGGCCTGGCCAAGGCGTCGCTCGAAGCCAGCGTGCGCTACCTGGCCGAATCGCTCGGCCCGAAAGGCGTGCGCGTCAACGGCATTTCCGCCGGACCGATCAAGACGCTGGCCGCCAGCGGCATCAAGGACTTTGGCAAGATACTCAATTTCGTCAAAACCCACGCGCCGCTGCGCCGCAACGTGACGCTGGAAGATATCGGCAACGCATCGGCGTTCCTGCTGTCTGATCTGGCAGGCGGCATCACCGGCGAGATTACGTATGTCGATGGCGGCTTTTCGCATGTGGTCGGCGGCATGGCCGAGACCGAGTAAACCGGCGCACAGCGCGGGCACGATTTTGTGCCTGCGCTGTCATGAAAAATCGATAACGAAACATTTTGCATAAAGCGACCGCAACAAAAAGGTCGACAGGCGGCATCTTTTCCCTGTAGAATGCCGGCAGTGCGTTGCAACATGCAGCGCATTTCGCAGCATCGCAAACCCTTAGCATTAACGATAAAGCCCTCCCGCCTCCTGGTGTTGATTTTAAAACACCGACCCGGCGCAAAGCTTTTGTGCCGAAATCTCTCTGAGTTTTC
Organism: Herminiimonas sp.; assembly: GCA_027310305.1. Classification (GTDB taxonomy): domain Bacteria; phylum Pseudomonadota; class Gammaproteobacteria; order Burkholderiales; family Burkholderiaceae_D; genus DAIDBD01. The sequence continues at coordinate 56,152 of DAIDBD010000069.1, forward strand.
TTAGCTGTTTCGTTGGTTGGCGTTGCATTTTTTTGCGCTTTCGCACTTCACGTTGTGATGTGTATCGCGCTGATATCACGAAAGAAAATAATGACTTTTGAAGCACTAGGCCTGCACGCGTCCGTCCTTAAAGCACTGACCGAATCCGGCTACACCAAACCGACCGCCGTTCAGGCGCAAGCCGTGCCTGCCGCGATCGAAGGCCGCGACTTGATGGTTTCTTCGCAAACCGGTTCCGGCAAAACTGCGGCTTTCATGCTGCCTGCATTGCACAAGTTTGCGTCCGCCGCAGGACAACAGCCTGCCGCAGCCGGCAAGACCCCGAATCAGGAAGCGCAATCGGCGCGCTCGCGCGGCGATCGTCCGCGCTTCAAGGCGGCGCAACCGAAAATGCTGGTATTGACGCCGACCCGGGAACTCGCGCTGCAAGTGACCAACGCAACCGACAAATACGGCTCCTTCATGAAGCGCGTAAAAGCCGTATCGATCCTGGGCGGCATGCCTTATCCGAAACAGATGCAATTGCTGGCCAAGAATCCGGAAATCCTGGTGGCGACGCCGGGCCGTCTGATCGACCATATGGAATCCGGCAAGATCGATTTCTCGCAACTGGAAATCCTCGTGCTCGACGAAGCCGACCGCATGCTGGACATGGGCTTCATCGACGACATCGAAAAGATTGTCGATGCGACGCCGGAATCGCGCCAGACCATGCTGTTCTCCGCGACGCTCGACGGCGTGGTCGGCAACATGGCAAAGCGCATCACGAAGAATCCGCTGGTGATCCAGATCGCCGGTTCGGCCACCAAGCATGAAAACATTTCGCAGCGCGTGCATTTCGTCGACGATCTGTCGCACAAGAATCGTCTGCTCGATCACCTGCTGCGCGATGTGACGATGGATCAGGCTGTCGTATTTACCGCCACCAAGCGTGACGCCGACACCATCGCCGACCGCCTGAACATCGCCGGTTTCGCCGCCGCCGCACTGCATGGCGACATGCATCAGGGCGCGCGCAACCGTACGCTGGACGGCATGCGCCGCGGCCAGGTGCGCGTGCTGGTGGCAACCGACGTCGCCGCGCGCGGCATCGACGTACCGGCGATCACGCACGTGTTCAATTACGATCTGCCGAAATTTCCGGAAGATTACGTGCACCGCATCGGCCGTACCGGCCGCGCCGGCCGCAACGGCGTCGCGGTTTCGCTGGTCAATCACGCCGAAGGCATGAACGTCAAACGGATCGAGCGCTTCACCAAGCAATTGATTCCGGTCGATATCATCGAAGGCTTCGAGCCGAAAAGAACCGCATCGGCAGCGCGTCCAAGCAAGCCGGGCGGCTGGAAGCCGGGCGACAATCGCGGCAATGCAGCCAAGCCGGGCCAGCGTACGTTCAGCAAGCCGGGCGCACCACGCAAGGAAGGCGGCAGCTTCAACAAAGGTCCGCGCACCGGCGATTCCGGCAACACCCGCCGTTCATACGGCGACCGTTAATCGCGCAATACAGTAACAAGCAGCAAGTTGAAAGACCGCTCCGGTGATGCCGGAGCGGTCTTTTTTATTGGCCGGTTGAGTCTATAACATGCAAGTCCGGAATCCGACGAAAACGTCGTTGCGTTCCGGCAGATAAAAATTCCGGTATTTCGGCGACCGCATCCGGGAACGGGTCGCGAACGATGCGCCGCGCACTGCCTGATGCGTCATGAACCACGGTTCCGAATATTCACGATAGGCATCTGCGGAAAACCCTTGATACGGCTCGAACGGCGTGCAGGTCCATTCCCATAAATCGCCCCAGCGCAGCGCCGGATGACCGGATGAAGCCGCGTATTCCCATTCCGCCTCGGTCGGCAAGCGCCGGCCGGCCCAGACGCAATAGGCCTGCGCTTCGAACAGGCTGACGTGGCGTACCGGCTCGTTCGCCGCCAATGCGGTCAGCGTGCCGAATCGTTCGCAGCGCCATTGCCTGCCGTCTCGCTGCCAGTCGCGCGGCGCGGAATGCTCTTGCCGCATCAGCCATGCGCGCCCGGCAGCGGTCCAGAATTGCGGATGCTGATAACCGCCATCGGCAATGAACTCCGCAAACTGTGCGTTCGACACCAGCGTCGAATCCATCGTGAACGACGGGACATGGCATGGATGCGCCCATTTTTCATTATCGAAAACGAACCCCGCATCGGGATCGCTGCCGAGCCGGATCGTGCCGCCGGGAAAGCGGATCTCGCCCTGCGCCCATGCCGGCATCCGCCGGTCCGCAAGCTGCGCAGGCAACGCGACGCCCAGCGTCTGCAAGGTGTAGGCGAATGCCTCGCCATGCATATCCTCATGCGCCAGCACGAGGCGGTATGGATACAATGCGTCATCGTCGCTTCGCGCGCGCGTCAGCTTGTCGAGCGTGCGGTCCAGCACTTCGTAACAGTAAGTCTTCAACGCGCCGGCGCTCGGCAAGCCCAGCGTCCAGCGCGCGCGATGCGGCACCGTATTCGAATCGAACCAGTCATCGCCTTTCGTCAGCAACGAAGTGCGCTGCGCGGCCTCGGGCGCGCTCGATCGGGCTTCGCGCAGGATGTACCATTCCGCAAACCAGGCGACATGCCCCAGCTCCCACAGCGGCGGATTGAGAATCGGCAGGATCGGCACTTTTGCGGGCGCATCGAGTCCGGCTGCTGCAAAGCAATCGAATAATGCCAGCGTATAATTTCGCGCATCCTGCAAGGCGGCCGCCAATTGGTCCGGCGTGGCGTTTCGGAAGGAAGGATTCATCGGGATCTTTGAACGGATTCGGAAGTCAGTCGCATAGGAGTATTTTGGCCAAGCCGCATATCATCATTATCAGCCCAGCCTTGGCAAAAGCCAATAACGGCAACTGGCAAACCGCCAGCCGCTGGGCGCGCTTCCTGCGCAAGCAGTATCGCGTGACGCTGGCGGCGGCATGGGACGGCCGATCCGCCGACGCCATCATCGCACTCCATGCACGCCGATCGGCCGGCTCGATTGCCGCCTTCGCGGCAGCGTATCCGGCGCGGCCCGCCATCCTGGCGCTGACCGGCACCGACCTGTATCGCGACATTGCGATCGATGCCGCGGCTCAACGTTCATTGCGGCTGGCGACGCATCTGGTAGTGCTGCAAAGCGCAGGCTTGCAGGAACTGCATCCGGATATGCGCGACAAGGCAAGCGTCATTTACCAATCCGCACCGGCCCTGAAACCAATCCCCGGAAAAATTGCCGCGCGCACTTTCGACGTCATCATGATCGGTCATTTGCGCGACGAAAAAGATCCGGCGACGTTCATGCGGGTTGCCGGATTGATGACGGCGCCCGGCATACGCCTGACACATGTCGGCGGCGCCATCGATACCGCGCTGGGAGCGCAGGCAGAGGCGACGCAGCGTGACCATGCCTGCTATCGCTGGCTCGGCAACTTGCCGCATGCAGCGACGCGCCAGTTGCTCAAGCGCAGCCGTTTGATGGCGATTGCATCCGGAATGGAAGGCGGCGCCAATGTGATCATCGAGGCGGTTACCAGCGGCGTGCCGGTGCTGGCCAGCGACATCTCGGGCAATCGCGGCATGCTGGGCGACGACTATGCCGGATACTTCCCGGTCGGCGACAGTCCGGCGCTGGCACAGTTGATCGACCGCGCGGCGGTCGATCCATCGTTTTACGCCCGCCTGCGGGCGCAATGCGCTGTGCGAGCACCACTCTTTTCGCCCGCGCGGGAACAAGCAGCGCTGCTGCAGTTGGTGGATAATGCACTCAACATGAAACCCGGGAAAACTCGATGAATGCACCGACCGACCTCAAAATCAAGCTCACCTCTTTTTCGCATGGCGGCGGCTGCGGCTGCAAGATCGCGCCGGGCGTGCTGGCGGAAATCCTGAAAAATTCGACCGGTTTTCCCGTACCGAAAGAGTTGATGGTCGGCATCGAAACGGCAGACGACGCGGCGGTCTACAGGCTCAATGACGAACAGGCGCTGATCGCCACCACCGATTTTTTCATGCCGATCGTCGACGATCCGTACGATTTCGGCCGCATCGCCGCGACCAACGCGATTTCGGATGTCTATGCAATGGGTGGCACGCCGATCATGGCGCTGGCGCTGGTCGGCATGCCGATCAATCAGCTGCCGGTTGAAGTCATCGGCAGAATCATTCAGGGCGGCGAATCGATTTGCGCGGAAGCCGGCATCCCGATCGCGGGCGGCCACACGATCGATTCGGTCGAACCGATTTACGGGCTGGTGGTGCTCGGCCTGGTGCACCCGTCGAAAGTCAAGCGCAATGCCGACGCCAGGGCCGGCGACAAATTGATTCTGGGGAAACCGCTGGGCGTCGGCATCCTGTCCGCTGCGCTGAAGAAGGATGCGCTCGATGCGGCCGGCTATGCAGCGATGATAGCCAACACGACCAAGCTCAACAAGCCCGGCAAGGCGCTGTCCGAATTGTCCGGCGTGCATGCACTGACCGATGTGACCGGCTTCGGCCTGCTCGGACACTTGCTGGAATTGGCGCGCGGCGCACAACTGACCGCCCGCTTGAGCATGGCGCAGATTCCGTTATTGCCGAACGTACAACAATTGGCCGAGCGCGGTTTCATCACCGGCGCCTCGGGACGCAACTGGGCCGGCTACGGCCACGATGTCGCGCTGGCGGATGCGGTCACGCCGGTGCAGCAAATGCTGCTGACCGACCCGCAGACGTCCGGCGGTTTGCTGGTGTCGTGCGCCCCGGACGCAGTCGAAGAAGTACTGGCGCTTTTCCGCCGCGAAGGATTTGCGCATGCGGCAGTGATCGGTGAGATGGCGGCAGGCCCGGCCAAAATCGAGGTGGCGGCCTGACGCAAACTCGCACCAGACCGAAGCCGTCATTGCGCTTGACAAGCCTCCCCTGTTTCTCATACAGTTAAGCCATGTTCTCCGCTCAGCCACATTCCTCCGTACTATCGCACAGCGCCCTACTGGCGCTGCTGCTACCGCTTCTACTACAAGCGCTCTGATCTTTCTTCCTGTTTGTTGTTTTCCGCCGGTTCTGTTTTACCGGCATCGAATCAAAAAATTTCCAGAAAATGCCCTGTTCATGCATTTCAAGCCGATCACCGCAATGACCATCAGAGGCGATGTGATCGCGCTGATGGTTTTTGCGCGTGCGCTTGCACTGCTACTGCTACCGATCGGTTGCCGGGCCTCGCGTTGAGTGGCAGTCCGGCAGCCCTGGCGCCACATCTGATTTTCTCTTGTATTTAAAATTTCAACAATTCAAAAAAGGATTCATCATGATGCTGTCCAATCCGGCTGCGAAGTACCAGGCCATGCCTCCTGTTCAACTGGCCGACCGGACGTGGCCCGACAAAGTCATCACGGCGCCGCCGATCTGGATGAGTACCGATCTGCGCGACGGCAACCAGGCATTGATCGAGCCGATGAGCGCGGCGCGCAAGCTGCGCTTTTTCGAACTGCTGGTCAAGACCGGCTTGAAGGAAATCGAAGTCGGCTTCCCTTCCGCATCGC
>DAIDBD010000055.1 GCA_027310305.1 Herminiimonas sp.
GACTGCCACCGCGTGCAGCGCGTCGAAGTGCCAGGCGCCATTCTCCCATCGCCCTCGAAGATTCTTCCCTGCTTTGCGGACGAATTCCGGATGGTATGGCGATATCACCCGAATCGTATCTCCTGACTTGGTAATGCTGAACAAAGTGGCCGACATGTTCTTTCCCTTTGGATTTATTGATCAGATCATTTGAGAGCAAGCGAATCTTTGTAATTCACACCTGGAGCTGCTAATTGGAAATTGTTCACGTTGATTCATGTCTATTGGAAGATGGGTAAGCGTCGGCTGACTACCGTCTGTACAGGAGGCCAAACGCTGAGCATGATCGCGGGGGTGAGGCACAATCGGGCTTGTGTCCACAAAGGCGATTATGGACACAACCGAAATTGGACCGGTCAAATTCGAGGGCGGTGGTCGCCGCTATAAGCGTCACGGTATTGAACTCAAGCGTCGAATTGTGGAGCAGACGCTGGTACCGGGGGCGTCGGTAGCGCGCATCGCGCGTGAGCACGGCATTAATGCCAATCAAGTGTTCACCTGGCGCAAGCTGTATCGGGAAGGATTGCTGGGATCGAAAGGACAGACCGAGGCGAATCTGCTGCCGGTGAGTGTGAGCACCGAGGGGCGAGCGGTGGCAGCGGTTACAACCGCGGTTTGCGCAAAGACGAATTCGGGCCGCATCTGGCTGGAATCGGCCAAAGGCTGTTTGAGCATCGAGGGCCAGCCTGATCCCGCCGCGTTGCGCCAAGTTCTGGAACGCCTGCTCGGATGATCGGCTTGCCTGCGGGAACGCGCATTTGGATTGCCGCCGGGATCACCGATATGCGCAGCGGGTTCAACAGCCTGGCCGCCAAGGTCCAGACCGTACTCGAAGAGGATGCGTTCAGTGGCCACGTCTTCGTCTTCCGTGGCCGCCGCGGCGACATCGTCAAATTGCTCTGGTGGTCTGGCGATGGCTTGTGCCTGCTCGCCAAGCGATTGGAGCGCGGCCGGTTCGTCTGGCCACAGGCGATGGGCGGTACGGTGTCCCTTAGCCAAGCGCAATTGTCGATGCTTTTGGAGGGCATCGATTGGCGGCGCCCGCAGCGCACATGGCAACCGACATTGGGGTTGTAAACCGGACGCACTGCTCGTAAACTCCAGCACATGCCGAATGCTGCTGCGCTGCCTGACGATATCGATGCCCTGAAGGCGCTGATACTCGCCAGTGATGCGCTGGTGGCGGAACTGCGCAGCGAGCTCGTGACGCGCGCCGTCGAGATCGATCAACTCAAGCTGCAGATCGCCCGGCTGCGCCGCATGCAGTTTGGCCGCAAATCAGAGAGAATCGACAGCCAGATCGAACAACTGGAATTCAAGCTCGAGGAACTGCAAGCCGAGGAGGCGGCGGCCGAGGTGCAGGCTCCGCAATCCAAGCCTGTGCGTCAGCCCGTGATCCGCAAGCCGCTGCCTGCGCATTTGCCGCGGCAGACGCAGACGCATCTTCCCGAGGCCACCGCCTGCCCGCAATGTGGCGGCAAGCTGAGCACTCTGGGCGAGGACATCTCCGAGCAGTTGGAGTACGTGCCGGCAAGTTTCCGCGTGATCCGGCATGTGCGCCCCAAGTTGGCTTGCACCTGCTGCGAGCACATCGTCCAGGCGCCGGCGGCGAGTCGACCCATTGTGCGCGGCCTCGCCGGTCCCGGCCTGCTCGCTCACGTGCTGGTGGCGAAGTTTTGTGATCACCTGCCGTTGTATCGGCAGTCGGTCATCTATGCCCGCGAAGGCGTCAAACTGGAGCGCGCACTGCTCGCCGACTGGGTGGGCGCGAGCAGCGCTTTGCTCGAGCCCTTAGTCCAAGCCGTGCGTCGCCACGTCATGGCTGGCGCCAAGCTGCATGCCGACGACACCCCGGTTCCCGTGCTCGCGCCCGGCAACGGCAAGACCAAGACGGGCCGGTTGTGGACCTATGTGCGCGATGACCGGCCGGCGGCATCGAGCGTTCCTGCGGCTGCCTGGTTCGCCTACACGCCAGACCGAAAGGGTGAGCATCCGCAGGCACACCTGAAGAAGTTTGCCGGCACGCTCCAAGCCGATGCCTATGCCGGGTTCAATGCCATCTACCAGAGCGGACGCATTCAGGAAGCGGCGTGTTGGGCGCATGCCCGGCGCAAGTTCTATGACCTGCATATCGCGCGTCCCTCCACGCTGACAGCCGAGGCTCTGCGACGAATCGGCGAACTCTATGCGATTGAGACGCCAATCCGTGGCAAGCCGCCCGATGAACGATTGCGAATCCGACAGCAACAAGCCAAGCCGCTGCTCGCGAGCCTCGAAGCTTGGCTAAAAGCAAGCATGGCCCGGCTATCGACGAAATCGGACACGACAGCCGCTATTCTCTACGCGCTCAATCGCTGGGCGGCGCTCACGCGCTATTGCGACAATGGTCACCTCGAAATCGACAACTCCGCGGCGGAACGCGCGCTACGCGGTGTGGCCTTGGGGCGGCGCAACTACTTATTCGCTGGCGCCGACAGCGGCGGCGAGCGCGCAGCGGCGATTTATACCTTGGTCACGACCGCCAAGCTCAACGGCGTCGATCCCGAGGCGTACCTGCGCCACGTGCTCGAGCGCATTGCCGATCATCGGATCAATCGCATTGAGGAATTGCTGCCATGGCGCGTCGAACTCCAGCCCTCGCTCGAGCAGCGTCTCGCAGCGTAGCTGATTGCAGCGGCAACGGCCTCAAGAACATTGCCGCATTGATCGAAAGCGGCGGCCAGGTCAGCATAGGCAAGCTTTGGCCCATTGCCTGCGCCGCCGTCGCCAACGATGATCACAATTGCTTGGCGATGTTACAGCGTCGCCCAGGCGAGAGCCTGCACGAGTTGCTCGCACGCCTGGACGCCGCTATCGTCAACGCCTGGAATGGCGACTGCTGTATCGACGAAATCAACCCACCTTCGCGTACCGCAAGACGTTCGTAGCCGAACGCTCAGCCCGCCGTTACACCGCCGCTCGCTCTCCCTGCGCCTACGCTCGCTAATCGCGTGAAGGGGTTAGCGTTGCTTGGGCAGAAATCGCCGTCAATGAGGATGGTCGTTATCCCTCTCGCCAGACCAATCCTCCAATTCAATGGGTTCTCGCACGGCCAAGTCCCAGACCATCGAATGGTACTGGACGTCGAACCATTCCCGGAACATCTTTAGCGAGCGGCCGGTTGGCCACAATACCTCGTCGGTGTACCAGTCCCCCAGTATGTGATCGAAGAACATTCGCCATCTACGCTCGACCCAACGTCGCGCATCCTCACTGCATTCGGCGGCGTCATCCGGAATCAGGAACGCGTCCGGATCCTCCCGGAGTTGTTCCAACGTCCAATCCATCGGTTTAGGATCCGCTTCCATGACCCATTGCAGAAACGGCTCCTTCGGAAGAAGAACGACAAGCTTACGGTTGATGGTAAAGCGCGGAGAATCGGTCATGTCGATGTGCCAGCGATGGAATCGACCATGATTTTAGTTGACCCGCGGCTCAAGACCTCACCGAGGTCAACACGGTATTGAGCGGACGGTTACGTAAAGTCTGCATATAGGCGATCTGCCGAAGGACATCACGCCAGCTTTCGGGCTCGCATTGCTCACCGTGCCGACCGCCTCCGGCCTAACATGGGATAGCGGCGGCGCCGAGGGCAATCTGCACTGAGGGCTACGCGTTGTTTGGGAGACAAGCGCTAAGTCGTCCACCAAAACGGGTTAAGCCCACGCGGCACTCTTGAGATCTATCGTTTCTTGAGCATAATCAATCCGCGCTCCTTGGTCGTCAGATATATGTCCCCTTCGTCGTTAACCGCCATCGGCAAAGGCAATGCCATATATGGGTAAGCGCCTGTTAGCGCGGCGGCGATTGACTTAGCGATCTTGTTAATCATCGAGATTCGCGACGCGAGCGAACGTCATTCCGGTCTGAGACCGATAGAGTCGATTATTTCGCCCAGTTGCTGCGTCTGCTTCTGGATCATCGCGACAAACGTCTTGTTGTCGAGAGCGAGCGGCTGATTTCCGAAGGTGAAGAG
>DAIDBD010000020.1 GCA_027310305.1 Herminiimonas sp.
TCACCTCCCAGAGTCAGCGTGGCTTGCTGCGATTCATGGTGGGCTACGACTTCTAAATAGCACGGCGCCAAATTCAGTCCGCTAAGCCGCTGCAACCGGCTTAGCGTGCTTTATTTTCCGTTTTCTGTGACGACCCCTAAAAGGCCAGCCGGCGTTACTCGCCGCTTTCGCGGCTTGCCCTCCGGGCGGCCCGTGGAAACCGTGGAAAACCCTCAAAGAGGAAACACAGCATCGACAGCATTGAGAAAATCGCTTTTCAGCACGTTACACGCGTTTTTCTAAGGCTGGACATATCACCACCTCACCCAAAGGCAAATAATCGCTCCTAGGTTATTTGCCGTGCGATCCCAACGCAAATTACCACCCGCCCTCTTCTTCCTGTAGACAATTGCAGCCGGTGCATACCACGATAGGTTCTGGCGAAGGCGAGCACACGAGCCCACCTGAGCGGTCGCGCCGGCAAGCCGGCGTGAGCGTGATTTGTGTGGGTCTTAGCGCCCGAAGGGTCGCGCTTGCGCGATGCAGGGCGATTTGTCGCCCTGGACGCTTAGACTTCGCTTCTACCCAAGGTGAAATCCTTGGTGATGGCCGTGGCGCGACTAGCGCCACTCATTTTGATGGGTGAGCCGCAAAGCGGCGAGGGCGTAGCAATAGCGAAGCCCTGGGGGATGGGAGGCCGCTTGCGGCCGGGTGGGTTCGAGAAGGGGGAATCCCCCTTCGGCGCGTTAAATCGTTAATATAAAGAACTGTTAAAAACCGCGCGCGTGTTAACGTTTCGGAAAGCTGCGCCAGTACAGGGTTTGCGAGGCATTGACATCCCCGATAGCCGGTAAATCACGTCCCCGATAGCCGGTAAATCACATCCCCGATAGCCGGTAAAAACATCCCCGATAGCCGGTGCACATGCCCCGACCTGTGGATAAGTGCTTCAAACATCCCCGATAGCCGGTAGAAGTCAATGATTTACAACAACGAAGCTCGAATAGGTGATTTCTTCAAATTTCACCCCTGAAACTGGGTTTTCCTTTGAATCACGGGGGTTGCTGCGAGCTAACAAGTGCAAAAAACGTCCCCGATAGCCGGTAAAAACGTCCCCGATAGCCGGTAACTATGAAAACTGGTCATCCCTTCAAACGTCCCCGATAGCCGGTTGTTTTTTCCGCGTATTGTCGGCCCGTTCCAGACCACTGAACCAGGACAGGCGATTCTTGCGCAGCAATTCCTTGGAGAGATGGGCCGAGTTGCGCGTGTAGAAGACAACATCGTCTGGCTTCTTACTGGTATCGAGGGCGATGCGGTATTCAGGCAAGCCGTGGCCAGCGGCTTCCGCCGCGATTGCCTGCCGCAGCTCATCGCGGAACTTCGCGCGCGTGACGCGCGTGCCGACCTTTGCCGCGAGAAGATCGATGTTCATAGGAAAGAACGCTTTATCGTTGCAATGCTTGCGTGCGAGTTCGTAGAGCCGGCGCTCGATGGGGCGGGAGAGTTTGAAGTACTCCTGTTTGAGTGTTAGCACCTGGGTATTGGTAAGCGCGCGATACATCCAGTCGCTGATTTCGACGTAGAACTTGATGACGCGCTGAACTTCGCGCGGTTCCGACTTGTTGCGGCCCTTGGCTTCGATCTCGCGCGTTTTCTGCGAGATGACCTTGTAATCCTTGATGAGACTGAAAGGCTCGGTTGCGACGACGCCGCCGGTATCGATGTTCGTATCCAGGATAGCCCCGCGCAGCCGGTGCAGCATATCCATGATCCGTTCAAACGAGGCGCGGCCATCGCCTCGTTCGGTTTTCAAGAGGAAATCGCTGGCGTTGATTTCGATCACCGGCGACGTGGGCTTCCCAAGGTTCTTCGCGTTGACGATCTGGCTGGCGATGTACAGCAGCAGATCCTTATCGAAGACAGTAGGAGCGCCGACGCTAGAAGGAATGAGCTTGATAACTCTGTTACCGCTCCTGAATTCGCGGGTTTCCAGATCCTTATTTTTCGAGAGCGAGAAGATCGGGAATTCCATGCCCGTGATATCTTCCTTCACGGGTAGATTGGCGACTTCGCATCGGAACAGATCCCCTTGTGCCTGCTCTTCCTGGCTCACGTCTGACGGGTTATCTTTGCGTATTGTCGGCACTTCTGCGATATTAGTTGTAGCCATCTCAACTGTTCCTTTCAGTTGTTATTGGTTAGGCCTGGCCTAGTGTTACAGCACCTGGTCAGGCCGCTTCATTATCAGCCTTTCGCTGTTTTCAGGGCCTTCTTGAAGGCCTTCAACTCGGGTACTCCAAACATCTGATTGCGGCCGACCGTAGAACTCGGGTTCAACCTTCCGCCAGTAACAAAGCGACGGAAGGTAGACATCGAGACCTCCAGATACTCCGCCGATTCCTGCGCTGTAAATTCATCGTTAGCGAGATGACCAAACAACTCTTCGTGACTCATATCCTCGCCACGGAAAGCATTGGTAGACAGGATTACAAAGAATCTCTGCCGCTCCGGTGCCGGCATTTGTTTGAGATCCTGATACAGATCCTCTGCAGTCATTGCGTGTGCCATATATTTATCCCTCCGATTTCAGATACCGCTTGAGTTCGTCGTAAAAATTTTCGTGCGACCCTATCTGGTAGAAATCGATAATTAATAACTCTAAATCTACTCCTTGCCGCTGCGCCTCCAGTGAGGGAGGACGATATGCGATCAAGTATTCCTGACGATTGAATTTGAACTTGTAAACCCAGATTCCCTCTAGATCTCCTACCTTAGCCTCCCCAATCTCCGGGTTGTCGCAAACCTCATCTACAGCATCCTCAATGGCGAGCTGCAGAGGCTTATGGGCCTTTTTAGTGAACCTGCTGAATGGTGGTTTATAGTTCGGCTTCATCATTTGGCATTATATTGCTCCAATCTTGCTACAATATCAACTCATTTTTTAAAGGAGGAGGTAGCCCACGTTATGTCTTACAGACACACACTTACCTGGTAATCGAATGGCCGCGCGTCGGCGAGGCCCGGTAGCCGATTGCATGGGTAGTTTCGCGCACCGGCCGCGCGGTTTTCACTTCCAGAATCTTGCCGCCGCCGCCCTTGTGGCCGGCGCTTTTCCGCCCGTAGAACTTCTGACATTCGTCCGTGGAATGCCCCAGGGCGCCAGCGACCTCTGTGAGTGATCGTCCATCTGCCTTCATGGCGCTGGCGACCGCGTTTCGACAGGCATAACTTGGCAACGTTTGATCCAGGCGAATCAATTTCGCGCGCTGCGCTGCGCGTGTTACTGCTTTGGTCACAGCCTGGGCTGACTCCTCTACTTCCAACACACGCTTGCCGACCCCAACACCGACCGCCTCGATAATGGACTTACCATATGACGCACCCCGAACATCAATGGTCAATTCACGCCAGGCTTGCCCGGCCTTCTCTGTGACCTTTCGGCCCTCGATCCGGAACGTCAGTACGCCCTCCTGATCGGTTGGCCGGATATCCAATCCGTTCAATTCCGCAGGGCGACAGCCGGTTAATGCCATGACAGCAAATACAGGCTTCCATTTCTCGCTCAATTCTTGGTATACCGATTCCTGCCAGCCTTCGCGCAACTTAGTAAGGCTCTTTACTCGTCCCTCTCTTTTTTTCCGCTCACTTGGTGGTGGAGGCTCGAAGGCTACAACACGCAAGGCGTTGACCATCCTTTTGATGCGCGCGGCAGCCTCGGCGTCTCCATCCCTAGCAGCTCTATAAAGTGGCCCACATCTGCGCGCGACTTGCATCTGTAATGCAGCCACATAATTACGCCAATAGCCCATGCTTTTAATTTCTGGCAGCTTTCCGCTTTTCTCGATTCGCTTGATAAATTTGATGCGCAAGGCTTTTGTTGACGGTTGCAGCTTTTTAATTCTAGCTATCAAGTCATCGATTATTTGGAGATCAGATGTAGGCATAGTTTGGCAACATATCAGTGAATTGTGGATTGCATGATTAATTATGTGGTCACATTAATTTTATATGGGCTATCGGATGTTTTATTTATTTGGATTACAGATTTTCTTTTTTGGTTTTCATAATGGATTATAGGATAGCGTATATCGGAATATTTGGATAGCGGGCACATATTCGGACGTACACTCGAAAGCCGCGTGGCGGTTTTCGGATTCGTCCGAATATGCCAATATTAATAAGTTTTCGCACTCTCTTTTTTTGCTATCGTTGTTGTAAATTACGTGACCATACGCACGACAATACGCAATCATAATTTTCTATTTTGTTGCCTATTTATTTTCCTTGACTGTCGGTTTATTTTCGCTAATCTGTACACTCCTACAACCACAAAATAGAGGTATCGTCATGGCAGTTTTGAAGAAAAAAGGCACCGCACGGCGCAAGCAGCTCTCTATCAGAATTAGCGCGGAACTTGCAGAACGTATTGATAAGGTACGCGCCGCCGCAAAGGATGGCGGAATGGTGTTTGAAATAGCCGAGCAGCTTGAACCGGCAATTGAAAAGATTGTTAAACAGGCAGAGCGTGAACTTGGTATTACTGGTGAAGGTGGAGGCGCTGCGAAATGAGCAAGAACACCGCGATTGAAATGGTTTCAATCGTGACGCCGGAAAAGAAGATCGAACGCCCGACATATCCACGTCGAGCTAGCGCGATACTCGGCGGCATTGTTGCCGCTTTCGTAGCTGTCACTATTGGTAATGCAAAGCTGGATGAATGGAAAGCCGAACGCGCTGCGGCAGAGCAGCAGCGACTTTGGCAAGAAGCGGAGGCGAAGCGTCAGGCGGAGTATGAGCAACAGCGTCGAGTATTCGAGGAACGCCAACGACAGGCAGAAGCGCAACGGCAGGAGTTGCTGCGCCAACAGCAAGAAGCTCAACAGCGCGACCTACAGGCTCGCATGGCAGAACGCCAAGCAATTCAACAACAGCAATCCATGTCACGTGCAGCACCCTTGCCAGTGCAGAAGGCACCGCAAATAGATGCCGACCGGCAGCGCCGCGAGGCTGAGGAACGCCAGCGCCTTGCAAACGAGAATGCACAGCGCGAGCTTGCCAAAGCACAGGCAGAAGCCGAAGCAAATATGAAAGCCGCACAGCCAACACCCGAACAAACCACCGAAAAACCAAAAGAGGGCGATGGCCGAACATTCAAGTTCAGCCTGGGCGACCTCTTTAAGAAAAAAGGGGAATAATCAATGTTCGCAAAAATCAATGCGCGGCTCATGGCCGCAACGATCGGAGGCAAGGCGGAAGGGATCGACCAGGATTTCCTGATGCCAATGGCCCACACAATCACCAATAAGAAGGCAGACCAGGCATGGACAGCACGGCGCCTGCATAGCGGCCTGCTGGCCGCTCAGATGGCCCAGCGCCTAGCATACCTGTCACTTTGCCTCATCCTTGCCGCGATGATCGTCCCATATCTCCTGCAGCGGGCCATGCGCGTCCTGGAGCTGCCACCGCTAGACGGCAATTGGGCGCTTCTGGCCGTAGTCGTCGCTGCTGCCTTCATTCCGGCACTTCCCTGGGCAATTAACCAGGTCATCAAGCCGCTGGGCGTCCTTGAATCAGAATGGGCGATGCAGCTCATGACACGCGGCTGGTTTCGCCCTCCCATCCAAATCGAGGCCGATGTGGCCGACCTCTACCGGCCAGCCGGCCAGGTTGAACCGGTACTGTCCGAAATGGATCTGTCGCCGGCGATCCTGAGCCGCGCCACCTGGTTTGCAATCCTCGCTGCACTGTTCCTGGTCTATGCACTGTTCACCACTGTCGTGACGCCGCGCCTGATTGTCGTTACTTCGATCGGGCCAGGAGCGTTGCTGGTTGCCTGGCTGTTCCTGATGCTACCGCTGCCGCTCACGCGGCGCGCGCAGGAAGCTGCGACCGTGGCAACACTCGCCGGCGACACGGCCATCCAGGCAACAATGCCGCTGCACGTAACAGAGAACGCCTGGGCCAAGCGCGCCGAAAAGGCCGGGCCGGCGCAATTCCGCCTCGGCAGTACCACTGGCGTGGCCGCATTGCGCGGTGATCCTCTCGGCGCAGATTCGGGTATGGACATGGCTTTCTCGCTGCGGGATCTCATGGGTCACGTGCTCGCCCTGGGCGGTTCCGGCTCGTCAAAAACCTCGGCCGTCGCCCTGCCGCTGATCGAGCAGATCGGCAAGATCGAGGCCGGCCTGCTGGTCCTGGACGGCAAGGCCACCTTACCGGCCGAAGCCGCTCGTCGCGTAGATGGCATGGAGATCATCGAGCCACCCATGACCATGAGCCTGACCGAAGGCCTCAAACCCGAGATCTTTGCGGCTACCATCGCGCAGATCGCGAGCGCCAAAGGCGACGACAACGCCTTTTTCAGTTCGTCGGCTGCTGCACTCCTGGATGCCGCCGCCCGCGTCGTGCACTCCACAGGCAAAGCCGAAGACTGGACGGCGCTCAATGTATGGCGCTGCGCGAGCAACGAAAGAATGCGCCAGGCCTTCATTACCGACATTCCAGACGAGAGCGCCGACCGGATCGAGGTACGCGCTGCGCTCGAATTTTGGACGACCTGGGCCGAAACCGATGAAAAGACTCGCGGCAACATCCAGGCGACCCTACAGAGCTGGCTCGCGCCGCTCTTGAGCAACCCGGCGCTGCTGCCCTGGGCAGAGGCGCACACCGGCCTCAAGGTCGAATCCGTGCTGAACGGCAAACGCTTGGGCCTCAATTTGCCGGAATTCCGCTACGGCCTCGCTGGCGCGCTTGTCTCGGCGCTGGCCAAGGCACGACTCTATGCCGCGGTGCAGGAGCGCGGCGAGGCCTGGACGATTCCAACCATCATTGTGATGGACGAAGCGCAAGCAATCTTGACCAGCAGCGACGATGCCATCCTACCTATCGGCCGCTCGCTCGGCCTCGGCCTGGTGCTGTTGTCGCAGAACATGGACGGCATCGAGGCGCAGCTCGGCGAGGAACGCGCCAAACGACTGATGGCAATCCCGGCTACCGTACTCGCCTTCGGTACACGCAGCCCGAAAACAGCGGCCTGGTTGTCGGAACGCATCGGCGGCTTTGTCCATGCACGACCGGAGCGGAGCAGCCCGACATTCCGCTCATCTATCAATGCCGCTCTCAGCTCGGCCGAGGCAGGATTTGACGAATCCGTATCGCCGCGATCGCTGATTCGTGCGGCAGCGTCTTGGTTACTGAGAAGCGAGGAAGGCCAGGGCGGGGAGTCGTGGAGGGTTGAGACCGCGCCGCTAATTGATCCAGTCGAGTTCGAGACATTGCTGGCCACACCCAGCCTTGCCGCTGCTATCTGGAATCGTGGCGGTATACCGCGCCGCGATCTGGTGCAGTTATGAGTGCGCCCAAGCAACCGACTGGCCGAGACCTCAAGGCCATGCTGACCGGAGGAAAACCGGTCAAGTCCGACATCGAGATCCAGCAAGTGGCCGAGCAAGCGCGACTTACCAATTGGCTCGGCAAACCAACCTGGCCTATGACGCGGGAAGAGGTTTACAAGGTGCTGTTCGGGGAACCAGAACGCTAACCACTTTGTCATCGCCCTGCTATGGCGATCGATTCGCACACCAAGCCGCCTTCGGGCGGCTTTTTCACTTGATACATCATGACAGCATGGGAACGGCTGGGATTGAATGACGGGCGCGCACGCGGAAAGGGGCGCGTGTGACGAACCGCCTTCGGGCGGTTTTTTTCGCCCCGTCATTTAGGAGTTTCACCATGCAACAAAAGAAAATTGTTATCGCCATATCCATGTCTTTCGGCTTAGCCATGAGCACGCCAGCGCTTGCCGGCGCGCTTGATGGCGGCACCGCCCCGCTCGGCTCTGACGTGGCGGTGAATGGTTCGATCACGGCTACCGGCGGCAGCAATACTGTCGTGGGATCTGGCTCGTCGATTTCCTATCCGTCAGCACCGGCCAACGGTTGGTCGAATACGGCGATCGGCTCGGGCGTGACGATCAACGGCGCAAACAATTCGTCGCTGGGCGCTAACAGCAGCACCATCGGCGCCGGCAACGTGACGATCGGCAACCAGGCAACAACGGGCAATAGCATCAACTCGACCGGCAACGTCGCGATCGGCATGCAGGCTACGGCGATAAACAACACCAACGGCACCGGCGAGATCGGCGCAACGGCCATCGGATACCAATCAAGTGCAACAGGGAAAAACAGTGTCGCAATTGGCTCGGGGTCGATCGCCACCACGGCCGACTCGGTTTCCTTCGGCGGCGGCGCGCAAACAGCGACACGCGTCTTGCAGAACGTCACGGCCGGCACGCTGGCCACGGATGCCGTCAATGTCAGCCAACTCCAGGCGGCAATCGCCGGCGTCAGCTCGCCCAGCATCGACACCGGCGCAATCGTCGATCAGGCTGTCAGTCAGGCCAACGCCTACACTGACCGGGCAATCGACGGGTTGAGGAAGGAATACAGTCGCGCCATCGCGGCTGTTGCGGCCTCGCCAGCGTTGCCGGCACTTGCACCAGGTGAACGCGCTATTGCGGTTGGCACCGGCTACTACAACGGCCAGGGAGGTATTGGTATTGCCTTCGCTCTGGCAACGCAAGGCGGTGCGATCATCAATGCCGGCGTGGCTACGACCGACTCAGGCGGTAAACCCGTCCTGCGCGCTGGCGCGGCCTGGAAGTTCTAAGAAGTAGATCCAAGGCCGGGGGTGGTATATCAGCCATTGTGCCCTCGGCCATGTGCCCGCGCCGGATGACGGCGCGGCCCTTCGGGCGGCCATTCGGCCGGCACAGCATGGCCTCTCGATCCACGCCAGCCGAAACCCCGCGCCCCTCTCGGGCTCGCGGCGGCTGTCTTTTTGCGGGATCAAGCGTTGCAGGGGTCTATAGGGAAGGAGTGGTTTCGACTTTGGCGGTGCTGCCGATATGTCGGTAGAGGGTTGCGCGAGAAACACCCACGGCACGAGCCACGTCTGCCGGCGGCATGGGACGATCAGGGTCATCCAGGAGCTGGCGCGCAGCTTCTAACTTCGTGGAGGTGAGTTTCACAGGACGGCCGCCAACGCGTCCACGCTTGCGAGCTGCAGCGAGGCCTGCACGAGTACGCTCCGCGATCCTGGCGCGCTCGAACTCGGCCAGAGCGGCCAGCATATGCACCTGCAGCCGACCGGCGGCGCTGCCGGTATCGATCGATTCCTTGAGGCTTCGGAACTCAACGCTTTTACCCTGCAGCGTATCGAGCAGCAGGACAAGTTGCGAGAGCGACCGGCCGAGTCGATCGAGCGACCACACAACCAGAACATCACCAGAACCGAGCTGGCCAACTGCATCGGCCAGGCCGGCACGTTCGACGCCGGCGCGTCCACTGGCCTTGTCCGTAAATATACGATCGCAACCATCCGCCTGCAGGGCGTCGATCTGTGCTGCTAGATCCTGCTCATCCGTCGAAACTCGCGCGTAGCCTATCCTCATTTTTACCTCTCCATTTTGAGACAGGTTAACGAGACGCGGGAAGCCGCGCCATTGCTAGGGCAAGATTTTGTCTCATAAACCACCGTTTTCAAGACGGCACCTAGCCCCATAAACATTCACCTACTGAATTCACTGGAATAGTTGACCATGGCAGCAGCCGGGCGATATTTCGAGCGTCTGCGAGCGCTCGATGGTGCTCACCATCCAGTTTAAGACCGGCGATCTGTAAGGCGGTGACCATACCGACCTGCTTGATCTTGCGGGCCTTGGCAAAGGTTGCCTTGAGGTTGACGTGTGGAAGCCCTGCCAGCGGATCGGCGATGCTATGTCGGGCACATTCGCGCTCGATCTGGCGACGGTCGTAGGCGCCCCAACTGCCATAGTATTGGCCTGAGTGACGACCGGCAAACTCGGCTAGCTCGGCGGCTACCGTGGGCCAGTGTGGCGCACTGTCAATGCTGGCCTGCTCAATATGTGTTAGCGATCGGCAAAAGAATGTGAGCTGCGGGCGCTCTATTGGCTGCACGAAACGCTGCAAGGTGTCGATGACTTCACCGGTAGGCGTAGCCCAGACTGCCCCTAGCTCGATCACTTCCATCTGCTCCGGCGGGATTGTGCCCAACTCGCAGCACGTTGCCTCCAGATCAATGATAAGAATCGGTTTGGCCACAATCAATCTTCCTCTTCATGCGCAGGTTTCCCCCATAAACATTCACCTTTAGAGAGCCAAGCGCCGCAGTTCGGTTTTGAGGGCAATCTGCTGGCCAGCACCAAGGATCTGCGCCCCGTCGCGCCAGTCGCCGCAATGCGCGGCCTCGGCCGTGACGCCGGCGGCGTGCAAGGCCGCTGCCAATTCGTCCAGTGTACCGCGCTCGATGCGCTGACCATCCGACAATTCGGCCACGAAGCCGGTACCGCTGAGGCGGATCTGGGCGGTGACATTCATGGTGCTTTCCTTTCAGCCAAGACCAGTAAATTCAGTATCCAAGAAAATTAGCGTTTGATTAGCGCTGGCCCCATAAACCTGCACCTTTCAGCGTAAGAATATCAATGCACCAACTGCTGCAATCAGAGCACATGGCCACAGCGTTTTCTGGCGAATTGTTTTCCACCTTTCAACCTTCGCCAAGGCCTCAGCCGGCGTTGCGTTCCGAAGGCGATTTTCCCGCATGCCCTTCTCAACAGTCTCGATGGCTCGACGTAGGGACATATCCGCCAAGAACGTCAAAACAAGCACTACAAGCGCCACAGCAATGCCAACAGTCATTGTTACTTCTCCTTATCGCTCGATTTTGAGGGTTTGATTTTCGGCATCCAGGCGCTGCAGGGCATAGCGAACCAGCCCCATCATGACCTGATTCATCGAGCCTAACGATTCGTACTTGAGGCGCGTATGAATTTCTTTGGGCACCGACACCTGCATTAATACGGTGTCTTGGCGTGGCAGACGCTCATCAAGCAACACCACGAATCGCGGATCTCTCTGGATCGTAGTCAGCTTCGGTGCGTTGGATGCTTCGGCGGGCTTTTGGTCGGACATATTTGAATCTCCCATCGTGGTAATGGGGTGCATTGTATTCCGTATAACCTAATCAATCAATGCAACCATATCAATGGTTGCATTCGTTGGTTTTATGTTATAGGATGCAACCATTGCACCAGGAGAAGACTCGATGAACACCAAAGAACAAAACGACGAAGTTGGTAACCTGCTGGCGCGTGCCGCAGATGAGGCGGTCGGCGAGGCCTTCGCCAGAGAAATTAGCGGGCATCACAAAGTCTATGACGTGGCAGAAGTGGCCACGATGCTGGCCAAGATCGACGGCTATGATTCTGACGGCCGTCGCCGTTTGCGCCGGCTGCTGGAGCCTCTACGCGACGAGGGCCAGGCGTGGCGACCGCTGGCTAACGTGCCCGAAACCTTGAGCGATGACTTGGCGCGCTTGCGCATCCAGTTCCCGCACTTTGGGCAAATCATCGACCACATTGAACTGTGGTCGGTACTCCAATGCCTCGGCGATGGCAAATTCCAGCTAGCGCCGATGCTGTTGCTTGGAGATCCTGGCATTGGCAAAACCTACTTTGCCAAGCGCATTGCACAGATTGTCGATACCACTTACCTGGAGATTCACTTCGAGAGCGCGACGACCGGCTCTTCGCTGTCGGGCTTGGACATGGGTTGGGCAACGGGTCGGGCCGGCCTGGTGTTCGAGACATTAACCAAGGCTGACCACGCGAATCCGATCATCCTCCTGGATGAGATCGACAAGGTAGGTGACGACATGAAGCACGATCCACTCGGGCCGTTGCATACACTGTTAGAAGTACACACCGCACAGGTCTTTCGCGATGAAGCGGTACCGCTCGCGCTCGATGCAAGCCGGATCAATTGGATCGCGACTGCCAACTACAAAGACAAGATTCCTGCGCCGATTCTCAGCCGATTAAGCGTATTCGAGGTTCCGCAGCCGACACCGGAACAGAGCATTGCCATCGCCCAATCGATCTATACCAATTTGCGTGATGGACACCCTTGGGGAAATTTCTTCGTACCTGAGCTGCCGCTTGACGTAGCGGAAGCCCTATCGGGCGCGATGCCGCGTGAAATGAGCAAGCTGCTACTAGCGGCCTTCGCCGGCGCTGCAAAACGTCGCTCTCCGCAACTCTCGGTAGACGACATTCCGACCATGCAAAAAGAAGAGAAAAGGCGCATTGGCTTTTGTTGATATATAAGGTCTGACTCTTGTTATACTATCGTATCTTATTGATTTTAATAAACAATTTAATACGCATTAATAACGCTTAATAACAGAATTGCCACGAAAGGACACGTCCATGAGCAGGGAAAAGGTTAACGCGAAAAGGGCCGCACTCACCGGCCTTGCATGGGTATCCGGTTGGCGGATCATTCAGCAGGCCGGGAGCGCTGTAGGCGACACCATAGCGGCTGCCGGCCGTATCGGCGAGCTGGTCAAGAAGGTACTCACCAGGCAAAACCCGCGTCGGGAAACCTTTGACCAGGCTGTACAGCGGCTGCAACTGTCCGAGGCTGATCTATATCAACGCCTCAAGGATTTCCATTTCCGGACGGCGCTCTGGTTCATGGTGTTCTGCATCAGTCTCTCGTTCCTGATGGTATCGCCCCTGGTGAGCAATCCAGTCAGCCACGCCCTCAACTCAGCAGCCATCATGATAGTTGCGCTTGCGTGCTGCTTGATTTGGCGTTTTCGTACCTGCCAGATCCGCGACCGCTCTTTGTATTCCTTCGGCGGCTGGTTCATGGCCGACACCGTGATTCGCCGTATCGGGTACGGCTCTATCGTTGCCCTGTTCCTGGCGCTGGGCGTTTTTAGCTCTGTCGCCCACGCGGCAAGTGCGACGGAACTTCACGCCTTCACCCCGGACGCAGGCGATTCCTCCGTGACGTTCCTGCGCGAGATTTTCGGCCCGGTTATCGACTCGATCTGGAACAACAGCGCAAGCACAACCAAGGGCGGTAATTTGGATAGCCCGCTGGGTCGGATGCTTGGCCCCTTCAATTCGGCCGTTCTGTTTCTCGGTATGGTGTTTGTGGCGTATACGACCATCAAGGGCACGATCGATAGCGCACACGATGGCGAGCTATTGGGTAAGCATATGTCCTCCGTGTGGGTGCCCCTGCGCACGATCGGCGGCTCTGCCTTGGTGCTCCCAGGCACTTCCGGCTACTCCCTGATCCAGATCGCTGTGTTATGGCTGGCCATTCAGTCGGCCGGCATCGGCAACGCCATCCTCGGCGCCGGCCTCGATTACATCGCCGAGAACAACATGGTAGCCCGGCCTCACCTTCCCGACACTCGCCAGCTCGCCAGCGGCATCCTCAAATCCGAGGTTTGCATGGCCGCGATGAATGCTCACTACGAGGCTGCAGGTGCACCCACGCGGATCGTTCCGGAGGAAAAGACCTGGATGGTTAACAACGGCGGTGAAATTGGCCTGGGTGACGTAGTGACTGGCCCGATTGGAGTGATCGCAGCGGCCTACAACTCTACCTATCGCGTGACGGAATTCCACTGGCGCGCAATGGAGAACGGCAAAACGACCTACCTAAGTCCGGATCTGTGCGGCGCTCTGACCTGGGAGGAATCCCCGGAGTCCGCAGGGGGCAACGGCAGCACCACTATCGCAACCCAAAGCCTGATGGCCGCCCAGGCGGATGCTGTTCGCGCGATGATCGCCGAGCTGCGTCCTGTTGCCCAGCAGATCGCAGCTTTTACGCCGCCGCCTGCCGGCGCGATCGAGACCGCTGCCGCCAACTACGAAAAACGGCTGATGGTCGCTGCAAAACAAGTAGTGCAGCAAAGCTCGGACGCGCGACGTTCAGAGTTCATTACGGCAGTCCGGGCCGGCGGCTGGATCTATCTCCCGACTTATTACAATCAGCTTATTCAGCTCAATGATGTGATGCAGTCTGCGCTTAACGCGTTGCCGGCGACCAGCCCGATCTCGATCGAGGATAAGGAAACCAGCATAGTCCTGCAGAACTATCACGACGCTATGACGGTGGCCAACGAATACCTCAAGGCCAAGTCCGATGCTCCGGTGCAGGAGCGTAAGCGGCAATTCAAACAGGATGGCGAATTCCCCACATCCTGGGGCGATTTCAAGCGCCTCCTGTCGGGCTTCGCGCAAACCGGGATCTACGGGTTCACCCAGCAGCTCGCCGGCTCGAATCTGAGCCACGTAGGACAGATCAAAGCTGTGGGCGATACGATCATGGGCAGCGCCGAGGCCATCGCCACACTGGCCTTTGTTGCCAACGGCGCGGCAGGCTCGAATACGGCGAGGCTGACGCTAGGCAACGTGTTTGACGCCAGCGCCGCGCTCAATTCGATCAATCCGATCCTGATGACGGTCGTCCTCAGCCTCCTACTGTTCGGCGCGATCGCGGCCTACTACATTCCACTGATCCCGTTCATTGTCGGCGTGACGGCCGTTATCAAGTGGTTCGTTCTGGTGTTTGAGTCGGTAATCGCCAGTCCTATTTTTGCAGTAGCCCACATGCATCCAGATGGGCACGACGCTGTAGGCAAGGCAGGCCCCGGCTATATGATGATCCTCGGCCTCCTGATGCGCCCCGCCCTGACGGTTTTTGGGTTCTTTGGCTCGATCTGGCTGGCCCAGCCCATAACCGGCTACATCAACATCGCCTACATGACGGCCGTCCAGGGCGCGGAACACAACAGTTTTTCGTTCATCGCCGCTTTCGTGGCCTACGTCATCATCTACGTCATCATCATGACCGGCGTGATTCACTCGGTCTTTACCCTGGTTAACTGGCTGCCAGATAACGTCCTGCGCTGGATTGGCGGCGCTCTGAATGCTCATGGCATCGGCGATAGCGAAACCAAGGAAGCAGAGCACAGCTACCGTGGTGCAATCGCGGCTATCAGCCGAGGCGGGCATGGTGCTGGCGGAGGCAACGGGACGCCCAAGAAACCAGCAATGGAGGGCACTCAAGATCCACGACAACAAAGAGGGGAACCCAACGGGCCGGAGATGAAAGATCTTCTGGGATAACGACAAACTTTTAAAGGAGCTATAGCGATGACGAAACAGCACTATGTATTACAGGATGGCATGGATTATTCCGGCGAAGAAACTAGCCCGAATGACATATCCTTTCCAGATTCTCCGGGATGCGCTTACCAGGCATTAGCAGATCGTGCAGCGAGACTAGGCTGGCATGAGCAGCCAGGCAGCAACAAGCGTCTGGCCTGGCTGGAAGATAGTAACGGAAAAATCGTTGCCGAAGCCACTGTGAGTGCTACGACAATTCTGGATGACGATTTTCAGAAGGCCATTGAGGACGAAGAACTTGCATGGCGACAAGAGCAAGCACAAACACAGCAATTAGCGACGGCCTTACAAGAGGCCCGGCAAAAGCTGCAAACAGACCATGACCGTGTGACAGCCGAACTAAAACACATACCCTATGTGCACAGGTTAGAGATCAACAGATCGATTCTGGACAGGAGCATTCCATATCGCCAAGCTGTGAGTGATTTTGAGCTGTATTCCGACCTTGAGGAAGACTCGTTTTTCTTCCGGAAATATTACAAATTTCTCGCCGATCGGGCCGAGAAAAGAATGGAGGATATTAGCCGGAAAATCTTTGAAAGCGTCGAAGCAAAAAGGGAGTTTGGCGAAGCTTATTTCAACAACAGGCTACACGAAGCGAAATCTGCCGAAGCCAGCAAAATCGCCGGCTATATTGCTGAGATAAAGTATTACGAATCCAAGCTTGAATCCGGGCAGTTCACGGGGGAAAAATTTCGGGAAATGTTGGAGCAGAAGTCAGTTCACAACAAGTTGAATAACTGGCAGCAAATGGTCATACATGAAACGAATCCGAAATTAGACTGCGATCAAATAAAGCAGGCTTTTGAAAAACTGCCATCCCTTGATGAAATGCACTGGATGACACCATCTACTAAACTTCTGTACGGCATTCCGCTCACAGCCTCCGAACGAGACCAGGAGCATGAAGCCAAGAAAACACCATTTAGCGCACCGGCTTGATGGCTCCGGTCGCCGGATCGTAGGCATAACCTGATTCGGCGGCCTTTTCCACAGTGATGGATTCCACCAATGCGAGCTGCTTGGATTTGTCCAGCAGCGGATTGTTGGGATCAGCGCGCTGCAGTTCCGCGCTGATCGCACGCACAAGCTGAGCAAGACCTACCCTGCTTGCATTGGCCTTGACCAACTTGGCTTCCGCATTATGAAGTCGGGCATTGAGTGACTCGGCATACTTTTCCCATTCATTAATCGCACCTGCATAACGGCGTGCCGTCTCACCAGAAGCGATCGCCATGCCATCAAACATACCTTGTTGCCGATCATACATACTCATGTGTTCACCCCATGCAACAGACTTTTATAACCCATTGAATTTAAATGTGACCTAAACAATCTTATCAGTAGCAAGACAAGCATACAACGCCACCACAAAAAGCGGCCTAGTCTTTCCGCTAAAACACCAACAGCAACAAAACATCCAATTAAAACCATTGAGAAACCCAAGTGCCGCCTACCTTCGTGGCCTATTCCAGATTACTAACCGCTAAACTCACCGCCGCCGCCCGACTAATACCACGCACTTTGGCCCAAGCATCGAGCCTGGCCAGCAGATCCGGATCAATCGAGAGCGTAATAATCGACTTGCGGCCGAGCGTCTTGATTGCTTTCGCGGGTACATCCTTAGCCGGCTTCGCATCGGGTGCGCCCGCAATAAAATCCTCTGCTGTTGTTACTGTTTTTTTCCGTGTGATCGCCATAATATTTACGTAATCCTTAAATTAATATTAATGTATTTTACTGGAACACTGCCGCAACCAGTCGCCGCATTTCTGCTGTAGCTTTCGGGTCTCGCCCAGGTTCTTCAAGGATGCCGCGCCCACGTCCCGCAGCGTCAGAGATCGCCTTGCGGCGTCCGACTGTGGTTATAAGGTATTCGATACCTTCTGGCGTAGCGCTAGCAGCTTCCTCGTTATCCTTTCCCTTCGCATCCGCCATCGCCAGAAAGGCTAGGGCGCGAATGTCGCGCGCTGCCCGAGCCTCGGCGAGCAAGGCAGCCATATCATCAAGCGCCCACACATCAAAGCTCCTGGGCTGGAATGGGATCAGTACCAAGTCGGCAAGCATCAAAGCAGCTCGTAACGCAGAATTATCACGACCACCGGCATCAATGACGATATCGCTATAGCGATCACGCGCCATCGTGACCTGCTGACGCAGTATCTGACCGTCGGCGTAGTGAGCGGCCGCGATCTGCGGGCCATCCTCGCGATTGGACAGAGCGGCAATCAGTGAGCCTTGCCGGTCGCCATCGACGGCGAGCACATCACGGCCATCAAGCGCCCGCGCGACTGCCAGGTTAAGCGCGGTCGTCGTCTTACCTACACCGCCCTTTGTGTTGAGTACCGCAATGACGCTCATTATTTAATCCATCCTGTGTTTAGATGTCTAAATACTATCATTTTTACGTAAATACGCAATCAATTTTAAATAAAATAAAGCAAAAGAATTTAACTGTTGACTTTTTGATAACATAACGTATCATAACAATCGTAACGTAACGTAACTAAGGAGAGAACGACATGGCACGCGAAGCAACGATTACCCAGGAACAGGTTAACGCCGCTGCTGACGCAATCCGCGCCGGCGGTGCCAAGCCCACAGCGCGGGCGATCCGCGATCAACTCGGCACCGGCAGCATGGCTACCGTGCTCAAGTTCCTGCAGGTCTGGCAGTCCGGCCAAGTGAAGCCAGCCGCCCAGGATGTGACCTTGCCGCCGGCGCTCACGCGCGCCCTGGTGGATTTCATCGGCCAGGAAGTGGCGCAGGCCCGCGCTGGACTTGAGGCCGATCTGGCCACCGCGCAGCAGTCGCAGGCGGATCTGATCGGCGAATCCGAACGCCAGACCGCGACGATCGAGGCCCAGGGGGAAGCCCTGGATATGGCGCACGCGGAAAAGGCCGAGCTGCAGGGCAAACTCGGACAGATGGAAACGGACCTGGCCACGGCCCGCGACGAAGCCGCACGGGAACGCCAGGCGGCAGAAGCGGCGCGTACCGAGCTGGCCAAGGCTCAGCTCCGGCTCGAAGCCCTGCCCCGCATCGAGGCGGAAGCCGATCGGCTGCGCGGCGAGCTGGATGCCGAGCGCCGCGCCCGTGTTGAGGCTGAACAGAAAGCGGCTGTGCTGGAGTCGAAGGTTGAATACGAAACCGGCCTGCGCCAGAAGGCCGAGGCTGACCTGGTGGAGCAGGTCAAAGTTGCCGAGGAAGCCCACAAGCAGGCGCTGGCCAGCGCCGAGGCCCTGGGTAATGAGCGAGTGGCCGTTCAGGCCGCTACGGCCCGCCTAGAGGCCTCAGTGCGCGAATTGAGCGATGCCCGGAAGGAAGCCGATGCCGCCCGTGCCGAGGCGAAGAAGGCCGGCGAGGAAACGGCCGAGCTGCGCGGTCAACTTGCAATGCTCAAATCGACGCCGACGAAAACGCAGGAATAGCCATGTCCACTTGGTTTCCCACCGTTACCACCGACCGACCGCCGGCTTTGGCTATAAAAGGCGGGTATCCGGAAAAAGTTGTGGGTAGACGCCTAAAAGCCGTCAGTGTCCAAAATAGCGAGCAGTGTGGGCAGGTCGGTTCCGAGGTTACCCTGCCGTGTCTTGGTTTTGACTTCGCATTCGTCGTCAAGCATGCCCGGCA
>DAIDBD010000060.1 GCA_027310305.1 Herminiimonas sp.
ACGACATCACGCTGCCGGAAGCGTTGCTCGCGGGGCTGACCGAAGCGCAGTTGCGCCAGCGGCCTAATACGCTATACAACCTGTATCAAAATGAATTCGGGCTGAACGTGATCCGCATCGAGGAACGGCTGCGCGGCGCGCTGGCTGATGACGCGCAGGCGACGCTGCTGGGCATCGAGGCCGGTGCGCCGCTGCTGGAGATTCATCGCGTCGCGTTCTCGTATAACGATCAGCCGGTCGAATGGCGCGTGTCGCATGTGAACACGCAGCACTATGAATATTTTGCGATGGCGGCAACATGAGCATCGCATCTGTCTGGCACCCGGCAGCGCTCCGGCGCAGTTGGCCGGGGATGGCGATCGCCATTGTCATTGCGCTTGCCGCATCTTTCGTATCGGCGAGTTACGGCGGTCCCCAGTTGCTCTATGCGCTGTTTTTCGGCCTGGCATTCCATTTCCTGTCGCAAGACCCGGCCTGCCGCCCCGGCATCGAATTTTGCAGCAAGACCTTGCTGCGCACCGGCGTCGCCCTGCTGGGAGCGAAGATCACGTTTTCGCAGATTGCGTCATTGGGTGCAGCCCCGATTGTGACGGTGGTAACCGGGCTCGTGCTGACGATACTGTTCGGATGGGCGCTGGCGAAATGGCTTGGGCGTCCAGCCACGGAAGGCTTGGTGTCCGGCGGCGCAGTGGCCATCTGCGGCGCATCGGCGGCGCTGGCGATTGCGGCGGTGCTGCCGCAGACCAAGGAAAACGAAAAATACACATTGCTGACGGTGATCGGCGTGACGACGCTGTCCACGCTGGCGATGATCGTCTATCCATTGCTGGTGAAACTGCTCGGACTGGATGCGACGGCGGCCGGCATCTTCATCGGCGGCACCATCCATGATGTGGCGCAAGTGGTCGGCGCCGGCTATCTGATTTCCAGCCACACCGGCGATGTGGCGACGTTCGTGAAGCTGACGCGCGTGGCTTGCCTGGTGCCGGTGGTTCTGGCGCTATCGGTTTTATTCAAAAGCCGTGCCGGCAATACGGAGATCAATACGCAACCGCTGGTGCCTTTTTTTCTGATCGGGTTCGTCTGGCTGATGATTGCGAACAGTTACAGCTTCATTCCGGCCCAGGCCGCAGACTGGATCAATACCGCTTCACGCGCCTGCCTCGTGACGGCGATCGCCGCACTGGGCGTGAAGACCTCGTTCCAGTCGCTGGCGGCGCTGGGTTGGCGGCCGGTCGTGATGCTGGTCGCTGAAACGGTGTGGATCGCCGTGTTCGTGCTGGCCACATTGGTAATCGGGCGATGAAACGACGCCCTGCGTTGATATGAAAATTGCAGGCATGTTCCTGGCTAACGGATGCAATCAACTTTGCGCACGCGCTGATCGGCATGGAGCTTGCATCCGACAGACACACGGCTCGCAGCAATCAGTATCCGGATGCCGCTTCATGCCGTTTCGCCAAGGATATCGCCGCGCGTCCGGATTGCTTTTTATTGCCCACCATTACTTTTCAAGGAGTTTACTATGGCAACCATGAATCCCAATATATCGGAACGACGGCATATTCCCGACAGGCGCTCGGCCCACGACGCCACCACCTTGAAACGAATGAACGCAGCCGAGTGGATTCCGATGTTGCTGTTGATGATAGGCGGCCTCAACTGGGGATTGATCGGCTTGTTCGATTTCAACCTGGTTACTTATTTGTTCGGTGAAATGACGACGCTGACGAGAATCGTGTACGTCGCGGTCGGCGTTTCAGCGTTGTATTCAATTTACCTGAGCAGCAGAATGTCGAGCGATCATGCATGACACGAAGCCGGACGGTAGTTTTTACTACCTTGTCAGTAACAACTACCGAATCCCCGATGGCAGTCTGGACAAAACGGGCGGATAAAAAGGGCGCATCACGATGCGCCCTGATTCCGCTGGTTGACCTGCCGGCCGGTTTGCTATTCGATTTTCATTGTTTCAGGCATGCTGCCGCCTGAATGAAGAGCGCTTGACCAGGTAAGTGCCGGCCAGCAGCGCGCCGGCGGCGACTACCATCGAGCCTGTCGGAAAGCTGCGCATGGTGTTGAATGCGATTTCGCCGGTGTGCGGCGCGGCAAGTTGCAACTGGCGCTTCGTCATTCTGGCGCCGAGTTCATCCAGTTGGCCGGCGAGCCGGCGCTCCGCCTCGGGCAGCAGTACGGTTTCTTCATCGGCAACATGGTGCAGCACATCGCGCATCAATCCCATGAAGGTTTGATCGTAGGCCGCATCGGTGGGCTGCATGGCGCGCAGCCCGGTGATCAAACGGCGCATTTCATCGTGCTCCGGCACGCTCTTTTCCATTACTTCGTCGTCCCTGTTCAGCGCGCGCATTGCGGGATAGAAAATTTCTTCTTCGAGCTGCGCATGAATTTCGAGTGCGAGGCAGGCGGTGGTCACCAGCGCCTGCTTTTTCTTCGGGCTGGCATCTATTTCATACTGATGAAAAGTCAGCATGACATGCGTGTGATCCATGCGGATCATGTTGGTGATGGTCGGAGAAAGTTTATCCATAGAGAAATTCATGGCAGCATCCTTTGATAATGGAGTGATGATGGTGAAGAGCTGACTCCATCAGCAAACAATGTGCCTTGTCGATTTTCTTTTTATTGGAACTTGCGCAAAACTCAACATTTGATTTGTTCGCACTCAATGACCCGTTCGTTTTATGCTGAAAAATCAGATGGGCATAGTAATTTGCGTAAGCCTTTTTTATTCGCCGGCAATCCGGTTGAATTGCGGCGCCCGTTTTTCCTTGATCGCGGCGAGTCCTTCGCGCGCATCGGCCTGGCCGAAACCCATGATTTCAGCGGTCAGCGACGCTTCAAACGCCGGCCACGCGGCGCGCAGCCAATGGTTCAGCGAGCGCTTGGTATGGGCCAGCGCGGTATGGCTGCCGGCCGCCAGTTTTTGCGCAATCTGCAACGCTTCGGCTTGCAGTTGCTCCGCATCGACAGCGCGGCTGACCAGCCCGATCCGTTCCGCTTCCTCGCCGCTGACTGCTTCGCACAGCAGCAGATAATATTTTGCCTTGGCCATGCCGCACAACAACGGCCAGATCACGGCCGCATGATCGCCTGCGGCGACGCCGAGCTTGGTATGGCCGTCGATCAGTTTGGCGGTGCGCGACGCCACCGAAATGTCGGCCAGCAGTGCCACGGCCAATCCGGCGCCGACCGCCGCGCCGTTGATGGCGGACACGATCGGCTTGTCGCAATCGATCATGCCCTGCACCAGTTCGCGCGCTTCCTTCAATACCCGCTTGCGCGACTGTTCCGACTGCAGCATGTTTTCCACCATGCCCAGTTCGCCGCCGGCGCAAAATGCCTTGCCCTCGCTGCGCACCAGAATGGCTTTCACCTGCGGATGCGCATCCAGCACGCGCCAGATGGCCGCCATCGCGGCATGCCCTTTTGCATCGGTTACCGGCATGCCGTTGGCCGCCTGGAAGATCAGATGGGCGATGCCGTCGCCGTCGAGATCGACACGGAAATTGGTGGTATTGACCGGGATAGAAATATTCATGTGAGTGTCCTTTGAATCGATATTCGTTATTGCAACGGCATATCGGGATTATCGAATGCCGGACTGAACTTTGCTGGTGATTGAGTTCGCGTTCCGGCTACTCCTGAAGCCGATAGGGTAGCCGGATTTCAGCTAAAAAAGCACCTTGCAGTCCTTGGAAATGATGCCGATGTCAACGAACGATGAACCGGTATGCTTGGTTGATGAAAAATCGACAAGAAATCCATCCAGACTGACACGTTGCATCGAGTCAAGTGCCTTGACGAGCTTATCGCGAGTAGGCGCGCCATTGATCCGCCTGATTCCTTCAAAAAGCACTTTCGCCGATACATAGCCCTCAAAATTAAGCACATTCGGTTTTTGCCCTTTTGGCCCATAGGTATCGAAATCCTTCTGGAACTGTTTTACCAACGGTATGGTCGTGTTTTGAATATTCGGAAATACCTGTGCAACACTGACGCCGCGTGCTCGCTCAGGAGACGCGCCTGCACACAAGGTGTCCGGGTCGCCATAGGATAGCGTAGTGATTTGCGCCAATATGCCGGCGTCGCGATAGGCCCGTAAAAAGTCGCTTGCTATCTGACCGGGGCTGACAAGTACCACAAGATTCGGTTTCGCCGCACCGACCAGCTTCAATACCGCGCTGTGATCGGCGCCTGCCTTGACGGAAATCGGCGCGCGCATTGCCGGCTCCAAGCCTGCTTCCTTGATCATCGATTCAATCGACGCCAGCCCCGATTTTCCGAAAGGAATGTCCGCATAGACGATACCGATTCGATTCAATCCGATGGTAAGGGCATTGCGAACGAGCCTGCGATACTGGTCGAGGTCGCCTGCCCGCACATGGTAGACATAGGGATTGATCGGATTGCGCAGCGGTTCGGCACCAGGTATCACGCCGACCATCGGCATTCCCGTCGATTCCAGAACCTTATCCTTCAATACCTTCGTCATGGAAGGAGACCCGACCGGCACCAGCAATGCGAGCGTGTCGGTCGCTGCCAGTCGCTGGATGAGCGCAACTGTCTTTTCAGGTTTGTATTCGTCGTCCTCGGTCCGAAAGACGAGTTTGTTTCCTGCGATGCCACCCTGGGCATTGATTGCATAGATCGCTACCTTGATGCCGATGTTGGCACCCTTGCCTTCCACCGAAATCGGCCCGGTCATTGGCGCGACTTGCGCCACATGAATATCGGATCGCGCCGGCCCTGCTGCAACGAGCAGTGCGATTGCCAGA
This sequence comes from Herminiimonas sp., assembly GCA_027310305.1. Taxonomy (GTDB): domain Bacteria; phylum Pseudomonadota; class Gammaproteobacteria; order Burkholderiales; family Burkholderiaceae_D; genus DAIDBD01. Next base: position 4,797 of record DAIDBD010000060.1, read on the forward strand.
ACCTTCCAGGCCCGTGATTTTTCTTTCATCTTCATATCTCCCCTAGCACGCTGTTGAAAATCACCGCGATACAGTGATCGAAGCATTGGTTAAAAGAATTTGTGAATCAAATGTTCATTGCGTTGCGAAGAATTCGTCGACGCCGGTCGGGCATATGGCGGCGCGAGGCGCTCGTCATCGGCATGGATCGGATTGAACAATCCGTTCAATCGCGCCAGCGCATCGTTGACCAGCGTGCGGACCGGCCGCAGCGGATGATCCACCAGCACAAAATCCGCCAGCTTGCTTATGGTGAACAGGCTTTCTTGCATCTCATCGACTCCGCGCATCGCATTCTTTCCATGGCTATGAACACGATCTCTATAACGTTTCTCCTGCAAACCGCATTTACATGCGGCCGGATTTCAACAACCTGCTAGCTGTCGCCGGCGTTACTGTGCAAATAGCTCTCGGCCAAATATGCCCAGTACGCCGCGCCAACGGGCACGTTGTAGTCATTGAAATCATAGGCCGGGTTATGCACCTGGCAGCCGCTGCTCCCGTTGCCAATGCCATTGCCGATCATCAGATAGCAGCCCGGGCGCTTTTCAAGCATGAATGCGAAATCTTCGCTGGCAGTCATGGCCTCGCCTTCGAGTATCACGTTTTCGTCACCGAGTAACTCACGGCCAATTCGACGGGCGAACTCTGTTTCATCGCGCGTATTGACCAGCACGGCATATCCTTCCCGGTAATCGACTTGCGCCTTCACGTCGAAGCTGTCGGCCTGTGCCGTCACGATCGACTTGATTCGTTTCTCGATTAGTTTGCGCACTTCACGGTTGAGCGAGCGCACGCTGATTTCCATCACTGCAGAATGCGGGATGACATTATTCGCCTTGCCAACATGGAGTGCTGCCACAGTTACGACAGCCATCTCTTGCGGATCTGTGTTGCGGGAGACGATGGTTTGCAATGCCATCACAATGCTGGCGGCCGCAACCACGGGATCGGCAGCGAGGTGTGGCATGGCGCCATGGCCGCCTACGCCTGTTAACGTGACAGTAACATAGTCGGAAGAAGCCATGGTCGCCCCTTCACGAAATACCAGCCGGCCTTGCGGAATGCCCGGCATGTTATGCATGGCAAAAATGGCGTTGCAAGGGTATTTTTCGAAGAGCCCTTGCTCAATCATGCGCTTTGCCCCGCCCATGCTTTCTTCGGCAGGTTGGAAAATCAGATTTAAGACGCCTGAAAATTCGCCGCTCTCGGCCAGATATTTGGCGGCGCCCAGCAGCATCGCAGTGTGGCCATCATGACCACAGGCATGCATGATGCCGGGACGATCGCTGGAATAAGCCAGACCGGTCTGTTCCTCGATAGGCAAGGCATCCATGTCGGCGCGGATGCCGAGCTGGCGCGTGCCGACGCCTCGTCGAAGGCGCCCGACGACGCCAGTACCTGCCAGCCCGCGTTCGACCTCATAGCCCCAGTCCTGCAGACATCGGGCTACCAGATCGCTGGTGCGAAATTCCTCAAAACCCAGTTCCGGGTTGCGGTGAATATCGTGCCGAAGGTCGATCAGTTGTCCAGCGTGCTGATTCATGTAATCGAGATAGTGCTTCGGATTTTGCGGCATCGGCGATCTTTTCAATGGAGAATAAGGGAATGCGTTATGGACACAAGGCCATGTCCGACGGCAGCCGGGTCCAAGGCAGTTCGGAGGGGTCGGCTGCCATTGGACCGGGAGCCTTGGCTACCAGAATTTCGCAGGCGATGGGAGCGAAATCGGCGCGAAAATGGACCGAACTTTTATTGACAAGTATCTTCATTTGCTCGGGCTCAATGCCAACAAAACGGAATAGTTCACGGTCGAGCATCTGACTTTTGCCGCTGGCTACTACGAGCAATATCCCGTTGATTTCCAGGCAGGCGCTGGCACCTAGCGTCAGCACGCCGCCCTGCATCATCGGCCCTTGAAGCGTCACGCGTCCGTCGCTGAGTGCGCGCACAGTAAAAGTGCCATCAACCGGCGGGTCGCTCGACTGACCACTCCAGAGAGGGACTGATTTTCCAAGCGAGAGTTTGAGTTGCGCCCCGACGCCGACCGCATGCGCCATCGCTGCAGCCTCCGGATCGTAAATGATGCCCAACGCGATTTGTCGGGGAAAGCACAGTCCGGCATCTGCTGCCAGCAATGCATGCAGCATGCCGGTGGTATTGCTGTCGCCTCCGGCGCCAGGGTTATCCTGTGTGTCGGCGATCACCACCGGTTGCGTGGCGCTTTCGGCTCGCGACAGTGCCCGAACCACGGCCTCGCGTGGCGTCAGCAGTTCAAGCCGCCATTGCGAACGCGGCTGGTCAATGCGTGCAAACAGGCGCTGGACGGCCGCCGTCGCTTCATCTCCGTAGCCCCACACCACCGGTCCGCATTCCGCTATGTCGGCCGCCGGGAAGCCGGCGGCAAAACTTGACACCACATCATGGCGCCGATCCATTTCGGACAACTCCCGATAAATGGAGGCGGCAGGTTCCATCATGGTCGACTGCGCATTCAGAGGCAACAAAAATGGCACGCGCAAAGCATGCATCGCCTCGCGCGCGCCGCGCGTCAGTCGCCGCTGCAGCAGTTCGGCTGCGCGCCGCCCGGTTGCCGCCATATCGACATGGGGATAGGTGCGATACGCCACCATGGCATCCGCTTCTTCCAGCATGCGCCGCGTCACGTTGGCATGCAGATCCAGGCTGACGATGATCGGCACCTGCGAACCTGCGCATGCCCTGATGCGAGAGATTAATTCTCCCTCCGGATCCTCCAGATGCTCCGCCACTGCCGCACCGTGCAAATCCAGATACACCGCCTCGACACCGCCTTGTCCGAGCTCCCGGCTCAGATCCTGCATGACAATATCCGCAATGCGTTCAAAGGCATCGCGGGTGACATGCGCGGACGGGCTGGCAGCGGCCCAAATAGATGGAATCGGTGTCCATCCGTGTTCACGCGCGGCATTAATGAATCCACCAATACCAAAATTACGGTTCAGAAAGGTACTGATAATTGCCGGCCCCGTTGTCAGCGCTGGAAAACAATCCCCACGGTTGAACGCTGCCCAGTCCGCTTTGGTCGGTGCAAATGTATTGGTCTCATGGTGAAAACCGGCGATAAAAACTCTCATGAAAACTCTGTTTCAATAAGATTGGGAATCACCATGCACATCATGACGCATGAACGAAAAATTCCTGCCGGGCGCGGCGCTCAGCAGTTTCTCGGTATACGCATGCCGGGGCGAAAAAAATACCTGCTTCACTTGACCATGCTCGACGATTTCGCCTTGGTTCATCACAATCACACGATCGCAAATCTGGCTCGCCACCCGAAGGTCATGCGTAATGAAGAGGATACCGATTGCAAGGCGTCGCTGGATGTCATCAAGAAGTTTGAGTATCTGCGCCTGCACCGACACGTCCAGCGCCGATACGGCCTCGTCGGCGATCAACACTTTCGGTTCGCACGCCAGTGCCCGCGCGATCGAGATACGCTGACGCTGCCCGCCCGAAAATTCGCTCGGGTAACGACGCAGCGCGTCCGGCTTCAGCCGCACCAAATGCATCAGCTCCTCGGCCTGCGCCCACGCTTGCCGGTATGGCACGCCGAAATTGAGTGGCCCTTCGATGATCGATGCGCCAACCGTCTGCCGCGGATTGAGCGAGCGGTACGGGTCCTGGAAGATCACTTGCACCAGGCGTCGCAGCGGCGACAGGCAGTGCCCACTGGCCTTCGCAAAGGATTGGCTGCCTGAAAATATATCGCCGGAGGTCGGATCGATCAGGCGAGCGATGCAACGTGCCACGGTCGATTTCCCGGAACCCGATTCGCCGACGATGCCCACGGTTTCACCGGGTCTCACCGATAGGGAAACATCACGCACGGCATGGACGATGCGCCGCTTACTCGGCCAAGTCCCGGACTGGTATGTCTTGCAGAGATTGCGCACATCCAGTAGCGGCGTGGACTCGACTATCGGCAGGCGTTGCGGCGCCGAGAGTTCCGGCACGGCCGCCAGCAGCATCCGGGTATAGGGTTGGCGCGGACGGCTCAGCACGTCGGACTTAAGGCCCTTTTCAACCATGCTGCCTAACTGCAGCACCACCACGTCGTCGGCGATTTCCGCGACGACACCGAAATCATGCGTGATGAAGAGCACTGCGGTGCCATTTTCCCGCTGTAATCCAAGGATGAGTTTGAGAATCTCGGCCTGCGTGGTCACATCGAGGGCGGTGGTCGGCTCATCGCAGATCAGTAGCGCGGGTTTCAAGATCAGCGCCATGGCGATCACGATACGCTGGCGCTGGCCACCGGAGAGCTGATGCGGATACGATGCGAAAATTCGTTCCGGTTCCGGCAGTTTGACGCGCGCGAAGATGTCCAGAATCTTCACGCGCCGCTCGGCGGACTTCATGCTGACATGCTGCGCGAGCATCTCGTCGACCTGTGCGCCGCAGGTCATCACGGGATTGAGCGCGGTCATCGGCTCTTGAAATACCATTGCCATCACCGTGCCGCGCAACCGGCGCAAGCGTGCCTGCGTGACACCGACCAATTGTTCGCCTTGCAGCGTGATCGAACCTGCTGTGGGTTTCAGTTCATCCGGCAGCAAACCCATGACCGCGCTTGCGATTACCGATTTCCCCGAACCTGATTCACCAACCAGGCAAACGATTTTGCCGGGTGCCACCTCGAAGGAAATGCGCTCTACTGCGTTTGGGCGATCGGCGCCAGGCGGCAAACCGATGGTCAGATCATGCACGGACAGTACGGGAGGTTCAAATGTCATATGGTTCACTGATCAAACTCCACGCTTGTTGAATTTCGGGTCGAGCGTGTCACGCAGTCCATCGCCCAGGATGTTGACAGCCAGCACCGTCAGCGCCAGGAAGATACCCGGTAGCAGCACGTTGTGCGGATACTCATTGAACTGCGCTCGCCCATCGGCCATGATGTTGCCCCAAGTCGCCATGTCAGGAGGCAACCCCACTCCCAGGAACGATAAAATGGCCTCTACCAGGATCGCCGCCGCGCACACAAAGGTGCCTTGAACGATGAGCGGCGCAATCGCATTCGGAAGAATATGTTTTACGAGGATTTTCCAGTTTGGCGTGCCAAGCGCGATCGCAGCCTCCACATATGGCTCTTCACGAACCGTAAGAACAACCGACCGCAACAGCCGGGCGACACGGGGAATTTCCGGAATCGCAATCGCAACGACAATGGTGACGAGGGAGCCACCGAACAATGCCACCAGGCTGATAGCGAACAGAATGCCGGGAATCGCCATTACCCCATCCATCAGGCGCATGACGATGCCATCGAGGCGGCGGAAATAGCCTGCCATCAGTCCCATTGTCATGCCCAGGATCAATGCCAAGGCCGCCACGGCAATGCCGACCGTCAGCGATACGCGGGCTCCATACAGGGTACGGCTCCAGATATCACGACCGAGGCTGTCGGCGCCCATAATAAACAAGTGCTGAAATGTATTACCGTCAAGACTGTTGAACTCGGCCCGCGTACCAGGCAGCAAATTACCGCTGGCAGGGTCGATGGCTATCGGATCGATTGTCCCCAGCCATGGCGCCGCCAGGGCCATGAGGATCAACAGCAGCAGCACACTGCCGCCAATACGTACCGACCAATTAGCCAGGACCCGTCGCATCAGGGAGCGCCGCCGCGCCGGGACGAGTGGTTCACCCGAAACCGCCAAAGCGTCGTCGGCTGCAACGATGTGTACAGTTGATGCTTCCGTCATGATCATTTCTTTCGGTGCCACGTTTAGTAGCGGATGCGTGGATCGAACAGCAGGTAGCTGAGATCCACCAGCAGGTTGATGAGGACATAGGTCACCGAAAAGAACAGCGTGATCCCCTGAATCAGCGGGAAGTCGCGCGACAGCACGGCATCTACCGTAAGCTGTCCTAAGCCGGGAATCGCGAATACCGTTTCGGTTACCACCACACCGCCGATCAACAAAGCGATGCCGATGCCGATCACAGTAACAATCGGGATGGCGGCATTGGCCAATGCATGGCGCATGAGCACTCGCACCTCGGGAATTCCCTTGGCCCGGGCAGTACGAATGTAATCCTCGGTCATGGCTTCGGCTACGGCAGCACGGGTGACCCGCGCGATCAGTGCCACATAGATAATTGACAAGGTGATGGACGGCAGGATCAGATGCTCAAGCCAGTTTCCCAATCCTTCGCTGATGCGTGTGTAGCCTTGCGCCGGGAACCAATGCAAATGAAGGGAAAATACCCAAATCAGGAGATAACCGATCACGAAAGCAGGAATCGAAAATCCGATAACGGAAAATCCCATTAACATTCGATCCAGCCAGCCGCCGTGCCGCCACGCGGCAATCACCCCCAGCGGCACTGCGATGAGAATCGTCATCACCAGCGTCATCGCTGCCAGTGAAACCGTCGGTTCAATGCGTTGTGCAATGAGCTCACGCACCGTCATCTTCATAAAGAACGATTCGCCGAAATTACCATGCGCGATCTGCCCTACCCATCTGGTGAACTGAAGTGGCAGCGCATCGTTCAAACCCAGTTCGGCGCGCACACGCACAATGTCTTCGCCGGTTCCATTATTGCCCACGATCGTTGCCGCGGGATCGCCAGGAGCAACGCGCAACATCAGGAATACGATCAGCGCAACGATCACAAGCACCGGGACCGTTGCAAAAATACGGCGCACTAGAAATAAAGACATCTCTGCCCCATCAAGGAAAATTTTCCAGGAAATTAAAGGTTCCGAACTTGAGCGGTGCTCGAAAAAAGTAGATCGAGCACCGGATATTGCGCAGTCAGAAAAGCGCTTAGTTTTTCTTGATATTCCAGAATACCGCGACTGGGGACTTCACCAATCCGGTCACACCTTTGCGAACGGCAGTAAGTTGTTCGTATTCGCCGATAGGCGCATACAGGGCAGATTCGAACACGCGCAACTGAATGGATTGCGCCAGTTCTTTTTGCTCGACTCTGCTCATGGTCGACAGGAATTTTCCCTTGAGCTCCTCGAGCTTGGCGTCTGTGGCCCAGCCGAACCAGCCTTTTTCTCCATTGCCGGTCATCGGCGCAAAAAATAGCGGGTTCATGGTGTCCGAGGGACCCCAGCCGGTGATGAACAAATTCCAGCCTCCTTTGTCCGCCGAGTCCTTTTTGGCGCGCCGTGCCAGAAGGGTTGGCCAGTCCATCGATTGCATATCGACGTTGAATCCCCCCTGCTTGAGCAGTTGTGCCATGACTGGCGCCATCTTGTTCAATGCCGGAAAATCTGCCGGATGCATCAACACGATAGGTTTGCCGTCATAACCGGCCTCCTTGAGCAATTTTCTGGATTCCTCGAACTGCGGCTTGCCGGTGAAATACGATGTATTACTGGAGGCATACTTCGAACCGCAGGAATAAATCGAGGTGCAGGTGTTGTACAACTCTTTGTTCATTACTTGCGCACGCAGCAGCGCTTCCTGACTGATAGTCATGAGCGCTGCTTGCGCGATCTTGGTATTGTTGAATGGCGGGACCAGATGATTCAGGTGCAGCGCAAACGAGTATTTCGGTACCGGGGCAACGAGCTCAACAGCGGGATTGGCCTTGAGTGCGGCATACTGTTCCGCAGGCGACCATTCGAGCATGTCGACCTCCCCATTGATTAACGCATTGGCCTGGGTTTGGGCATCCTTCAGGATTACCCATTCCACCCGGTCCACATATACATGCTTGCCACCGGCGGTGCCGGACGGCGGCTCGGAACGCGGCACGTACTTGGTGTTCTTGACGTACACCACTTTCGCACCAGGACGATACTCATCTTTCTTGAAGATGTAAGGCCCTGAACCGGTCGCATCGTCAATCTGTTTGTCTGCCGGCGTCTCGGCCACGCGCTTGGGCATAATGAACGGCGGGCTGGACGCAGGCTTGCTTAGCGCCTCCAGCACCATGCCGAAAGGATCCTTGAAGGTCATGCTTATGGTGCGGGCATCAATCGCCTCGATCTTGTCCATCGCGGCAAACATCTTCTGGCCCAACGTGTCGCGCTGCCCCCATCGCTTCAGGGACTGAATGACATCGCTGGATGTCACCGGTTGTCCGTCATGGAACGCCAGCCCCTTGCGAAGGGTAAATGTCCACATCTTGCCATGCGGGGTTGCAGTGTAACTCTCAACCATCTGGGGCTGAATTTCGCCTTTGGCATCTACGCCAAATAGCGTGTCATAGACCATATAGCCGTGATCGCGCGTCACGAAAGCTGTGGTCCAGATCGGATCGAGGATTTTGAGATCGGACTGCGGCACCATGCGCAGCACCTTGGTTCCATCCTGCGCGGATGCCGATAGAGTCGCCAGTGCAAGGACAGCCGTTCCGATAAAGCGAATTATTGAAAATCGATTCATGTCTTCCTCCTTCTAGTTTGGGGGTGCCTGTTTATCAGGCACTTTTTTGTAGCGCTGACTATTGCTATTTCCGTTGTTTCAGGTAGCTGCCTGCCATCTCCATCATTCCATCGCTGGCTTCATATAAGAACTCGAGACATCGTCGGAAAACGGCGACGTCCTCTTCCGGTATCTGCTGCATAAGTTTTTCCTCCATCCGCTGGCCGATGGAATCGGCCTCCTTGACTAACTTCGCCCCCCTTTTCGTCAAATGAAGGCTGATTTGCCGAGCATCTGCTTCACCGATCGACCTCGCCACAAGCTCACGTTCCACCAGCGCAGTAACGGCTTTAGACACCAGGGTCTTCTCGACGTGGGCCTGCGCAATCAAGCTGGTGAGCGTCAAGCCTGGATAGCTGCCAATGAAGCGCATCAACCGCAGTTCTCGCAGCCCCAGACCAACCTCCCTCTGATACACCTTGGACGCCACTTCTTTGGCACGCTCGCTGACGATATCCATCTTGAATGTCACATAGTCCAGCTTGATCTGCATGGGTTTTGTAGACAGCGCGGCTTTTGGCATATAAGTTCTTTTTACAATAGTTGAATATTTCAACCAAATTAATAATAGTCGGGTAATTCCCCCAAGTCAATGCAACTTTGTCGAACGGCTGCAACCTTGCAGTGCCGCCGTCACAGTGCGCTAACAACGCTTTTTCGGACCATTTTTCCGGCTGATCCCGGTTCGGAAAAACTGCGCGCTTTAGCTGTGCCCCATTACTTGCGGCACTGCATACTTCGACGGAATCACAATCATCATGTGCATATGAACCAGCATCAGATGCTCTTCTTCGATCCGGTTTTTTTCTGCGCAGCCCGCTTGCGAAACACTTCTCCCAAACGCTGCCGCAATTACCAGAACAACGCCTTCCTGCAGCACTTTGAAATGAATACCATACGGAATTTACGCTCCCATTTTGTATGACTTAGCAGGCTGTTGAAAATCAGCTACTCGTCTTTACATTTTCGCGAGCTTGCAGATCAAAGTGAAATCAGGCAGTTGCCGAACGCAGCTCTTCTATTTCTTTCGTTAAATTGGTACTAAGCACAAATTGCTTGTTCAAGGCATCACTGATCTGGCGCACGATAATCACGCGCCGTTTTGCGCCCTCGATAATACTTTCCATGGCAACAAGCGCTTCATGCGCGCGTTCGACGCCGTCGGCTGCACTCAGTTTTGCCCGTTCGGCATCGTCTATGGCAGTGCGCGAAACCTGTTTCAGGCTTGCCGCGATATCACCGATCTGTTCGCTCGACTGGCGGGCCCGCTCGGCCAGTTGCTTCACTTCGCCAGCGACCACGGCGAAACTGCGGCCGGCGTCGCCGGCATGTGCGGCTTCGATCGCCGCATTCAATGCCAGCAGATTCGTTTGGGTTGCGATGGAACGTATATTTCCGACGATTTCGCTGATCGTCCCTAATTGTTCTTCGAGCCTTTGGTAATTGGTGAATGAGTCGTTCAGGAAGTGGCCGATCGTATTGATGACATTGACCGTTTGGCCCACCGATTCCATCCCATGATCAACGCTCTCTCCCGAAGATTTCGCCATTGTCGCGGCTCGGCCCATGTCCTCGATCGCCTGCTGGATCGACGCGGTCAGCGTATCGATATAGCCCTTGATTATTTGCAGTGACTTCGTTTTATCGTCGTCCCGGAAATTCTGATGCAGCTCGTCGGCAGAGCCGGCAGTATCGGCGCCGAACGGCGCGCTATTTGCAGACAATGCCGTCTCGTGCAACCGTGCGACGACGGCCATTACATTTCCCCGGCTCGCACTTTCGCTTGCATCGCGCGATGACAATCCCAGGTCTTCGTAGATGCCTTGCATCCGCTTTTCCACATCGTTCAAACCCATGCCGATCAGTTGTCTTATGCCTTGTCTATGCATTGCATAAGTGCAGGCGGAAGCGATGCCGATCAGAGCAAACATAATCTTCTGGTAAGCGCCATCCGCAACGGCGATACCGGCAATGGCAACAGCGCACGCCACTCCAGTCATGAGCATGGTTCCTATTTGCATCGTTCGAGCAATCCAGTAGTGTCCGGTTAAAAATCGAACAAAATCAATTGGTTATCGACGGGTGATGCAATTGTTCTGGTGGCATCGGGCTGTAAGGCGCATGACATAAGGGTTTTCTCGAAAACCGAGACCGACAAAATCTGTAGCAAAG
>DAIDBD010000063.1 GCA_027310305.1 Herminiimonas sp.
CATTCTTGCCCGACTGCGTTCCATCGCACTGAACTGTATGCGCGCCGGCAATGAGCCATGTATCTCACGAGCCATCTATCGCAATACCCTCAACTTCGATCATGCGGTCTCTATTGCACGTGGAAGAACTTAACAGCCCTGGGCGCCCACCATGTGCGGATTGACCGAACCCGCACGGATCAGCATCCCCAGACGTGTCTTGTGCATCAAAAGATGCGCGCCAACGGCAACCGCGAGCCCGACGACGATGATGGCGAAACGGTAGGCAGGATAGTTGTTGCCAAACAGGACGATGGTGCTGTCGAGGAAAGCCGGTACCGGTAGAAAATACGGCTGCGGCCCCCAAAGAATGCGCGTGATTTCGTTGAAGAACAGCACCATGCCAAACGTTGCCAGCACATGATCCAGGTGGTCCCGGCTGTATAGGCGCGAGATCGCAATCTTTTCCAAAATGAATCCCAACACGATGCAGCCGCCAACGGCCGCAATGACCGCCAGAAAAAATGATCCGCTGACGTTGAAAGCCGTCGCTGCAAAGTAGGCGCCCATCATGTACAGCGAGCCGTGTGCAAGATTGACGAAACTCATGATGCCGAACACCAGGGTCAGACCCGCCGCGAGAAGAAACAGCAACACGCCATACTGCAGCCCGTTTAGGAGCTGCGGCAGAACAAGGCTCCATGACATGATGCGCTCCTTATTTGGCGACACACTTCGAGAAATAGACATCCTTGTGGTGGGTCAGCGGGGTGTCCACCAGCTTGGTGACCGTTTTGCCGCCTTCCTTGGTAACCTGGAATGCATAATAGTTCTGGATCGGCATGTTGTTGATGTTGAACTGGAACGGTCCTCGCACGGATTTGAATTCCTGTCCTGCCGCCTTCACTGCAGCGGCGAACGCCTTCTTGTCCGAGGTTTTGCCATTCACTTTGCGAATCGCGACGTCCAGGACTTGCGCAGCATCGTAAGCAGTAGCCGCATATTCACTAGGCATGCGTTTGTATTTGGCCTCGAATGCCTTGACGAATTTCTTGTTTTCCGGGTTGTCGAGCGCCGCGTCCCACATCGCGCCGGAGACGGTTCCGACCGCCGCTTCACCCAAAGCCGGCATCGTGGTGGCGTCTACGGTGAATACCGAATAATTGGGAATCTTGGTCAAGAGCCCCGCCTGGCTAAGTTGCCGCACGAAATTCACGCCCATGCCTCCTGGATAGAAGGTAAACACTGCATCGGCGACGCTCGCCTGCAACTGCGATATTTCTGCGGAATAGTCCGTCTGCCCGACTTGCGTATAGACTTCATCGACGATCTGTCCCTTGTAATAGCGCTTGAAACCGGCCAGCATGTCCTTGCCGGCCTGATAGTTCGGCGCCATCAAGTAGACGCGCTTGTGGCCTTTGTCCTGCACGAATTTGCCCATGCTTTCGGCCGCGCCATCATTTTGCCAAGCAGTGGAAAACACATTGGATGCGCAACTTGCGCCGGCAATCGGCGATGGGCCGGCATTGGTGGCAATCGCGACGGTGCCCGATTCGACGATCGGTTTCAAGCTGGCCATCAGGACATTGGAGAATCCCAGCCCGACGATGGCATCGACTTTGTCCTTGTCGATGAACTTGCGCGTGATCTGGATGCCAATTTCCGGCTTGAGCTGATCGTCTTCCTTGATGACGGTCGCTTGCTGCCCACCGAGCTTGCCGCCCAGTTGTTCAACCGCCAGCATGAAGCCGTCGGCCTGGTCCTGCCCGACGACGGCCTGCCCTCCCGAAAGTGCCGCGGACAAACCGATTTTCACTTGCGCCAAAGCGATTGACGATGCGCTTAACAATAGTCCTGCCACCGCTGTGCTTACAAACTTGTTGGTATTCATTTTTGTCTCCTATTAGAATTTATAAAAGTTGTTGACCGGCTTGAAAAGCCGGCCAGGAAAGCATCGATCAGATGCTGTACAACAGCGTTGCCCGCTCAGCCCAGATCGACAAAGACTCTTCCATTTTCGATCTTTACTGGATAGCTGCGAATCGCTTCAACAACCGGTTCGCACAATGGCTTGCCGTCACGGATGTCGAACTTGCCTTGATGCAGCGGACATTCGATTTCGTATCCTTCCAGGAAGCCGTCGCACAGACGGGCATGGCCGTGCGTGCAAATATTGTCGGTTGCGTAGACCTGTCCTTCGACACTGTAGAGCGCCAGGTCTTTGCCTTCCGCCTGCACGCCGATCACGTCTTCCTCGGGCACTTCATCCGCTGCGCTTATGTCGGTCCATTGTTCAGTCATGGTCGCCTCAAATCGGGTAAATGAGCGAGTTGGGAATCATCTCGGTGTCATAGATGCAGATGCGCGACTCGATCTTCATGCCATGCGGCATGATGCGCACCCGGTCAAGATAGCGGCCGACGTTGAAGATCGTCGTTTCCTTGGAGAGCTTGGTACGGAATACCGAATAATTCGCTTCCGACTCGATTACGGTACCGTCGTACTTCAGAATCCGCGGCAAGCCAATCACGTGGCGTTGATAATAGGGATCGTGAAACAGCGTTTCCTGAATGCCGTAGACACGGTCCTGGAGCATGCCGCGACTCAACAGCGCGAGTGTGGCCAAGGGAAATCCGCGATCATAGTTTTCGCGCGGCTGCACCTTGTACTCGCAATTCTCGGTAAAGAAATCGACCCACTTGTCCCACTGCGCAGCATCAACCACAGCGGCGTAGTCGCCATACAGTTGCATCAGTTCGAGATAAATCCCTGTGGTTACGTTGGTTTCGCTCATGGTCAAATCTCCATCACTTTTCGCCAGTAGTCGTACATGCCGCGGATGAGCCCTTCCGTGACCATGTGATCGGTGTTGCCAAACTCGTAACCGCCCAGCTCTGCCAAGGTGCGGTGATTCGGCTTTTGTTCAAAGCCGCATTGCGAAAACTCGATGACTTCGCCATCGTCAGCCGACACGAATCCGGCGGGGCCGAACAAGTTGGCCTGAATCAGGCGGCGTTGCGTCATTTCCGCCGTGTCGTCGTCGAAACCGAAATGGGTCCAGATAAAGTCAAACGATCCGGTTCCGTTGGGCTGAATATGGCGGGTCGAAACGCTGTTGACTTGCTGCTGAAAAATCACGCTGGGGAAGATCGTCATCATGACTGCCGTCGGGCCGCCCCACCACGCTTCCTGCACGATATCCAGAAGGCGCTTGTCGTTGATTTCCATGCTTTCCTTGAAGCTGGAAACGCCTGCAGTCACTTCCGCTTTCACGCCTGCACTGCCGCGGGTGGAGATCATTGCGGCATGCCGGAATTTCTCATCCATCACCAGCTCCGACTTGTTGTCGGCACGCCAGAGGCCATAGGTCACGAACCAGGTATGCAGCAGCCCCGGATGGTACGGGTCCTTGATGTTTTCCTGCATCAGTTTCCAGTTGCCTGGAATACGCTGGCTGTTGTAGCCGAGGATGGTCAGTTTGCGACCGTTGAAGAGCCGGTCGAAATAGCACAGGATCGTTGGGCCGAGAAAATCTTCGAGCGGTTCAATGCCATGATCGAAGGAAGCGAATACAACGCCGCCCCGTGCCGCCACCTTGAGCTTGTTCAGCCCGTTTTCATCTTTCTTGAATTCCTTGGGCATGCCGCCGTTGACCTTGCCATCCTGCTTGACACCGCGAAGGAACGGCACACCCTGCAGGTCGCCCTTGAGCGTGTAGTTCCACTGATGGTACGGGCAAACGAATTCCTTCTTGTTGCCATGCCGCTCGCGGCAGAACTGCATGCCGCGGTGCGCGCAGACATTTTCGACCACGTTGATGCTGCCGTCCTGATCGCGCACCATGATGACCGAGCGCTCGCCGATCACGGTGCGCTTGAAGTCGCCCGGATTGGGAATCTCGGCTTCCAGGCCCACGTAGCACCAATGTCCGTGATAGAACAAGCGCTCCAGTTCAAGCTTGTACAGCGTTTCATCGGTATACGCCCAGAACGGGATACGGCTTGACCCTTCCGCCTCCCAAACCGGCTTGACGGGAAATACAACGGGAATGTCACTCATGTCTCTCTCCTATCCACTCTGCCCTTGCAATGAAGGGCTATCTATATTTACTCTTCAGTCTTCAGCCGGCGACCCGAACGACAATTTCACCTAGCTTGTCTACTGACCCGCGCATGACATCGCCCGGTATTACCGCATTCACGCCTTCCGGTGTGCCGGTCATGATGAGGTCGCCTGGCTCAAGCGTTTCGTATTCAGACAGGTAGGAGATCGACTCGGCGACCGACCAGATCAGCTTGTCGACGTCGGAGGACTGCCGCGGCTGATCGTTTACTGTCAGCACGATCGTACCGGACGCAATATGCCCCACGTCTTGAGCGCGATGGATAGAGCCGATCGGCGCCGACTTCGAAAACGATTTGCCGAATTCCCACGGGCGCCCCTTGTCGCGCGCTTCGAGTTGGACGTCACGGCGCGTCATGTCAAGCCCCGCTGCATAGCCGTACACGTGCTCCAATGCCTGCTCGACCGGGATATTCGCGCCGCCCTTCCCGATGGCGACGACCAGCTCAATTTCATGGTGAAAATTACCGGTCTTGGACGGGTAAGGAATTTTCACTTCCTGCGGCCCGGCCTGCACTACAGCGGAAGCCGGCTTCATGAAAAAAAATGGCAGATCGCGTTCCGGGTCCTTGCCCATCTCGCGGGCGTGGGCCGCATAGTTCCGGCCGACGCAAAAGATCCGATTGACCGGAAAGCTCTCGCTGCGCCCTTCGATGGAAAGCGTATAAATTGGTGCTGGCTGAACTGCGTATTCCATTGTTGTCTCCAGGTGAATCAATTAAACTTTTCTTCGCGCCACAGGCCGAGGCCCTGCTGCATCGGCCGGTCCGAAAAACTGAACAGGAGCGTTTCGCCAAGCGCCCGCAGCCGATAGGTGTGCCAGGACGGGACAACGAACACATCGTTCTCGGTGAATTCAAACAATTGGCCCTCGATTTCAACCGTCCCCTCCCCTTGCAGGCAAGTGAAGACCGTGCCATCGGTGCTTCGGTAGGGATTGGTGACGAATGCCGCAGGCAGCAGTTGCGCAAACGCTCCGATCGTCGGCATGGGAGACGCACCGGTAGCCGGATTCACATAGCGCAATTTGTAGCCGAGATGCGGATCGGCGGCGGCGCGCGCGATGCCGGCAAGTGCGTCCCTGGTCTGACTAAACGGATACACGAAGACCTTGGTCGGCTCCCAGGAAGCCTGATGGAAGTCCACCGGCAGCATATTGCTGCCATAGCGTGCCAGCGCATCGCCTTCCGGGCGCGAGGGAATTTGCGATGCGTCCTTGCCATGCTCGGCGAAGCCGCTATCGAAAAACCGCACGGTGGGAATGTCGAGCCCGTCAAGCCAGACGACCGGCTGACCGCCCGAATTGCCGTGGTCGTGCCAGGTCCAGGACGGCGTAATGATGAAGTCGCCGCGGTGCATCGTGGTGCGCTCGCCATCGACAGCGGTATAGGCGCCCTCGCCGTCGAGCACCAAGCGCAGGGCCGACTGCGTATGACGATGCGCCGGCGCCACCTCGCCCGGCAGGATGAGTTGCAGGCCGGCGTACAGCGACTGGGTAATCGAAGAATGTCCGCGTAACGCCGGATTTTCGAGAATGAGAACGCGGCGCTCGGCTTCCGCAGCGGTGATCAGTCGGCCGGCTTCCATGACGTGTTCCCTGATCTCCGCATAGCGCCACAAGGCGGGCGCGACCGGCGTCGTCGGAGACCGGGGAACCAAGGCGCCCAGCACTTCCCACAATGGCGTCAGATTATGCGCATCGATGCGCTGGTAATACTGCTTGCGCTGTTCATGGACTTCGGTGGAAATGGGTTGCGTTTGCATAGGTGCCGCTCCGTGTTCAGTCATCTCAAATTCCGCTTGGATAAAAAGCGTCCGCATAAATGTGGTCTGCCAATATTCCTTTTTGCTTCACAAGCATTCTTGTCGCCTCGACCATGGGGGGCGCACCGCACAAATAGGCGCGCCAACCGGCCAGGCTGCCCCAGTCGTGCGCGACGGCATCCGTCACCAGCCCAGCGCGTCGCGCCGGGTTGTCGTTGCCCGCAGTGACCACGATGTGAACATGCAAATTGCCATGGGCTTCCGCCAGTTCAGCCAGCCATTCGGTGCCATACACATCAACAGGAGATCGCACGCCGAAGTACACATGGATATCGTTGCGCATGCCGCCTTTGAGTGCCCCGCGAACAATGGACAATACCGGCGCGAGCCCGGTGCCGCCGGCGACACAGAGCATCGGCCCATCGTGGCGGGTACGCAGGTAGGCGGTACCCAGCGGTCCGGTAACGCGCACCGGATCACCGACCTTGAGCCCGTTCGCGATATGGCTGGTCACCCGGCCGCCGGGAACGAGGCGGATATGGAATTCCAGCTCGGAATCACTGGAGAGGCCCGCCATGGAATACGGCCGGATATGCTGCGGCGTGAACTGCAACGTTGCGTACTGCCCGGGTGAAAACGCGAGTCGCTTGTTGACCTGCAAACGGAGCCGCTTGATATCGTGCGTCATGTCTTCCAGGGCAGCCACGGTTGCCCTGAGGATGCGCTGCGGATGCACCACGACTTCGTCGGA
The DNA here is from genome assembly GCA_027310305.1 of Herminiimonas sp. Lineage (GTDB taxonomy): Bacteria > Pseudomonadota > Gammaproteobacteria > Burkholderiales > Burkholderiaceae_D > DAIDBD01. The sequence continues at coordinate 6,617 of DAIDBD010000063.1, forward strand.
TTCGGGGATTTCGATCATGCAGCTACCCGTCAACACGCTTATGCATGCCAGGATGTACTGATCGTCATCGGGATTGGTGATCTTGGCCTCGCGACCGGTTTCCAGTACCTCGCCTTCGAGTACCTTGCAGCGGCAGGTACCGCAGCGCCCTGCCATGCAGCTATACGAGACAGGCACGCTATGTTTCTGCAACGTTTCCAACAGGTTTGCACCGGCTGCCACCGGCAGAATCCGCCCTGAAGGTTGAATGACTAATTCCATGATTTCGCGTTGATTCCAACTTCAGTGAAGTTAGCGAAATTATAGGAATTAAACTAAACTAAAAAAATAGCATCTCGTGAATAAGTAAAATAGATTTTATGAATATCGCTAAAAGACATGAACCTTAAAGACATCGACTTGAACCTGCTGTTGGTCTTCAATCACCTGTTCGTCGAGAAGCGCGTATCCGCTGTGGCACAGCAGCTTGGCTTGACGCAGCCCACAGTCAGTAATGCGTTGAGCCGGTTGCGCAAGCTGCTGGACGATGAGCTATTCCTGCGAACCTCGCGCGGTATGGAACCAACCCCCTACGCTATTCGACTTGCCGAGCCGATCGCCTATGCGCTGCGCACCATCCAGGAAACATTGAGCGAGATATCGGATTTCGATCCAGGCACCAGCACCAAGAAGTTCACGATTGCCATGACCGACATCGGGGAAATTTATTTTTTGCCAAAGCTTCTGCACAAGCTGGCACAAATTGCACCGGGCGTGACGATCAGTACCGTGCGCAATGCCAGCGTCAACCTGCGCGATGAAATCGAAGCCGGGCGTGTCGACATTGCCATAGGGCTGCTGCCCCAACTGAAATCCGGTTACTTTCAGCGTCGTCTATTCAAGCAGCGTTATGTCTGCATGTTCCGCAGGGGGCACACGCTGGACAAGGGAAAGATCACGGTTTCCGAATTTGCCAAGGCGCAGCATGTGGTCGTCATTTCCGAAGGCACCGGCCATGCCAAGGTGGATGAATCGATCGATCGCAGGGGAATCAAGCGCAATGTTTTGCTGACCGTTCCGCATTTTGTCGCGGTCGGCCACATTCTCTCAACGACCGACATGGTGGCGACCGTGCCAGAACGATACGCCCTCGCCTGCGCGGGACCTTTCGGACTTTGCCATGTGCCGCATCCGGTGGCACTGCCCGAGATCAGCATCAACTTGTTCTGGCACGCCAAGTTTCACAAGGAACCGGGAAATCAATGGCTTCGGGGCGTGGTGTTCGATACGTTTTCGGATTAGATGCGGCGTTGGATAAGCCTGAAATGGCAGTTAAGTACTAGCCATGTAAGTACTAGCCATGTAGTAATCAAGCCTGCGGGCGCTTGGAGAAGCCCCGTATGTCAACTTGGCGTCCGTGGAGGAAAGCAACCGGAGCAGCCTAGTTGTAATGTTACAAGAAGAGCATAACCGGCTTAATGGTCATCCCTGAAGCCGAGTCTGCGAACGCATGGTTGATCTCTTCGAACTTGTACGTCCTGCTCAACTTCTCGACCGGGAATCTTCCCTGCTGCCATAAGTCAATGAGCCGGGGAATGAACTCTTGGGGAACCGAGCTACCCTGCACAATGGTCTTGAATGTCCACCCACGAACCAGTGACGCGCCAATTTCAAATGGTGCTTCAGTACCTGGTCGCGTAGCACCAACAAGAGCCAACGTACCTCGGATGCTGAGCGCTTTAGCGAGATTCGCCAATACTTACGGTACAGCGGTCGTGTCGAGAATATAGTTCACGCCAAGGTCATGGGTTATCCGCATGAGCTCCGCGCCAGTATCCACCGCCTTCGCGTTAATCGTGTGAGTCGCGCCTAGCTCCTTCGCCAATGCAAGACGAGAATCATGCACATCGATCGCGACAATTGTCGTGGCGTCGGCAATTTGTGCGGCCATGATCGCAGCAAGCCCTACTGCACCGGAGCCAGACACCGCGACTGATGAACCAGCCGGAGGGCGAAGTTCGTTGAGAATGGAGCCTGCACCGGTCTGCGAACTATCACTGGGGGATTTCTCACTATCCGTGGCACGAAAACCGGAATATTTCACGAACCATATCTGTCGCCGAAGATGGGTGCATTGATCGATTTTGCAACTGAAGCGTATTGTGCGCCGCACTGGGGCTGGAGAGCGAAAATGCACAGGTATACTGCCGTCATGTCCGCCAATTCCAGTCCCATCGTCAGCAGCCAGGCCGGTCTTCACGATCATCTGGCGCGGCAGGTCGCCAAGCATGCCGGCACTCGTTTTCTGAAGCCGGTCGCCGCTTATAACCGGGCCGCGTTCGACCGCAGTATCGCCGCATGGCGCGCGGCAGGCGCGCGGCCGCTGATTGTGGATGCCGGCTGCGGCGTAGGATTGTCGACGCTGCATCTGGCGGCCCGGTTTCCCGGCCATTTCGTGATCGGCGTCGACCAATCGGCCGACCGCATCGCACGCAATACGCAGTGGCCCGGCGCGCTGCCGCCGAATTGCATCAAGGTCCGGGCCGACCTCGTCGACTATTGGCGGCTGATGCATGAGGCCGGCATTTATCCGGACCGGCACTATATTCTTTATCCGAATCCGTGGCCGAAGAAGCATCATCTCGGACGGCGCTGGCATGGGCATCCGGTGTTCCCGACCATCGTCGCGCTGGGCGGCTATTTCGAGTGCCGCAGCAATTGGCCTGTCTACATAGCCGAATGCGGCGCCGCACTGAAACAGTTGACCGGCATCGATGCGGCGATCGAACCCTATCGGCCCGGCGATAACGAGATGACCGGTATCGCCGCCGAATCGTTTTCGCTGCCGATCACGCCGTTTGAGAAAAAATATCTGGCATCCGGACATTCGTTGTGGCGCTGCAGGATGCGGATGACGGCGAACCGGCTTTGAAGCGCCATAAATGGATGCAACGCTCGTCCAGCGGAAAATAGCAGGACGCAAAACAAGCCAGGCACATCGCTGCGGGTTGAATAATCATTGAAATTTTGCGTGAACCCTAAAAAAAAAAGCGCCACTTCATGTGGCGCTTTTCCGTGGTGCTGCTTGCGGGCGCTTGATCAGGCGCCGAAGTAGATGCTGTCCGTATCGAACTTGTTGCCCTTTGCCTGCACAGCCTCCGCACGCACTTCTTCACGCGGGCGCTTGGTAGCCGCCAGGATCGGCGTGTCGGCGCCGTCGCGGGTTGTCAGCGCGCCTTGCGCATAAGCCTGGTTGAGGTCGGCCACGACTTCGGCGCGGCTCTTGGCCGGTACGAAATTGGCGTCCGGCGCAACGAATTCCTGTTGCTGGGCGAAAGCGGAACCGGCGGCGGCAAATACGGCAACAGCGGCGATCAATTGTTTGACATTCATTTTAATTCTCCAAAAAAGTTAAGTGGATGACTCCGGGCTCGGCGGCTCAGGCAATATTGCTGCCCGTCGGGTCCTGCCTCGGTGTGCACTTTCATGTGTGTGCTCATCGATGAAGCACAGTCTAGCTGTTGCGCATGTTGTGAAAAAGACGAATAATCGCAACATGTTATTTCTGATTAAGCAACAATAAAGGACTTGAAAAATGGATCGTCTCCAATCGATGCGCGTGTTCGCGAAAGTGGTGGAACAGGGCGGCTTCGCGCGCGCCGGCCAGGCAATGGATATGTCGAACGCAGTGGTTACGCGTCATGTCGCCGATCTGGAAAGCCATCTCCGCACGCGCCTGCTCAACCGCACCACGCGCAGGCTGTCGCTTACCGAAACCGGCCAGGCTTATCTGGAACGGGTGAAGCAGATCCTGCATGAGATCGATGATGCCGAAGCAATCGCTTCCTCTCAATCGCAAAAGCCGGCCGGCACGCTGCGCATCTACTCAGTGCTGGGTTTCGGCAAGCAGCAGCTGGCCGAAATACTGCCGGCCTATGCGAAAAAAAATCCGGATGTGGTACTGGATGTGACGCTGTCGGACCAGACCGTGGATCTGGTGCAGGAAGGATTCGATATCGGCATCTTCATCGGATTGCAAAAATTCGATGTCAGCATGATTGCCCGGCAACTGGGTATCGCGGAAGTATTGATGTGCGCCTCCCCGAAATATATCAAGCGCCATGGCGCGCCGCAGACACCGGAAGATGTGTCGGAACATGCCTGCCTCAATTTTTCCAACGTGGAATTGCTGCGCCATCACTGGCCTGTCGTCGGGCCGGAAAATACCGTCATCAACATTCCGATCGCCAGCAAAATGCTGTCGAATAACGGCGACCTGCTGCGCTATTGCGCCGCCGCCGACATGGGCATCATCATCAGCCCTTCCTTTTCGCTGAGCGACGACTTGAAAAGCAGGCGATTGGTGCGGCTGCTGCCCGATCATCATCTGGGCCAGATGTCGGTGACGATGGTATACCCGAGCCGCCGGCTGCTGTCGGCGAAAGTGCGCAGCTTCATCGATTTCATGACCGCGCAGTTTCCGCAGCCGGAGATCGATCCCTGGCTGGGGACATGACAGCCCGGCAAATTTCACGTACTTGTCACACAATCTTCATAACGCTGACATATTTGCAGCCAATACTCCCGCCATTGCCATCCAAACCCGGCGGGGACCATGATTATCAGGATCAACGGCTTATCGAAAACCTTCCGCGGCGGATTTCAAGCGCTCGATGATGTGAATCTTTCATTCGCCTCTGGTGAAATGGTCGCATTGATCGGCGCATCCGGCTCCGGCAAATCCACGCTGCTGCGGCACATATCGGGATTGATGGCCGCCGATCCGATTGCGAACCACATCACGGTAGGCAACGAAACGGTACAGCACAACGGCGCGGTCGATCGCAACGTGCGCGCGGTGCGCGCCAATGTCGGATTCGTATTCCAGCAATTCAACCTGGTCGGGCGTCTGCCTGTGCTGACCAATGTCCTGTCGGGCGGCTTGTCGCGCATGCCGTTGTGGCGCAGCTGTTTCAAGCACTTTACGCAGGAAGAAAAAAGACTGGGGCTGGAAGCGCTGGCGCGCGTCGGCATCGTCAAGCATGCGTACAAGCGCGCATCCGCGTTGTCCGGCGGACAGCAGCAGCGTGCGGCGATCGCGCGCACGATCGTGCAGAAAGCGAAAATCATTCTGGCCGACGAGCCGATCGCATCGCTCGATCCCGAATCGGCGCGCCGCGTGATGCAGACGCTGGCCGATGTCAACAGGCAGGATGGCACGACCGTGGTGGTGTCGCTGCATCAGGTCGATTTCGCGCAGCGCTTTTGTCCGCGCACCGTCGCATTGAGCCATGGCCGCGTGATGTACGACGGCCCGTCGAACGCATTGACCGAACAGATGCTGCGCGACCTGTACGGCGCGGAAGCGGAGGACCTGATCAATCCCGCCGGCGCCAAAGCGGCCCCTGCCGCCGCGTTGCCGCCTGCCGGCGTGCCGCCGCTGCCGACGTACGCGGCCGTTGCCTGAATTTTCTTTTCCCGTTACCACGATAGGAGTATCCAGCATGTTCCGTAAAATTTTAAGTGTTTGCACGATTGGCCTTGCTTTCGCCTCGGCGGCACACGCCGACGATGCAATGAAAGCGCTTAACTTCGGCATCATCTCGACCGAATCGTCGCAAAATCTGAAGCAGGACTGGCAGCCGCTGCTCGAAGCAATGAGCAAGAAAATCGGCGTCAAAGTCAATGCGTTTTTCGCGCCCGATTACGCCGGCGTCATCGAAGGCATGCGCTTCAACAAAGTGCAGATCGCCTGGTTCGGCAACAAGTCTGGCATGGAGGCGGTGGATCGCTCCAGCGGCGAGATATTCGCGCAAACCGTCAATCCGGATGGGTCGGCCGGCTATTACAGCATGGTCAGCGTGAGCAAGGACAGCCCGTACAAAAACCTGGACGATCTGCTGAAAAATGCAAAGAATGTCAATTTCGGCATCGGCGATCCAAACTCGACATCCGGCTTCCTGGTGCCGAGCTATTATATTTTCGCGCTGCATAACATCGATCAGAAAACGGCATTCAAGTCGATCCGCAGTTCCAACCATGAATCCAATATCCTGGCGGTAGCGAACAAGCAGGTCGATGCGGCGGTGCATGCATCGGAAACGCTGGAACGGGTGCAGGCGCGCCAGCCTAAAATCGCCGGACAGATCCGCCAGATATGGTCGTCGCCGCTGATTCCATCCGATCCGATCGTCTGGCGCAAGGACCTGCCGCAAGACATGAAAACGAAGGTCAAGGACTTCTTCCTGTCCTACGGACAATCCGGTGCGGACGCGGCGCAGGAAAAAGCCGTGCTGACCAAATTGAATCTCGGCGGCTTCAAGGATTCCAGCAACGCGCAGCTCAAGCCGATCCGCCAGCTCGAACTGTTCAAGCAAAAAGTCAAGCTGGAAGCCGATGCGAACATGGCGAGCGACCAAAAGAAAGTCAAGCTGGATGACATCACGCGCCAGTTGAACGATATCGCCAAGTCCTGATCACGCACATGCCCGCGCTTTCCAAAGTACAACCGCATGCCCCGGTAGAATTTCCGCCGGCGCCGAAACAGGATCTCGGCAAGCTGCTGGTCTGGGGCATCATGCTTGCGCTGCTGGCCGCCTCCTGGAAAGGAGCGGACATGCGGCCGCTCGAACTGTTGAACGACAGCGGTAACATGGTCACGTACGCGGCCAGTTTTTTCCCACCGGATTTCCATGAATGGCGCACGTATCTGAGCGAAATGATCATCACGCTGCAAATTGCAGTGTGGGGAACGGCGCTTGCGGTCGTCTGCGCGGTGCCGCTGGGCCTGCTGTGTTCGTCCAACATCGCGCCCTGGTGGATCAGCCAGCCGGTGCGCCGCGCGATGGATGCGGCGCGCGCGATCAACGAAATGGTATTCGCGATGCTGTTCGTGGTGGCGGTCGGCCTCGGCCCGTTCGCCGGCGTGCTGGCGCTGTTCGTGCATACCACGGGCATTTTGTCCAAGCTGTTTTCGGAAGCGGTCGAAGCGATCGATCCGCAACCGGTCGAAGGCATCCGCGCCACCGGCGCGCACGTGCTGGAGGAAATCGTCTACGGCGTGCTGCCGCAGGTCATGCCGCTGTGGATCTCGTATGCGCTGTACCGCTTCGAATCGAACGTGCGCTCGGCCACCGTGGTCGGCATGGTCGGCGCCGGCGGCATCGGCGTGATTTTGTGGGAAGTCATCCGCAGCTTCGAGTACGCGCAAACCTGCGCGGTATTGCTGATGATCGTGGTCACCGTCACAGTGCTCGATGTGGTCTCTTCCCGGCTTCGCCAAACTTTCATTTGAATCATGCACAACATCAACCCGGAAAACATCGCAGCCGCCAATTCCGACATGATCGCCACGCTCGATACCGTCCTCGGCTGGCTGCGCCACCGCGCCAATGGATTCTACGGCGGCGAAGCGGTCACGCAACTGGAGCATGCGCTGCAATGCGCATCGCTGGCGCAAGCCGCCGGCGCCGCACCGGCGCTGGTGGCGGCAGCGCTGCTGCATGACATCGGCCATCTGGCCGACAACGGCGGCGATGAAAAATGCCCGCACGGCACGCTGGCGGCGCGCTTGCTCGGCGGGTTGTTCGGCCCCGACGTCACCGAGCCGATTCGGCTGCATATCGATGCAAAACGGTACCTGTGCGCAACCGATCCTTCGTACTGGTCCGGTTTATCGGCTGCGTCGAAGCGCAGTCTCGAATGGCAGGGCGGTTTGTTTCTGCGCGACGATGCGGCAGCCTTCATCGCGCAGCCCTACTCCGGCGATGCGTTGCGGCTGCGGCGCTGGGACGATGCCGCCAAGGTTCTCGGTGCGCCGACCCAGGCGCTGGAAGCGTTCATTCCAGTCATGCGGACCGTGATGCATGCCGGCCGCCTCCCGGCGATGCCATCTGCAAATTGGCGCAGCCGCGTCATCCGGCACAGCACGACAGTTGCCTGACGTCCTTGAAGAATGTCTGCGCGCACAGCTTCAGTCCTTCCACCATCGTCAGATAGGGAAAGAGCTGATCGCCCAGTTCCTGGACCGTCATGCGATTGCGGATCGCCAGCACCGCGGTTTGAATCATCTCGCCTGCTTCGGCCGACAATATCTGCGCGCCAAGCAGGCGGCCGGTCTTTCTATCGGCGACCAGCTTGATGAAACCGGTCGTTTCGAAATTGGCCAACGCACGCGGCACGTTGTCGAGGGTCAGTGTGCGGCTTTCGGCGTCGAAGCCTTGTGCCGCTGCCTGCGCTTCGCTCAGCCCGACGGTGGCGACTTGCGGGTCGGTGAAGATCACGGCGGGCATTGCCGACAGGTCGAGCACGGCGTCGCCGCCCATCATGTTGCGCGCGGCGCGCGTTCCTGCGGCGGCCGCGACATACACATACTGCGGTTGATTGGTGCAGTCGCCGGCCGCATAGATATGGGCGACGGACGTCCGCATGTGTTCATCGATGATGACCGCGCCCGAGGTATCCACGGCGACCCCTGCGGCGTCCAGCGCCAGACCGGCGGTATTGGCTTGCCGGCCCGTGGCCACCAGAAACCGATCGCTGCTGAGCGTCCCGGTACCGATATCGACATGGAAAACGCCGTCATGACGAACGCTTTGAATGCGCGTGTGCGTCAGAATCCGCATGCCTTCGGATTCCAGCGCCTGCTGCAGCCCGGCACCGATAGCAGGGTCTTCGCTGGACAGTAACGTCGACCGCGCAATCACCGTCACGCTGGATCCGAGCCGCAAGAATGCCTGCGCCAGCTCCAGCGCAACCACCGATGCTCCATAGACAATCAAGTGTTCCGGTGCATGCTTGGCGAGCAGCGCCGTTGTCGACGTCCAGTACGGCGTATCGGGCAGGCCAGCCACGGCAGGAATGATCGGGGAACGCCCGGTTGCAATCAGCACGCGATCCGCTGTCAGGCGTTGGGGAGCCGCTTCGGAATGCAACACCTCGATCGTGTGCGCATCGATGAAGCGCGCGCGGCCGCGCACCAGATCGATTGCCGGATTGGACGCCAGAATCGCCTCGTACTTGTCGTGCCGGAGTTCATCGACCCGGCGCTGCTGTTGCGCGAGTAATGCAGCGCGGTCGATGCGTGGCGTATTTTTTTCGATAGCGGGAAATGGATGATGCGCCTGCTGATGCGCCATCTGCGCCGCGCGGATCAGAATCTTGGAGGGCACGCAGCCGACATTGACGCAGGTACCGCCAACCGTACCCGCCTCGATGATGGTGACGATCGCGCCCTCTTCCACCGCGCGCAGCGCGGCTGCAAAAGCAGCGGAGCCGCTGCCGATAACGACAACTTTCAGTGCGGCGCCGGCAGCGGCGGCAGGCGTCGCTTGTTTGCGGTTCAGTTGCGCATCGAAACCTTTTGCGCGGATCGCCTGGATGACGGCGTCAGCCTGCATGCCCGCATCGATGGCGACGGTGGCGCGGCGTTCCGGAAAGGACACCGTCGCGTTATGGATGCCGCGCACGTTGGCAAGCGCCGTTTCCAGAGAGGACGCGCAGTGGTCGCACGTCATCCCCGTAATTTGAAGATCCAGCGTTTCCATCTTATTTTGCGGCCTTTGGCGTCGTCGGATAACCGGCATTTGCGGTCGCCATGGTGAGCTTTTCAACCGATGTCTTGCTGTCGTCAAAGGTAACGATCGCTTCCTTTTTTTCAAGGCTGGTCTTGACCTGCTGCACGCCATCGACCTTCATCAGCGCTTTTTTGACCGTAATCGGACATGACGAGCATGTCATGCCGGGAACATCCAGGGTCGCGGTCTGGACTGCGGCGAATGCGGCCGATGAAACACCGATTGCACCGATGAGCAGAGCAAGATGACGAATAGTTTTTAACATGATTTCTCCTGACGGTTAAACACAATGGGACAGCAACCGATGCGTGGCGCGAACAACAGTAAAACGCGTGTTGCCGCATACAAAAGCAAGGCCGCTGCCGCCGGCGCGCAAAATATCCTGTAAACGAACGCCATTTTTTCCAGGATGAGGCATCTTTAATAGAACAGCGTCACGAAATACGGATACGCCAATGCAATCAGTACCAGCAGCGATACGCACCAAAACAACAGCCGGTATCGCGCGTTGGTCTGCGGCAGCGCGCAGATGGAGCCGGGTGCGCAAGCGTCCGCAGCCGGAGCCCGGTAAATCTTGCGATAGGCCAGCAGCATGCACAGCAATGCAAGCCCGATAAACACCGGCCGGAATGGCTCCAGCAAGGTAAGGTTTGAAATCCAGGCGCCGCCAATTCCGAGGCTGACCAGCACCAAGGGGCCGAGACAACAGGCAGAGGCGGCAATCGCCGCCAGCGCGCCTCCGGCCAGCGTCGTTTTTGTAAGCTTATCTGTTTCCATGGGTTCCAAAATCAAGGTTGGTAACGATACTATAGATGCCGTACCATAGTACGGAGTCAACCTCTTTTTGAAGATTTTCAGACTATTTTCATGGATAAGAAAATTACTATCGGCAAGGCTGCCGCGGCGGCTGATGTCAATGTCGAAACCATCCGGTTTTACCAGCGGCGGGGCTTGCTCGCGGAACCGCCGAAAACATCGGGAAGCTTTCGCTATTACGACGACGCGGCCATTGAGCGCGTGCGGTTCATCAAGCGCGCGCAGACCTTGGGGTTTTCCCTGGAAGAAATCATGGGGCTGCTGGCGCTGCAGCAATCCAACGCCTGCAAGCAAACGCATGACGCGGCCGTGCTCAAGCTGCAGCTGGTCGAGGAAAGAATCAAAGACCTGAGCCGCATCCGCACTACTTTGAAAGCACTGATACAACAATGCGAAACCGGTACCAGCGCGGTGTCATGTCCGATTATCGAATCGCTCAGCCATGGCTGATGGGCGTTCGGCCTTCCGATTCAGCCGGCCCCGCCGGATTGAAACCCGCCAGCCAATATTTCCAGCACCTTCTGCCCCGCCGCTTCAGGCGGCCCGCTGTTGTCTATGCGAATGATTTTTTCCGTTTCCGGCGGCGCAAACTGCGTTGCGCGATCCAGCCGCCTCAATAGCGCGGCGCCCGATTCGCGCTGACGCGCTTCCATCCGTTCGCGCAGTTGCACGGCGTCCGCTTCGATCCACACCACCTGCGCATCGGGAAACGATTGCCGCAGTTGCGGCACGTATTCGCGCGAGCCGTTGACGATGACGTCGCGTCCCGCTTTCAACTCCGCCTCGATGCCGCGGCGCACGCCGTAACACAGATCGTTGGCTTGCCACACCATCGCAAAATGCCCGGCGGCGGCGAGTTGCCAGAAAGACGCCGCGTCCATCGCTTCGTGCGACTCGCTCGGATGCGCCGGCCGCGTGATGGTTCGTTGCGCAAAGACGCTGTCGGCATCGGCCGGCATCCGCTGCCGCACCCATTCCAGCAACGTATCCTTGCCGACGCCCGACGGCCCGACGAAGAAGAAAAGACGGCCGGCGGCGGGCAGCGACGCTGCCGGTTGCCGCGCACCGAACGCAAATCTGCGCCAGACGGTGAGCGGCGCGCCCGGCTGCGCTTCGCGGAAGATCGTCAGCGCATCGATGACCAGCGGCGCATTGTCCTGCGCTGCCTGAAATTGCTGTTCCGCCGCCTTGCGCAGCGCATAAACCGTCTCTGCATCGACGCCGGACAATGAATCGGTCAGCGTCATGTGAAACCGGAATTCTTCTTCGGTGTACGGATAGCCCCAGCGCTGCAATAACGATTCCTGGCGCACGGTCAATCCGATATGCCGGCGCTTGGCCAGATCGGCCGCAGTCGGCGTCGCGCGCAGCATGTCGAAATAGATCACGCACCGCATCGCCAGCGCACCGATTTCATCGGCCGGATCGGCCGGCCGCAATGCAAGGAAACCGTCGAGCGGGCAGACGCGCGTGCCATGCAATGCAATCGGCCGCTGCACTGCGCAGAAAGCATTCGCCATTGCCGCCAGATGCGATTCGGAAAACCCTTCGGCCAATTGAAACGGCGCCTTCAGCGTCGCGTGAAAACCGTAGCGGCGCGTGTCGGACGTCAATTTCGCGAACAGCAAATCGGGTACGCCGGGAATACGGGCTTGCGGAAATTCCGCGCCGCTGACCGGATCGCGCCCCAGCCAGCGGCAACCGGCATTCCACCACGGCGTATCGGCCGCCGGTGCGAAATAGAGCGCGTAGCGTGTCATTTTTTCAGGCCGCCAGCGAGTACGAACGCTGCGACGTGATGCGCTCGGGTTCGGCGCAATAGGCCAGCCTGCCGGCGGCGATCGTCGCGATCAGCCGCGCCTGGCCGGTGTCGGATGCTTCGACCAGCACCAGGTCGGCGCGGCAGCCGTCGGCAATCCGGCCGCGATCGTGCAAGCCCAACGCAGCCGCCGGATTGGCGGAGATCAAGCGCCAGGCGTCGATCAGCGAGCAGTTGCGCTGATGCGTCAGCCTGAAGGCCGCATGCAGCAGCGACGGATAATAATAATCGGAAGCGAGGATGTCGCACATGCCGCTCTCGACTACATGCGAGACGGCAAGGCCGCCGCAATGGCTGCCGCCCAGCAACACGTTGGGCGCGCCCATCACGACTTTGTTATCCAGCGCCATCGCGGTAAACAATGCATCATGCGTGCGCGGGAATTCGCTGACGGCGGCGCCGAGCGCCTGATAATGCTCGCGATCAGCGCAGGTTTCATCGTCGTGCGATGCCATCGGAATGCCGCGCGCACGGCAGGTTGCCGCGATCAGCGCGACGGCTTGCGCCACTTCGGATGAGCGGCCCTGCGCATTGCGCAATCTTTGCTTGAACGTTTCGGCATTGCAGCGCGCCCGTTCGGCGTAGGCGGCAAGCTTTTCCGGCTGCGCGGATTTGGCCGCGATCGATGGCAGATGCTCATTGAAGGCGAGAAAATCGATGCGGTCTTCCGCGATCCAGTTCAGCACATCCTGCACGCCATCGACATGATGGTTTTCAAAGCGCAGATGGATGCGATGATCCGCATGCGACGTGCCGCGCTGCAGCGCAATCTGTTCCATCAGCGCCAGCGCCGAGTCGCGGCCGCGCAGGCCGCCTTCCCATGAATAGGTCACGCCGTGGCAGGCGGTGGTGATGCCGTTGGCAACCAGTTGCCGATCGGTATCGGCCAGCGCGATGTCGTGCGCGAACACGGTTTCCGGCCGCGGCTGGATTTGCCGTTCGAACGCATCGCCGTGGATATCGACGATGCCCGGCAGCACCAGCAGCCCGGCGGCATCGAAACTGGAATAGCGCAGCCCGGCCGCCGCGCCGGGCGATGCCCCGACCCGGCCGATCCGGCTGCCGGTCAGATTGATATCCGCTTCGTTCCAGTGCGCCGCATTTTCTTCGTCGTGTACCAGGCTGGTGCCGCCGTGGATCAGAAATGGCTTGTCCATACATCACCTGAAAAATGATGTTCATCGTAACCTTTGATTGTGACCGGGCATTGACATCCCGCATGCGCTTTTCCTGTCATCAGGATTTCATTTTCCGATGATGTAATGCTTCGGATGAATACTCCGCAAACCGTTCCGGCGCGCGCCCGCTGGATGTCGTTGCTGGCGAAAGCGCCGCCGCATGTCTTATCCGAAGCGGTTGCGCAATATGGCGCATTGCCGAGTTACCTGTGGCTGCGGCGGCCGGAAGTCGGGCTGGCGATGGTGCGCGCCCGGATCGGCGGCACCGGCGCGCAATTCAACATCGGTGAAATGTCGATGACGCGCTGCGCGCTACGCCTGGCGTCCGGCGAAATGGGTATCGCTTATCTGGCCGGCCGCGATATGCGGCATGCGGAACTGGCGGCGATTTTCGACGCGCTGATGCAATCGGATGCCGCCGAGAAAGTCCGGCAGACCGTGCTGCAGCCGATCGAATCGGCGCTCGCCGAAAAACTGGCGCGGACCCATGCGCAGGCGCAAGCGACCAAGGTCGAATTCATGACGATGGTGCGGGGAGAAGACGCATGAACGCGGTGGCCGATAATCGATTGCTGCCGGCATGGACGGACAGCGTGCATGATGCGCAAGCCGCGTTTCGCTGCGTGCTGGCGGCGCTGTCCGAACCCGGGTTGATACAGACTTTGCCGATGGAAATAATCGGACCCGCACCGCTCAATGCGGCAATGACCGCGCTGTGCCTTACGCTAGCCGACTTCGAAACGCCGGTCTGGCTGGACGATCGCGCCGACATGGCGGCGGTTGAATCGTATCTGCGCTTCCACTGCGGCTGCCCGCTGGCCAGCGATCCGGCGACGGCGGCGTTCGCTGTCGTCGTTGATCCGGAACAGGGCATTGCGCTCGATCGGTTTGCGCAAGGCAGCATCGACTATCCGGATCGCTCGACCACGCTGCTGATCCAGGTGCCGACGCTGGACAGCGGCCCGGCGCATCGATTATCCGGCCCCGGCATCGAAAGTACGCGCACGCTGCATGCGGGCGGCTTGCCGGAAAACTTCGCGCTGCTGTGGCAGCGAAACACGGCGCGCTTTCCATTGGGCGTCGATCTGGTTTTCTGTTGCGGCAATGCGATTGTCGGCTTGCCGCGCACGACGCAGATTCATGTCTGACCTCGACACATTTTTCCCGGAGTCGCGATGTATGTAGCCGTCAAGGGTGGCGAAAAAGCCATCGAGCAATCTTACGAAGCGCTGGCGCGGATGCGCCGCGGCGATCCTGCGGTGCCGGAACTGTCGGTCGCGCAAATCCGCGAGCAATTGCCGCTGGCGGTGGCGCGCGTGATGAGCGAAGGCTCGCTGTACGACCACGATCTGGCGGCGCTCGCGATCAAGCAGGCCGGCGGCGATTTGCTGGAAGCGATTTTCCTGCTGCGCGCCTATCGCACCACGTTGCCGCGCCTGCTGTCGACGGTGCCGGTCGATACCGCGCGGATGGTGATCGAGCGCCGCATTTCCGCCACCTTCAAGGATCTGCCGGGCGGCCAGGTGCTCGGTGCGACCTACGATTACACGCAGCGGCTGCTCGATTTTTCGCTGGCAGCAGACGCCGGCGCACGCGGCATCGAACCCGGTGATGCCGCCGCGCCGCCGGTTAATCCATTGCCCATTCCGCCGGCCACGCCGCGCGTGCTGGACTTTCTGAACAAGGAAGGCTTGATCGAGGAAGAAGCGATTCCGCCCGGCGATCCGCAGCCGGCCGACCTGACCCGCGAGCCGCTGCATTTTCCGGCCGACCGTCCGCTGCGGCTGCAAAGCCTGGCGCGCGGCGATGAAGGCTTCCTGCTCGGGCTGGCCTATTCGACGCAGCGCGGCTATGCGCGCAATCATCCGTTCGCCGGCGAAATACGCTACGGCAAAGTCGCGGTGGAAGTGGTGCCGGAAGAACTCGGTTTTGCGATCGAGATAGGCGACATCGAACTGACCGAATGCCAGATGGTGAACCAGTTCGCCGGCTCGCATGCGGAACCGGCGAAGTTCACGCGTGGCTACGGCTTGGCCTTCGGCCACGGCGAGCGCAAGGCGATGGCGATGGGCCTGGTCGATCGCGCATTGCGCGCGCAGGAACTGGATGAGGAAATCGGCGCGCCGGCGCAAATGGCGGAGTTCGTGCTGTATCACGCCGACAATGTCGAGGCTTCCGGCTTCGTGCAGCATCTGAAGCTGCCGCACTATGTCGATTTCCAGTCCGAGCTGAACCTGATCCGCGGCTTGCGGCGCGAAGCGAATGCAGCCGGGAAACCGGGCGATGCCGATGTTGCGAAGCCCTCCACTTCCGATCAGAAAGCCGCCTGATGCCATCCGTTCCATCCACTGCCGGCACCGCCGCGCATCAACCCGAGGCCGGCTACAACTTCGCCTATCTGGATGAACAGACCAAGCGGATGATACGCCGCGCGATTTTGAAAGCGGTCGCGATTCCCGGCTATCAGGTGCCGTTCGGCGGCCGTGAAATGCCGCTGCCTTACGGCTGGGGCACCGGCGGCATCCAGATCACCGCCGCTGTCATCGGTCGGAACGATGTGCTGAAAGTCATCGATCAGGGTTCCGACGACACCACCAATGCGGTCAATATCCGGCGCTTTTTCCGCCGCACCACCGGCGTCGCCACCACCGAAAAAACCGTCGATGCCACGCTGATCCAGACCCGCCACCGGATTCCGGAAACGCCATTGTCGGCCGGACAGATCATCGTGTATCAGGTGCCGATTCCGGAACCGCTGCGCTGGCTCGAACCGCGCGAGGAACAAACCCGCAAGCTGCATGCGATGGCCGATTACGGCTTGATGAGCGTGAAGCTGTACGAAGACATCGCGCGTCTCGGCCGGATTGAGACGTCATACGATTATCCGGTCGTGGTGAACGGCCGTTATCTGATGCGGCCATCGCCGATTCCGAAATTCGACAATCCGAAAATGGATCGCAGCCCGGCATTGCAACTGTTCGGCGCGGGCCGCGAAAAGCGCATCTATGCGGTGCCGCCCTACACGCCGGTAAAGAGCCTCGATTTCGACGACTATCCATTCGAAATCGAACAATGGGAACACGCCTGCAGCCTGTGCGCATCGACCGACAGCTTTCTCGATGAAGTGATCGTCGATGACGACGGCGCGCGCCAGTATGTATGCAGCGATACCGATTACTGCTGCACGCGGCAGGCGGCTTCGACCACGGAACCGGCATGAACGACGCCATGACGCCGCTGCTGCAGGCGGATAATCTGACCAAGCGCTTCGGCGCGCAAGTCGCTTGCAACAGCGTGAACCTGACGCTGTATCCGGGCGAGGTGCTGGGCATCGTCGGCGAATCCGGTTCCGGCAAGACCACATTGCTGAATTGCCTGGCCGGGCGTTTCGCTCCCGATGCGGGCCGGGTATTGTTTTCCACCCGCCATGACGGCGTGGTCGATCTGTTCGGCATCAGCGAAGCGCGCCGCCGACTGCTGTCGCGCACCGACTGGGGCTTCGTGCATCAGAGCGCGCGCGACGGCTTGCGCGGCGATGTATCGGCCGGCGCGAATGTCGGCGAACGGCTGATGGCGGTCGGCGCGCGGCATTACGGCAACATCCGCAGCGAAGCGGCGCAGTGGCTGTCGCGCGTCGAAATCGATGCCGCGCGGATCGACGACTTGCCGCGCGACTTTTCCGGCGGCATGCAGCAGCGGCTGCAAATCGCGCGCAACCTCGTCACCAAACCGCGCCTGGTGTTCATGGATGAACCGACTGCCAGCCTCGATGTGTCGGTGCAGGCGCGGCTGCTCGATTTGCTGCGGCAACTGGTGTCGCAATTGCAGGTGGCCGCCGTGATCGTCACGCACGATCTCGCGGTGGCGCGCTTGCTGGCGCACCGCCTGATGGTGATGCGCCAGGGCGTGGTGGTCGAAGAAGGATTGACCGATCAAGTTCTTGACGATCCGCAACATCCGTACACGCAATTGCTGGTGTCATCGGTGCTGCAGGCTTGAATAGGATGAAAAGGCCCTTCGATATGCCCTACGGGCTACTCAGGGCGAACGGGTTTTTTAACGCTTCACGCTTTTTAAATCTCCGTTCGTCCTGAGTAGCGCAGCGTATCGAAGGAAGTAGCGCAGCGTATCGAAGGATCGGCCGAACACGAAACTGAAAAAAATGACACGCAAAATCGAAGTAAGCAATCTTTCCAAGGATTTCACGCTGCATCTGCAAGGCGGTCTGCAGTTGCCGATCCTGTCCGGCGTAGACATGCAGGTCGATGCCGGCGAATGCGTGGTGATCCATGCGCCGTCGGGCGCCGGCAAAAGCACGCTGCTGCGCTGCCTGTATGCGAATTATCGCGCCAGCGGCGGCAGCGTCAGGATCCGGCACGGCGGCGGCTGGGTCGATCTGGCCACGGCGCCGGCGCGGCAGATCCACGCGGTGCGCCATGCCACGCTCGGTTTCGTCACGCAGTTTTTGCGCGTGATTCCGCGCATACCGACGCTCGATCTGGTGGCCGAACCGTTGATCGCAAAAGGCATCGGTCAACAAGACGCGCTGGAACAGGCCGGCGCGTTGCTGGCACGTCTGCGGATTCCGATGCGGCTGTGGCATGTGCCGCCCGCGACGTTTTCCGGCGGCGAACAGCAGCGCGTCAATATCGCGCGCACGATGATCAGCGATTATCCGATCCTGCTGCTGGACGAGCCGACCGCATCGCTCGATGAAGCCAACCGCGCTACCGTGATCGGCCTGATCAACGGCGCGCGCGAGCGCGGCGCGGCGATCGTCGGCATCTTTCACGATGAAACCGTGCGCCGCGCGCTGGCGACGCGGCTGTTCCCGATCCCGCCGGTGCAACCGGTTTCCCTGGTGCCTGCCGCATGAAAATCATCCGCAATGCCCGCATCGTCGCCGCCGACCGGCAGTTTCTCGGCACGCTTGCCGTCGAAGGCTCGTTGATCGCCGCAGCCGATGCCGGCGGCACCGCCGTGTCCGCCGATGACTGGCACGGCGATTACCTGCTGCCCGGTCTGGTCGAGCTGCATACCGACAATCTGGAAAAGCATCTGATGCCGCGCCCGAAGGTGAACTGGCCGATTCTGCCGGCGATCATCGCGCACGATGCGCAGATCGCCGCCGCCGGCATCACCACCGTGCTGGATGCGATTTCGGTCGGCGACATCGATTCCGACAGCATGCGCAACGACACGCTGACCGCCTGCGCCGAAGGCTTGCGCCACGCCGCGCAGGCCGGCGTGCTGCGCGCCGACCATTATCTGCACATGCGGCTGGAACTGGCGGAAGAAAAACTGCTGGCGATGTTCGATCCGTTCCTGCACGACGATCGCCTCAAGCTGGTGTCGCTGATGGACCATACGCCGGGGCAGCGGCAATGGACCGATCTGCAGCATTACAAAACCTACGTCACCGGCAAGCGCGGCTGGAGCGAAGACAAGGTCGATTCGATGCTGGAGCGCCTGCTGCAGCGCCAGCAGGTCTATGCGGCCGTCAACCGGCGCGGCATCATCGAGCGCTGCACCCGGCGCCTGTTGCCGGTGCCGCTCGCCACGCACGACGACACCACCGTCGCCCATGTCGAAGAAGGCGTGACGGACGGCGTATCGATTTCCGAATTTCCGACCACGCTGGCCGCGGCGCATGCCGCGCGCGAAAAAGGGCTCGGCATCATCATGGGCGCGCCGAACATGGTGCGCGGCGGTTCGCATTCCGGCAATATCTCGGCGGCGCAACTGGCGCGCGCCGATCTGCTCGACGTGCTGTCGTCGGACTATGTGCCGGCCAGCCTGCTGCATGCGGCGTTCCTGCTGCAACGGGAAGGCTTCAACCTGCACAAGGCCATCGCGACCGTGTCGCGCAATCCGGCGCTGATGGTCGGCCTGGTCGATCGCGGCGAGATCGCGCCGGAATTGCGCGCCGATTTTCTGCGGGTGCGCGTGGTCGACGATGTTCCGGTCGTGCTGGGCGTGTGGAAGGCGGGTCGGCAGATCGCCTGAATTTTATTTCGGCGCTGCCGATTACAGGCATAGTTATTCTTGGGCAGACTGCATTTTCTAGGCCGGTACTGGACTCGAAACCTTACATCCGTGATACTGTATTTACGGGTTCCGTTTCAACATTTTCCTTCACCGCCGCTTCTTCCCATCATGTGCCAGCTTCTCGGAATGAATTGCAATGTGCCGACCGACATTGTGTTCAGCTTCACCGGATTCGCCACGCGCGGCGGCCGTACCGACAGCCACAACGATGGCTGGGGCATCGCTTTTTTCGAAGGCGCCGGCGTGCGCCATTTCGTCGATTACCAGGCCGCCGTCGCATCGCCGATTGCCGACCTGATCAAGCGCTGCCCGATCAAGTCGAAAAACGTGATTGCCCATATCCGCAAGGCAACCCAGGGCCGCGTCGCGCTGGAAAACTGCCATCCGTTCGTGCGCGAGCTATGGGGCCGTTACTGGGTCTTTGCGCACAATGGCGACCTGAAGAATTTCATGCCGCCGCTGGACGGCTCCTTTCACCCGGTCGGCACCACCGACAGCGAATGGGCGTTCTGCTATCTGCTGCAACAGTTGCGCAAGCGTTTCGGCGACAGGCTGCCGGCCTTGCCGGCACTGACGGCGGCGCTGCAGGAATTGACGCAGGAGATCGCCACTTACGGCATATTCAACATGATGCTGTCCGACGGTTCGGCATTGTTCGCGCATTGCGCCACCAACCTGCATTACATCGTGCGGCAATATCCGTTTGCCGAGGCAAGGCTGTCCGATGAAGACATGAGCGTCGATTTTTCGCGAGTGACGACACCGAGCGACCGCGTTGCCATCATCGTCACCGAACCGTTGACGGCCAACGAGACCTGGACGCCGTTCAAGCAGGGTGAATTGAAGGTGTTTGTCGATGGCATGCCGGTGGGTTGACGAGCGCCATTGGCAAAAATTACGCAACAAAATAACCGGCGAACAGCACCGGACACGGCTGAAAATAGCGATCAGCGGATTTGCCGTGACGCCCGGATGCGTCCGGTCCGGCTACGGGTGCACCTTCTCATGTCGCGCCAGCATGTCGACGAACTGTTGAATCCGTTTGGCGCGCGTGTCGGCCTTTTTCGCGGTTTGAACCCTGAACAGAATGGCGTACCGATTCCGGGCATCGATAGCTGCAAAAAATTCCCGGGCGCGCTTGTTCGCGTCAAGCGCCGCCTGCAAATCCGGCGGTATCGTGGCCGTGCTCGATGAGTCGTAGGCAGCTTCCCATCGTCCGTTGCGCTTGGCGCGTTCCACTTCCGCCAGCCCGGCCGGCTGCATGCGCCCGTCCTGAATCAGTTTCAATACTTTCTCTCGATTGATCCTGGACCAGATGCTCTGCGCCGAGCGTGGCGTGAATCGCTGCAGCCAATAGTGCTCACCATCGCCTTTCTTTTGCCCGTCTATCCAGCCGTAGCACAGCGCCGCGTCAAGCGCTTCAGCATAGGAAACGGATTGCCGGCCGGCGCCTTTCTTGGCAATACGCAGCCAGACGCCGGCCGACTTGGCGCAATGCGCGGCGAGCCAGGCGGCCCAGTCTGCCTGCAGCGCGAAAAACATCGGTGAATCGCCTTCACGAGCCTTGTCAACAATTGCCATTGCATGCCTCCAGAATTCATGCCCTCTATTTGCGGAACAGCATCTAGCCTTGCGCCGCCGCCAGCTCGGCATCCTTCGCACGCGCCCGCGCCACTGCCGGACGGGCGTTGATGCGATCGATGTACGCCTTGATTTGCGGCAGGTCCGGCACCAGCTTGAATCCGACGGTCCAAGCCAGCGCGATGCCCCACAGCATGTCGGCTGCGCTGAAACGCTCGCCGAGCAAATACGGTCCCTTTTCAAGCTGTTGCGTCAGCGTGCTCAACACCGTATCGTAGTCTCCATAGGGAGAGGTCGACTGCGGCGCCGGTTCGCGCTTCATTGCCTTGTCGACGACGGCCGGCTCGAAGCAGGAACCGTAGAACACCATCCAGCGCAAGTAGGGACCGCGCAACGGGTCGCCGATCGACGGCGCCAGCCCGGCTTCCGGATAGAGGTCAGCGAGATACATGAACACCGCCGCCTGCTCGGTAACCAGCGCATCGCCATGCTTGATTGCCGGAACTTTCCCCATCGGGTTGACCGCGAGATAGCCAGGCGAGCGTTGCTCCCCGGCATTCATGTTCAACACATGCAGCTCGTAGTCCGCATGGAGCTCTTCGAAAAGAGCAAGCGTGCCGATGGAGCGCGTGCTGGGCGAATGGAAGAAGGTGACGTGGCGGCTCATGAAATGCATCCTTGAAATGGAAAGAAACGTTACTGTAACCATCCCGGGATTGCCTGTCTTGGAAAAAGCGCATCGCGATGGCCGATGCCAGGCAAATCCGGTTACTCTGTCGAGTAGACGATTAAATAGCAATCGATACAAAGGAAAAATGATGGCAAAGAAAGACAAACCAGATCCGGAAACAGTGGCGCTGATCAATTGGTGCACGGAGGTCGAAGGTTTCCTGGTCGCGGGCGGCGCGACCCTGGCGCAGGCCCAGGAACATATCGAGGAACAAGTCGAGTGGTTTACGGACCAGTTCTATGACGGTTTGACACCCGAACAAGCTGCGAAGGCGGCATTGAACGGCTGAGAATTTTCAGCGAGAAGCACAAAGCAAGGCGCGCATCCAGCATAGCCGGTGATGTTGGGTGATATGCCGTTTTATCGTTTGCGCAACGGGTCAAGCAAATGTCTCAGCGCATTGTGGTTCAGTTCATACATCAGCGCTATCAGTTCGCCGAGTTCGCCCGGCGGAAAACCTTCCCGCGCAAACCAGCCAAGATAATGCCCCGGCAAATCGGCGATCAGGCGGCCCTTGTATTTCCCATAGGGCATTTCACGGGTAATTAAAAGCTGAAGTGTTCGGGTGTCATCATCGGACTGCGCGTTGTGCGGCGAAGTGCGTCTGGCTGGCTTGCGGCATTCAGCGTCCTAATTGGGCAAGCGTGCGGGTATCCTTTTTTCCTGCGAAGTATTTTTGCAGGCATTGCTTGAAAATTTCATTTTCCTCTTTAGTTTCCGAAAACAGGGTCATCGAAGAATGAAATTTCATGTCATCCGGATGACCGAATATTTTTTCGATTGCGCGCCCCTCTACCTCCAAAACAAGATGGCTGCATTCTCGTAATCTCGGTCCGAGAACAGTATGGCTCAAGTATGCATCGGCTTCGCCAAGAGTAGAAATTGCAAACTTCCGCGCCAAATCACTGTGGCCCAATCCCTGAATTTGCGGAAATATGAACCACATCCAATGGCTTTGCTTGAAACCGGCGCGAAGTTCCGCGAGCACGTTTTCATATGCCGGCTGCTGAGCAATGACAAACCGCTGCAAATTGTAGGGATCATCCAACTCGTTCTCCAGCGCCGAAAAATTTTCGAATGCGTTGATTTTAAAACGCATTTCATCAATAGGCGTGTTGCGGATAATTGCCGCAAAAAATACGCTGCGATTCATGCCACAGCTGACACTTTATTCAGGACAACCGGAATCCTTCCGACGCCGCGGTCAAAACCGCACAAGCCGTAAGATATGTAACGAGTTAATTCAATCAACCTGATGAGACGAGAAGTGGCCTATATTAAATTTGCGGCGTGAACTCGACGATTCAAATTTGAAGAGGACTTCATCATGGTTAGCAAAAAAATTATTTCTTCGCTGGTTATCGCTGGCGTTCTCGCAGCCTCGGTGTCGACCGCAGCGGTTGCAGGCGATCGTCATGGAAACGGCGCTGCTATTGCGGCCGGAATTCTCGGTGCAGTGGTAATCGGATCGCTCATTGCCAACTCGCAGCCAACGTATGCGGCGCCACAGCCGTATTACCAGCCGCAGCCGCAAACCTATTACCCGCCCCAGCCGCCGCAGCAGATTTATTATGAGCCGCCGCAGCAATATTACGGGCCGCCGCCAGTCGCTTACATCGATGGCAGATATAGCGAACGGCATGATTACCGCCGGTATCAGCACCGTGATCGCGATGGGTACTACGCACGTTGATTCGGATGCGCGAAGCCCACGCGAAGTCGCCAGCCAAGTGTCAGGATGGGCCCAGCAATTCCGCCGCAATGGCCGGCGTATCCTTGATCGTCTGCAGCACGATATTCGACCGTATATCCAGCACGCCGGCAGTCTTGTACAACTTCTCCAGCACGAAACTCGAATAATGCTTGAGGCTGCGCGCCCTCACCCGCAGCAGATAATTCGCATCGCCGGTAATGATGTAAGAACCCACCACTTCCGGCCAGCTTTGCAACGCGGCCGTAAAATTCTCATGCCATTGCTCGACATCGCGGCGCATCGTCACTTGCACGAACGCATCGACTTCAAGACCCAGCGCCGTGGCGTTCAGCACCGCGCTGTAGTGGCTGATCATGCCGCTCTCCTCCAGCATGCGCACGCGCCGCAGGCAAGCCGACGGCGACAGGAAGACTTTTCCCGCAAGGTCGAGATTGCTGATGCGGCCATCTTCCTGCAGGCAGCTCAAAATCTTCAGATCGGTGGCGTCGAGTGTCATATTCGAATTAATGCGTAGTTTTTTCTGGAATAACGTCAATACATTCTAATACTGGCAGCAACATTGCGCGAATCCGCAATGTAAATTCAGCCGATCCCGCATAAAATCCATATCAATGGTTGATCGTTACGAAGGTCATTCGCATGCGCAAATCCAGCACGCTGTGGGACATCAGCCCGACGCTGTCGGCCGCAACACCGGTATGGCCGGGCGACACGCCATTTGCCGCCGAAACCACCTGGCAGATCGAACCGGGCTGTCCGGTCAAGGTCAGCAAGCTAACGATGTCGACGCATACCGGTGCGCACTGCGACGCGCCGTCGCATTACGACGAAAGCGGCCTCGCGATCGATGCGGTGGCGCTCGACGCCTATATCGGACCATGCCGCGTGATCGACTGCATCGGCGTCAATGTAGTCGAACCGCAGCACATCCGGCATGCGTTGCCGGGCATTCCGCTGCGCGTGCTGCTGCGCACTTATCAAACCACGCCGCAAGACCATTGGGATGCTGCATTCAACACGGTGTCGGCGGCAACCATCGACCTGTTTGCGCGGCATGGCGTCGTGCTGATCGGACTCGACACGCCGTCGCTCGACCCGCAGGAATCCAAAACGCTCGATGCGCACAACGCGGTGCGCCGCAACGGCATGGCGATCCTTGAAGGCATCGTCCTCGACCGCATCGAACCGGGAGATTACGAATTGATCGCGCTGCCGCTGAAACTGCATGGAATGGATGCCAGTCCGGTGCGCGCCATCCTGCGTTCGCTGCCGTCCGGAAGCACGCGATGATCGAACGCGACGCATGCGCCGCGCTGGATGCGGCAGATAAACTCGCACCGCTGCGCAATCAGTTCGATCTGCCGCATGGCGTGATTTATCTCGACGGCAATTCGCTCGGCGCGCAGCCGAAATCGGCGGCGGCGCGTGCGGCGCAAGTGGTGGCCCGGGAATGGGGCACGGACCTGATCCGCAGCTGGAACAAGGCCGGCTGGTTTGAGCTGCCGGCGCGGCTCGGCGACAAGCTGGCGCCGCTGATCGGCGCCGGCGCCGGTGAAGTCGTCGTCACCGATTCGACATCGATCAACCTGTTCAAGGCGCTGGCCGCGGCACTGGCGATACAGGCGGGCAAGCCGCTGGCTGCCGGCCGCAAGGTCATCGTCACCGAGCGCAGCAATTTCCCGACCGATATCTACATCGCGCAAGGTCTGACCACCTGGCTGGACCGAGGCTATACCCTGCTGCCGGTCGATTCCGCCGAACAACTGGCGACGGCCATCGACGCCGATACCGCAGTGGTCATGCTGACCCATGCGAACTACCGCACCGGCGCATTGCACGACATGCGCGGCGTGACGGCGCAGGCCCATCGGCACGGTGCGCTGATCATCTGGGACCTCGCGCATTCCGCCGGCGCGGTAGCGGTCGATGTCACCGCAGACCATGCCGACTTCGCGGTCGGCTGCACCTACAAATACCTCAACGGCGGCCCCGGTGCGCCGGCCTTCATCTGGGTCGCGCCGCGTCATCAGGACAGCTTCCGCCATCCGTTGTCGGGGTGGTGGAGCCACGCCGCGCCATTCGCGATGCAGCCGTCGTATGAACCGGCCGGCGGCATCCGGCGCGCGCTGTGCGGCACGCAACCGATCGTCTCGCTGGCGATGGTCGAATGCGGTCTCGATATTTTTGCGCAGACCGGCATGGCGGCGATCCGCAGCAAGTCGCTCGCATTGACCGATCTGTTCATCGCGCTGGTGGAACAACGCTGCGCCGGCCATCCGCTGGCGCTGGCGACCCCGCGCGCGCATCAGCAGCGCGGCAGTCACGTCAGCTTCGCGCATCCGCATGGTTATGGCGTGATGCAGGCGTTGATAGAACGCGGCGTCATCGGCGATTATCGCGAACCGTCGATCATGCGCTTCGGATTTACGCCGCTGTATACGCGCTTCGTCGATGTCTGGGATGCGGTCGATATGCTGGTCGATATTCTCGACGGCGAAAAATTCAGCAGAGACGGGCCGCACGAATCGGTGACCTGACGAGAACGCGCGTGAAGACGAGTGGTTGCGGAAATGTGTGGAATGCGTTTTAAAGGCAGGACTTACACAAACAAGCCCGGAACTGTAGCTATCAGGTGTCGTGCTAAAGCGGACTTTAGTTATCCAAAAGTCCGTTCGTCCTGAGTAGCCCGCAGGGCGTATCGAAGGCTGCATAGCCTTCGATACGCCCTGCGGGCTACTCAGGACGAACGGTTTCGTTGGGTGTGAACAAATCAAACATTGAACTTTGGGTAAGTCCTAAAAGGATTTCAAAATGGATCAAAAAGAGAACGTCCCGCCCGCCTGGCACGGCGCAAAAATGGATTTCAAGGACGCGATGAATTACGGCGATTACCTGGCGCTGGATCAGATCCTGTCGGCGCAGCATCCGCGCTCGCCCAACCACAATGAAATGCTGTTCATCGTGCAGCACCAGACCAGCGAATTATGGATGAAGCTGATGCTGCATGAACTGCATGCGGTGCGCGCGCAATTGCACAACGGCGACCTGCCGCCCGCATTCAAGATGCTGGCGCGGGTGGCGCGGATCATGGATCAATTGGTGCATGCATGGGATGTGCTGGCGACGATGACGCCGCCGGAGTACAGCGCAATCCGTCCCTACCTCGGCAATTCTTCCGGCTTCCAGTCGTATCAGTATCGCGAAGTCGAATTCATCCTCGGCAACAAGAATGCGGCGCTGCTGCAGATGCATGCGGCCGCGCCGGAATCGTTTGCCAAACTCGATGCGGCGTTGCGCGCGCCATCGATTTACGATGAAGCGATTCTATTGATGACGCGCGCGGGATTCGTGATCGATGCGGCTCGGACCGCAGCCGACTGGACGCAGCCGACGACCTCGAACGAATCGGTCAAGCAAGCGTGGCTGACCGTGTATCGCGAGCCGTCCAAATATTGGGCGTTGTATGAGCTGGCGGAAAAGCTGGTGGATCTGGAAACGGCATTCCGGTTCTGGCGGTTCCGGCATGTGACGACGGTTGAGCGGATTATCGGATTCAAGATGGGGACCGGCGGAACCGCGGGTGTCAGCTATTTGCGGAAGATGCTGGATGTGGTGTTGTTTCCGGAGCTGTTTGCGTTGCGGACCGCGCTTTAATCAAGCCTTGTGCGGTGGTCGCGCCGTTAAACGGGGGCCAGGATTCACGCTGCCGGCAGCGCTCACGGCAAGCGCGCAATCAGCACCGCGTTGGTGCCGCCGAATGCGAAGGAGTTCGACATCGCCGCATGCAGTTCATCCGCCTTGCGCGCTCGCAGCGGCACATAATCGAGATCGCATTCCGGGTCAGCAAGCTGCAAGTGCATCGTCGGCGGAATCATCCTTGATTGCAGCGCCAGAACCGACACGACGAATTCGAGCGCGCCGGCCGCGCCGAGCAAATGGCCGTGCATCGATTTGGTCGAGCTGACCGGCACGCGGTAGGCATGCTGTCCGAATACTTCCTTGATCGCCGCCGTCTCCACTGCATCATTCGCCAGCGTGCCGGTGCCGTGCGCATTGATGTAGCCGATTGCCGACGGCGGCAAATCCGCCGACGCCAGCGCCAGGCGCATTGCACGCGCCTGGCCTCCCACCGTCGGCCGCGTGATATGCGCGGCATCAGTGCTCAGTCCATATCCGGCCAGTTCCGCATAAATCGATGCGCCGCGCGCGACCGCGCGTTCCCATTCTTCCAGCACCACGATCGCCGCGCCTTCGCCCAGCACCAGCCCGCTGCGGTCTTTCGCGAACGGCTTGCACGACGCCGACGGATCGGCCGGATCTTCGACCGCCAGCGTGCGCAACGCCTCCCACGCCTTCAATGTACCGAATGTCAGCGGCGCTTCGCTGCCGCCGGCGATCATCAGGTCGACTTCGCCGCTGCCGATCCTGCGCCACGCTTCGCCGATTGCCACCGCCGACGACGAGCACGCGGTTGAAAACGTCAGGTTGGGGCCGGTAATGCCATGCTCGATGCCGATCCATGCCGCCGCCGCATTGTTCATCGCCATCAGCACGCTGAACGGCTTGACGCGGTCCGAGCGTTCGCCGTAGATGGTTTGGTAGCCGTCGTCGGTGGTGTGCGATCCGCCCATGCCGGTGCCGATGAAGACACCGGCGCGCCGCTTGTCTTCGGCGTCGAATGCAATGCCGGCATCTGCAATCGCCTGGCTGGCCGCATGCAACGCGAACTGGCTGACGCGGTCCAGCATGCGCAGCTTCGGCGCCGGGAAATAATCTTCGCCATTGAACTGCGCCGGCGCGGCGATCGGCGCAATCAGCCGTTCGCAAAACGCATGATCGAGACGGCGAATACCGGATTGTCCTGACAGCAGATGATCGAACAGCGCATGCCGGTCATTACCCGACGGCGACACGACACCGATGCCGGTGACCGCGACGCGTCTCATGCCGCAGTGCCGGTTTTTGCGCCGGGTTCCATATTGCCGCCATGCTGCTCCGCGATCAGCCGGTCGATATAATCGACCACATCGCCGATGCTCTTCAACTCCAGTTTGTCGTTCGGCACAGCCAGCGCGAACGCGTCTTCGATGCTGAAAAAAAGTTCCATCACGCCGAGCGAATCGATTTCCATGTCTGCCAGCAGCACGTCGGGCGTGAGTGCTTCCCGTGTCAATGGATAGTTATCGAGCAGGATGGTTTGCAGCCGTTCAAGTGTCGTCATGAGAAATTCCCGCAAGTCTGGTCTATCAATGGTGGCCCGGCTTTCCGATTCAAGAGATAGCTAAGTAAAGACTTAAAATAAATTGTGCATCAAAATTTTCAAGAATGGCTTTTTTTGCGCTCTCCCACCGCCCCCGTTCGTCCTGAGTAGCGAAGCGTATCGAAGGATCGCCGTGCACGACCAATCCTTCGATACGCTTCGCTACTCAGGATGAACGGCCTCTGGGTGGAATTAATTTTTCGATCGAATTTATTTGTATAGTTGCATAGTTTGTTTTGGCTCTTGCTTAAGTGGCCGGTTGATAAATCTGCATGACTTTTCCGCTCCAGCGCGCGGCGTGCGTCAATACCGCAGGCCGGTAGCGCAGCAGCGGCAGGAAACCCGAAGCCATGCCCGGCCGCATCGCGCAATGCGCAAACAATGCGGCCAACCGGATGCGGCGCGCAAAATTGCGGTGCCATGCTTGCGCATATTCGCGCTGTATCTGCTGTTGCGCGCTGCCGGAAACCGTTGCCTTGCCATGCATGATCAATCGTTCGCTCAACAGCCACGCCGATTGCAGCGCCATGCTGATGCCTTCGCCGATGATCGGATGCGCTTCGCCTGCGGCATTCCCAATCAGGAACGCGGCGCCGCCGTCACGCGACATGCGGATGCCGGGCCGGATCGGGCCGGCGCTGAGCCATCTGCCGTCGCGCTGCGCGCCGTCCAGCGCGTGTCGCACGCCGCCGCAGCTTGCTGTCAGATACGCTTCGACTGCATCGCCGGCACGCTGTCCGCGCAACTGTTCCCGGCATACGGCCAGCCGGTCGCGCCGGATGCAGCAGGCCAGCGTCGTGATGCCGTGATCGCCCAGCACCATGCCGCCGTAACCGCCGGAAAACACCAGTACCGGCAGCAAGCCGGCGGCCAGTTGCGCGTTTTTGAAATTCGCCTTGAATGCAAACAGATCGCCGGGCCGCTGCGGCCGGCGCTGCGCAACCTCGGCAGTCGGCGCCAGTTCCCACGAGCCGTGTGCGGCAATCAGCACGGGTGCGGTGAAGATTTTTTCCGTATCCGAACCGGTTGCGCCGGCATCGCATTCGAATGCGCCGGGGCCGCCGCGAATCGCTTGCGCCATCCACGGTTGCAAAACGGTGGCACCGGCTTCTTTCGCGCGATCGAGCAACAGCGTGTCGAGATACTCGCGCCCCAGCGCCCGGCCCCATCGATGCCGTGCATGTTGTAACGGCGGCAGATCGGCGCGGATGCACTCGCCGGCGGCCATCAATGCCACCTGCCGCAGCGGCGGGCCGGCCAGCGCATCGAATGCATCGCCGATGCCAAGCGCATCGAGCAGCGGCAGGTTGCTCGCGGCAACGCATTCGCCGCACACCTTGCGGCGCGGGAAGCGCTGCTTTTCCAGCAATGCCACCGACCATCCGGCTTGCGCCAGCAGGATCGCCGCCGTCGCGCCCGCCGGCCCGGCGCCGATGATGATGGCGTCGTAATGCGTGTTCATCGTTCAGCCGTTCTGCTGCCCTGCCGCGTGGCAAGAAAGCAATGACTGAACAGTCCTGCCGCATATTCCTTCAATCGCCACGAACGATGTTCAGGCGGCCACAGCATGGATAATTCAGTGCCGGCAAAACCGGCGCGCACGCTCAATACCGCATCTTCGCGCGTCACGGCATTGGCGCCGATCAATCCGACCAGATGGCTGCCCAACAACGGCAGCCATGCGCGGCGCGGCTCGCACGCGAACAACGCATCGGCGCGCGCGGCAATCGCAGCCAGCAGCGGCGGAAGATGCGCATCATCGAAGTGATGCATGAACAGATTGGCCATTGCCAGATCGTAGCATTGACGTGTTGCAGGCTGCGCCAGCCATGCCAGCACATCGACGGTCAGTATTTCCACTTGCCAGCCGAGGCCGCGCAATGCATCGATGGTCTGCGGCGTGACGAGATTCTGCCGGTCCAGCAACGTCAGTTGCACAGCCGGCCACTGCGCGGCCAGTTGCGCGGCAAGGCCCAGCATCAGCGTACCGTCGCCGGCGCCCAGTTCGATGATGCGGCGCGGAGCAGGAACCGCATGCCGCAATGCGCGCAGCACGATGCTGCGCGT
The DNA here is from genome assembly GCA_027310305.1 of Herminiimonas sp. Taxonomy (GTDB): domain Bacteria; phylum Pseudomonadota; class Gammaproteobacteria; order Burkholderiales; family Burkholderiaceae_D; genus DAIDBD01. The sequence goes on from DAIDBD010000063.1 coordinate 37,384, forward strand.
GCCCATCACGCGATTGATGCGCCGCAAATCCGCGCGCGAACGGATCGCGCGCGGATCGTTCTCGGCGAGATGGTCGAGCGTCTCGGTTTGCACGTTGCGCGCCAGGCTCATGTTCATCATTCAACCGCCAGCAGCGCGCCGTGGCAACTGAAGCCGGCGCCGAACGACGACAGCCACCACCAGCCGCCTTCGGCACCGTCGTCGATCGCCGCCTGCAACACAAAGTACACGAACGCGCTGCTCAGATTGCCGTAATCGCGCAGGATCGCCGCGCTGTAATGAAAGTCGCCGGGCGCGACATCGAATTTTTTTTGCAGAGACTGCAGCACGTCGCGTCCTCCCGCATGCATGATCCAGCCGCGTATGTCGGCTTGCGCAATGCCGGCATCGGCCAGCACCGTTTGCAGCAATCGATGCGCATGCTCGGCGGCCAGCCGCGGCACCTGACGCGTCAGGATATTGCGCAGCATGCCTTGGCGCTGCTCGAAATACAGTGCAGCGCGCTCACGGGTATTGGTCATCGACGCGGCGTGCCGCCATTCGATGCGCCTTTGATGCCCCGTCTGCCGCGATAATACCGCCGCGCCGGCGCCGTCGCCGAACAGGCAGGCGCTGATCAGCACGCCGGGATCGTCATCGAGATACATCGCCGCGCTGCAGACTTCGACGCATACCGACAGCACATGCGCACATTGCCCGGATGCGAGCAATGCATCGGCCAGCCGCAGATTCGGCAGCGCCGCCGCGCAGCCCTGGCCGACCAGATCGAACGCCTGCACATCCGCTTTCAAGCCCAGTTGCTCGATCACGTAACCGCTCAATCCGGGGCATAAATAGCCGGTACAGGTGCTGACGATCACTGCGTCGATCCGATCGGTTTCGAGCTGTGCATTGTTGAGCGCATTGTTGCCGGCTTGCGCTGCCAGCACCGGTGCGTGGGCCGAGAATCGCCGATACAGCGTATCGGGATCGATCGCGAACACGTCGTTCAGCGATGGCAGCGCGAGATGCCGCGATTCGATGCCGTTATCGCGCAGCAGCACCGCTTCGGCAATTGCATGCGCGCGCGGCCCGAGGCGATTGAACCAGTCCGACGCCTGGAACGCTTCCCAGCACGCGGCCTTGGAATAACGTTGCGACGGCACAGCCGTTCCAATTCCGGTGACGAACATCTGATGGGCGCCTTTAGGATATTTTTGAAATGCGTTTTAAATACGATGTTTCTTTAGTTGCTTAGTTCCTGGAGCATGTTGTGCGCGTCATCAAGGGATCACGGCATGGTCCACGAAATACACGAAAGGCACGAAAGACTTCATAACGTGATTGTTCCGGCTGCCGCTCTCGGATAGCAACCGGAATCAAAGAAACTTCTCTCCTGAATTTTTTCATGCCTTTCGTGCATTTCGTGGACCATATGTCTACAGCAACGGCCCCAGCAGCGCCGCCGCGCGCTCCCATGCTTTTTCCGACAGCGGCCGGTTCTGCCACTGCGCCAGCGTAATGCGGCGCGACTTGGCCAGATCCTGCCGGAACACCTCGATTTGCTTTTGCGCAAAATCGGCGTCGTAGATATTCAGATTCGCTTCATCGTTCAAGCGGAATGAACGGTCGTCGAAATTGGTCGAACCGACCGATATCAGCAATCCATCGATAATCATGACCTTGCAGTGAAACATGGTCGGCTGGTATTCATGCATTTCGACGCCGGCTTCCAGCAATTCTCCCCACAAGCCGCGCGACGAACTGCGCACCGCTTCGGTATCGATGTGTTCGCCCGGCGTGATGATCTGCACCTTGACGCCGCGCTTGACTGCATCGACCAATGCCTGGCGCGCCATCTCGTCCGGCACGAAATAGGAACTGGACAAATGGATCGTGCGTTGCGCCGCAGTGATCGCCAGCAGATACATCAGGCGCATGCTTTCGCTGCCGCCGGTCGGCGAACTGCTGAATACCTGTGCACGGCCGGTGCCGGCCGGCTTCAGGTCCGGGAAATAATCCGCGCCATGCAATACCTTGCCGGTGGTCTTGATCCAGTTATCGACGAATACCGCTTGCATCTGCGCAACGACCGGGCCTTCTACCCGGAAATGCGAATCGCGCCAGTGCTCCGGATCCTGCGCATTACCGGTCCACAGGCCGGCGATGCCGACGCCGCCGGTAAAGCCGGTGCGGCCATCGACCACCAGCAATTTCCGATGAGTGCGATTGTTGAGACGGTCGAGGTTGTACCAGCGCAGCGGCCGGTATTTTTTTATTTCGACGCCGGCCTGCTCCATGGTTTTCAGATAAGACTGCTCTATCTTGCTGCTGCCGACCCAGTCGATCAGCACATGCACCTTGACGCCGGCGCGGGCGCGCTCGGACAGCGCATCGGCGAATTTCTTGCCGATCTCTTCAGACCAGTAGATATAGGTTTCGAAGGTAATCGTTTTTTGCGCGCCGCGAATCGCTTCCAGCATCGCAGGGAAAATCCGGTCGCCGTTCAGCAGCGCATCGAACCGGTTGCCGTCGACGATTTGCGGACCGAGCATCACGCCCATCGACCGCTGGAACTGTGCATCCGTTACCGAATACAAATGCGGAATATCCTGCTTGACGTTTTTTTCTCCCATCGAGAAATTGAGTACAAGCAAAACCACGATCAACGTTACGCCGATGGTTGCCAGCATGATGAATAATTTATGTTTGATTGAACGGGATTTCCAGATCATCGTTTTTCGGTTCCATTCAATGAAGCAACTGCGAACCGGCCAATGATTACGCGCATGCTGCCAGTGGAAAGGATTTTCCAGCGTAGCAGAACTGTACGGCAATTGATTGATGGAACGCTTGCAGCCCTATGCTGTTGTCGCTTTTTCTTGATGAAGCGCAAGCTTGTGACAGCGCATTATGAGGATGCCAGCGCTAAAAAGGATAGACGAAAAAAATCCAGCCGGTGCCGCTGGCTGGATTGATCAACATGGATAAATAGGCCGGCGTCAGCCGCCGATCGATTAGCGCTATCTGGTTACATTACGCGCCAAAGTAAATATCCGACGGCGATTGGCTTGCGCTTGCCGACCGGGTCACTTCGGCACGGACATCAGCACTGGAGCGCATCGACGACTGCGTGTCGATGACCGGATAGGTGTCTTCCCTGGTTGCCAGCACGCCTTGCGCTTGGGCCTGATTGAGTTCGGCCATGACTTCGGCGCGCGATTTGGATGACATGAAATTGGCATCCGGTGCGACGAATTCCGTTTGCTGCGCAAAAGCGGAACCGGTAGCGACAAGTACGGCAACACCAGCGATTAATTGTTTGACATTCATTTTGATTCTCCAGAGTAGTTAAAAAGTATTTGCAGGCCCGACGGACAAACTGTTGTCTGGCGTCGGGTTGCACCTTGCAAAGCGCACGCTGTTTGGTGTGGTTCTCGCTTTTCCGGTGCATGCTTTATATACGGAGTCAATTTCAAAACGGATGCGGTTATTTTCAGATTCTTTTGAGCAGCAAAAAAATGGCCGTCATGAAGACGGCCATCGCATGGAACGGTTTGCGGTGCGTCAGGACAGATTCGGCGCCAGCCAGCGCTCCGCGTTTTCCTTCGACACGCCGCGCCGCGCCGCCATGTCGTTCAATTGATCTTCACCGATCTTGCCGACGCTGAAGTATTTCGATTCCGGATGCGCGAAATAAAATCCCGATACCGATGCGCCCGGAAACATGGCGAACGATTCCGTCACCTGCATGCCGATTTCTTCGCATTGCAACAGCTTGAACATGTCGGTCTTGACCGTATGTTCCGGGCACGCCGGATAACCGGGCGCCGGACGGATGCCGCGGTAGGCTTCCCTGATCAATGCATCGTTGGTCAGCGTTTCATCGGGCGCGTAACCCCATAAATCCGTGCGCACCCGCTGATGCAGCTGCTCGGCAAACGCTTCCGCCAGACGATCCGCCAGCGACTTCAGCAGGATCGACGAATAATCGTCATGCGCATCTTCGAACCGCTTCTCGTATTTCTCGATGCCAAGTCCGGCGGTGACGGCGAACAGCCCGATGTAATCGGCAATGCCGGATGATTTCGGCGCAATGAAATCGGCCAGGCACTGGTTCGGACGCGCCACGCCATCGATCACCGGCTTGACCGTTTGCTGGCGCAAGCCGTAATACGTGAACGCCACCGTGCTGCGCGTCTCGTCGGTATAGATTTCAATGTCGTCATCGTTGATGCTGTTGGCAGGCAGCAGCGCAATCACGCCATTGGCGGTCAGCCAGCGGCCGTCGATCACTTTTTTCAGCAGCGCCTGGCCTTCCTCGAATACCTTGCTGGCCACCTCGCCGACCACTTCGTCTTTCAGGATCGCAGGGAACGGCCCGGCCAGATCCCATGTCTGGAAAAACGGCCCCCAATCGATGTATTGCGCAATCGTCGCCAGATCGACACTCTTGAAGACGCGGCGGCCGATGAACTTCGGCTTGACCGGCGCACATTGCCCGGTGAAATCGAGTTTCATCTTGTTCTTGCGCGCATCGGCCAGCGACAGCATCGGCGCCGCTTTCCGGTTTGCATGCTGTTCGCGGATGCGCTCATAGTCGGTGGCGATTTCCGCGATGTACTGATCGCGCTGCTCCGGCGTCAGCAGCGATTGCGCCACCGAGACCGAACGCGATGCATCCGGCACATACACCACCGGCCCGTCATAGTTGTGCGCAATTTTCACCGCGGTATGCGCGCGGCTGGTGGTCGCGCCGCCGATCAGCAGCGGAATCTTCAGCATCCGGAAATGCGGGTCGCGCTGCATCTCTTTCGCGACATGCGCCATTTCTTCGAGCGATGGCGTGATCAATCCCGACAGGCCGATGATGTCGGCGTTCTCCGCTTTCGCTTTCGCCAGAATCTCAGAGCACGGCACCATCACGCCCATGTTGACGACTTCGAAGTTATTGCATTGCAGGACCACCGACACGATGTTCTTGCCGATGTCGTGCACGTCGCCCTTGACGGTCGCGATCACGATCTTGCCTTTCGGCTTGGCCGCGATGCCGGTCTTTTTTTCTTCCAGCAGCTTTTCTTCCTCGATGTACGGAATCAGGTGCGCGACCGCCTGCTTCATCACGCGCGCCGACTTCACCACTTGCGGCAAAAACATTTTGCCCTGGCCGAACAGATCGCCGACGATGTTCATGCCATCCATCAGCGGCCCTTCGATTACATGGATCGGGCGCCCACCGTTATGCAGCAGTTCCTGTCTCGCTTCTTCAGTATCCTCGACAATCCATTGCGTGATGCCGTGCACCAGCGCATGCGCGAGCCTCTTTTGCACCGACCCGCTGCGCCATTCGAGCGTTTCTTCTTCTTTCTTGTCGCTGGCTTTCAGCGTGCCGGCGATCTCGATCATCCGTTCGGTCGCATCGTCGCGCCGGTTCAGCACCACGTCCTCGACCCGTTCGCGCAGTTCCGGCGACAGTTCGCTATAGACGCCCATCATGCCGGCGTTGACGATGCCCATCGTCATGCCGGCCTGGATCGCGTGATACAGGAACACGGTATGAATCGCTTCGCGCGCCGGATCGTTGCCGCGAAAACTGAAACTGACGTTCGACACGCCGCCGCTGATCTTCGCATGCGGCAGGTTCTGCTTGATCCAGCGCGTCGCGTTGATGAAATCGACCGCGTAATTGTTGTGCTCGTCGATGCCGGTCGCGATCGCGAAAATGTTCGGATCGAAGATGATGTCTTCCGGCGGGAAGCCGACTTTCGATACCAGCAGGTTGTACGCGCGCTGGCAGATTTCGATCTTGCGCTCGAACGTATCGGCCTGGCCTTTTTCATCGAACGCCATCACGATCACCGCCGCGCCGTAACGACGGCACAATGCCGCCTGCCGCAGGAATTCTTGTTCGCCCTCCTTCATCGAAATCGAATTGACGACCGCCTTGCCCTGCACGCATTTCAAGCCGGCCTCGATCACCGACCACTTGCTTGAGTCGATCATGATCGGCACCCGCGCGATATCCGGCTCGGACGCGATCAGGTTCAGGAAACGCGTCATCGCGGCGACCGAATCGAGCATCGCCTCGTCCATGTTGATATCGATGATCTGCGCGCCGTTTTCAACCTGCTGGCGCGCGACGACCAGCGCGTCGTCGTATTGCTCGTTCAGGATCAACCGTGCGAATGCTTTTGAACCAGTCACGTTGGTGCGCTCGCCGACATTGACGAACAGCGAATCATCGTCGATGGTGAACGGCTCCAGCCCGGACAGCTTCATCGCATGCGTCGATGCCGGAATCTTGCGCGGCGCAATCTTGCTGACGATATCGGCGATTGCCTTGATATGCTCCGGCGTCGTGCCGCAGCAGCCGCCGGCAATGTTGACGAAGCCGCTTTCGGCAAAGTCTTTCAGCAGCGACGACGTGACATCCGGCGTCTCGTCGAAGCCGGTATCGGACATCGGATTGGGCAAGCCGGCATTCGGATAAATGCAGACGAAAGTATCGGCGATTTTCGACAACTCTTCCGCATACGGCCGCATCAGCGCAGCACCAAGCGCACAGTTCAAACCGACCGTCAGCGGTCGCGCATGCCGCACCGAATTCCAGAATGCCGGCACCGTCTGGCCCGACAAAATCCGGCCCGATGCATCGGTGACGGTGCCGGAAATCATGATCGGCAAACGCTTGCCGGATTCCTCGAAGAAGGTATCGATCGCAAACAGCGCGGCCTTGCAATTCAGCGTATCGAAAATCGTTTCGACCAGCAGCACATCGGCGCCGCCTTCGACCAGTCCGCGCGTCTGTTCCAGATACGCGGCAGCCAGTTGATCGAACGTGACGTTGCGCGCGGCAGGATCGTTGACATCCGGCGAAATCGATGCGGTTTTCGGCGTCGGGCCGAGCGCGCCGGCGACGAAGCGCGGCTTGTCCGGCGTCGAATACTTGTCGCATGCGGCGCGCGCCAGTTTCGCTGCAACCACATTCATCTCGTAAGCGAGATGGGCCATGTGGTAATCGTCCATCGCCACCGTGGTGGCGCCGAAGGTATTGGTCTCAATCAGGTCGGCGCCGGCGGCCAGATATTGTTCATGGATTTCGCTGATAATGTGCGGCTGCGTCAGCGTCAGCAATTCGTTATTGCCCTTGACGAACACTTCCTTGCCCGGCACGGCGAAGTCGGCGAAACGCGTACCGCGATAATCTTCTTCGGTCAGCTTGTACTGCTGGATCATGGTGCCCATCGCGCCATCCAGAATCAGGATGCGGCGGGACAACAGATCGCGCAGGAGCGCTTCGGTAGCAGAAATGGCGTCGCGTTTCATGGCGTAACTCTTGTTTTCAGTGTTGAAAATGCAAAAAACCCGGCCTGCAAAAAGGGACCGGGTTTTTCATGGCCGCTTTAGCAGGATTTGTAATGGGACTTGACCCTGGCGCCCGCAAGCTGGGTTTGACTTGTTCAATCAAATCGGCGCAAGAAAAATTATACGTTAAATCGAGTGTTTTCGGAAGAAGGGGGCTTCTAGTTGGTCGCAGAAAGTAAAGGTAATTGGACGAAATTTAATCAACTCATCCGTTAATTGGTCTTCTCCCTCCAGTCGAAGTGCTTTTCTATATCACTTAGATTGAGGTCAGCATTCACAGAATGGTGAACGCTAGCTTGCTTGGTTCGCCGGCTTCATGCAGCTTCGTCTGACCGGATAAAAAGATAGTCAATCTCTTCTTCACTAAATGGGACTCCCTTCAGCCCCTGAATATTCCACAAACCATTTTCCCTGATAACAGAGTTGGGATGCTGTCTACCAAGCCACTGAGCGGATGCCGTACATTCCGAACATTGTGCAATCGTGCCAAGCATGCCTGTCTCGATCTTTAAACGATTTTCCTTGTTCTCAACAGACAGTACGACGAAGGAAAATTTCTCATTAACATAATCACTGACATCAGTCTCTATTTCAGCCAAACGCTTTTTATCAACTAGATGTTCGAATTGTTCTCGCTGTTTTTTTGCTGTGAGGTCAAGTTCCCAAAATTCCAGGAAAGAATCTACTTCACGCGTCAACAGACATCGTCCTACATGTTTCCTGAAAACGCTGCGATCCTTATTATGCTTAAAAAGATGTTCATTTAGGCGTTTGGAAAGATTATTTTGGCCTGTATGGGTACCTACCCTCACGACACGATCTCCACCATGAGCCGCCTCTCCTTTTTCGAAAAGAAAATATAAACCATTCCTTGGCAAGTCTTGAGGATTGAACCCGGCTCTGAAGCGCGGCAATGTAGCAAGATTTTTATGAAGGAATTGGCACGCGGAGCTCATGAAATCTGTTCCGCTAGCCAGTGAAGCTGACGACCGAAAGAAAGTCCCTCCATGGGAATCTCATAGTGCTTGATATGTGGCAAAAGTCCTTCCCTGTAAGGTAATCCAGCAAGAAAAACAAACTGCTCCTTCTGCAAATCTGCTTCCTGACGTAGTTTTGAAAGCACGACTTCCGTCCAGACCAGTTTTTCGTCTTTCTTCATGTTTTTAAGCGTTTTCTCATAGGGTTCGATGACGTCATCAGGCTTAAGCAAACCGTATTTAGCTGACAGGATAAAAATCCTTTTGGGTCGGAGCTTTTCGGCATAGGAAAATATCCCCCGAAATAGAGGACTGGTGTACATATCCTTTGTAGCACACGCGTGATTTCTTTTTGATTTGACGCATGAAAGGCAAACGATGGGGTTATCAAGGCCAGACATGACACGCTCCTTTAGGTCTTTGGGAATTTAAGCCTACTTGGTAAGGTGAAGGTCTAATGTATGTCGGTGTCAGACCTAAGGATGGCTTGGAGGAAAATATACCGCTGGCAAAGTTACGGCTCGTGGTGTACTTAAATTAGCAGCACGACGTTGCCTGATCTTGAGAATCGTCAATAATTACTTCGTGAGAGCCTTGATTTATTAAGCAAGCGTAGCGTGCGCTGCACGCGCGACCGTAATAACCGAGCAAGACGTACGGACACCTTGTGAAGTTAAATCATTGCCAGAAAATCGTGCGCACAGCGCACGCTACTGACAGATCGCAATGATCTGATTCAGCGATTCACACGCCAGCGAAAATTCTTTCTCCGGCACTTGCTTCATCGGATGCATTTTTGCACGGCGCAGCTTCCAGTCAAACGACTTCGGTTGATGGGTAAGGATGTAACTCACCACGCCCTTGACGCCGGAAAATCTGATCGCGAACGGATTCGATTCATTGAATGCTGCCGTCGTCATCGGCAATCCGATAACGATGCCTGTGCGTTGATTGAACGCTTTTTCCGACAACACCAGCAACGGATGGACATCCTTCATCTCCTTGCCTACATGCGGGCTGCAATCGATCCAGATCACATCACGCCGGTCCGGGCACCAGAGCTTGCTTGCCGCCATCAGAATACCTCTGCGCCTACGCGACCAGTCGCCATCACTTCGCCGCCATGCTTGGCCGGGTCGAACAAAGCCAGCTTCTGTGCCAGTGTGAGCTTCGGTTCTCCTACCGGCCTTACCATAATCACGGCATCTTCCACGACCATTTCAACCGGCTGTCCTACCGCAAAACGGGCCGAACGCGCCACTGCCGAGGGAATGCGGACGGCAAGACTGTTGCCCCATTGCTGAATCGTCAATTTTGCAGCTTTGCTCATGATCAATCTCCTAGTGTATCTACAAGTATATACATTAAAATAAATGTGTCTACGTGTTTATACACTTGAAATTGCATGCAAAGACAGGTGTTTCAATTCATGTTGCGCTCGTTATGCCGGCGCGTGAAGTACAGACACACGCACTGCCTGCCATTAACTACTCCGAACGCTCCTTCGCCAGCGATGCCATGTCGATGACAAAGCGATACTTCACATCGCTCTTCAGCATGCGTTCGACGTCATGGCTTTTTCCGACTCACAATCAACTTGACCCGTCTATTTAACGTAGCTACAATAAATCATGAAAATTGAGTTTGATACCGCCAAAGATGTGGCCAACATAGCAAGGCATGGTGTGTCGCTAAATTTGCGGCTCAACTCGATTGGGATGCTGCGCTTGTATGGACGGATGATCGTTTCGAGTATGAGGAGTTGCGCATGATTGCGCTCGCCCCCGAGACCAATACGCTGTACTACGTGGCTTTTGTTGATCGCGGCGAAGTGCGACGAATCATTAGCTTGCGCCGAGCCGAGCGTCGAGAGGTAAAGCATTATGTCGAACACATCTAAACGAGCCATTGTGTTGCCCACTTCTGAAGAAGATGCAGCTATTACTGCCGCTGCAAAGGCAGATCCTGATGCACAGCCATTGACGGACGCACAGCTTGCGGCGATGGTGCCAATGCGGTCTTTGCGCGGAAGGCCGAAATCGGAAAACAGGAAGCTGTTGCTGTCGGTTCGGTATAGCCCCGAGGTTGTCGAATACTTTAAGTCAACGGGCGAGGGCTGGCAGGCGCGTATGGACGGCGTGCTGCGGGACTATGTAGCTCAACATTCCCGTTGATTACGGTGCCGAACTTGTTGCTCGACACCGACGCGCAAGCATGTCGGTCAGCGTTGCGTTAGGCATTAATGCAACGCCGTTTTTCTAACACTCTTAAATGCGCACTTCCCATGCCTCTAACCAAAATATCAGCCCCCACGCACCTTCCATCAAACAAGGTAAAAGCTCTTGCTGAGGCCATCCAAGATGGGCTTGTGAAAACTTGTAATGTTCCGCCGGACGATCTTTTTCAGCTAATTTCTCGCTTCGATCCTGAAGAAATCATTCTTGATCCTCATTTCGGAGGCGTTAACCGATCAAGCGACGCTTGCATCGCTGAAATAGTTTTTTTGACCGGCCGCACTGATGATCAGAAGCGAGCACTATTCCGTCATATTTCTGACAGAGCAGTGGAAGCAGGCTTCCGGGCGGATGACATCATGGTTGCTCTGGTTGAAAATTCACGCATGGATTGGTCGCTTGGTCATGGCGTGGCATATGCCGATCATCACTCCAAAGCCTAACAAGCCCTTGGAGCCGACGCGGTGATACAGTGCATCGGTTTCCTGTAATGCCAGTGGCCGCGCGGCTCAAGAGCGGCGTTAGCCCTAATTACCCCACTTCGCGAGGCCCATATGGCAGAGAGCACATACCCAACCGCAATCACTGCTTCTGAGGCGCCTGCACGCGTCAAGCCGTCAAACTATCCAGAGCCGTTCGCGTCACGCATGTCAGGAAGGCAGAAGCACCCGCTTGGCGATCTTTTCGGTCTCACAAACTTCGGTGTCAATTTCACCCGTCTCGCACCCGGCGCGGCCTCATCCCTTCGCCATGCCCATACCAAGCAAGACGAGTTCATCTACATCTTGCAGGGTCATCCCACGCTACATACCGACGAGGGCCTAGCTCGCCTGTCTCCCGGCATGTGCGCAGGATTCAAAGCCGGTACGGGTAATGCTCACCGCCTCATGAACGAAACCTCAGAAGAGGTTATCTACCTTGAGGTCGGCGACAGAACGCCGGGAGACGAAGGGAGTTATCCAGACGATGACCTCAAAGCATTACTTGTCGACGGAAAGTGGAAATTCGTTCATAAGAATGACTCGCCGTACTAACAATGCAAGCGCCAGTTCGCCGAATGAGGGCTAACCCTTCCTATATGGACTCCCCCACCAAATACAAGAAACTGATCCAGCAAGCGTAACGTGCACTGTGCGCACGACTGCAGTAAACCGGCAAAACGTACCGATGCCATACGAAATTAATTCGCGGTCAGGAAATCGTGCGCACAGCGCTACGACCAACGGAAGTCTCTTATCGGGACGCCTGCCAGCCATTGACTACTCCGAACGCTCCTTCGCCAGCGATGCCATATCGATGACAAAGCGATACTTCACATCGCTCTTCAGCATGCGTTCGAAGGCATCGTTGATTTTCTGGATCGGGATCATTTCAATGTCGGATACGATCCCGTGCTCGCCGCAAAAATCGAGCATCTCCTGCGTTTCCGCTATGCCGCCGATCAATGAACCGGCAAGCTGACGGCGCTTCAAGATGAGGTTGAATACCTGCGGCGACGGGTGCGGCGATGCGGGCGCACCGACCAGGGTCATGGTCCGATCGCGTTTCAGCAGCACCATGAACGCATCCAGGTTATGCGGAGCGGCGACGGTGTTGAGGATGAAATCAAGCGAATTTTCATGTGCCGCCATTTCCGACCGATCTGTCGACAGCACGGCTTCATCCGCGCCGAGGCGAAGAGCATCTTCTTTCTTGCCTTTCGAGGTAGTGAAAAGCACGACGTGCGCGCCCATCGCATGCGCGATCTTGATGCCCATGTGCCCCAGACCGCCCAGCCCGACGATGCCGACCTTGTGGCCTTTTCCCACTTTCCAGTGACGCAACGGCGAAAAAGTGGTGATGCCGGCGCATAGCAATGGCGCGGCAGCCGCAGGGTCGAGATTGTCGGGGATGCGCAATACGAATTTTTCATTCACGACAATGTTGCTGGCATAGCCGCCGAACGTCATGCCGCCGACATGCATTTCCTCCCCGTTGTAGGTGCCGACGAAACCGTTTTCGCAATATTGCTCCAGCCCTTCGCTGCAACTCGCGCAGCGTTGACAGGAATCCACCATGCAGCCAACGCCGACCAGATCGCCTTGCTTGGAGCGGCTGACATGTGCGCCGACGCGCGTGACGCGGCCCACGATTTCATGTCCGGGGACGACCGGATAAACGGTATTGCCCCATTCATTGCGCGCCGTGTGCAAATCGGAATGACAGACGCCGCAATAAAGAATATCGATCTGCACATCGTCCGCACCCGGTTCGCGGCGCTTGAACCGCATCATGTCGAGCGGTTCGTGCGATGCGGCTGCGCCATAGCCAATGGATTCAAGCATGTTCGTCCTCGTGGTGAAAATTGATGGGGCCAGCAGGCGACTGAAATATTGAATTGCCGTTAACCGCCGACGCTGACTGCTAGACGTCAATCTTGGCAGAAAATTCATTATTGCGTTTGACGCTGCATTGCTGGAAGGACACCTGTGCGGCAACGCCCTGCACCGCTGCCATGAACATTCTGTTATGGGCGTTGCAGTTGGAACGCCGTCATGAAATCGTGTGCATTGCGCACACTGCGACGGCTTTTCGGTGCGAAGAAAATATTTACGCAGAACCGAGCCGCAGACCCAGGGCGCGCAGCAATTTCGCGCCATCGCCCCGCCATGCGCTTCCGTGCATGCACGCCAACGTTGCCGGCGCTTCGCCGGCCAGTTTTTCGATCAGGGCCGCCGTATTCGTCGAATGCGAAAAATAATCCATCGGTTGACGGAACGCTTCGCTCGACTCCAGGATGTCATCCTCGGTCAAGGCGGCCGCTCCCATGCCGCCTTGGGTAAACAGATCGCCGCACAGCATGGTGCGGGTAGTGGTTTCCATCAGGTAGCCGGTTTCCCACCCATGCGGCAGATGCGGTGCGTCGAGCCACTTGACCGAATGATTTCCCAGCGACAGCGTTTCGCCGTCATCCATCGCCTTGGCCGGACGGTCGGCAACATCATTGACGGATACGAGAGCGGCAATTCGACCGCATAGTGGAGATGCCTCGGGCGCTGCGGCGAGCCATTCGTTCAGGGAGCCGCATTCGTCTGCCTCGTAATGCGAAAAGCTGATATGGCGCAGCCGATTGACCGGCATGACATGTGCGACGGCTTCACGCACCAGCGGAAACATTTTTCGCGGGCCGGTATGGAACAGCAGCGGTGCGTCGTCAACGATCAGATACTGGTTGAAGGAAAAGCCGCCGGGCAGTTTGTCGGTCGGCGTGTTGATGCGGAAAATGCCGGCAGCGATCTCTTGCACGTTCGTTCCGGTATTGGTATTGGTGATTGCCATGATATTTTCCTGACGTCATCAAAACAGGTAGGAGCGAAAAAAAATCGGCATTCAAGCGGGGCGCTCATCAAGCAACTTTTGGGGAAAGGTCAACGTCATTCAGTTTCAAAACATGCGTGAAGATTCATGCAAGGCTTATGCGAGAGAGTCGGCAACAAGCGCTGCCCCGGCTCCTGTCAGCAGCACTCCGGCAGCCTGGCCCATCCATTGTCCGGCGGGCACAAGCTTTTCAACGAGCACAAATATGGCCAGCCCGACTATCCACATCAGATTCATCACGCCGCCGACGAACAGGAGCAGCATCAGTCCCCAGCAACAGGCAACGCAATAGGTTCCGTGCCGCGCTCCCATTGCAAACGCGCCGCGCTTTCCTGAACGCCAGTGCGCCATGAAAAACTCGAGGGGCGAGCGGCAAAGACGCAGGCAGGAGCGCTTCAACGGCGTGAATTGATAGATGCCGGCGGCGATCAGCAGCGCGCCGGATAAACCGGTGCTTGCGGATTCCATCATGGGCGACAGCAGTTCAGCGCGTTCAAGAAAATACTGCGCAACAAGAGCGAGCAGGCTGAAGCCGCCCCAGACAGCCAGATAACCCAAGGCAAAAAATCCGGACGCACCGGTCGCCCCGCCATCATTACGACGGGAAATCGTCCTGTGGAGAAGAATAACCGGCGCAGCGCTCGGCAGCATCATTGCCGTCATCATTACCAGCCACATGAAAAACATGAGCGCGGCATGCGATGCAGTCCAGGGCCAGACGCTCATTGCCATGACCATGCCCATGCCGTCCATTTCCTGCATGGTTCCTGCGCCCAGCAAAAGATAGGCCCAGGCTAGCGCGGTGATGATAAACAGGCAGACGGATGTCGCCATCCGTTCGAGCCGCAGGATACGCTCTGGCATGGCGAGCGGCAGTAAGCCGTTGAGGCAATGTTGCGGCGATGACTATGCCGCAACGCCTTCAGGGGTCTGCACTACGTGGGCAAGGGTGCTGTGGCTTCCCTTGCTGTCAAATACGATTGCGCCGCTGCTGCGGATGTCCGCCGAAGCGACTTCTCCTTCGATGTGCTCAAACCCTTCGGGCATGACTACCCTGATCCGGTGCGGTGCGCCGGTTACCGGATTTTTTATCGGCTGTACCGTCGATTCGAGAACGCCCGGCACCATGAGGCGGGCATTGCGGCCTTCCTGATCGAATTCAAGCTCGACCGAAGCAAAGATCGGATCGTGCATCTTCGTGACGATCATGCTGAAAATATGGAACAGGGATCCTTCGGCCGAATGTTTGCCCGACATGATCTGGAATAATGCATCGCGCTGCTCCGGTGTCGCTTTCCGGTCCACGATCGGCTGCGCCTCGCCGTTGCCTTCATGCAGCGCACCGGGGAAATGCACAACCACGAAGAAACTCAGGCCATCCAGTTTTGTTTGCTCAAAGTGTCCCTTGATAATGTGCATCCCGAGGAATCCCTTGCAGTCGCCATTGGTGGGTCTTGCATTGAAATCGCACGGACACCCCCATGCACAGTTGCAATTCTTGAGCCATTCGCCTTCGAGTCGCCAATCCGAGCGCGCCATGATTGTTTCCTTTCAAACTGACAGTAGTTGGGTTGGAGGTTGATGTTCGCACGGAAGGGCCGCGGTCAGGTTCGCGCCTCGGCGGTTGTCGGATCAATCAGGCGGCGCACTGCGCAGACCTTATTTACGGGAAAGCCGCCCTGTTGCGCATGCTCGCGGATGAGATCCTCATCAGGGGCAATATAAACGCAGTAAATCTTGTCGTCCGTAACGTAACTTTCCTGCCATTGAATGTCCGGGCCGAGCTGGCGAAGGACGTCACAGGATTTTGCGGAGATCTGCTGCAATTCCGTACTGGAGAGTTTTCCCGCGCCGGGCAATTCGCGCTCGATAACGTACTTGGGCATTTCAGACTCCGTAAAAAACAGGCGGTGTACCAGTATTGTATTTTCCTTCGGAATTGGAAGGGAGGACGCCGAATCTTCTGCGTTATATCAAAGCGTCTGTTTGAATGCGTTCATTCAACAGGGCGGACATTGCCGATTACTTTTGCGTGCATCATGCCGCTGCCTGCACGACCGGCAAACGCGCCTCCGTCAGCTTCAATGTCAAACATTTAGCCGATCCGCCCGCCTTCATGAATTCGGTCAGCGGCGTTTGCCGCACCGCAAAGCCGCGCGACTGCAATTCATGGGTCAGCGCGGCGGACGCGCGATTCAGGAAAACATGCCGGCCGCAATTGACTGCATTGCACGCAAAGTCGAATGCATCGGCGTCGACCACCGGAATCCGGTATTCAGCCGGCACGCGCGCGGCAATCCGCGCTTGGGATGCGGCATCGAACGCCGCGGGGTAGTACATCAGATAGCCGCCTTCGAGCGGACAAAAGCAGGTGTCGAGATGATAGAAACGTTCGTTGACCAGCTTCAGCGGCTGGATGTCGATATCGAGCCAGCCGGCAATCAGCGGTGCGCAGGCCTGATCCGAACGATGGCCGTAACCGAGCCACAACAGCGGCGCCTGCCGGTCCAGCAACGCATCGCCGGCGCCTTCGAACGGCATGCCGGGCGGCAGCGTGAATACCTCGAAACCCTGCGTTGCGAACCATGCGGCGAAATGCGGTTCTTCTGCCTGCCGCTCCGGATGGCGAAAGCGCGACAGCACGAACTTGCTGTCCAGCACCAGCCCGGCATTGGCGGTAAACACCATGTCCGGCACGCTCGGCGCAGCCATCACGCGTTCGACTTGCGCAACCTTGCCGATCAACCGGGTCAAGGCATTCCATTGACGTGTCGCCGCCTGGTTGTCGCCGCGCGCGACATTGCCTTCCATCCAGGGGTTGATCACATAAGCGACTTCGAAATGATCCGGTGCGCACATCAGGTAACGGTCGGTCACGGGCAGATCCTTTCAGAATTACTCAGACGTCAAAAATTACAGCGACAGTCGAATTGCATGTACTCCTTCCCTTTCAAGGGGAAGGTTGGGATGGGGATGGGTGCAACTGCGATAGAGATAATCCATCCCCACCCTAGCCCTCCCCTTGAAGGGGAGGGAACGCGAAAGTTATTCGTCGCCTGATTTACTGACTTCTCTGTAATCACGCAGCAATACGATCCTCGCTGCTGCGGCGCGCCATCGGCAGCGTATCGAACACCGCGCCGATGATCGCCAGCGCCGCATCGATTTCGGCTTCGGTGATGATCAGCGGCGGCGCGAAACGCACCACCGTCGCATGCGTATCCTTGGACAGGATGCCGTGCCGCATCAAGTGTTCGCAAAATGCGCGTGCCGAAATCACCTCCGGTTCCAGTTCCAGCCCGATCAGCAATCCCTTGCCGCGTACTTCGCGAATCGCCGGATGAACAATTGCGCGCAATCCATCCATCAGCCGTTTGCCAAGCAGTTGCGCGCGCTCAGCCAGCCGTTCGTCATGCAACAGGCGCAACGCCGCGCTGCCGACCGCGGTGGCCAGCGGATTGCCGCCGAACGTGCTGCCGTGGTCGCCCGGATTGAATACGCCCATCACGTCTTCGCGCGCCAGAAAAGCGGACAGCGGCAGCAAGCCGCCGCCGAGCGCCTTGCCGAGAATCAGGCCGTCCGGCTTGACCGCTTCATGCTCGCACGCCAGCAGGCGGCCGGTGCGGCCCAGCCCGGTTTGCACCTCGTCGCAGATCAGCAGCACATTGCGGCGGGTGCAAATTGCGCGGCACTGCGCCAGATAACCGGCGGGCGGCACGATGATGCCGGCTTCGCCCTGGATCGGCTCCACCAGAAACGCAGCGGTGCGCGGCGTGATGGCCGCTTCCAGCGCGGCGGCATCGCCGAACGGCACCGACACGAATCCCGGTGCGAACGGCCCGAAACCGTCGCGGTATTGCGCCTCCGACGAGAAGCCGACGATGGTCGTGGTGCGTCCCGCGAAATTGCCGTTGCACACGATGATCTCGGCGCATCCGTTGGCGATTCCCTTGACCTTGTATCCCCATTTGCGCGCCGCCTTCAATGCGGTTTCGACCGCTTCGGCGCCGGTATTCATCGGCAGCGCCTTGGGCTGGCCGGTGGTCTCGCACAGCAATTGCAGGAACGGGCCGAGCTGGTCGGTATGGTAAGCGCGCGACGTGACCGCAAGCTGCTGCGCCTGCGCGGTCAGCGCCGCCACCAGCGCAGGATGGCTGTGGCCGAAGCTGACCGCCGAATAGGCTGACATCATATCCAGATAACGTTTGCCGTCCACGCCCCACAGCCAGACGCCTTTGCCGCTCTTGAGCACCACCGGCAGCGGATCGTAATTGCGGGCGCAATAGCGGTTTTCCAGTTCAATCGATCGGTTCATGGCGGCTCCTGTCGGCGCGATTTTCCATACAGATAGGATAGTCATAAACGCCTGAAACTTTTTTGCGTAATCGGGTGCCGAAAGCCTAGAATACGAAAGAATCTTTCATGAAACTGTTTTTTATGGCGGAATACGATGGATAAAATCGACCGGTACGACCGCATCCTGTTACACGCGCTGCAGTTGAACGCGCGCGCGTCGAATGTCGAACTGTCCGACCAGGCCAGCCTGTCGGCGCCGCAGTGCTATCGGCGCGTGCGGCGGCTGGAAACCGTCGGCATCATCCGCGGCTATGCGGCGCAGATCGCACCGGCGGCGATCGGGCTGGACGTGGTGGCGTTCGTCAGCCTGTCGATCGACCGCGAACAATTCAAGAAGGTGCGTGAACTGGAACAGGCGATCCGCCAGTTTCCCGAAATACTGGAGTGCTACACGATTTCCGGCGATTTCGATTATCTGCTGAAGGTGGTGGCGACCGATCTCAAATCGTTTTCCAATTTCCTGACCGACCGGCTGATGCAGGTGCCGGGCGTGTCCGGCGTGCGTTCGATGGTGTGCCTGGAAGAGATCAAGCAGGCCGGCGCGCTGCCGGTCGATCTGTCGCGCTGACCGGGGCATGCAATGGCTTCGCCGTAGTATTGACGATCGATCGGATCACCGCACTTCCGATGCGATAACCCAATCATGCAAATCGAAAGAAAATACATGCCGCTCGTTACGCTCACCATCCGCAAAGCCAAGACAGTCGAATTCAAATCGGCAGTGTTGGACGCCGTGCATCACGCGCTGGCGACCTCCGGCGTACCGCAAACGGATCGCTTTCAGCGCGTGCTCGAACTCGATGCCGAGGATTTCCGTTTCGATCCCGGCTATCCCGATCTGACCTCGCAACGAACAGACGATTTCGTGCTGATCGAAATCCTGCTTTCGGTCGGGCGCAGCGTGAAGGTAAAAAAGAAAATCCTCGAAGAAATCATGACCGGCCTGGCGCATGCGCCGGGACTCGATCCGGAAAACGTGATGGTCTGCTTCAAGGAAACGTCATGGGAAAACTGGTCGTTCGGCGGCGGCCGGCTGATTCACGTCTAACCGTGCTTCAACCGAATCGCCCGCCTTCCATCGGAAAGCCTTTCAGGAATTCCGATGCGGGCAACCGTTTGCCGCCGGGCTTTTGCAGCTCGGTCAAACGCAGCACGCCATTGCCGCAAACGACCAGCACACCGGCGTGCGCATCGGCCGCCAGCACCTGGCCCGGATTGGCCACGGGCGATGGCGGCGCGGCTTCGGCGCGCCAGATTTTGACCGGCACGCCGTTGAACAACGCAGATGCGCCGGGAAACGGATTGAATGCACGAATTTTCCGCGCGAGGCTGTCCGCCGACTGCGTGAAGTCCAGCAGCGCTTCTTCCTTCGTGATCTTGGCGGCGTAAGTGACGCCGGCTTCCGGCTGCGGCGTCGCCGGCAATTCGCCGCGCGCCAGTTTACGCAACGCATCGACGATCATCGCGCCGCCCATCTTCGCCAGCTTGTCATGCAAGCTGGCGGTGGTATCGCATGGCGCAATCGGCAAGCGCTGCGTCAGCAGCATCGGGCCGGTATCAAGCCCTTGTTCCATCTGCATGATGGTCACGCCGGTTTCCGCATCGCCCGCTTCGATCGCGCGATGGATCGGCGCCGCGCCGCGCCAGCGCGGCAACAGCGATGCGTGAATGTTGATGCAGCCGCGGCGAGGCATGTCGAGCACCGAGCGCGGCAGGATCAATCCATATGCCGCCACCACCATCGCATCGTGCGGCGTGGCGCGCAGCAATCGATGCGCCTCTTGTGCAATCTCCGGATATTTGCCGTCCAGCCGCAGCGATACCGGCTGCGCCACCGGAATATCGTGCGCCAGCGCAAACTGCTTGACCGCCGACGCCTGCAACTGCATGCCGCGGCCTGCCGGTCGATCCGGCTGCGTCAATACCAGGGAGATTTCAAAACCGGCGGCATGCAATGCGTTGAGGGCGACTGCGGCGAATTCGGGCGTGCCGGCGAAGATGATTTTCATCAAAACCCTGTGGAATGAATTAGCGCTTCCGGGCCGCAGCCAGCCATGCCAGCGCATCGGCCGGCCACAACGGCAAGTGCTCGGTCCGATAACGATTGGCCTCATCCCGGCTGCCGAGTGTTACCGGTCCCTCTTTCGGTTTGGCCGCGCGCTTGGCCAGCAAGACTTTGCCGATCAGCGGATATTGGTCCAGCGCATCCGACAAAGTATCATCCGCTTCGGCCTGGCGTCCGGCACGGTAATATGCCAGCGCCCGGTTATAGCGCATCGGACCGAGATCATCCGGATAACGTTCGCCCAATGCCGCCGCCCGCGTAAAATCTCCGCTATGCAGGTAATCCGCCATCAACAAGTCGCGCAATCCATGGTTGTCGTGCGGATTGAGTTCATTGACCATGCGCTCCAGCCATGGCAAGACGAGCGCCGCCTCGCCCTTGGCACGGCAATCCAGAATATGCCGCACCACCAACCGCAAAGCCGGGCGGTTTTCCAGGAAGCCCCACTCCAGTTGCTGCCCCTTCGCGTGCTGATCGTCCAGCACGCAATCCAGCAGCGCCAGCGCACGGCCGGTCAATGCATCGATTACGATTTCGAGTCCCAGCGTGTTGAGTCCGTCGATGGCGCAGACCAGGTCATCCAGCACCGTAAAGTCTTGCCACAGGATCGGGTGCGACGCCAGAACCGCCAGCCACTGGTCGGCGCTGTCCCAGGCTTCGGTATTCCAAGTCGTCATCTGCACGCTGAACGGCGGCGCCGACGGAAAAGCCGCACGCCATTCTTCTCGCGCCGCGTCCAGTTCCGGCGCCGGCTCCAGCGGTCCGGCCAGACCATCCTGCGGTTGCAGGCGATATGCGCAAACCGCTGCCGGCGCAGCCGCCAGCATCGCCGTCAACTGTCCGAATGCAGGCACCATTCCTCTGCTGATTTCCTGCATCGCCTGTTGCGGATCGCTTGCCATCTGGTTCAGGTAATCCAGCAATTGCTCTTCTTTCGGCCCCGGCATCCGGGCAATGCGGGTCGCCCAGAAACGCGCGCGCTGACTGACCTGTTCCCATTTTTGCTGCGATATCAGAATCGTGATTTCAAGCATGGCAAGCGATACATTGTCCGGATCGGCGCGCTGCGCGTGGCCGAAGGCGGTCCATGCTTCGTGCAACTTGCCCTCGTCGGCCAGCATCGCCGCCAGGCGTTGCCAGCCGATCGCCGCCACCTGCGGTTCGCCGCGCGTGGTTGCCGCAATCGCCAGGTCCTTGCGCTTCTTGCGCTTGCCCAATGCTTCATACGCGTCCAGCAGCAAATCGAACAAATCGGCCAGCCGGTCCGGCCATTTGCCCTCGCCGGCAAACCACGGCGTCAGCAGCTTGACCGCATCTTCCGGACAATCGTCATCCAGCAAGCCAAAGGCCGCAGCTGCGACCGCATCGACCGACACGGCCGAACCCGGTAATTCCGCCCAACGCTTCTTGGGCAAAACCTCAAGCAAATAGGGCAGCAATTCCATTTGCTGGATGCCCATCTCGGCAGAATTCAATCGCCCGCAGCATTGCTTGAATTTGCGGCCGGAACCGCAATAGCAAGCATCGTTGCGGCCGGGCGTCGGCAACCGTTCACGCGCAAATCGCTTGTGCGGCAACGGCGTCGCGGCCCAGATTTCCCGGCCCAATGTCCGGAAAAATTGCTCTGGGGCTCCGGCCTGCGGGTCGATCTGCGCCGCCATTTCAGGCAGCAAAAGTTCGCCGTAAATACCGATCCAGTCCAGGAATCGATCGCTGTCGGCAAGCTGCGCAATCTGCTTCACGCAAATGCGCAGGAAAAAGTCCATGCGCTCCGCCGGGTTCATGCCGTATTCATCTTCAATATCAGAATTCATTTTGTATGCAGATCCAGTAGTGTCCGGTTAAAAATCGAACAAAATCAATTGGTTATCGACGGGTGATGCAATTGTTCTGGTGGCATCGGGCTGTAAGGCGCATGACATAAGGGTTTTCTCGAAAACCGAGACCGACAAAATCTGTAGCAAAG
>DAIDBD010000065.1 GCA_027310305.1 Herminiimonas sp.
CTTTGCTACAGATTTTGTCGGTCTCGGTTTTCGAGAAAACCCTTATGTCATGCGCCTTACAGCCCGATGCCACCAGAACAATTGCATCACCCGTCGATAACCAATTGATTTTGTTCGATTTTTAACCGGACACTACTGATTCATAGTCCATTTAGCGTATTTCGGGAAGTTGTTTCGTACACGTTCCTAAGGGCCGGAAAGTGCTCGGCTACGGCCAGCCGAATCTCCTTGAGGTAGCCACCCTGCTTTTTACCGATGAGATGCTCAACAGTCATTTGTCGCCAAAGGTCAAACGACAATGCTGAGCCGCCGCAACCGCAAAGCTGGCATGTACCGCCAGAGCGGACATGCACCGCGAAAGCATAGCCAAATAGCGATTGACAGCTCTTGTAGTTGTATGGAGTGGCCATGAGCTTTTCCAGCTAACTTTATTTAAATAGATGAACCGGTAACGTCTGCGTAATTCGACCGGTCGCCACTAATTCAACCAATCAAATCGTCGGAAAGCATTGCCTCACGGTCAATTCAGCAATAAGCTGGATAAAAACACAGTGCTAAATAGCCATGAAAAACGTCACCAGAATGTACAAACTTCAGACGCTGTTTTAAAACCGAAATTTTTCATTCAATCGAAACGCTGCATTCGAGGCAAGTACTATAGGCTAAACATCAAAAATTCCTATTGGGCCAAATCAAGAACCGGATTGACAGTGCAAAAAATTACACGCGATCCGGCTGGCAATTTGCCATTGTTGCATCCGGAAACTGCCGCCCGAATGACATTCCGGCACCATGTTTCGCGCTATACTTGCTCAATTGACGTTAACGTAAACGTCAAACAGCCGAAAGCACGACGCTCTCGCAGCGCGCATATTCCCGCTCACAAGAATCTGGAGAAGGTGATGACCGATCTTTCCGTGTCAAAAAATCTGATTGAATACAAACCCGCGAACAAGGTGCGCTTCGTCACCGCCGCGTCGCTGTTCGACGGCCACGATGCGTCGATCAACATCATGCGCCGCATCCTGATGGCCAATGGCGCGGAAGTGATCCACCTCGGGCACAACCGGTCGGTCGATGATGTCGTCACCGCCGCGCTGCAGGAAGATGCGCAAGGCATCGCGATTTCGAGTTACCAGGGCGGCCATGTCGAATATTTCAAGTACATGATCGACCTGCTGAAGGAACGCGGCGGCGCGCACATCAAGGTGTTCGGCGGCGGCGGCGGCGTGATCGTGCCGGAGGAAATCGCCGAGCTGCATGCGTATGGCGTGACCCGCATTTTCAGCCCGGAAGACGGGCAGCGGATGGGACTGGTCGGCATGATTCTGTCGATGATCCAGGCCTGCGACGTTGATCTGTCGCCGTATGCGCCGACCACGCTCGATGCGCTGACCGGCGGCGACGTCGCTTCCCGGCATCGGCCGCTGGCGCAACTGATCACCGCGCTGGAAAACGGCAAGGCCGATGCGGCGCTCAAAGCAGCGTTGCACCGGGCGGCCGACATCATCAAGGTGCCGGCGCTCGGCATTACCGGCACCGGCGGCGCGGGCAAATCGTCATTGACCGATGAATTGATCCGCCGCATCCGGCTCGATCAGGAGGATGCATTGAATATCGCAATCATCTCGATCGATCCGTCGCGCCGCAAATCGGGCGGCGCATTGCTGGGCGACCGTATCCGGATGAATGCGATCAATCCGTGGGGCGGGCAGTATCGTGTCTTCATGCGTTCGCTGGCCACGCGCGAAGCGGGTTCCGAGATTTCGCAGGCGCTGCCCGATGTGCTGGCCGCGTGCAAGGTGGCCGGATTTGATCTGGTCATTGTGGAAACGTCCGGCATCGGCCAGGGCGATGCGGCGATCGTGCCGCATGTCGATGTCAGCATGTATGTGATGACGCCGGAATTCGGCGCCGCGTCGCAGCTGGAAAAAATCGACATGCTCGACTTTGCCGATTTCGTGGCGATCAACAAGTTCGACCGCAAGGGATCGCAGGATGCGCTGCGCGACGTTGCCAAGCAATACCAGCGCAACCGCGAATGGTGGAGCAAGCGTCCCGATCAAATGCCGGTGTACGGCACGCAGGCATCGCGCTTCAATGACGACGGCGTGACGGCGCTGTATCAGGGGCTGCTGCCGCGGCTGGCGGAACTGGGATTGCGGACACAGCCGAGCAAGCTGGCGCCGGTCGATGTGAAATTTTCGTCGGGCAAGAATGCGATCGTGCCGCCGGCGCGCAGCCGCTATCTGGCCGAGATTGCCGACACCGTTCGCGGCTATCACAGGTTCACCGCGAAGCAGGTGAAGCTGGCAAGAGAACGGCAGCAATTGCTTGAATCCAGGCGCATGCTCAATGAGAACCCCTCTCCCGCTGGCGGGCGAGGGGTTGGGGAGAGGGAAGCCGCACATGCGAACAGCCCGGAAAACGAGACGGCCGCCCTCTCCCCAGCCCTCTCCCGCCAGCGGGAGAGGGGGTTAACGGCACAGATTGACGACCTGATCAGCGAACGCGACAACCAGCTGGACGCCGCCGCCAAAAAACTCCTTGCGATGTGGCCCGACATGCAAACCGCCTATGCCGGCGATCAGTACGTCGTCAAGATCCGCGACAAGGAAATCCGCACCCAACTGACCGCCACCACGCTGTCCGGCACGAAAATCCGCAAGGTGGCGTTGCCGCGCTTTGAAGATCACGGCGAAATCCTGCGCTTCCTGATGCTGGAAAACGTGCCGGGCTCGTTCCCGTACACCGCCGGCGTGTTCGCGTTCAAGCGCGAGAACGAAGACCCGACCCGGATGTTCGCCGGCGAAGGCGATCCGTTCCGCACCAACCGCCGTTTCAAGCTGGTGTCGGAAGGCATGGATGCCAAACGATTATCGACCGCGTTCGATTCGGTCACGCTGTACGGCGCAGACCCGGCGGTGCGCCCCGACATTTACGGCAAGGTCGGCAATTCCGGCGTATCGATTGCCACGCTCGACGACATGAAGGTGCTGTACGACGGATTCGATCTGTGCGATCCGGCCACGTCGGTATCGATGACGATCAACGGCCCGGCGCCGACGATACTGGCGATGTTCATGAATACCGCGATCGATCAGCAACTGGAGAAATTCCGCACCGACAACAGGCGCGAGCCGACCGACGATGAAGCCGCGAAGATCAAGTCGTGGGTATTGCAGAACGTGCGCGGCACGGTGCAGGCCGATATCCTGAAGGAAGACCAGGGGCAGAACACCTGCATCTTTTCCACCGAGTTTTCATTGAAGGTGATGGGCGATATCCAGGAATATTTCGTGCATCATCAGGTGCGCAATTTCTATTCGGTGTCGATCTCCGGTTATCACATCGCCGAAGCCGGCGCGAACCCGATTTCGCAACTCGCGTTCACGCTGTCGAACGGTTTCACGTTTGTCGAAGCGTATCTGGCGCGCGGCATGCATATCGACGATTTCTCGCCGAACCTGTCGTTCTTCTTCAGTAACGGCATGGACCCGGAATACACGGTGATGGGCCGCGTCGCGCGCCGCATCTGGGGCGTGGCGATGCGCGAGAAATACGGCGCGAACGAGCGCGCGCAAAAGCTGAAATATCATATTCAGACATCCGGCCGCTCGCTGCATGCGCAGGAAATCGACTTCAACGATATCCGCACCACGCTGCAGGCATTGATCGCGATTTATG
The DNA here is from genome assembly GCA_027310305.1 of Herminiimonas sp. Classification (GTDB taxonomy): domain Bacteria; phylum Pseudomonadota; class Gammaproteobacteria; order Burkholderiales; family Burkholderiaceae_D; genus DAIDBD01. The sequence goes on from DAIDBD010000065.1 coordinate 3,688, forward strand.
ACAACTGCAATTCGCTGCACACCAATGCGTATGACGAAGCGATCACGACGCCGACCGATGAATCGGTGCGCCGCGCGCTGGCGATCCAGTTGATCATCAACCGCGAATGGGGCCTGGCGAAGAACGAGAATCCGAATCAGGGCAGCTTCATCCTGGAAGAACTGACCGATCTGGTCGAGGAAGCGGTGCTGCAGGAATTCGAGCGGATCGCCGAACGCGGCGGCGTACTGGGTGCGATGGAAACCGGTTACCAGCGCGGCAAGATTCAGGAAGAATCGATGCTGTACGAACACCGGAAACACGATGGCACGCTGCCGATCATCGGCGTCAACACCTTCCGCAATCCGAAGGCGAACGACACGCCGCAAAAGATCGAACTGGCGCGCTCGACCGATGAGGAAAAGCAGTCGCAGCTGAAACGGCTGGCCGATTTCCAGTTGCGCAATGCCGGGCAGGCAGCGACCATGCTCGCCGCGTTGCAGCAGGCGGTGATCAACGATGAAAACGTGTTCGAGAAATTGATGGATGCGGTGCGCGTGTGTTCATTGGGACAGATCACCGACGCGTTGTTTGCGGTGGGCGGGCAGTATCGGCGCAATATGTGATTTGATAAAACATGGTAACCATTCAGCCCGCCGTACAGGGTTGAATGATTAATACACAAAAGTCTGTTCGTCCTGAGTAGGTCCGTTCGTCCCAGGGCACCCTTTGGGGTGTGAGTAGCGCAGCGTATCGAAGGATCTCTGGGCGCAATCAGTCCTTCGATACGCCGCTGCGCGGCTACTCACACCCCAAAGGGTGCCCTGGGACGAACGGACTTCCGGATTGCCAAGCTGCGAAATGAATAATTACCAATCATGACTGAAAAAACAACGCGCAACGCGCTCGTTTCCTGGAGCGGCGGCAAGGATTCCTGCTTGGCGATGTGGCGCGCGCGCCAGTCCGGCATGGCGATCAAGCTTTTGATCACCGCGATGGATGAATCGGGCGCACGCTCCCGCTCGCATGGCGTGCCGCCGGAACTGATCACGGCGCAGGCGCAAGCGCTCGGCGCGGAAATGCGCTTTTACGACACGTCGTGGAAAACCTATGAGGAAAAATTCATCGCCACGTTGAAGATCGCGCGCGAAGACGGCGTCACGTATGCGGTGTTCGGCGACATCGATCTGATGCCGCATCGCGAATGGGAAGAAAAAGTGTGCGCGCAAGCCGGACTGGAAGCAAACCTGCCGCTGTGGGACGAACCGCGCCTGAAACTGGTCGATGAATTCCTGTCGCTCGGCTTCAAGGCCGTGGTGGTCTGCGTCAACGGCAATTATCTGTCCCGCGATTTTTGCGGGCGCGAATTCGATGCGGCATTTCTGGCCGACTTGCCGGCCGGCGTCGATGCCTGCGGCGAGAACGGCGAATTTCATACCTTCGTCTATGACGGGCCGGCATTCGACAAGCCGGTTGCGTTCAAGCGCGAGCGGATCGTGCAATACGAATCGCCGGCCGAACTGGGAACCGCCACTTACTATTTCCAGACATTGCTCGCGGCCTGAAACAGCTTGCGCGAACGCAACCTGTTCTTCCGATTGCTGCGATAATTGCGCATCTCCGCAGATGCATTTTCATGTGCGGAGATGCTGCAATATTCCTTCTCCCCCGTTTCATTTTTCGATTGATCCACCATGCATGCTGGCATGCTCTACGCCGCAATCGCCTACGCAATGTGGGGATTGTTTCCGATTTATTTCAAGGCCCTGCATACTGTTCCGCCGATCGAGATCCTGGTGCACCGGATCGTCTGGTCGCTGCTTTTCCTGACCATCGTGCTCGCATGGCGCAAGCAGTGGGCGTGGATCGGCAGCGTGCTGCGCCAGCCCAGGGTGCTGGCCGGCTTTGCGGCCAGCGCGGCGCTGCTTTCCACCAACTGGTTCATCTATATCTGGGCCGTCAACAACGACCGCGTGGTGGATGCGAGCCTCGGCTATTTCATCAACCCGCTGGTCAACGTGCTGCTCGGTTTTTTGCTGCTGCATGAACGGTTGCGGCCCGGCCAGTGGGCGGCGGTGGCGTTGGCCGGGGCGGGTGTCGCGTGGCTGACCTGGCAAGGCGGCCATCCGCCGTGGATCGGCCTGGGGCTGGCCCTGTCGTTCGGCTTTTACGGACTGCTGCGCAAGACCGCCGCGCTCGGCGCGCTTGAAGGCTTGTCGCTGGAAACGCTGATATTGTTTCCGTTCGCGATGGGCTACCTGATCATGCTGACGGTCGGCCATCACAACGCGTTTGCCGCCGCCCCGCCGTCGTCGCAATGGCTGCTGGCGGCGGCCGGCCCGATCACTGCGATACCGCTGCTGCTGTTCGCCGCCGGTGCGCGCCGCATTTCATTGTCGCTGCTCGGTCTGTTGCAATACAGCGGGCCGACGCTGCAATTGCTGCTGGGCGTGTGGCTGTACCGCGAGCCCTTCGGCGGCGCGCGGCTGGCCGGTTTCGCGATGATCTGGGCGGCGCTGGCGCTGTATTCGACGGAAGGATTATGGCGCGCGTGGTCGGCCAGAAGCACGGCGGTTTGATGCGGTGCACGTTTGCCAAAAAAACATGACGGCGCGGAACCTTGCCATTTCCATAAGCTCAAACGGATGTCATGACCTTTTGCGGGCGCTTGCCCCAAGGTATCAAATCCGGAGAATCGACATGATTAAATTTTTTAAATTTACGTTGTTGAGCATTGTGTTTTTGATGGCCGGCGTCGCGCAAGCCAAAGACGAGCAGAAGATGACGGCGCCGGCAAAGCCGGCGGCTTCCGCATCGGCGGACAATGCGAAATCGGCGGCATTGATCGATCTGAATTCCGCTACGGAAAAAGAGTTGGCCACGCTGCCGAAAATCGGCGATGCACGGGCCAAAGCGATTGTCAAAGGCCGCCCGTACAAAGGCAAGGACGAACTGGTTGAAAAGAAAATCCTGACAGAAGATGTTTATGCCGGCATCAAGGATCGTGTTATTGCGAAGCAAAAATCGACGACTGCGAAAACAGCCGCCACCGACAAGAAAAAATAGTTCCGGCACGCGCGAAGGCAGCCGGCTTGCAATGCATCAGCGTAGCTGCGCAATTTCTTTCAACTGCGCCAATCCGACGGGCTTGACCCAGTGGTGGTCAAAGCCCGCCTGGTGCGCGCGCTGCTTGTCATCTTCCTGCCCCCAACCCGTCAATGCAATCAATATGGGAGGCCGCCGCTCACCGGGTTCCTGCATGCGGATTCTGCGCGCCACTTCGTAACCGTCGATACCGGGCAATCCTATATCCAGCAAAATGACATCAGGTTTCAGGTCGGCCGCCATTGAGACGGCAGCAAGTCCGTCATGCGCCACAACGACTTCGTGGCCCAACATGCCGAGAATATCCGCAACGATCATGGCTGCATCTACATTGTCATCGACGACAAGAATATGGCGCGCGTCGAGTTCTTTCTGCGCAAGGCCGGAAGCATTGCTTGCTGCCTGCCGTACCTGCGCATCATGTTCTTGCAGACGCGGAAGGTGAACGACGAACTCGCTGCCCTGACCGGGACCGGCGCTGAACGCCTCGACCCGGCCACCGTGCAGCTTGACCAACCCTTCGACCAGCGACAGTCCGATGCCCATCCCGCCTTGGTCACGCTCCACCGGATGCGTGACCTGGATAAAGATTTTGAATACATTCTTCAGCATGTCTGCTGCAATGCCAATGCCGGTATCCCGTACGCGGACAATGAACTCCGAGGCGGCGCATTCAAGCGTGACGCTTATCTCGCCGCCCGGATTCGTGTATTTCGCGGCATTCGTCAGCAGGTTGGAAAATACCTGTGAAAGGCGCACCGGGTCCGCCGACAAGTCCGTCGGCTCGCCCGGCAAGCTGACCAGCAATCGGTGTTGTCCTGATTCGATATAGGCCCGGCTGGTTTCAATCGCACTATTCAAGATGGCCGCCAGGCTGGCAGGCTCTTTTTTCAGCGTGATCTTGCCAGTCGCGATACGGGAAACATCCATTAAATCGTCAACGAGCCGCGTCAATTGGCCGGCCTGGCGTTCCATCAGGCGGGCATATTCCTCAACGCGTTTGCTGTCGTCTGCGGCGAGCGTCACCATGCCGAGGCCGCCCACGATGGCGGCGAGCGGATTGCGCAATTCATGCGCAAGCGTGGCGAGAAAAACATCTTTGGCCTGGTCGGATCGGCGCATGGCCCGATACAGGTCGGCGTTTTCGATCGCGACGGCCGCACGGCGCGCCAGATCTTCTGCCAGCGACATGTCTTCGGCAGTATACAAACGTCCCGACTCCGCCGTAAAAAAAATGATGACGCCCAACGTCTTGCCGCGCACCGATAACGGCACGCCGACATAAGACCGCAAACCCAACTTTTTCATCATCGACAAACGTCCGGGGTCAGGAATCAACCGCTCCAGCAGATCGTTGGTAATTTCATGGACAAATTCGGCTTGCCCGGTACGCAATATGTTCCATACCCCTCGCGTCATGTTGGGGTCGGACGGGAATCGGCGTTGACGTTCATATGCCGACCGCACCTTTGCGGGATCGGCATGGGCGACCGCCACGCGTTTCAAGGTGCCGTCTTCCTGCAATAAATCGACGGCGCACCAATCCGCGAAAGTCGGTACCGACATGAACGCGAGCCGGTCCAGCGTGCTCTGCGGGTCTACCAGGCTGGCGAGTTCGGCGCTTGCGTTAGCCAGAAACTTCAGGTCTTGCTCGGTTCTCTTGCGCCGCGTGATGTTGATGCTGACACCCACCATTTGCGACGGATCGCCGTCCCCGTCAACGAACATTTGGCCGCGCGCTTCAATCCAGTGCGTACTGCCGTCCGGCCAGACGATCCGGTATTCGACCCGGTGATGCTTTCCTTCTTCGATTGCACGCGCCAGGGCGCTCGCGAAAGCGTCGCGGTCATCCGGATGAACATGCCGCTGCATATAGTCGCTCTGCGGCATCGATACCGTCTCTTCGGCGGGCATGCCGTGCATGACAGCCGTTCCATGCAACCACAGAAAGGTATTGGATCGGGGATTCCATTCCCAAGCGCCCATTTCACCGGCTTCGAGCGCCAGTTGCAGGCGTGCTTCGTTGGCTTGCGACAGTTGTTCGGCCTGTCTTTTTTCTACCGTGACGTCGCGGCCATTGGCATAGACCAGGCCCTCGTCGGGCGCGGCGCGCCATGCAATCCAATGCCAGGACCCGTCCTTGTGCCGCAGGCGCACCTCGAAATGGTCCAGCGGCCCTTGCGACGCGCGCGTGATGGCGCCAACGGTCGGTTCGACATCCTCGGGGTGGACGAACGGCATAAAATGCTGCCCGACCAGTTCGCTCGGCTCAAAACCGAGAATAGCGGTAAAGGCCGGATTCACCGCGCGCACCACACCGTCCGCACCAATCACCAACAACAAATCCATCGAGTTGCGCCAAATACGGTCGCGCTCACGGGTGCGCTGCGCGACCTCGCTTTCCAGCGTCTGCGTCAGTTGCTGCAACCGCAGGTCGGCGCGCCGATGCGCGGTTTGATCGCGCATTATCTTGACAAAGCCGATGGCTTCGCCGGCATCGTTTTTTAGCGGCGTCATCTGGCCCGATGCCCAGAAACGCATGCCCGTATTGCGCACATGCCAGCGTTCGTCCGGCGCGTAGCCCCGCACAAGCGCATTCTGCATCTCAATCTCCGGCTGCTCATGGGCGACGTCTTCCGGCGTGAAAATACGGTGGAGCGGCTGCCCCACCATCGCATCTTCGGTCCAGCCGAGTATGCGATGAGCGCCTTCGTTCCAGCTGGTCACGATACCCTGCAAATCGGTGCTGACAATTGCAAAATCCGTTGCGCTATCGAAAATCTGGCGGTGGCGCGCTTCCGCCGTCTTTAACGCAAGCGCGGTCCGGTCGCACTCGATTGCAAGCGCTGCCGTTTGAGCGATTACCGCCATCGCCGCGATGTCTTCTCCCGCCGGCGCTTTCGGCTCCGGGTGATAGACGGCCAGCGTACCCAATGATTCGCCGCCGATGCCGCGGATCGGCATCGACCAGCAGGCTCTCAAGCCATGGGCCGATGCGAGGCTTCTGTATCGGGCCCACTGCGGGTCCATCTCGATATCGGCGACATGCACAGGTTCGCTGCCGGAACTTGCGTCCGCGCCGGAACCGGCATCCCGGTCAGGTGCGTGGCCCTCAATGATTTGATTGCATAACTCTTGCAAAGGCGGTGCGGCAAAGTGAAGCGCTTGTTTCCCGTTGTCGCCCGCCAAAGCGATGGAGACTTTCAATGGAACAACAAATTGCGCTTCGACAATAAGGACAAGTTCCTGCAGCACATCTGCCAACGGCATGCCTGCGGCGATTTGCGCCAGAACATGGCGCTGGTTGTCGATCAGCGTGAGAATATGCGTAGCGTGCAAGTTTTCGGAAGGATCAGAAGTCGACATGCGTGAGGCTTCCATACAGGATCAGTTGGAATTATTTGCACGCCTTCATCATAGCCCGATTGCATTAGCCATGCGTTTCAATTCCAGCTCCGTTCCGCCGATTCGCCGGAGCGCGCGCAAATGCATCGCTCGTTCATACCCTTTCCCATACGCGCCGCCATCGGTTATCCTTGCATCCATTCCCTTGGCAAACCACATTCCACACTCCTATACCTCTATGGCAAATTACGTCTACACCATGAACCGCGTCGGCAAGATCGTTCCGCCCAAGCGCCAGATACTCAAGGATATTTCGCTGTCGTTTTTCCCCGGCGCCAAGATCGGCGTGCTCGGCCTGAACGGTTCCGGCAAATCGACGCTGCTCAAAATCATGGCAGGCATCGACAAGGACATCATCGGCGATGCGGTGCCGATGCCGGGCCTGAACATCGGCTACCTGCCGCAGGAACCGCAACTCGATCCCGAGCAAACTGTGCGGCAAGCGGTCGAAGGCGGTCTCGGTGAAGTGTTCGAAGCCAAGGCCAAGCTCGATGCGGTCTATGCCGCGTATGCCGAACCCGACGCCGATTTCGATGCGCTGGCGGCCGAACAGGGCCGGCTGGAAGCAATCATCTCGACTGCCGCCGGCGACAGCCCGGAGCAGCAACTGGAGATGGCGGCCGATGCGCTGCGGCTGCCGCCGTGGGATGCGAAGATCGGCGTGCTGTCGGGCGGCGAAAAACGCCGCGTCGCGTTGTGCCGTTTATTACTGTCGAAACCCGACATGTTGTTGCTGGACGAGCCGACCAACCATCTGGATGCGGAATCGGTGGACTGGCTCGAACAATTCCTGCTGCGTTTCCCCGGCACCGTGGTCGGCATCACGCATGACCGCTACTTCCTCGACAATGCCGCCGAATGGATACTGGAACTCGATCGCGGCCACGGCATTCCGTGGAAAGGCAATTACAGTTCGTGGCTGGAGCAGAAAAGCAACCGGCTGAAGCAGGAAGAAGCAACCGAATCGGCACGCCAGAAAAACATGGCGAAAGAACTGGAATGGGTGCGGCAGAATCCGAAAGGCCGGCAAGCCAAGAGCAAGGCGCGTCTGGCCCGCTTCAATGAATTGTCGGAACACGAATACCAGAAGCGCAATGAGACGCAGGAGATTTTCATTCCGGTGGCCGAGCGGCTCGGCAATGAAGTGATCGAATTCAAAAATGTATCGAAAGGCTACGGCGACCGGCTGCTGATCGACAACCTGAGCTTCAAGATTCCGGCCGGCGCGATCGTCGGCATCATCGGCCCCAACGGCGCCGGTAAATCGACCTTGTTCAAGCTGATCACCGGCAAAGAGCAGCCCGATAGCGGCGAGGTCGTGATCGGCACCACTGCCCGGGTATCGATCGTGGATCAGTCGCGCGAATCGCTGGAGAATAACAAGACCGTGTTCGAGGACGTAACCGGCGGCGCGGATATATTGACCGTCGGCCGCTTCGAAATGCCGTCGCGCGCGTATCTGGGCCGCTTCAATTTCAAGGGCGGCGACCAGCAGAAGATCGTCGGCAACCTGTCCGGCGGCGAACGCGGACGGCTGCATCTGGCCAAGACGCTGCTACAGGGCGGCAACGTGCTGCTGCTCGATGAACCGTCGAACGATCTCGATGTGGAAACGCTGCGCGCGCTGGAAGATGCGCTGCTGGAATTCGCCGGCAGCGTGCTGGTGATTTCGCATGACCGCTGGTTCCTTGATCGGATCGCGACGCATATTCTTGCGTTCGAAGGCAATTCGCAGGTGTCGTTTTTCGACGGCAATTATCAGGAATACGAAGCGGACAAGAAAAAACGGCTGGGCGAGGAAGGCGCGAAGCCGAAGCGGATCCGGTACAAGCCGATTGCGCGATGATTGCCATTGAATCCGATGCGGAGCCGAAAATGACCTACGAAGAATACCTGGATGAAGTCACCACGCTCATGACGGAAAAATACAACCTGACTGATGCCGACGCAATCAAGCATGTGATGCGGGCGCAGGCTGCAGACTTTTTTACCTTGCACGATGATCATCCGGAAATGCGGACGCAGGAGCGCGCAGAGCAGGATTGCAAGACCATTTTCGAACAGAAAAACAAGTCGCGCCCGCATGTGCCGCCGAAACGGACGGAACCATTTAAAAAGTGACTTGCAATCAAAAATAAACCGGGCGGCAGGGCGGATGAGCGAAGCGTTATCCGCCGGACGGGAATATTCAATCATGCGGCGGAAGGCGCTGCGCTTTTCTACGACTTGTGAATTGACCGAGGCAGGCCGGCGGCCACATCGCGGAAGGCAAGCAACGCCGCTTCCAGGTGCTCGATGATTTCTTGCTGCAAAACATCCGGCGGCGGCAAATCGTCCAGATTATCCAGACTGTCATCCTTGAGCCAGAAGATATCGAGGCTGGCCTTGTCGCGGGCAATCAGGTCGGCATACGGATAAAACCGGAAGCGCTCGGTTTCCTTGCGTTCATGCCGGTTTACCGGGTGATAGCAATCGATGAAGTCCTGCAAGTCCTCGTGCTTGAGCGAGCGCGTCTTGAGCGTGAAATGCTTGTTGGTGCGCAGGTCGTAAAACCAGATGCCTTTGGTGTGCACCTTGCCGTCTTTCGGTTTGGCATCGAAGAACACCACATTCGCTTTCACTCCTTGCGCATAGAACAGGCCGGTCGGCAGGCGCAGCACGGTATGCACGTCGCAGTTTTCAAGCAGCTTCCTGCGTATTTTTTCGCCGGCACCGCCTTCGAACAGCACGTTGTCCGGCAACACCACCGCCGCTTTGCCGTCCTGCTTGAGGATGGTAACGATATGCTGCAAAAAGTTGAGCTGCTTGTTCGAGGTGGTTTCCCAGAAATCCTGCCGCTCGTACGTCAGTGCATCCCGGTCTTCCTCGCCTTCTTCGTTGGTGATCGTCATGCTGCTCTTCTTGCCGAACGGCGGATTGGCCAGCACGTAATCAAACCGCTTGCCGTTATCGCCGATCAACGCATCCGAACGATCCACGGACGGCTCGCCATCCAGCTCGCCGATGTTGTGCAAAAACAGATTCATCAGGCACAGGCGACGGGTGCCGGCCACAATCTCATTCCCGAAGAATGTCTTGTCGCGCAGAAAAGTTTTTTGACGCGCGTTCAGCTTGCTCTCCGTGCGAGTGAGCCATTCGTTTGCACCCAGGAAGAAGCCACCGGTGCCGCATGCCGGATCGGCAATGGTCTTCATCGGTTCCGGGCGCACGCACTCCACCATCGCCTGAATCAAGGGTCGCGGCGTGAAGTACTGGCCCGCGCCGCTCTTGGTGTCTTCCGCATTTTTTTGCAACAAGCCTTCGTACAGATCGCCTTTGGTATCCGCATCCAGACCGATCCAGTTTTCCGCATCGATCATCTGCACCAGCCGCGCGAGCTTGGCCGGGTCCTGAATCTTGTTCTGCGCCTTGAAGAAAATCGCGCCCAGCATGCCGGGCTCTTGCCCGAGCTTATGCAAGATCGTCAGGTAATGCGCTTCCAGCGGCTCGCCCGATTTGCTGCGCAAGCTGGTCCAGTCGCAACTCTTGGGAATGTGGGTGTTGCGGCTGTACGGCGGCTGCGAATATTCATGCGCCATTTTCAGAAACAGCAGGTAAGTCAACTGTTCCAGATAATCGCCATAACCGACGCCATCGTCGCGCAGCGTGTGACAGAAATTCCAGATTTTCTGGATTAAGGTGGATGCGTTCATTGTTGTTACTCTTTTAAGGTGACTATGTTGGTCGGTATAGGATGCTCCAGAGGTATCGCCCTTAGCTCTGGAGGTATGGCATGAAGCTCTAGAGGTAGGGCACATGGCCCTGGAGGTAACAGAAAATTTCTCTGGTTCTCAAACTGCAGGCATACTCCATTCAATCAAATAACCATCAAATAAAGATAACCACCCAACCCATTGATTTTTAAATGTTTTTTATAAAAATAATAGAAAAATAGCCACGTCGTCAAATGACTATCAAATAAAAATCAGGCCCAAATCGGTACATATTTCATGAATTTCCGAGAAGCATCTTCGTCATGCGGCCGAATGACTTCGGCAAATTAAGTTACCTCCGGCAAAGCCGGAGGTTTATTGCTGGAGCGCCTCAAAGGCGCTGGTACCCCATGCGCCGCCTGAAGGCGGCTATAGTCCCAATTTCATTTGGTCGTAGCGTTCGTCTTCAAGCTCCTGATTACGAA
>DAIDBD010000070.1 GCA_027310305.1 Herminiimonas sp.
CTCGTATGACTCGAACTCTGATACTCTTTCATCGTGAATCTCCTTCTTTTGGGCGAGAAAGAAGATTCACAGCGACCGACGTATAGGTCAAACCTTATGGAGTCCCCCGGCATAGCCGGGGGATTACCTTATTAATTTATCGATTGCCTACCACTCTGAGTTTTCGCTGAATGGAGTCGCTACCCTTACTCATAAGTCAGAAAATTATCTTCGGCAGAGCTCGTTCGCCTGGCTGGAAAAATGCTGGTGCCTGTGAAAGAACTGCGGATGTCGACTGCACATTAGTCGATAGTTGATCGTATTGGCTTTGGTGGCGCTGTTACTGCTAAGACACTGAACAGGCTCTTAGTGTGGCCTTGTCCGCCGGTCACCAGCGCAAAACCCACATCGCCGGTGATACGGGAATATGCATCCGCCATATGGACGCAGGCAGCTTCCTGGCGCACATGGATTATGTCAATCTGCGTGTCGCGCAAGGCATCGTAGACCGGCATGATGTGATTGCCCGACAACGAAAAAAAATTTTCAACCCCAAAGCGCTCCAATGTTTGCGCGACAATATCGGCACCCCGGATTGTTGTACTGGACATGGCTGAGTCTACTTTCCTGTGAATTTTTCGTGATCAAGGAAGCGCGTGTATTGCTTCCGCCAATATTGTTTCCCCCGGCCTCACTCGCGTGAAATGAACCGGATCACGCGAAAGCTCAAGCGCATCGCCTTTCTGCCGCACCACGGTATACGTTGACCCCGGCAAATCGCCGGTGTCGGGAAAATCCTCTCTAAAATGCGCGCCGCGAGAATCAACGCGCGCCAGCGCCGCAGTGGCAATTACCTTGCTGATCGCGATCAGGCTCTTCAAATTCAGCCAGTCGTGCCAGCTCAGGTTGAATGCAGGATCGTCATCGCCGACGCCGATCTTCGACAGTGCCGTGTCGAGTTGCGCCAGCGTTTGCAGCCCGCGCTGCAAACCTTGCGCGGTGCGCAGGATGCCGACGTCGTTCCACATGCAGTCGTATACCGCTTCCCGGATCGCCTGGATATCGCCGGCGGGCAGGCCGAATGGTGCGCGGTGCAGCGCAATGCTGTCACGGATCACCGCTTCGTCCGGCTCGCGCAGCACGCCGTGCCGGTTGACCCAGGCGGCCATCTGTTCGCCGGCGATGCCGCCGAACACGGTGGAATTGGCGACGCCGTTGCCGCCCAGCCGGTTCGCGCCATGCACGCCGCCGGTATCCTCGCCGGCCGCGAACAGGCCGGTCAGCGCGGTCGTGCAATCCGGCCGGAACACCACGCCGCCCATCATGTAATGCGCGGTCGGCACCACTTCCACCAGCCCGCCGGCGAGATCGAAGCCGCAGTCGCCGCAGCGCTCGACCATGCCCTTGAACTGCTTGCGCACATTGTCCGGGCCGAGATGGTTCATCTGGATGTAGACGCCGCCGTTGGGCGACGTGCGGCCGGCCCGCATCTCGGAAAAAATCGAGCGTGAAACGATGTCGCGGGTGGCGCGTTCGGCGCGCGGATCGTATTGCTCCATGAAGCGCTGCTTGTCGCCGTTGAGCAGGTAGCCGCCGGCGCCGCGCAGCCCTTCTTCGAGGACGGTGCCGGTCATCCGGGTATCGGTGCCGGCCAGCAAGCCGGTTGGGTGAAACTGCACCATTTCCATGTCGCGCAGCGGCAACCCTGCACGCAGCGCCATCGCCAGACCGTCGCAGCTTTTTTCGCCGGACGGCGTGTGGTATTTGTACATGGTCGGGCCGCCGCCGGTGGCCAGCAGCACCGCCTTGGCCTGCACGAACACGAAGCCGCCGCTGTGCATGTCGATCATCAGCACGCCGGCCAGCGCCGTGCCGTCGGCGGTCTTGACCAGTTCCACCGCGCGATGTTCTTCCAGCCGATGAATGCCGCGCGACCAGACCTGCTCCGCGAGGCGGTTGATGATCTCGATGCCGGTCAGGTCGCCCTTGTGCACCGTGCGGTCGAAGGTCTGTCCGGCGAACGCCTTCTGATGCACCGTGCCGTCCGGATTGCGGTCGAAAAAGCAGCCGAGCTCGTTCTCCAGTTCATGCACGCGCTCCACCGCCTTGGTCACCAGCGTCCAGGCCAGATCTTGATCGGACAGCCACTTGCTGCCTTCGATCGTATCCATGAAATGGCGCTCGACCGAATCGCCGGCGGCCAGCGCGACGTTGTAGCCGCCCTGGACCATCCGCGTGCAGCCGGACTTGCCCAGCAATCCTTTCACCGCGACCGTGATCGATAGCGAAGAGTCGGCCTGATGCGCATGCAGCGCGGCGAACAGGCCGGCGCCGCCGGAGCCGAGGATCAGGATATCGGTCTGCACGCGCTTGACGTTCATGCCGATTTCACTCCCATGCTGGCCAGCACTTGCGCGCGCCGCGCCTGGCTGTCGTGCCGCACGGTGTCGTACAGGCTGCCGCCGTGGCTGTCCATCGCGACCAGCAGCGGGCCGAAATTTTTAATGCGGAATTTCCACAGCGATTCCGGATTCAGATCGTCCAGATCGACATCTTCGATCTGCTCGATCCAGGTGGTTTCGAGCGCCGCGGTGCCGCCAACGATCGCCAGATACACGCCGCCCAGTTCGTTGAATGCCGATTGCGAATCCTCGCGCAGCCCGCCCTTGCCGATGATGATGCGCACGCCGTTCTGCGTCATCAGCGGCCGGGTGAATCGTTCCATCCGGTCGGACGTCGTGGTGCCGATGCAGATCGGCGCGTAGCCGCACGGATGCTGCGCGCTCTTGTCGACTTTCTTCACGTTCGGCGCAGTGTGGATCACCGCGTGGCCGCGCAGATCGAAGCGCGTGGTGCGGTTGCGGTCGAACATGTGGATCTGCGTCGCGTCGCGGATGCCGAACAGCGTGGCTTGCAGGGTCACCGTATCGTTGACGCACAGTTGCCTGATCTGCGCTTCGGTCACCGGCGTGCTGAGTTCGTAATGGGCCATGATCAGAATCCGTAAGTGGTGCCGGCGGGGGTGAAGGTGGCAGTGGCGCGCCGCGCGGAATGGCACTGCATGTTGACGGCTACCGGGTTCATTGTGATGTGCGTCGCGGCCAGCTCGATGTGCACCGCGAACGCGGTGGAATCGCCGCCGAGTCCCTGTGGCCCGACGCCCAACTGGTTCACCGCTTCCGACAATTGCTGCTCCAGTTCCGCGCCCGCCGGGTCGGCGCAGCGGGTGCCGAGCGCGCGGGTGGAGGCGCGCTTGGCCAGCGCCACGCACAGGTCGGAAGTGCCGCCGATGCCGACGCCGACGATGGTCGGCGGACAGGTTTTTCCGCCGGCCGCCAGCACGCAGTCGATCGTGAACATCTTGATCGCATCGATGCCTTCGGCCGGGATCGCCATCTTCAGGAACGAGTTGTTTTCCGAGCCGCTGCCCTTCGGGATCATCGTTATTTTCAGCAACTGCGGCTCATCGACGAAATCGATGTTGATCACCGGCACCTCGATGCCGCATGAGGTGTGATCGTTCTTGCGCGTGAGCGGATGCACGACCGACGAGCGGAATGGATGTTCGCGGGTCGCGCGCTCGCAACCGGTGCGGATCGCCTGCTTCAATGCATGGCCGTCCACTTCGACGCCGCTGCCGATGACGACCTTGTAGATCGGCACGCCGGTATCCTGGCACAGCAGATTGTTCTGCTGTTCCGCCACGCTGATATTGGTGACCATGGTTGCCAGGATGCGCTTCGCGCCGGACGCGGTTTCATGTTCCGCCAATTGGGTGAAGCCTTCCTTGATGTCCGGCGGAAGCATCTTCAGCGCACGGATATAGAGTTCCTTGGCGGCCTCTTCGACTGCGATCAAATCAATTTTCATGTTGCTTCCTTCAATGTTCGATTGACTTGCTGTATTCAACTTACACAGAGGTCAGTAATTTAAACGACACATGCGGCGCAATACGCTTCGCTATTGACGCCCTACCTGGCTTTCTCCGGTCATCCCGAACAGGGACTTCCGTTGGTCGTCCGAAAATGGACTTCCTTCGGTCGTAGGGCGTCAATAAGCGCAGCGCATTGCGCCGCATGTCTTCCCGCGCGAGGGCGACATCAATTTTTATCCGACCAATGCCAGCGCGAACGCCAAGCCGGCTGCAATGCCGAATCCCGCCGCGCCGGCGATCCAGTTCTTGCGCGGTCCGGTCCATGGCAGGAATTCGATCAGCAACAACCGCATGCCGCCCATCATGTGCAACGACAACAGCACCACCAGCCCCCATTCGCCGAACTTGAACAGCGGCCGGTCGGCAAACCGGAGAAACCCGTCGAGCGCCGCTTCGCCTTGAATCGCCTGACTTAGCGCCCAGAAGTGCAGCGGCAAAAACAGCGCGAGAACCAGACCGGAAATCCGATGCACCAGAAAGGCCCAGTAGGCTGGATGCTGCCGTGCGCGATAGTCGTTCGTGCGTTTCATGATGCAGTCACCGCAAATACGGCGCGCAATCCCATCACCAGGATCGCCACGCCAAACAGTTTCGAAATGACGGCAGCCTTCGACGCGTTTAGGCCGAACCATTCTTCGGCGATATTGGCGATGCCGATCGGCACATGCACCGCACAGGCAAGCACGAATACGCCGTAAAAAATGCCGAAGCCCCAGTTGCCGTGCGTGCGCGCCAGAATTTCTGCGCCGCTCAACCCGCCGCGCACCGCGTAGATAATCACGCCGAGATGGAACAGCACGCAGACCGCCAGCACCATCGCACTGATGCGCTGCACATACCAGAGCCTGGCCTGGCGCAGCGATGCATCGCTCATAGCTTGCCCCGGATCGCCGCCCTGGCGGTGAGGATTTTCAAGCCGGAAATGCCGGCGGTCGGCGCAATCTGCTTCGGACAGCGCTGGGTGCACGAACCCTGCGTATGGCAGGAATGGCAGCCGGCATCGCCGGCGACCGCCTTCAGGCGCTCTTGCTGCTGCACGTCGCGCACGTCGTTGACCAGCGTCCACGCGCGGTTCAGCGCCGCCGGGCCGAGAAACGCGGGCCGCCACGCGACGACATCGCAGGACGCATAGCAGACGCCGCAGCCGATGCACTCGATGCCGGCATTGGCGGCGACCCGTTCCTTCGATGCCGGATTGACCAGCGCGAAATCGTCATGCCTGGTTTTCGTGCCTTTGAACTGCCCTTTGGCACGCGCCCACTTGTCGAAGAATTCGCGCATGTCGGCGGCCAGATCCTTGATCACGGGAAGGTTCGACAGCGGCGCGATTTCCAGTTCGCCATCCCTGGCGACCTTGGAGACATGCGTGCGGCATGTCCATCTGGCGACGCCGTTGACCGTCATCGCGCACGATCCGCACATGCCGACGCGGCATGAAAAGCGGTAGGTCAGCGTAGGGTCGAGATGGCGCTGGATGTGCGTGACGACATCGAGCACCGTCTGGTTTTCGCGGCGCGGCACATCGTAGGTCGTGAAGCTGCCCTGTTCCTTGCCCCGCCACACTTTTACTTTGAGACTGGTCGTCATGGGATTGCCGTTTTCCATTTGCTGCGGTGTCACACGATTCTTCATTCTCGGCCCGGCCGAAAAAAAGGAAAAGCCAGTATTTGTTTAGGCAAGCTAAAGTATTTCTTTGCTGAAAACCTGTACATCGATATGCCGATACGACAAGGGCCGCTGCGCGAACAGCGGCCCCCGATCTGCGCCATCGCATGCAGATCAGCTCCCCGGCAGATTCTGCGCGTTGGGAAAAAACATTTCCTTCCATGAAGCCGGCTTCACCTTGATCATGCCGATCCGGCTCATGAAATCGACGTATGTCATGATCTTTTTCGGCGTAGTGGTGAACTCGATCTCCGGATCGTTCAGCATTTTTTCGATGTTGGCGACCGTATCCTTCGATTTGGCCACCTTGATATACAACTCGGCGGCGGCTTTCTTGTCTTTGTTGATGGTCGCAATCGCATCGTCGAACGCTCTCACGAACGCGGCAAACGTCTTGGGATTGGCATCCGCGAATTTCTGGCTGGCCCAGACGACGTTGAAGGTATGCGGTCCGCCGGTGACGTCATAGGAATTCAGGACGGTGTGGATGCCGGGTTTCTGCAGTTCGATGTACTGGAACGGCGGCGACGTGAAATGGCTGTTGATCTCGCCGCTGCCCGACAGCAGCGCTGCCATGCCGTCCGGGTGCGACTGCGTGACCGTGAACGCATCGAGCTTGTTTTGCTGGCCCGGTCCAAAGGCTTTTTCCGCTGCCATCTGCAACGTGATCGCCTGAATCGACACCTTCACCGCAGGCAACGCAATCTTGTCTTTCTCGGTGAAATCCTTGATGGTCTTGACCGCCGGATTGCGGGTAGTGAGAAACAGCGGCATCGAATTCATCGCGGCGACCGCCTTGACGCCGATATTGCTTTTTGTCTTGGACCACAGCGTGACGAACGGCCCCACGCCGCCCGATGCGAATTGCAGATCGCCCGACAGCATCGCGTCATTCATCACGTTGCCGCCCGCGAATTTCGACCACTTCACCTCGATGTCGCCCAGACCGGCCGCTTTTGCTTCTTTTTCCAGCAGCTTGTTTTCTTCCATGACCATCAGCGGCAGATAGCTGATGCCGTATTGCTGGGCGATTCTGACCTCTTTCACTTCAGCCGCCGCATGGGTACTGGCCGCAAAGAAAAGGCTGGCAGCGATCAGTAGCGGTATTCCGGATTTCCTTGGTTTCATGTCGTCTCCTTCGTTATGGTGAATGGTCATGCGGAGCATGCCATCAGGATTGTCTGCGCCTCTTGTTCATGAAGCTTTAATCGCCTGCACTTGCATATGAATCGGACATCGTTGCCGATGCGGTAGGGTAGTTCAGTGAACCGGTTCACATTATCAGCCCGATCCCGGACAGAAAAAACAGCAGCAGGATCATTTTCCTGAAGCCCTTTTCACTGACGTGATGGAACAGCCGCAACCCCGCCCATCCACCGATCAGCAGCGCCGGAATGCACAGCAGCACGTTCTGCGCGGTGCGCATCGTCAGTTCCCCGACGCCTCCCAGCCATGCCAGCGTCATCGCGTGCACGATCAGGATGTATGGCTGGAATACGCCCCGCTGTTCGGTCTTGCTCCAGCCGCGCAATCCGCACCAGAGCGTCGGGAATATTCCGTTCAGGCTGGTGGCGCCGCCCATGAATCCGCCCAGCATGCCGACCGCGCCATCGGCCGCCAGCCCGCCGGCAGCGCTCAATCGTACGATCGGCATCTTCGGTTGCCGGAACATGTACACGCTGTAGAATACCAGCAGCACGCCGACGCCTTGCCGCAACAGATGGGCGTCGAGCTGATGCAGTGCGGCTACCCCGATCGGCACGCCGATCATTGCACCCGCCAGAAAAGGCCACAGCATGCGGAACTTCACTTCGCGCCGCAAATGCCAGACCATCACCAGGTTGACCAGCATCGAACAGATCACCGCAAGCGGCACCACCTCGCTGGGCGCCAGCACATGCAGCCAGATTGCCGACGCAATCAGCGCGAATGCGAATCCGCTGCTGCCCGACACGATCGCGGCAAGCAAGGCGCCCACCAGAACCACGCCGAAGTCAAACCACATCAAGCCTGCCTGCGCAACGCAGCGGTGCGGTAGGCGCAATCAACCTGATTGACACCTGAGCGTCCGTTGGCAGCGTCAACTTCTTTTTCCAGTCATGAACATGAAAACCCTGTCATTCGTAACGACGCATCGGGCCACCCGTTACAGGTAACACCCGATGCAGCGCAATCCCGCCTTGATGCTTACGCATATTTCGCGCATTCCGGCATCTCTGAGAACACTCTAGTAGTTAAATTCATCAATGTCAACTATATGACATGTATCATTTATCCAATTTGAATGCTAGTATTCAGTACATTCGCTGGCACTGTCCAAGCCGTCTGTAATGACACTCCGATCCGATACCATGAGTGAACTCGATCCCTCCACCGCCCTCGGCACGACGCTCTACAAGGGCGTCAAGCGCCAGATGCTGCTGGCGCTGTCGGCCGGCGAATGGAAACCGGGCGAAGCGATTCCCGCGGAAAAACGGCTGTGCGAACGCTTTGCCGTATCGATCGGCACGCTGCGCAAGGCGATCGACGAACTGGTCGCCGAAAACATCCTGATCCGGCATCAGGGACGCGGCACCTTCGTGGCCACCCACAGCCGCGACCAGCATCTGTTCCGCTTTTTCAACGTGGTGCGGCACGACGGCGCAAAA
>DAIDBD010000107.1 GCA_027310305.1 Herminiimonas sp.
GCGACGGTCAACGCGGTCAAACGGGACGGCCAGTGCTGGCAGGTTGAAGTCGCAACGGAATCGGAGGCATCGGCTTTCGATGCTGTCGTTGTCGCAACGCAGCCGTCCCATGTCGCTGACCTGCTGGACGGTCTGATGAAAGCGGACAATCCAACTGCGTTCAATTACGAACCGATCACGACTTGTTATTTGCAATATCCGCCGGAGCTTACATTGCCGCAGCCGTTTTTTGCATTGATCGATGATGCCAATGCCGGAGAATGGGGTCAGTTCGTATTCGATCGCGGACAGCTCGATGCGGATCAAGCCGGATTATTGGCAGTCGTCGTCAGTGCGTCGTCCGACGCCATAGCAATTGCTCATGACGCGCTGGCAACGGCGATTGCGGCGCAACTGGCGAAAGCATTCAGGCTGCCGGAACTAGCGCATCCGAAATGGACGAAAGTGATTACCGAAAAGCGTGCGACATTTTCCTGTACGCCTGCCTTGGCTCGCCCCGATAACACAACTGACATGAGCAGCCTGACAATCGCAGGCGATTACACCGCATGCGACTATCCGGCCACGCTGGAATCGGCCGTCAGAAGCGGTGTGAAGGCGGCACGCGCTTTAGTCGTTTAAAGAATTACCTGAATCGCAAAACGGCATCGATGCCGCGGCATCGCTACTCGTGCTCCCGCATCTTGCTGAGTGCTTCATCGATCCGTTCGACTGCGATGATGGTCAATCCTTCTATTTTCTGTTTCGGCGCATTTGATTTCGGAATCAGCGCGATCGAGAAACCGAGCTTGGCCGCTTCGCGCAAGCGTTCCTGGCCGCGCGGCGCGGGACGGATTTCACCTGCCAGCCCCACTTCTCCGAACACCACCAGGCCGCGCGGCAACGGCTTGTTGCGCATCGACGAATGAATCGCCAGCAACACGGCCAGATCGGCCGCCGGTTCGGTGATTTTGACGCCGCCGACCGCGTTGATGAATACGTCCTGGTCGAATGCGGCAATGCCGGCATGGCGGTGCAATACCGCCAGCAGCATCGCCAGCCGGTTCTGTTCCAGGCCGACCGACAGCCGCCGCGCGTTCGGCAGATGCGACGTATCGACCAGCGCCTGGATTTCCACCAGCAACGGCCGCGTGCCTTCCTGCGTCACCATCACGCACGATCCCGCAACCTGGTTGTCATGCTGCGATAAAAACAACGCCGACGGATTGGATACGCCTTTCAACCCTTTTTCCGTCATCGCGAATACGCCGAGTTCATTGACCGCGCCGAAACGGTTCTTGAATGCGCGCACCAGACGGAAGCTGGAATGGGTATCGCCTTCGAAGTAGAGCACGGTATCGACGATATGCTCCAGCACGCGCGGCCCGGCCAGCGCGCCCTCCTTCGTCACGTGGCCGACCATGATGATGGTGATGCCCGATTGCTTGGCCACCCGCGTCAGTTGCGCCGCGCATTCGCGCACCTGTGCGACCGAACCGGGCGCGGAACTGAGCGCATCGGAATAGACCGTCTGGATCGAATCGATGACGGCGACCTGCGGCTTGTGTTCGGCCAGCGTATTCAGTATTTTTTCCAGCTGGATTTCGGCCTGCAGCTTGAGATCTTTCGCATCGACCGCCAGCCGCTTGGCGCGCAATGCGATTTGCGCGCCGGATTCCTCGCCGCTGACATACAGCACTTGCTTGATGCGCGACAGATTCGCCAGCGCCTGCAGCAGCAGCGTCGATTTGCCGATGCCGGGATCGCCGCCGATCAGCACCACGCCGCCGGGCACCAGGCCGCCGCCCAATACCCGGTCGAATTCTTCAATGCCGGTGCCGAAGCGCGGCACATCGATCGCCTCGATATCGGCCAGAGTCATGACCGGCGCGGTTTGGGCAAGTCCCTGCGGCTGTGCGGAATAACGGTTGCCGGTCGTTTCGATCAGCGTTTCGACCAGCGTATTCCACTGATTGCATGCCGGGCATTGGCCCGCCCATTTGTTGCTGATGCCGCCGCATTCGGTGCAGGTGTAATTGGTTTTCGGTTTGGCCATTGTGAAATCGAAGTCCGTAAGAGATTGGTGCTGCCATTGACGCAATTGCTGTCTGCAATGCCCGCCTACCGCTCGACCACTTGCACCCGCGATGCCAATCCGCACATCAATTCATAACCGATCGTGCCGGCGGCATGCGCCACCTCGTCGATCGGCAAATCGTCGCCCCACAGCGTGACGGCGCTGCCGACCCGTGCGCCGGCAATCGGCGTCAGATCGACCGTGATCATGTCCATCGATACACGCCCCACGATGCCGGTTCTGACACCGTCGACGATGACCGGCGTGCCATTCGGTGCGTGACGAGGATAACCGTCCGCATAACCGCATGCGATTACGCCGATTTTCATCGGCTTGCCGGCGACAAAGCGGCTGCCGTAACCGATCGCGTCGCCGATCGACACATCCTGGATGCCGATGATCTTGCTGGCAAGCGTCATCGCGGGCCGCAAACCGAATTCCGCCGCGCTCCTGCCGCCCGGCGTGCCGCCATACAGCATGATGCCGGGGCGCACCCAGTCGGCCGCCGCCTCAGGATGCAGCAAATCGGCAGCAGAATTGGATAAGCTGCGTTGACCTGCCAGCCCCTCGGTCGCGCCATTGAAGCGCCGCACCTGCTCCTGCAACGGCAGAGCAGGATTGGCCGCATCGTCTGCATTGGCGAAATGCGTCATCAATGTGATGTGGCGAACTGCATCGATCGCCCGCAGTCTTACATAGGCGGCACGAAAAGCGTCCGGTTTGAATCCCAGCCGATTCATGCCGCTGTTCATTTTCAAATGCACATCGACAGGCGATTTGATGCCGCCTTTTTCGAGCATTTCGATTTGCTCGATGGAATGGATCGCCGTTTCCAATCGATAGTCGATGACCGTTTTCAAATCGACCGGCTCGAAAAATCCTTCCAGCAGCAAGACAGGTTTCTGCCAACCCATTTCGCGCAACCGCACCGCGCCATCCAGTTCGATCAATCCCAATCCATCGGCAGCCGCAAAACCGCGCATGCCGCGCGCCAGACCATGCCCGTATGCATTCGCCTTGACCACCGCCCATGTTTTCGAATGCGGCGCGCAACGTTGCGCAACGGCTAAATTGAATTGCAGTGCGGCGATATCAATGGTGGCGACAAGCGGTCTTGGCATGAGAACAATATTGCGGCTTCAATAATGGTTGAAAATGCGATCCAACTATTTTACCGGACGCGATCATAATGCCCGCATGCAAATGCAAGGGTTTTCTTAATTATTCATGGTATAAAGCAAGCCGGAGACATTACGTTACGATCAAAGAATGCGAATGAATCGCGGCTTTTACACCATCATGGCGGCACAGTTTTTTTCGTCGCTGGCAGACAATGCTCTTCTTATAGCGGCTATCGCACTGTTGACAACGATGAATTCGCCGGCATGGATGACGCCGTTGCTGAAACTGTTTTTCGTGCTGTCCTACGTATTGTTAGCCGCATTCGTCGGCGCCTTTGCCGACGCGCTGCCCAAGGGCCGCGTGATGTTCATTACCAACCTGATCAAGGTCGTCGGTTGCGCAATGATGTTCTTTCGTGTTCATCCGCTATTCGCCTATGCGATGGTGGGCTTCGGCGCAGCAGCGTATTCGCCGGCGAAATACGGCATCCTGACTGAATTATTGCCTCCGGAAAAACTGGTTGCCGCGAACGGTTGGATCGAAGGCCTGACCGTCGCATCGATCATTCTCGGCACCGTGATGGGCGGCGCATTGGTCAATACGCACATATCGGCGATCCTGTTGTCATTCAATTTTCCGTTCATCGATACCGGCATCGATACGCCGACCGAAGCGGCATTGGTCGTCATCATCGGCGCGTATCTGATTGCGGCGATATTCAATCTGAAAATTCCCGACACCGGCGCGCGGTATGCGCATCAGCAACGCAATCCGGTCAAATTGATTGTCGACTTCGCAGGCTGCTTTTCGACGTTATGGAAAGACAAGCTCGGCCAGATTTCGCTGGCGGTCACGACATTATTCTGGGGTGCGGGCGCGACTTTGCAATTCATCGTGCTGAAATGGGCTGAAAAATCGCTGCGCATGCCGCTCGACAGGGCTGCCATCCTGCAAGGCGTGGTGGCGGTCGGCGTTGCGGCCGGCGCCATGGCAGCGGCGCGTTTTGTGCCGTTGAAAAAATCGCTGGGCGTCATGCCGCTGGGCATTGCGATGGGCATCGTCGTGATCATGATGACGATGGTGCATTCGGTGTGGATCGCCTATCCGTTGCTGGTGATAATCGGTGCGCTGTCCGGTTATTTCGTGGTGCCGATGAATGCGCTGCTGCAGCATCGCGGCCATGTGCTGATGAGCGCCGGCCACTCGATTGCGGTACAGAATTTCAATGAAAACCTGTCGGTGCTGACGATGCTGGTGCTCTATGCGTTGATGGTCAAGCTGAATCTGAACGTCAACCTCGTGATCGTCATGTTCGGCCTGTTCGTGTCGGGCATGATGTACGTCATCATGCGCAAGCATGCCGCCAATCAGCGCGAACATGATTTGCTTGCGCTGATCGGCGAGCACAAGCACTGAAAATCATTTTCCCGGCAGAACCGCGCGCCGTATCCGCATCCGCTCCCCCGCCCGGGCGCGCCAGTCTTCCGGCACGATGAATCCCCGATCCGTTTCAACCGCATGGTTTCCCTGCCGCTCGACGACCGCCGCCATTACCGGCATCGGGTCGTTTTCAAAATGCGCCGCCAGCATTTCCTGCAACGATTTCCTGCTCAAGGATTGGGAAAAATCCGTTTTCGCAGGCGCCAGCCAGCTCAATCTCGGCAGAACGACATAGCGCTCCGCATTCCGCGCATCCAGTTCGGCCAGCGTGCACCAGAATCCGCTGCAATGCGCATCGGACACGCCCAGATCCCGGTTCGGCGCAGGATCGCCGTCATGGTAAAACAGCCAGCCCTTGATCAGTGCCTGCGCCGAGGCAACCGGTTGCGGCAAATGCAGTTGTGCCGCAGGATGCCGGGCCAGCGATAGCTGCCGGCTCAATATCTTCTGCATCTTGGCGCCGAGCGTATCGGCCAGGTTCGGTCCGACGAAATAATCGGCCTGCGGGCCGGCGCCGGTCGATTCGAGCAGATAAAACTTGGTCGCGAACTCCCAGTGCACCAGCGCCGCGCCATCCCGCAGCAGGAAATCGAATTCGCCCACCGTATCGTTTTTGCCGGCCCTCACCTGCACGCCATGCGCGACCAATGAGCCTTGATGCCGGAAATAAAAAGCCATCAGCTTTTCCGCATAGCGGCCCAGACGCGAAAAGGGCCGGACATCGGCATAGGCATGCAGCGCGGCAGGCGAACGATCGAGCGCGCTGAGCCACTCATGCGCATCCCGGCCGGCAT
Source organism: Herminiimonas sp. (assembly GCA_027310305.1). Classification (GTDB taxonomy): domain Bacteria; phylum Pseudomonadota; class Gammaproteobacteria; order Burkholderiales; family Burkholderiaceae_D; genus DAIDBD01. The sequence continues at coordinate 5,413 of DAIDBD010000107.1, forward strand.
GCGCCGGCAAGGTTGCAATCTGCCCGTTCCATTGCGCCGCGCGCGGATCGAGCAAATCCGGCGCATCGATCAGCCATGCCAGCGCCCGCACGTGCGGATCGTTCAGGTCATTCCAGCGGCGATGAAATTGCGTCTGAAAAGAGGCGGACGGCTTGTTACCTGCTATTGGCATAGGCATTCATTGCCAGGCACAGATCGCTCCAGCTCTTGCCTTTATCGGACAGCTTGCGCAGCAGGTAGGCCGGGTGGTAAGTCACGACCAGCGGCAGGCCGGCATACCGATGCACCTTGCCGCGCAACTGGGCCACGGCGATATTTTGATCTAGGCCGAGCAGCGATAGCGCAGCCGTCTTGCCCAGCGCGACGATGACGGCCGGCTCGATCAATTCGATCTGCCGTTGCAGATAAGGCATGCAGGCTGCGGCTTCTTCCGGCGTTGGCGCCCGGTCCTTGCCGTCGGCGCCGGTCGGACGGCATTTGACGATGTTGGCGATGTACGCATTGTCGCCGCGCTTCAATCCAATCGCGCGCAGCATGTTGTCGAGCAGTTTTCCGGCCGGGCCGACAAAAGGTTCGCCCTGCAAATCCTCGTTGCGGCCCGGCCCTTCGCCGATGAAAAGCCATTTCGCTTTTTCGTCGCCGACACCGAATACCGCTCTGGTGCGGTTTTTGCACAATCCGCATTTGACGCAACTTGCAACGGATGCTTGAAGCTGCGTCCAGTCCATCTCCGCAATCTCGGAAGCCGATGGCGCAGCGGCCGCCGGCATCAGCGGTTCGGATGCGGCGCTTGCCGGCGCCGCATCCCGCCGCACCCACAATGGGCCCACGCCCATTTCATTCAAAAAAACCGCACGCCGATCTGATGGAGATGTCATACCCGCAGCCTCATGACGATCGCATCCTCGCGCGTTTCCTGCGCCGCAGGATAATAATTCTTGCGGATGCCGATTTGGGAAAAGCCGTATCGGCTGTAGACGGCCAGTGCCCGACAGTTGGACGGCCTGACTTCGAGCAATACCGAATGCATGCCTTTTCCCTGCGTCAGTGCAACCACTTTATCGAGCATCATGCGCCCGATACCTTGTCCCTGCAAATCCGCATGCACGGTAATATTGAGCAGATGCGCCTCGTCCACAGCCGGCATCAGCAGAAAATATCCGGCCAGCCCATGCGTTGCATCGCGCACGATCCATGTTTCGTAGCCGCTATCGAGCGAATCCAGAAAATTGCCGCGCGTCCAGGGAAAGGGATAAATACCGTATTCGATTTCCAGCACTTCCTGAATATCGTCCGCCTGCATGCGCGCCAACCGCATCGATTGGCGGTCCGGCCGGTTCGATAGCGGATTCTGCATGGAACTCATGTGGTCGCCCTTATCAGCCGTTCGCTCGTGGTCAGCGCCACCTTGTTGCGCAGATAAAGCGGTTGCGCATCGCGCGGCGTTACCGTGCGGCCTTCGGCAAACGCAATGCGCGCCAATCGTGCAATGCCTGCCGCATGCGGCATTAGCAATGGCCATGCGTCTTTTGCAAAGCGCCGGTTCCCGAACGCCGATGGATATGCCGACAAGCCGTTGCCGCAAGCGACTACATCGCCGGAAGGCGATACGGCGGATGCCGCCGAAAGCGTCGGCTCGATGATGGCCTGCCATTGCCCGGCGAAACGGTATTGCGCCCAATAGACTTCATCCATTCGCGCATCCAGCACGGCCAGCACATCCGACGCGCCGGTTGCTTCGCGGCACGCCTGCGCCATAGCCTGCAATGTAACGACCGGAATCACCGGAAGACCGGCGCCGAATGCCAATCCCTGCGCAATGCCGCACGCGGTGCGCACGCCGGTAAATGAACCGGGGCCCGCGCCGAATGCAACGGCATCGCATTCGGCCAGCGCAATGCCGGCCTGTGCCAGCAGCCTTTGCACAATCGGCAGTATGGTTTGCGAATGGGTCTGCACACCGGACGCTTCACCCGCGATGACCTGATCGCCGCGCAGCAGCGCAGCAGAAGCGAGTTCGGTCGAGGTTTCGATTGCAAGAATGATAGGCATGTCCGTATTTTACCTTGCACATTACCGGCAGCGCGCGATTGCCGCCATACAAAGTCCGGCAAGGATGCAACGCTGTAAAATACCGCCATGTCCAGCCTGACCCTAGAACTTCACAATCGGTCCCGGTTAGCCGAAACGCTGACCGGCGACGTATGGATCGTCGCCTGCCTGTGCGCGGCATGGTGCGACGTCTGCTGTCAATATCGTCCCCGTTTCGATGAACTGGCCACCCTTCACCCGGACAAGCGTTTCGTCTGGATCGATATCGAAGATCAGGCCGACGTCGTAGGCGATCTCGATGTCGAGAATTTTCCCACCCTGCTGATCCAGCGCGGCGATACCGTCGCTTTTTTCGGCACCGTGCAACCCGATTTGCGGCAGGCAAACCGGCTGTTGCTGGCCCAGGTCGAAAAAAGCGATGATGAATTGCGTGCCGAAGCGCTTGGCAGCCCGGTTCGCAAAGCCTGGCAAAAAGATTGCAATCTGCGCGAACGATTGAATGAAGCGTTGGATATATAAATAAAAATCAACTCCTAAAGGCGGCCCCTTCCATGAATACGCTGCAAGATCAACCAGTCAGCCCGGTCACGATGCCCGCAATCGACGACGCCATCGCCGTTCTTCAGAAAAACAAGGATCGATGGGCGGCCTTGCCTATCAAGGCGCGGATTGCCTATCTCGCCGATATTCGCGAGCGCATTCCGCGCGTCGCCGCGGATTGGGTCGCGGCGGCCGTCAAAGCCAAAGGAATCGAACATGCGCCGACGCTGGCCGGCGAAGAATGGATGTCCGGTCCGTGGGCCCTTCTGCGCAGCGTCAAGCAAATGATCGAAACACTCGACAATATCGCAGCGAACGACAGGACCGCCATCTCAAAATTGCCGACGCGCGTATCGACGTCCGGCCAAACCGTAATTGAAGTATTTCCCCGCACCGTGTTCGATCGCTTGCTGATGAACGGCATACGCGCCGAAGTGTGGATGCAGCCGGATGTGCCGCAACACGACGTGGCAAATCATGCGGCGGCATCTTATGGCGCGCGACATCATCCGAAAGGCGAAGTGGGACTCGTTCTGGGCGCTGGCAATATTGCCAGCATCGCGCCGCTCGATGTCCTGTACAAGCTGTACACTGATTTATCGGTAGTGGTATTGAAGCTCAATCCGGTCAACGACTATCTCGGCCCGTTCATCGAAGACGTTTTCTCGCTGCTGATTCGCGACGGCTTCGTGCGGATTACCTACGGCGGCGGCGATGTCGGCGCGTATCTGTGCAATCACGCGGGCATCGATACGATGCACATCACCGGCAGCATCGTCACGCATGACGCCATCGTGTTCGGCGCGCAAAAGCAGCCTGGCGTTCCGCGCCGGCGCATCAACAGCAAGCCGATCACCAGCGAACTGGGCGGCGTCAGCCCGGTCATCGTCGTGCCCGGTCCGTGGACCGGCGCCGACATCGCGTTCCAGGCGGAAAATATCGCAACGCAGCGCCTGCACAATGGCGGTTTCAACTGCATCGCATCGCAGGCGCTGGTGTTGCCCGACGGATGGGAACATGCCGAAGCGCTGGAACAAGCGGTTGCGCAAGCAGTGTCGAATGCACCCGACCGGCCCGCATATTATCCCGGCGCGGAACAGCGCAAGGAACGCTTCCGGCAGCATTACGGCGAACAGCCCGGTTCCGTCTGCAAACCGATGGCACGCGAGCAGTTGTTGATCAGCATCGATGCGCAAGACACGCAGGCCGACCAGCTCCTCTACCGGGAAGAAGCCTTTGCGCCGGTGCTCGGCATGCCGCATCTGCCTTATCGGGACGAGCTGGATTTCCTGCGCAAAGCCGTCGATTTCTGCAACACGCGGCTGGCCGGAACATTGGGCGCGAACATCATCATTCATCCGAAAACACGGGCCAAGCTCGGCAGGCAATTCGAGCAGGAAATCGCACGCCTGAAGTATGGCTGCATCGCGGTCAATCTGTGGACCGGCGTCGGCTTTCTGCTGACCGAAACCTCGTGGGGCGCCTTTCCCGGCCATCCGATCGACGATGTTCAGAGCGGCATCGGCACCGTGCATAACACGATGATGTTCGACCAGCCGGAAAAAACCGTTTTATACGGCCAGTTCCATCCGTTTCCGCGCAGCTTCGTATCGGGCCGGCATGGTTTGCTGCCAACGCCGCCGTGGTTCGTGTCGCATCGGTCCGCGCACAAGGTTGCCGAACATCTTTTCAGGTTCGAAGCGAAGCCTTCATGGCTGAAGATTCCGGCGATTTTCCTGCATGCATTGCGCAGTTGATCGCAGCGGGACGGGCGCAGCAGGAAACCGGCGCTCTTGTTATCATCGACGCACTTTTCAACAGGAGACACGAATGACCATTTCCATGTACGCCGCTTCCGTTCCCGTCTTCAAACAGATCCTTGGCAGCCTGTCCGATATTCTTGACAAGGCCGAGGCGCACGCCGCCGCGAAAAAGATCGATCCCAGTGCGCTGTTGCAGGCGCGCCTGTTTCCCGACATGCTGCCGTTCACCCGCCAGATCATGATCGCCACCGATTTCGCCAAAGGCGCATGCGCACGCCTGGCCGGAATCGACGTGCCGAAATATGACGATACCGAACAGACTTTTGCGGAACTCAAGGCGCGCATCGTCAAAACGGTTGCCTTCATCGACACCCTGACGCCGGCGCAGATCGACGGCAGCGAAGAACGCGACATCACCGTCAGCGCCGGCCCCAACACCACCAGGACATTCAAGGCGCAGCCTTATCTGGTGCACTACGCATGGCCGCAATTCTTCTTTCACGTAACGACTGCCTACGCGATCCTGCGCCACAACGGCATCGAGATCGGGAAAAAAGATTACATCGGCAGGTTTTAATATCGTCAGCATGCAAGATGGGCATGCTTTTGCGCCCATCCGTTGCATGAATCCCGTCAGATGACCCAAAGCTTTTTCCAATCCTTCATCCTGCTGTTGCTGGTGACCGATCCATTCGGCAACGTGCCGATATTCGTCAGCGCGCTGGCCAATGTGCCCGCCGAACGGCGCTGGCGGGTGGTGGTGCGCGAATGCGCGATTGCCTTTTTGCTGCTGCTGATATTCATGTTCTTCGGACGGCATTTTCTGGCGGCGCTGCAATTGTCGGACATCGCGCTGCGCATCGGCGGCGGCGTGATCCTGTTCCTGATTGCGCTGCGGATGGTGTTTCCGCAACCGGGCGGCGTGCTCGGAGATTCGCCGGAACCGGAACACGAGCCTTTCATCGTTCCGCTGGCGATCCCGGCGCTGGCCGGGCCGTCGGCACTGGCGACGGTATTGCTGTTTTCTTCGGATAATGCGGCCGAGGTAATGTGGCATGTCGCGGCGCTGTCGCTGGTGGCGGTCGTATGGCTGATCGTGCTGCTGGGTGCGGAACGGATGCAGCACGCGCTCGGACCGCGCGTGATGATGGCGTTCGAACGGTTGATGGGATTGATACTGACGGCGATGGCGGTCGAGATGCTGCTGACGGGAATACGGGCTTACATAAAATTGTTGTGATCCGTATTCAAGCGTCTTATTCAAGTCCGGATTTGCATGGGGTATGCGGGACAGCGTAAAAATCGAAGGCGCAAAAACAAACCCGGCCGCGGCCGGGTTCATCAGGTCATTCCGGTAAAACCGGGATTCAGATTTCTTCGTACAGCGGCAACGTCAGGAACTCGGCAAACGATTCCGATGTGGACATCTCTTCGAAGATTTGCGCGGCGCGATCGTAGCTCGGCCCGTTGCCTGCGATAGTTTTCACTTTCTCCAGCTCTTCCGGGATCATCGCGCGCACCATGTCGGCAGTGACCTTGCGGCCGTCTTCCAGAACGCCTTTGGTGCTGCGTATCCACTGCCAGACTTGCGAGCGGCTGATTTCGGCCGTCGCGGCATCTTCCATCAGATTGTGAATCGGCACGCAGCCGTTACCGGCCAGCCAGGCGCCCAGATAATGGATACCGACGTTGATGTTGTAGCGCAGGCCGGCTTCGGTAATCGGCGTCTCGGGCTGGAAGTTGAGCAGATCGGCGGCCGCTACGTTCACATCCGGACGCTGCTTGCCGATCTGGTTCGGCTTGTCGCCCAGGACTTTCCTGAACTCGGTCATCGCCAGATCGACCAGGCCCGGATGCGCGACCCAGCCGCCATCGTAGCCGTCGGTTGCATCGCGCGCCTTGTCGACACGGACGCCGCCCATCGCGACCTCATTCTTTTCCGGATCGTTCTTGATCGGGATCAGCGCGGCCATGCCGCCGATTGCCGGCGCATTGCGCTTGTGGCAGATCTGCAGCAGCAGCAGCGCATAAGAGCGCATGAACGGCGCGGTCATCGTGACCTTGGCGCGGTCAGCCAGGCAAAAATCCTTGTCGAGCTTGAATTTCTTGATGCACGAAAAAATGTAATCCCAGCGGCCGGCGTTCAGGCCCGCGCTATGCTCGCGCAGTTCGTAAAGGATCTCGTCCATCTCGAACGCGGCGAGTATCGTTTCGATCAGCACGGTGGCCTTGATCGTGCCTTGCGGCAGGCCGAGTTCGTTCTGCGTCATCACGAAGATGTCGTTCCACAAGCGCGCTTCCAGATGCGATTCCAGTTTCGGCAGATAGAAGTAAGGGCCGGCGCCGCGCGCAATCTGCTCCTTGGCGTTGTGCACCATGAATAGCGCGAAGTCGAAAATGCCGCCGGAGACGCGCTTGCCATCGATCGTCACATGTTTTTCATCGAGATGCCAGCCGCGCGGGCGCACGATCAGCGTGGCAACCTGATCGTTGAGTTTGTAGGTCTTGCCGTTCTGTTCGAGGCTGATGGTTTTGCGGATCGCTTCTTTCAGGTTGATCTGGCCGGTGATCTGATTGTCCCAATTCGGCGTGTGCGAATCCTCGAAATCGGTCATGTAGCTGTCGGCGCCGGAATTGAACGCGTTGATGACCATCTTGCGCTCCACCGGACCGGTGATTTCGACGCGGCGGCATTCGAGCGCTTGCGGGATCGGCGCGATTTTCCAGTCGCCTTCGCGGATATGCTTTGTTTCAGCCAGAAAATCGGGGCGTTCGCCGGCATCCAGGCGCTTGGCCAGCTCGATGCGGGCGGCGAGCAATTGCTGACGGCGCGGCTCGAATGCGCGCGACAGCTTGGCGACCAGCGCCAGCGCTTCCGGCGTCAGAATCTGTTCGAAGCCGGGTTTGATGTCGGCCTTGATTTCCATGCCGGCAGGGGTTTGAAATGCCATGATGTTCTCCTGAAAAAAGATTGATTCGTTTATTCGTTGTTTACAGCGTTTTATAAAAATAGAAAATGGTCAGCACGGAACCGATCGCAATAATGAAGCGGCGCAGCCAGAGTGCAGGAATTTTACGCGCAAAGCCGGCGCCCAGATAGCCGCCCAGCGTTGCCGTGACAAGCATGATCATCGTGTAGGGCCAGTCGATTGCGCCGGCCATGACAAAGGTCAGCACGGTCACGCTGTAGATGATGGCGGCCAGCAGATTCTTGATCGCATTTATTTCATGCACGTCGTCGTGTCCCGCGATCGCAAGACTGGCCAGCATCAGGATGCCCATGCCGGCGCCGAAAAATCCGCCGTACACCGACACCGCCGCCTGCAACCGAATTCATCGCGCCCGCGCAAAAAGCGGCGGCAGCGACTAGCGCAATTTGCCAGGCGTTCATTTTTTATCTGCCGGTTTCTATTGAATGAATTCCAGCAAACCCGCCATGTCCGGCCCGGTTGCATCGGGTTTGACGCCCAGCTCTTCCAGCGGCGCATTGGCACGGTTGACCCAGAATGTCGTGTAGCCGAACCAGGTCGCGGCGCAGGCATCCCAGCAATTGCTCGATACGAATAAAATGTTTTTTGCCGACAGGCCGAACATGTCGGGTCCGAGTTGATACGCCTCCGGCGCGGTCTTGAATTTTTTGACCGCGTCGACCGACAGGATATGATTGAAGATGTTTTGCATTCCGGCCGCCTTGACCACCGCATCGAGCATTTGCGGATTGCCGTTGGACAGGATCGCAAGTTTCAATTCCATCGCCTGAAGCCGACGCAGCACACCGAGGTTCTCCGGGAAAGGCGGCAACTTTGCGTATTGCCCCATCAACGTATTCTGCGCATCGAAGGTCAGATCCAGATCCAGCTTGTTGCAGCTGAAAACCAGCGCATCCTGCGTGACTTCCCAAAACGGCTTGTACATCGAGCACATCGTGCGCAAGCGCGTGTATTCGATCTGCTTGTCGCGCCACAACGCGGCCAGCGCGTCACCTCGGCCCGGAAACAGCTTTTCCGCGAGCGCACCGATCGAATACACATCGAACAGGGTGCCGTAGGCGTCGAAAATAATGGCTTGGATCGGCATGGTCATAACTTGCGTCAGATATATAAATCACAGTATATTCATTATAAATACACATAAACCAATGTATTTATCATTTTATTATTGCGTTTTAATCATAAGTGATAGAAATGACCGAAACGGCATCACATTATTTCAGCTGCAAATTCAATGGATCAATTCAAGCAAATCTCCACCTTCGTCGATGTCGCTGCCAAAGGCAGCCTATCCGCCGCCGCCCGCGCGGAAGGCATTGCGCCGGCGATGATCGGCCGGCGGCTCGATGCGCTGGAACAGCGGCTGGGCGTCAAGCTGTTGCAGCGCACGACGCGCAAGATCGCGCTGACCAACGAAGGCATCGCTTTTCTTGAAGACTGCCAGCGCATTCTTGCCGACCTGGAAAATGCGGAATCATCGGTTTCGGAACGCAGCGCCAGGGCCAGCGGCCATCTCGCGATTTCCGCGCCGGCCGGGTTCGGACGTTTGCATGTGGCGCCGTTGATGCCGTCTTTCCTGGCCGAGCATCGCGATGTGACGATGACGCTGAATCTGAACGATCGCGTGGTGGATTTGATCGGCGAAGGCATCGATATCGCGATCCGGATCGCGGCGCTGTCCGATTCCAGCCTGATCGGCGTCAAATTGGCCGACAACCGGCGCGTCGTGGTAGCCGCTCCTTCTTATATCGCACGCCACGGCGCACCGGCATCGCTCGATGATCTGGTCAGGCACAATTGCCTGGCCATCAGCAGCGAAGGCAGCCAGCGCGGCTGGACCTTTCGACAGAACGGCAAGAACGTCACGTTGAAAGTGGCCGGCAACATGGTGTGCAACGACGGTGCGGTGCTGCACGACTGGGCGCTGTCCGGCAAGGGGCTGGCGTGGCGCTCGATGTGGGAAGTCGGCACCGAAATCGAATCCGGCAAACTGGTGACCGTGCTGGATGAGTTTGCCACGCAGGGCAACGACATTTATTCGATGTTTGCGCAACGGCAGCATTTGCCGTTGCGCATCCGCGCTTTCGTGGATTTTTTGCGCCGCGCCTATGCCCGGCCGGATTACTGGCGAAAGACTTAATGCTGGTGGCCGCCGCCCAGATAGGCCGCCTGCACCGCCGGATCGTTTTTCAGATTTTCGGCCGGACCGTGTACTGAAATGCGGCCGTTCTCGAGCACGTAACCGTAATCGGCCACGTTCAGCGCCGCCGCCGCGAACTGCTCGACCAGCAGCATTGTGACGCCCCTTTCTTTCAGGCGCGAAATAATGCGGAAGACTTCTTCCACCAGGATCGGCGCCAGCCCCATCGACGGTTCGTCGAGCAGGATGACTTCCGGATTGAGCATGACGGCACGCGCCATTGCCAGCATCTGCTGTTCGCCGCCGGACAAGGTGCCGGCAAGTTGATTCTGCCGCTCTTTCAATCGCGGAAACAGTTCGAGCGCCTTCTCAAGGTCAACCTTGATGTCGCCGCGCGGACGCGAACGCGTAAAACGCGGAAAAGCTCCGAGCAACAGATTGTCGGTCACGCTCATCGTGGCGAATACGCGCCGCCCTTCCGGTGAATGCGCCAGCCCGGCCCGGGCTATTTTGTGCGATTCCAGCCCGGTGACATCCTTGCCGGCCAGCATCACGCTGCCGACCTTCGGTTTGATCATGCCGGAGATGGCGCGCATCGTGGTGGTTTTGCCTGCGCCGTTGGAACCGATCAGCGTCACGACTTTGCCTTTTGGGACATCGAGCGAAATGCCGTGCAAGACTTCTACCTTGCCGTATGCCGCGTGCAAATTGGAAATGGATAGCATGTCAGTTTCTCGCTAAAGGTAGGGCTGGATCGGTATCGGCAACAAGCGGCTCTTCACTAACGCTGCCGCCCAGATAGGCTTCAATCACTTTCGGATCGGTCTGCACCGCGGCCGGCTTGCCTTCGGCGATCTTCTGGCCGAAATCGAGCACGGTCACGGTATCCGAGATCGACATCACCACATCCATGTGATGCTCGATCAGGATGATCGTGATGCCGTGCTGACGGATCTTGCGAATGATCGCGACCAGTTCCTTGATGTCGGGCGCGGTCAGGCCGGCGGCCGGTTCATCCAGCAGCAGCAGTTTCGGATTCAGGCCCAGCGCGCGGCCGATTTCCAGCAAGCGCTGCTTGCCGTATGGCAGATTGCGCGCTTCTTCATTGGCCAGAGAAGCCAGGCCGACGAATTGCAGGATGCTGGCTGCGCGCACGCGCGCTTCCCGTTCCTCTCTTTTGTAGCGCGGCGTGTGCAGCATCACGTCCAGCACATTGCTTTTGAAGGTATGGTGCAGGCCGACCAGCACATTTTCGGTCGCGGTCATTTCGCCGAACAATTGCACGTTCTGGAACGTACGCGCGACGCCGCCCAGCGCAATCGCCGACGGCGTGGAGCCGGAAATGACGGCGCCGTTGAACTCCACTTCGCCGGCGGTCGGCTTGTAGATGCCGGTCAGCACATTCATCATCGTGCTCTTGCCCGACCCGTTCGGGCCGATCAAGCCGTGCACGGAACCCTTGACGATATGCAGATCCACCTGGTTCAACGCTTTCAATCCGCCGAACTGCATCAGCACCTGTTTGGCGCTCAGCAAATTGGTCGCAACCGTCGCTGCCTGATCGGAATCGGCCCAGGCGTGCGCCTCGTCGGCCGCTGCAATCGCGGCTGAATCATGGACGCCTCTTGGCCCGCCCTTGCCGGTGATGCCGCGCAGGAATCCGACGATACCATCCTGCAGGTAGTACACGACAAACAGCGTCATCAGGCCGAACACCGTCAGCCGCCAATCGGTAATGTTCTCCAGACGGTAAGCGAAGATAGCCATGCCGACGGTGGATGCGACCGGCACCGCGATTTCCCGTACCGTCTTGCGCTTTTTAGCCAGCAGAAAAACGGCGGAAACGACGCCGATCACGGCGGCAACGGTCGCGATCTGGCGGAACAGCTCGATATCGGCCAGCAGGCTCGGCAGCGTCACGACGATGGCCGCGCCGATCAATGCGCCGCTGCGCGTTTTTCGCCCGCCCATGATCACCGCCAGCAGGAACAGGATCGTCAGCTCGAAGTTGTAGGTATTGGGCGAGATGTATTGTTCCGAATAGGCATACAGGCTGCCGGACAGGCCGGCCAGCGCCGCGCTGATCACGAACGCATATACCTTGTAGCGATATACCGACACGCCCATGCAATCGGACGCGATCGGGCTGTCGCGCAATGCCTGAAACGCGCGACCCAAATGCGACTTCACGATCCGATGGACGACGATCAGCGACAGCACCATCAACAGCGCCACCAGGTAGAAAAATTCAACCTCGTCGAGCTTGTGGCCGAAAGGCGACGGTTTCATCAATTTGATGCCCATCGGCCCTTCTGTCAAAAATGTCATTTCATTGATCAGGATCTGGACGATCGTGCCGAACGCTAGCGTCACCATCGCCAGGTACGGGCCGGTCACGCGCAACGCCGGCAATGCGAGCACCGCGCCGAATGCGGCAGTGACCGCAATGCTGGCCGGCACGGTAACCAGGAACGGCAATCCCAGTTTCATGTACAGCACGCCTGCGGTGTAGGAGCCGATGCCGAACAGCGCGGCATGGCCGAGCGACACCTGCCCGGTATAGCCGACCACGATATCCAGCCCGAATAGCAGGATCGCGTAGATCAGAATCGTTTCCGCAAGATGCAGATAGTAAGGATTGTGGAACATCACGGGGAACAGCGCGAGCGCGGCAATTCCGAGTACTGCGAAGACAAGCGATTTCTTGTTCATGTTCATACCTTCTTGATCGCGGCTTTGCCGAACAGGCCCGCCGGCTTGATCGCCAATACGAGCAGCAACAGCACCAATCCAGGCACCTCCTTGTAGCCGGTCGAAATATAAAATCCGGTCAGCGTTTCAGCGACGCCGAGAATCAGGCCGCCGACGATTGCGCCCATGCCCGATGTCAGCCCGCCGATAATCGCCACTGCGAACGCCTTCAGGCCGAGCGCGGTGCCCATCGTTGCGCCGGTCAACGTCAAAGGCGCCACCAGCACGCCGGCGAACGCCGCCGTCGCGGAAGACAGCGCATACGAGAAGGTGATCACCATGCTGGTATTGATGCCCATCAGTCCGGCGGCATCGCGGTCGTTGGAAGTCGCGACCACGGCCTTGCCGTAAATCGATTTGCGGTTGAACATCTCGACCGCGAACATCATCGCCAGCGCACCCAGCACAACGACGACCTGCATCGGCTGCACGTTGGCGCCGAGGACCTTGAACGGCGTGGCGGTAAGCGGTGTCGGGAAGGTCAGATCGTCCTTGCCCCAGATATTTTCGGCAACGTTTTTGAAAATGATCGCCAGCGCGATGGTCGACATGATCCAGCCGAATTCGGACTTGATCTTGATCGCGGGACGGACGCCGATCCATTCGACCACGATGCCTTGCAGCGATCCGAAGACGATCACCAGCGGAATCATCAGCCAGTAATTGAGGTAAGGTCCGCCGTGAATGTTACCCACCAAGCTCAAGCCCACCAGCGCGCCCAGCATCAAGGCTTCGCCCTGGCCGAAATTGAGCGTGCCGGAAGTGGCGAATGTGAGTTGGTAGCCGAATGCGATCACCGCGTAGATCATGCCTAACGCGATGCCGCTGAAAACGAGTTGCAGCAGAATGTCCATTATTTCACCCAGAGGCCGGCGTCAATGCGCCATTGTTCGGTAAGAAAAAGGCCAGCCCCGCATCGCGAGGACTGGCCAGTCAATCGTCAAGCGTCGGTGAGGCCGACGATAACGATGCCAGATCGGATTACTTGGCTAGAACGATGTGGCCGTTCTTGACTTCGCCGAAGACGGTGGCTTTCGCATCGATTGCTTCGTGGTTGGTCTTGCTGTAAGGCTTGTTGTAGGTGGTGACCACGCCATCCACTTTATCATTCAGGTTTTCCAGCGCGGCGCGGACTTTCGGACCATCGGTCGTGCCGGCCTGCTTGATTGCAGCGGCAAGCAGGTAGATCGAATCGTAGCCTTGCGCTGCCGAAACCGGCGACGGTATGCGGCCGCCCGCAGGCTTGTAGGTCTTCACGTAAGCATCAATGAAAGACTTGCGCTTCGGCGTGGTCGGTTCCTGGATGAAGGTTTGCGGCATCAGCGTGCCTTCGCCATTCTTGCCGGCATTGTCGATGAAGTTGGCCATCGACAGGGTCCAGCTGCCGATCATCGGCACTTTCCAGCCGAGTTTTTCCATGCCGTTGGCGATTTGCGCCAGTTCGGGACCGATGCCGTAGGTGAGAACCGTCTGCGCGCCGGCCTGCTTTGCCTTCAGCAATTGCGCCGTCATATCGACGTCCTTGATGTTGTACTTCTCTACCGCAACCGGCTTGATGCCTTTTTTCGCGAGCGCTTTTTCCAGATCTTCGCGGCCAAGCTGCCCGTAGTTGGTGGAGTCGGCCAGAATCGCGACCTTGGTGAATTTGCGCCGGGTGATTGCCTCGTCCACGATCATCGCGGACTGGATGGCATCGTTGGCCGATGTGCGGAACACATAATTTTCCGGCTGGTCGTCAAACTGATGCGTCACGATGGTGCCGGTCGCGACATTGTTCATGACGGGAATTTTGGCTTCCTGGTAGAAGCGCTGGGAAGCCAGCGAAACGCCCGTGTTGATGAAGCCGACGGTAGCCGCCACTTTTTCCTTGTTGATCAATTCCTGGGCAATCTGAACGCCGCGCTCGTTTTTGGCTTCGTCATCGCGTTCGACCATTTCCAATTTGCGACCCAGCACGCCGCCTTTCGCATTGATTTCGGATACCGCCAGCTTGACGCCGTCGCGCATCGAAACGCCCATAGGGGCAGAACCGCCGGTGAATGGGCCGCTCACGCCGATCTTGATCGGCTCTGCCGCAAATCCAGCAACTGTCCAGCTTAACAACGCTGCGGCGATTAGCGATTTTGTTTTGTAAGTCATGTCTTCCTCTGAAATTATGTTGATGATGAAACCCGGATCGTCTGCTGCCCCAAGCGATTTTGCAGCGCTGCAAAGTGTAAAAGCAAGATACACGCTCAGCAACCAACAAAATCACTTACGTACTACTACTGAAACTACTGAAACGGCACAGCGAACTTGAAATTTTAATATCGGCAATAAAATTTCAACCTGATGCCGATTGCCCGTCTTTTTAAAACCCCGGCAATCTTAATCGAAAAGAATCGGGAATCATCCATGTCAGGCTTTTAAACCTTTTCATGCTCGCGTGAATCTTTTTCACTTGGGGTAATCGGCTTGCACATTCCGTCAGCAAAGTCATGATCGATGGAAAGCGCCCAAAAAAAATCCCCGGCTAGCCGGGGATTTTTGTGTCGCCTGATTCAGCTTAGATAGGCTGAATGTTCGAAGCTTGCTTGCCTTTTGGGCCGGCGGTTACTTCAAAAGAAACGCGCTGGTTTTCTTGAAGCGACTTGAAGCCGCTCGACTGAATTGCCGAGAAGTGAGCGAACAAATCTTCGCCGCCTTCATCAGGAGTAATAAAGCCGAAACCCTTCGAATCATTGAACCATTTTACGATACCAGTTGCCATTACAATTTCCTATTTCAGTTAAGTTGGGCAGTTGCCCGTTAGATCGTTTCAACCAAGTAAGGAATGACAGACTGATGTACTGCACCACTACTAGCTCGAATCTCAACGATCACGCATTATACTGGATAAACCCAGAACATAATAGCGCTAAAGCCAGAACCCGCGGTCGCCGTTCCGACAGCAAAAGCTGAAACGCCATATTTTTCATTTTCTGCCCCTTTTCAGCGCAGACAATGAGTTCAATCAATAGTTGTCGATATATCCCGGCTGCGCCATGCAGTACGCGATAGCGTCATTCATCACCGGTTGCCATTACGGCACGAATAAGGTCCGCATTCGATTTCCGCGCTTTCATCCTTCGGAATCATCTTGAAAAGACGGGATTCGAAAGATGGGCACTGTCGCGGAAATACCATATGCCATGGTTCCTATCAGCGGGCATATCAGATAAGCTCTCATAAAGATTGTTGCACTTCAGAATCATCAGAGTGATTTTTCCCATAGAGGACAGAGGATGACAACCACAGCTGCTGTCCGTCCGCTACGCGACGCCCGGCCAGTACTCTTGCTCTTCATTTGCCTGACGATTGCCGCGCTGATCGGTCAGACCTGGTGGGCTATCGTGCAGGATCGCCAACTGACCATCGAATCCGAAAAACAGAACGGTTTGGTAACAGTGCGCGGCTTGGGAGCGCACGCAGTCCAGATGCTGGAACAGGTCGAACATGTGCTGGCCGATGCGGCCGAAGGAATCCGCGATTCGGATGGCATCGCATCAAACGGCCAAAAGGCAATATATCGATTCCTCGTTAAAGAAAAAATTGAACTGCCATCCCTTGCCGCGCTTTGGATCGTAAATCCGCAAGGGGTGAATTGGATTACGACCATCCAGTACCCGGCACATGAATTCGATTTCAGCAAGCATCGATTCATACAGTTTCTCAATGCGCATCCCGATTACAAAAAAACGGCGATCGGGTTGCCGATGCAAAGCGGCTACGATAGCGAATGGGTCATACCGATGGCGCGCAACCTTTTCGATCGCCAAGGCCGGCGCATCGGAATCATCGGCGCATCGATCCGGACAGCCTACTTCCTGGATTTTTATACACGGGTAGCCGGTGCAAGGAATGCAGCGATCACCTTGCGGACGAATGACGGCTTTGTATTGATACGCACACCTTTCGACGAGCGTTCACTGGGCCGGGACATTTCCCATTCTGCGGTTTCGCAGAAAATAGCCAATTCTCAATCTGAAGGTTCATTCGAAGACATTTCGATTTTTGATGGCCGTCACCACCTTTTTATATATTGCAAGGCTGCCAATTTTCCAATCACAACAGTTTATGCGTTGAATATGGAAAATACGCTTGCACCGTGGAAAAGCCGTTCAGTGCAAAGAATATTGTTTACAGGCGCAACTATTTTATTTATCGGCATACTTACCTTCTTTCTGATGCTGCACATTCAACGTTTGCGCAGAACGGAAGATAACCTTGCAGCAAGCGAAAATCGCTATCGCATGCTGTTTGAAGGGGCGACCGACGCCATCCTGGTGCTCGATCAGAATCAGTTGTACGTAGATTGCAACAGCGCGGCAGTAACGCTTTTCGGCGTACAGACAAAACAGCAGATCATTGGCCGATCGGCGGGTGATTTTTCTCCATCGGAGCAGCCGAAAACACCGTCTTCCCATGCGGACAGACAGCGCCTGATCGATGCGGCGCTCGCCGGCGAACCGCAGCAATTCGAATGGGCGATCGTACGCGACGGCGAGTTGCATTACAACGAGATCACCTTGAGCCGCGCAAGCTTGGGAAACAAACCGCTGGCGCTCTGCATTTTTCGGAATATCCAGTCCCGCAAGCAGGCTGAGGAACTGCAAAAAGGCCAAAACCAGATTCTCCACATCATTGCCGCCGGCGCAGACCTGCAGCGGATTCTCAACGAGATCATTTTATTCATCGAGCGCCGCGCGCCGCACAGCCGCTGCATGATGCTGCTGCTGAATGAAGATCAGACCCGCTTCACCTGGGGCGCCGGTCCGAATATCGCGGAGCAGCTGATGCAGCGCGTATCCGGCATGCAGATCAAGGAAGGTAATGGCGCTGCCAGCGAAGTCGTGCTGACGCAGTACCCGGTCATGGTCGAGGATATCGCATCGAATCCATCGATGCGCGGAATGCGCGATCTGTTTACCGAAAACGGTTTCGTTGCATGCGGTTGCTGGCCGATCATGGGCAAGCGCGGCCAGATTCTCGGCGCTTTTTCGATGCTGTACGGCACGAAAGGCATTCCCACCGCGCAGGACGTGCAACTGGTCGGCATCAGTACCGACCTGGCGGGCATCGCGATCGAAAGCCGGCGGGCGGAGGACCGGATCCGCCATCTGGCGCATTACGACGAACTGACCGGCTTGCCGAACCGCTTTCTGTACATACAATATCTGAACAAGGCGCTGATGCAGGCCGAGCGCAGCCGGGCGCCGGTCGGCGTACTGTTTCTCGATCTGGACCGGTTCAAGAATATCAACGATACCTTCGGTCACGAAACCGGAGACGCCGTCTTGCGCAACGTATCCACCTATTTCCGTGCCTGCCTGCGCGACTCGGACACCATTGCACGGGTCGGCGGCGATGAATTCATCGTACTGGTCGAAAACTACAGCGATCCGCAGCATCTGGGAGAAATCGCGCAGAGGCTGCTGATGGAAGCCGCCCGGCCGTTCGAAATCGACGGACAGGAATGCCAGCTCAGTGCCAGCATCGGCATCGCCACCTATCCGGTCGATGGCGCAAGCGCCCAGCTTCTGCTGAAGAATGCCGATATCGCGATGTACCGGGCAAAAACCACGGGCAAGAACAACTATCAGTTTTATTCGTCCGAAATGAATACGCACTCGATCGAACGCCTGGCGCTGGAGACAAGGCTGCGCCGCGCCATCGAGCGCCGCGAATTCGTTGTCTATTACCAGCCCAAGATGGATGTCCGCACCGGACAGATCGTCGGCGCCGAAGCGCTGGTGCGCTGGCAGCATCCGGAACAGGGGCTTTTGTTTCCGGGCGCGTTCATCGGCCTGGCCGAAGAAACCGGGCTGATCGGCGCGCTGGGCATGCTGGTGCTGGATATCGCCTGTTGCGGCATCGATGCGTTCAACAAGGCCGGCATCTCGTTCGGGCGCGTTGCGATCAACCTGTCGGCCAGCCAGCTCAATGATGCGAATCTGCTGCACGATGTCAAGCACGTCATCGATACCCGGCGGATCGATCCGGCTTTCCTGGAATTTGAAATCACGGAAAGCATGGTGATGAATAACCGGGAACAGGCGATCGCACTGATGGATGACATCAGGGAACTGGGTTTTGCGCTATCGATCGACGACTTCGGTACGGGCTATTCGTCGCTGGCTTATCTGAAACGGTTTCCGGTCGACAGCGTGAAGATCGACAAGTCATTCATCGATGACATTCCGCAGGACGCGAACGATTTCGCGATCGTGCAGGCGATCATCGTGATGGCGCATGCGCTCGGCCTCCGAGTGACCGCGGAGGGCGTGGAAACCGCCATCCAGCTCGAAACGCTGCGAAAATTCGATTGCGATGAATATCAGGGTTTTTACTTCAGCAAGGCGATACCGGAAGATGAATTCATCGCGCTGGTGCAGCAGCAGGCATTGATACCGTGGGCTTGAAACCGGCTTGAGCGCCATTGCCATGCGCCTCTGTTACGGCGAACAAAACGCATCCCATACAAACGCATGGTGGCGAAATATGCGCTAAAAAAGCTCGACCGCGCCGCCCACCGTATTGGACTGCAGCTTGCTCGCGTAATCCTGCTCCCGGTTGACCAGCGTGTTGTTGTTCAGTCTCTTCAGCTTTTTCACCAGCACTTTTCCGGTTCGCGGAAAAAAATAGACTTTGCGCGGATGCACGTCGTTGAGGTCTTCGGCGAGCACCCGGATATTCTCGGCGCGCAGATATTCGCGGACGAATTGCGCGTTGCGTTCTCCGACATTGATGGCGATGAATCCCTGCAGCACATTGCCGCCGCCGAATACCTTCGCTTCCAGGTTTTCGCGCCGCGCGCCGGCTTTCAGCAGTTCGTTGATCAGTACTTCCATCGCATAGGTGCCGTAGCGCATCGACGCCGATAGCGGGCCGTCCGCGTCGTTGCCGCCATACGGCAGCATGAAATGGTTCATGCCGCCGATGCCGGTCACCCGATCGCGGATGCATGCCGCCACGCACGAACCCAGCACGGTGACGATCAGCATGTCCTTGTACGTAAAATAATATTCGCCCGGCAGTATCTTCGCCGCGTCGCAGTCGAACGTCCGGTCGTAATAGACATTGGTGGCGAACTGCTCTTCCAGGACTTGGCTCATGGGGGATTTCTCATGCCCTGCAAACTGATGCGGCTATTCGGGTCATTATGCCGGGCCAGTTGATACACGGTCTTGTTGCGCAGCTTGAACGCATCGGATACATACAGGAAATTCTCGGAATGCCCGGCAAACAGCAGTCCGTCCGGTTTCATCAATGGCGCGAACCGGGCCAGAATTTTTCCCTGCGTCGGCTTGTCGAAATAGATCATCACGTTGCGGCAGAAAATGACATCGAACGGACCTGCAATCGGCCAGTTGTCGCCCAGCAGATTAAGCGGCCTGAAGCTGACCATCTTGCGCAGCTCCGGCCGCACGCGGGCCAACCCGGCCTGGCTTCCGGCGCCTTTCAGGAAAAAGCGCCGGGTGCGGTCGGCTGATAATTTATCGAGCCTGTCGATCGAGTAGATACCCTCCTCCGCCGTGGTGAGCACATTGGTATCGATATCGGTCGCGACGATGTGGGCCGGCGGCGCAAGGGTGCCGAATACTTCGCACAGCGTCATCGCGATCGAATACGGTTCTTCCCCGGTCGAACTGGCCGCGCACCAGACCGTGATCTGGTCTTTCCGGTTCCGGACATGTTCGGCGAGCAGCGGGAAGTGGTGCGCTTCCCGGAAAAACGATGTCAGGTTGGTGGTCAGCGCATTGGTGAACGCCTCCCATTCTTCGGGGTGGCGTCCGTTTTCCAGCGCATCGAGATAGCTCGCGAAAGACGGTATGCCGGTCGCGCGCAGCCGCCGGGCCAGACGGCTGTAGACCATTTCCTGCTTGCTTTCGGCAAGCGCTATGCCGGCCCGCCGGTGAATCATGTCCCGCACCCGGTCGAAGTCGGCCGTGGTGAATTCGAATTCCCTGGTTCCGTTTAATTTATTCTGCGGCGCCGGCTTCACGTTGGGACCGATCCTTTATTTTCCATGAGCGGCAACGGCTGCGCGTTCGTCCGGCATGCTCGACCGGTAGCCGATGCGGAATCCGCCCCAGTGCCTGCCGGCTACATAAATCGGCACCGACATGTCGTGCATGACTTCGCCGGTGTCGCGCTTGTACGTTTGCAGCAGCACCGGCTTGGTATTGGAGCCGCAGCGCGCGCCGGTGCGGTCGTTGAATATCCGCTTGGTACGGTTGTTGGCAAGATCGCTGTCGTAATCGCCGGTCAGCGGCTTGCTGAACTTTCTGTTATGCGTCGGAAAATACCCGTTGTTATCGACCGCGCCGGCATAAACGACATGCGGCATGGCGGCCAATATCCGTTCCTGCAAGGCCGGCAGCGCCCGGTCGGTGAACGCATCGAAACTTGTCGTGTACTTTTGCGGATCGGTGTTGCGGATCGGTTTGTAATGCCGGTCGAACAATGCTTCCAGGCTGATCTGGCCGCCGGCGACGGCATCGGTAAAGATGCGCGCCACCTCCCGTGCCGCATGATCGGCCGCCGCGCGGATCGCATCGTGCGAGGTTTCAACGTCGGACTCGCTCGCCACCATGAAAACGGCTTCCGCCCGTTCGGCCAGCACCATCGCGGAACCCGCCGCGCGCGGCAGCGCTTCCTCGGTGGAGCACATGCCGTCGCGAATGCCGGAAATCGCATCGGCGATCGTGCGGGCAACATCGGCATGCTCGCGCGACGCGGTGGCAATCTGCTGGATTTCATCTTCGGACGCAAGCGCGAAGCGTTCGATGTTATTCAGAAAACCATGCACCCGTTCGACGTTTTGCGCCGCTTCATTGACCTTTCCGGTGAGCGCGGCCATGCCGCCCGCCGCGCGTTCAGCCTCGTCATTGATCTCGCGCACCATCGCGCCGATATCGTCGGTGGCGTCCTTGGTGCGTTGCGCGAGTTGCCTGACCTCGCTTGCCACCACCGCAAAACCGCGCCCGTGCTGACCGGCCCGCGCCGCTTCGATGGCGGCGTTCAGCGCCAGCAGATTGGTGCGCGCGGCGATTTCAGTGATGGTTTCGGTAATGCCGTGAATGCGGCGCAATTTCTTCTGCAATGCGGCCATCACATCGGAAGCGGCTTGCGCATCCAGCCGCGCATTGCCGATCCGGGCCAGGCCCTGATCGGCCTCCGCCCGCCCCGCTCCGCTTTCAGTGCGCACGTCGGCGGCAACTTTCGATGCCTTTTCCGCATTCGCGGCGATTTGCCTGGTGGTGCCGGCGTTCCGCTCGGAACTGGCGACGATATCGTTGGTGGTTTGCACATCCTGCTCGATTTTCTGCTTCACCGAGTCGATGAAGAACGAGGTTTCGGCGGCGCCGATCATGATGTCATCCAGTTCCTGCACCACCTTGCCGGCGAATCGGCTGCTGCCGGCGGCAGTCGTCCTGCCGGCCCACATGATGAACGCGACGCCGCCGCCCGCAGCAATGACGGCAAGCAATACCGGATGGATCGATGCGCCTGCAATCCATCCGATGCCGGATGCCAGCAACGCGCCTGCTCCGATCGCGACCAATCCCAGCAGCAAGGCATTGCGTGCCGGGTGCCTTCCTTTTGTTGTATATGAGGAAATGTTCATGAGGACAGTTGTTCCGTTGAAAAATCGAACCATGGGCCGGATGCATGCCATCAGTGGTATATCGACATGGTATGGAATTTCTTGAACGGAGGAGCGGAGAGCAGCGCTGCTTTATGACTTCAATTCCCGCATTCATGGCTGGATCGCCAGGATATTTTCCGGCGATGTCAAGCAGCCGCTTCTCTTCTTGCATATTTGGTACATCCGCTTGACGGAAGTTATCGGCAACAATATGCTTTCCATGTAGCAATAGAGACACACAAACCTGTTAGTTTGGGCAAACAGGAAAATGCACCGTTTTTATTCCATCAGATCATTCGCACTGGCAGGTATCCGGAAAACATGCCCGATTGTTGATTGATGGACATTATCAGTCGGGCACATGAACTCATTAAAAAAGTCAATCGGCATGCCGCAAGCGGAATGGTTGTCGATTGTCATGCAAGGTTCGCGCAACGAGATTTACATCATGGATTGCGACACGCTGCATTTCCTGTATGTGAATGAATCGGCGCGCATGAATCTGCAGTACGCCGCTCATGAACTCGCCGGCCTCACGCCGCTTCATCTGGTGAAAGGGCCTGCAAAAGGCGCGATAGAACAAGCCTTGCAGCCGTTGCGCGCCGGGACAGCAACGCAAGCGGCGCTCGAGACAACGCATGTGCGCAAGGACGGCACCGGCTATTCGATTGAATTGCGCCTGTTTCATTACGCCCGGCAACCGGTTCCGGCCTTCATCGCCATCGGCAACTGCATCGACAGCGATCCGGCCGGCGCGCCCGACCCCGGCGAATCGCGGCTGCATGCGATTGCATCCAACACGCCGGGACTGGTCTACCAGTTCCTGCAACGGTATAACGGCAGTGTTTCATTTCCCTATTTAAGCCAAGGCTGCCGCACGCTGCTGGGCATCACGGCGCACCGGCTGCGCAGCGATCCGGGACTTTTCTTCAATTTGATTCAGCCGGAAGACCGCCAGTCGTATCTCGATACCATGGCCGCTTCCGCCGCCGGCATGAAAAGCTGGAACTGGGAAGGACGGATCTGGATCGAGAAGTGGAAAGACATCAAATGGATCAATCTGCGCTCGACGCCCCGCGTCATCCCGAACGTGGGCGTGCAATGGGAAGGGTTGATGACCAATATCACGCAAGGCAAGCTGGCCGAATTCGAGATCAGGCGTTCGCGCAGGCAACTGGCCGAATTGTCGGCCCATGTCGAGATGGTCAAGGAGCAGGAACGCACTCGCATCGCGCGGGAAATACATGATGATCTGGGCGGCAACCTGACCGCCATCAAAATGGCGCTGGCCCAGCTCACGCAGCGCTTGCCTGCCGGCGAAACGCTGCTGGCGGAGAAGGCCGGCTATGTCGATTCGCTGGTGGATCGCACGATCGAGGCGGCGCACCGCATATCGCTGGATCTGCGGCCCAGCATTCTCGATCTGGGAATCGTTGCGGCGATCGTCTGGCAAGCCAGGGAATTCGAAACGCAGCTTGGCATTCCCTGCAATGTCTTGTCGCAGGAAGAAGAGATCGATTTGCCGCTCAACCAGGCCACCGGCCTGTTCCGAATTTTTCAGGAAGCCCTGACCAACATCGGCAAGCATGCCGAAGCAGGTTGCGTCACCGTGCGCCTGACGCAGACGGAACACATCATCAGCCTGGAAGTTGCCGACGACGGCCGAGGCATCGCCGCGACCGATCGCCTGAAGCCGAAATCGTTCGGCATTCGCGGCATGACGGAGCGAGCGAATGCATTGGGCGGAGAGTTGGCGGTGGGTGCGGCAAAGGAAGGCGGCTGCCTGGTGACGATCAGGATTCCGCTGTCCGTGTCGCCGCAGGCAACGCATTAAACAGTATTTGTCATCAGCCGCGAATCGAGGCTGCCGACGGTTATCAGGGAAAGCGCCATGACAAAAAACATCAAAGTCCTGATCGCGGACGATCACGCGATTTTCCGGCAGGGATTGAAGCAGATTCTCGCCGATACCAGGGACATCGTGGTCGCGGCGGAAGCGGAAACCGGGCGCGATGCGGTCCAGCTTTTCCGCAACCACGATTGCGATGTTCTTTTGCTCGACATTTCGCTGCCCGACCGCAGCGGTATCGAGGTGTTGAAACAGGTCAGGAAGGAATCGCCGGCCGTCGCGGTGCTGATGCTGTCGATGCATCGCGAAGACCTGTATGCGGTGCGTTCGCTCAAGGCGGGCGCGGCGGGCTACCTCAACAAGCAGAGCGCGCCGGCCGAACTCGTGAACGCCATCCGCCAGGTAGCCGCCGGCAAGAAATACATCAGCCCGGCGCTGGCGCAGGAACTCGCCACCCATGTCAGCGACGACCGGCAGGTAATGCCGCACGAGACGCTTTCCGACCGCGAATATCAGACGCTGACGATGATCGCATCCGGCAAGGCCGTCAGCGATATCGCCAGCGAACTGGTGCTGTCGGTGAAAACCATCAGCATGTACCGCTCGCGCCTGCTGCAAAAGATGAAACTGCGGCATAACGCGGAACTGACGCATTACGCGATCAAGAATCAGTTGGTCGATTAGATAGACGCCAACTTCGAGTTGGGCTAACGCTTCATCAGTCCAACCAATTCTCCCGCTTTACCATATCGCTACCGCACAAAATTCGCCATCGCAATCAAAAATTAAAGATTCCCGGTTTGCGTCCGAAGTAAGGGTGCCCGGCTCAAGTTCAGGCAAGTCTGGAAAAATAAAGAGTGCAACACCCTAAACTTTTTCCAGCCGCGTCCGATAAAACCAGCAACAGCGGTTGACATGCCTCGAAAACCAGGGTGGCAAACCAAAGTTGACAGTGCTTGAGCCGGAACACAACGGACCCTTACAGGAGAATCAACATGGCTGCATTTATCAACACCAACATTGCTTCATTAAACGCCCAGCGCAATCTCAACACATCGCAATCCGGCCTCACCACCGCATTGCAGCGCCTGTCTTCCGGTTTGCGCATCAACAGCGCCAAGGACGACGCCGCCGGCCTCGCCATTTCGGATCGGATGACTGCCCAGATCCGCGGCATGAACCAGGCGGGACGCAACGCCAATGACGGCATCTCGCTGGCGCAAACCGCTGAAGGCGATTTGCAGCAGATCGGCAACAACCTGCAGCGCATGCGTGAATTGACTGTGCAATCGGCCAATGCATCCAATAGCGTAAGCGACCGCGCCGCACTGCAAAACGAAGTGGTCCAGTTGCGCCAGGAAATCGACCGCGTCGCCGCCAATTCTTCTTTCAACGGCGTGAAACTTCTCGACGGTTCGTTTTCCAGCCAGACCTTTCAGGTCGGCGCAAACAACACCGGCAACGACCGCATCACCGTTTCCTCGATTTCCAGTGCCCGCACCGGATCCCTCGGCTCGTTTCAGGGTTATACATTGACCGGTCAGTCGATCGGTACCGCCAGCGACACGGCTGCCGCGCAAACGGTCACTGTGGGAGGCGTCACTACCTCGCTGGGAACCATTGCCAACGATGCCAAGAAGCTGGCCGATGCCATCAATAGCTCTGGCGTAGCAGGTCTGAACGCGACTGCCAACGCCACCAGCGTTGCCGCCGCCACGCAAACCATCGGCACAACGACCGCCGGTACTGCGACCATTACAGTCAACGGTCTGGCAATTTCGGTTAACGCAACAACCAATGCGACCACCAACCGCTCCAACGCCGTCACCGCGCTCAATGCACAATCATCCGTGACCGGTGTCGTGGCAACCGACACCGGCTCCGGCGTCAGCCTGGCGGCAGCCGATGGGCGCAACGTCACCACCGCCTTCGCACTTGGCACCGCTGTCGGTACGACCATGGCCGATTTCGGCATGGCCGCAGCAGGCACCACAGGCGCCACATTGAACGTTACCTACAGCGCTCCATCGGGCACTACCGGCAACGTTGTATTCGCCGGTGCATTCGCAAATACCACTGCAATCGGTGCGACCGGGACAGCAATCGGCGCGCTCGACATCAGCACGGCAAGCGGCGCGCAAACCGCACTCGGCGCAATCGACAACGCATTGGCGACCGTCAATACCAGCCGCGCTTCGCTCGGCGCGATCCAGAACCGCTTCACTTCGGTGGTCACCAGCCTGCAAACCAGCGCAGAAAACCTGTCCGCATCACGCAGCCGGATTTCAGATACCGACTTCGCGGCGGAAACAGCCAGCCTGACGCGCGGCCAGATCCTGCAGCAAGCCGGTACCGCGATGCTGGCGCAGGCAAATTCGCTTCCTAACGGCGTACTTGCCCTGCTGCGCGGCTGATCGGCAACCCGGCGAGCCCTTGTAACCCGGCCTGTTTTGCAGGCCGGGTTTTTACCCCTTACGGGAGAATTTCATGGATATCCGTCCGATTGGCAGCATGGTTCAGTCCGGATCAGGAGTCGCAGAAAAGAATATGCCTGGAGCCGAACCGGTTGCCGCAGTCAAACCGGCAGTGGCGCCGGCGGTACCGGGAGCGGCCATCCGGCAGCCGGACCCGGTCGAAAGCGCCGCGCAATTGAAGCAAGCCGTCAAGAACATCAACCAGGCGTTGCAGGAACAATCCCGGAATCTGGAATTTTCAATCGACAGCGATAGCGAGCGCACGATCGTCAAGGTGGTGGATTTGCAGACCCAGACCGTGATTCGCCAAATGCCTTCCAAGGAAGCGCTGGAAATCGCGAAAGCCCTGGGCAAGCTGCAAAGCCTGTTGATCCGGCAAAAAGCCTGAACGCGCAGGAACAGGCATGTAAATCTCCCTCTAAAGTCCGGTTCATTTCAGCCGTTAACAAAGTACATTGCTGCTTTACACAGGAGACGCACGTGGATCTTTCATCACCCGGCATCGGTTCGAACCTGGACGTCAACGGCATCGTCAGCAAGTTGATGTCACTGGAGCAGAAACCTCTGGTTGCGCTGGCACAGAGAGAGGCGAGTTTTCAGGCCAAGCTGTCTGCAATCGGCAGTCTGAAAGGCGCTTTGTCCTCGTTCCAGAGTTCGGTGAAGGGGCTTTCCGATATCAGCAAGTTCCAGGCCTTGCGCGTCACGCCAGCCGATACGACGATCGTATCCGCGAGCGCCGCGGCAACCGCCATGCCGGGAACCTATGCGCTCGAAGTAACCAAGCTAGCCCAGGCGCAAAAGCTCGCCTCGGCAGGACAGGCCAGCGCGTCCGCAGTGATCGGGAACGGCACGCTCACTTTCGACTTTGGCACCATTTTGGGCGGCACATTTGATCCCGTGGCCGGCAAATATACCGGCGCCGCCTTTACCTCGAATGGATCTGGCGTAAAAACCGTCACGATCGACGCCACCGGCAACACGCTGTCCGGCATTCGGGACGCCATCAACAAAGCGAATATCGGCGTCTCGGCGACCATCGTCAACGACGGCAGCGCTTCGCCCAATCGGCTGGTGCTGACCGAAGCCAGCACCGGCAAAACCAACAGCGTCAAGATATCCGTGACGGGCGATGCCGCATTGTCCGGATTGCTTGCCCACGATCCGGGTGCCGCACCGGCCGGCCAGGCGCTATCGGAAACCGTGACCGCCCAGAACGCGGATATCAAGGTGGACGGCATTGCCGCCTCCAAATCCAGCAACATGATCACCGACGTCATTCCGGGCGTGACGCTGAACCTGCTCAAGACCAACGCCGGCAGCCCGACCAATGTCAGCGTGGCACGCGATACGGCCTCGGTTATCACGGCCGTGAACCAGTTTGTGTCTGCATACAATCTGGTCAATTCCACTCTCAACGAATTATCGGCATATAACCCGACTACCAAGCAAGGCGCCGTTTTGAATGGCGATTCGGCGGTACGAAATATCCAGTCGCAAATTCGCGGGATATTGAATACGCCGGTTGCGGGCGGCGCCGGCATCTTCACCCAATTGTCTGAAATTGGCGTAACGGTGCAGAAGGATGGCACGCTGGCAGCGGACAGTACCAAGCTGCAGGCCGCGGTTGACAAGAATTTCAACGACATCGCCGGACTGTTCGCCGCGGTAGGCAAGGCGACCGACAGCCTCGTGACCTATTCCGGTTCGACTGCCAATACCAAATCCGGTGCCTATGCGCTCAACGTCACGCAACTCGCAACAACCGGGAAAACAGTAGGCCAGGCGGCGGCCGGCCTGACGATCACGGCGGGTTCCAACGATACGCTGCAAGTCCTGCTCGATGGCGTGTCGGCGTCCGTTACCTTGACGGCAGGCACCTATGCCACTGCGGCCGCGCTGGCCACGGAAGTGCAGTCGAAAATCAATGGCGCAGCAGGCTTCGTCAGCGCCGGATCCGCAGTGACGGTGACGCAATCGGCCGGGATCATCAACATCAGCTCCAATCGCTATGGCTCCGCATCCAATGTCAGTGTCACGGGCAATGGCCAGGTTAATCTGCTTGGCGCCGCGCCAACGGCAACCGCCGGCGCAGATGTCGCCGGCACGATCAACGGCGTAGCCGCAGCCGGTTCCGGGCAAACCCTCACGGGTGCGACCGGCAATAATGCGGAAGGACTCAAGCTGCTGATTGCCAGCGGCGCGCTTGGCGCTCGAGGCACAGTCAATTTTTCAAAAGGATATGCCTATCAGTTCGACAAAATGTCGGACACGATTCTTGGTGCGGATGGACCTCTTAATGCCCGCACAGACGGCATCAATGCATCGCTGAAAAGCATCGCGCAGGACAAGCAGCGCGTGTCTGACCGGCTGACGGCGATAGAGAAACGCTACCGCGCCCAATTCACGGCGCTGGATCTGATGATGAGCAACATGACCAAGACCAGCAGTTTCCTGACGCAACAGCTCAGCAGCCTGAGCAATCTGCGCTGATATTAATCATAACGGAGGAACACCCATGTTTGGATCGATGCAAAGCGGCGCGAATGCCTACGCCAAGGTCGGGATCGAGACCGGCGTGGCGGCGGCAAGTCCGCACCATCTCATCGTCATGCTGTTCGACGGTGCGTTAGCGGCGCTGGCGATCGGCCTGCAGCACATGAAAGCCGGAAATATCGCAGGCAAGGGACAGGCGATCTCGAAAGCCATCATGATCATCGACGGCGGTTTGCGCGCCAGCCTGGACAAGAAGGTCGGCGGCGAAATCGCGTTGAGTCTCGACTCGCTGTACGAATACATGGGCGGCCGGCTGCTGCTGGCGAATCTGAAAAACCGGCCCGAGATCGTGGAAGAAGTACAGCGCCTGCTGCAGGACCTTAAAAGCGCGTGGGATGCGATCGCGCCGATTCCCGAAACCGCCGTGCCTCTGCCCAAGGCGCAGGCTTACGATCCGCCGGCGCCATACACTTCTCAATTAGCAAAGGCATGATCCATGATGAATGGTCAGGAAGTCCTCTCTCTCTACGAAACCGTTGCAGCGATCACCGATCAGATGCTCGCCGCCGCGCGGTCCGCCGATTGGGAAACGCTCGTGGCGCTCGAAGCGAGCGTGGCAAGCCATGTGCAGATTCTGAAAGACAGCGAGCCGCCGCACGCGGCACTCACCGGCATCTTGCGCGAACAAAAGATCAAGGCCATCCGGAAAATCCTGGCCGACGATCGCGAAATCCGCAGCATCACCGAACCCTGGATGGTGCAGTTGGCCGCGCTGATCGACAGCACCGGCGCCGAGCGCAAGCTGTCGCAGGCTTACGGCGCCGGCCAGTCAGACTGACCGCCATGCTCGCGCCGGCCGACATCACTGGCACCCGGCCTCCGGTCCGCATCGAGGCGCTTGCGCCCGCGGCCGCGGTGGGCGATGCGCGGCAGGAGTCGTTCAACCGGCTGACGCAAATCGCCATCGGCAGGCAGCTTCAGGCGGAGATACTGTCGCGCTTTGGCGACGGCACGTTCCTGGTGCGCATCGACGGCACCGCCGCCCGCATGAACCTGCCGGCCGGCGCGCAAGTCGGCGACATGCTCGATCTGACGCTGCTGGCCACGACACCGCGCCCTGTTTTTCTGCTGGGACAGCAGCCCGGCGCAGCGACTGCCACGCTGAGCGCGGCCGGGCGTTTGATCGACAGTCTGCTGCAGGATGCGCAACAGCAAGGCGCGCCGACTTCGCTGGTCGGCAAAACGCCGCTGGTAGCCTCCGCTGCGGCAGGGCCTTCGCAGGTCGCTGCCGCGTTGAAAAATGCGCTGACTTCCAGCGGCCTTTTTTACGAATCGCATGTCGCGCAATGGGCCGGCGGCGGCCGGACGCTGGCCGACCTGATGCAGGAACCGCAAGCGCGGGCCGGAAAATTGTTGCCGGCAACCGACGTGCCGAAAATGGATGCGACCCGCGCGGGCCTTGCGCGGCTGATCGGCAATGCGCGCGAACCGGCCGATGCCGCTCGCGCGCTGGCCGATCCGCCGCGCGACGCGTCCGCGCCAAACGGCAAGACCGGACCGGCGGACGCCGATCAGTTGATGCAACCGGCTGCCATGAGCAGCGAAGCAGCGCGCATGATCAACCTGCAACTCGACGCGCTGGAGCAGCGCCGCGTGCTGTGGCAAGGCGAACTGTGGCCCGGCCGGCCGCTGGAATGGGAAGTGGCCGAAGAGCCGCCGAAAAGCGATGCCGATATTGCCGAACCGGCATGGCAAAGCGTGGTGCGTTTCGAGTTGCCGACGCTGGGCGCGGTGACAGCCGCGATTCGGCTGGCGAACGGGCATCTGCAAGTGCAGGTGCACGCCGCCACCGAAGCCGCCGCGGCGGCGCTGCGCACGTACGGCGGCATGCTTGCCGGCGCGCTGGACGCGACCGGATCGCCGCTGGATTTGCTGACGGTGAAGCAGGATGGAGCGCGCTAAACCTCTTCAAAGCGCGGTAGCGCTCGCCTATCAGACCGGCGACACGGCGCCGAAGATCGTGGCCAAGGGAAATGGGCTGATCGCGGAAGAAATCATTGCGCGCGCCAGGGAACACGGCGTGTTCGTGCATGAATCGAAGGAGCTGGTTGCGCTGTTGATGCAGGTCGAACTGGATCGCGACATTCCGCCCGCGCTGTACCGGGCCGTAGCGGAACTGCTGGCCTGGCTTTACCGGATCGAGGCGGCCGGGCAAGCGCGGGACAACGCATGATGCGGTCGATTTTTGTGCCGATTGCAGACAATTGCCAGCCGACAGAAACACTGAACCGAGAAACACACTGAACTGACACACACATGACTTTCAATTTCGATATCGGCATCGAGGACCTGGGGCCTTACCAGGTCCATTCGCGCCGGGAAATCATCACACTGCTGCGCAGCATCGGTGAGCGCAATCAATTGGTCAGAATGATTTTCAACGGCGGATCGGAAGCCGTTGTGACGTCGATTCTGGAAATCGATGAAGCGGGCAACCGCATCATCATCGATTGCGCGCCCAGCCAGCTTCAGAATCAGCGGATTCTCGATAGCGACAACATCTCGTTCGAAACCATGCTGGAGCGTATCCGCATCCTGTTTTTCGTGACGCATATCGAGAGCTGCCTGTACGACAACCTTCCCGCCTTCCGCATCGGCCTGCCCGCCAATCTGGTTCGCTTGCAGCGGCGCGAGTACTATCGCGTGGTCACCCCGCGCTGCACGATCCAGATTCCGCATCAGCAAGGGCCCGGCTCGACCAGCGTCACCGTTCCCGTGCAAAACGTCAGCGCCGGCGGCATCGGCATTCTGGATGACAAAAAACTGCTGGACGACACCGTCGGCCGCGTCTATGAAAACTGCCGGATCGCACTGCCCGAAGGCGCTCCGGTGACGGCGACGCTGGAAGTCCGGAACGCGCAAGACATCACGCTCGGCAACGGCAAGACGATCCGCCGCTTGGGATGCCTGTTCGTCGATTTGCCGAAACCCATGCTGGCGGCGGTACAGCGTTACATCACGAAGCTCGAACGGGATCAAAATGCGAAGGCGACCGGGCTGGAATAAGGCATTCCCCGGATGCGTTAACGCAGACTCGGTCTGGCATGCGGTGCCGGAATTCATCGGGGCCGAGCCGCACTATTTCAGGACTTACGCCAATCTCGATGATGCATCAGATTTTTCAGCATAAAACGAACCGTTCGTCCTGAGCTTGTCGAAGGGGCTGCGGAACCCCTTCGACAAGCTCAGGACAGGCCCTTCGACAAGCTCAGGACAGGCTTCGATACGCTTCGCTACTCACACCCCAAAGGGTGCCCCGGGACGAACGGGTTATTGAGTGCGAACAAATCAAATATTGAGCTTTGCGTAAGTCCATTTTCATGATGTTTTCTCCGCTGTTGCGCCATAGGGCTACTTCTTACGCGTCAGCTTATGCGCTTTCAGAATGTCACGAGCCGACAGTTGTTTCCAGCCTTGCCTGGAGCGCATCAAATCTTTAAGCCTGAATAGGGCGAAGACCTTGAACGCGACCACGCCGAATAGCAATCCCAGTACAAGATATGAGAGTGGATTGTTAAACGAGAGCGCGGTGAGGCTGATGTGGGATGCGCCTCCAACATGCGCAATTATCATGGCCAGTGCTACCAAAGCGCTTGCGACGATCAGAAGATGGTTTTTCATCCTTGAATCAGGCGCGTGCTCGTTGCGGCCCATTCTGAATCCGGCAAATTCTTCGGCGCGGATGTTGTCTTTGTCTACACCCGCCTCCGAGAGTACTGCTTGCATGGCGCTGACCATCTCCGGCAGTCCGGCGACGTAATAAATCGGGGAGCGCAGGCCATCCACATGTTTTTCAAGCATGGCACGATTGATGGACCCTGTTTCTCCCTGCCAGGCTTTGACCGATTTTTCCGGTTCGGTGACGGTGGCAATCAATTTGAATGAAGGGTTTTGCTCCGCCAGACTTTGCAGCTCATTCAAATACGGCGCGTCCTCCGGCCGCCGGCTGGAATAGAACAGAAACATCTTGTGCCGCAGCTTTCGCCGTATCGCGTCTTTGATCATCGAGTAGGCCGGAACGATGCCGATGCCTCCGACGATAAAAACCGCCGGCCGTGCTGCATCCTCATGCAGGACGAATGCCCCCCGCGGACTCTCGAGCAGTTTCTCGATCAGTACTGCTTCGCCGACTTTCATGCGGCTCAACACCCGCTTGAAGGCGGTGTCGCTCATCCTCATGGCGAACACCAGGTTCGGCTCGCCGGGGGTGCTTGCCATGGTGAAAAATCGCCTGTTGCCCTTCACGTCGGTTTCGGACGGATCAATGAGCGTCATTCTTACATGCTGACCGGCGCTAAAATGAAATCCCTTCGGCTTCTCAAAAACGAATGCGCAGGTATCTTCGGCTATTTGTTCCTTACCCTTTAATTTGACTTCATAGGCCGCCAGCTGTTTTGCTGATGAACCCATGTGCATTGCCGGACCATGTTTCATGAATTAAACCCCTGCATAATTTTCGTCCATTTCGTTATGGGCGATAGTTTGAAAGCGGCCATTTGTTCATCGCCAGTGTAGGCTTGGAAAACGGCGGGTTGAAGAACAGCCAAGGCCGACGTGTACGATAGCGGACATCCGCGCACGTTTTGTCCGTCATCTTCCGCGCGGCTTCAGAGGAAATCACGATGTTGACGGGAAAGCAGGTAAAAGACCGGCGAATTCAAAAGACGCAAAAGCTCTTGCGCGAGGCTCTGTTCTCCTTGATCCACGAAAAGAACTACGACTCAATCGTCGTGAAAGACATTCTGGATCGCGCCAACGTTGGCAGATCAACCTTTTACACGCACTTCGGCGACAAGGATGAACTGCTTGTCAGCGGAATGCATGACATGCTTCGCTCGGTACAAGTGATGGAACTGCCGCCCTCGGCGAAGCCTTACGAACAGATTATCTGGTTCAGTCTTCCGGTCTTCGAGCAAATCAATCAGCATCGGCACGCCAGCGGGGCCAGGATCGGAATCCGGGGTCGAGCCATCATTCATGAGCACCTTCAAAAGATACTTGCCGAGCTGATCGCCGATGACGTCAAGAAGAACTTTCAAAATCGGCGGAAAACAACGCCCCCGATCTCATCCGATATTTTTGTCCAGTATGTAGCCTCGACGTTCATTCTGGTTTTGAATTGGTGGGTGGAGAGCCAAAGCCCGCTTCCTCCCAATGGCGTCAACGACTTGTTTCGCGCGCTGATCCTGCCGACGCTGGCGGCGGCTTTTGAGTAAAAGCCCGGCAGCCGAATTCAGACTTCTTGCCGGCGGCTACATCGCCTGCGCAATTGCTCTGATACGGCGGCGCAGCCGTGCAGTTCGCGCAGAATCATTGATAACGGGTAGCCAATGTTCGTGTCATTCCTCAAGCCGGAAGCCGGCCTTGAGCGTGACCTGGAAATGCGCGACTTTGCCGTCGACGATATGGCCGCGGGTTTCCGTCACTTCGAACCAGTCGAGATGCTTCACGGTTTGCGATGCCTTGCCGATCGCATTGCGTATCGCGTCGTCCGAACTGTCGGCCGACGATCCCACCAGCTCGATGAGTTTGTAAATTTTATTGGACATGATTGGCGCCTTTCGCGGTTGAGAAAAGGATGGAAGCGATCGGTCCGACAGCATTTGCATCGGCACCGCGTTCGAACCTGAAGATAAGACCCCGCAAAGACCGGCCGGTTCGCTGATCCGCGATTTACCCGCTCCCGTCGTATCTGCTCCTCTCTTGCCGATTGCGAATTCTCAACATTTCTTCGATTGATGATTTGATAATGTTTAAGTTCGCCATGACGACGCAGATCGACGACAAGGCGATTTGCCATGGCCACAAATAAATCCAAAAGAGCAAGACATGAAAATGCATGCATGCAAGGAAGCTTTGCACCGTGCCGTCGGTCACGGCGGTGATCGCGAGCCTGATCATTGCAGGATGCGGCGGAGACAATGGAAACCAGTCCGCGCCTCTGCCCATCCAGTCCGCCATGACGTGCGCGCAACTCAACGGCATGACGATTCCCGCCGCATCGACCGGCTTGCCGACCACCGGAGCCACGGTCACCAGCACCCAGGTCGTTCCTGCAACTGGAACGGGGGCCGCGGCCGTCGGAGAATATTGCAAGGTGCTCGGCGATATCGATCCCGCGACGGCGACCCTGAACGGCGCGCCGGTACGCTGCGCCGGCGGCGTCGATACCGGTCACACCTGCCTGTCGGATGCGCAGATCGCCGCATTCAATGCCACCAATACGCCGCTGGTGCAGAACTTACAACCGCATCCGCAACGGCATGGGCGCGGCCAAGGTGGACGGCTTCGTGCGCTATTACGAAATTCCCGGCCACGGCCATGCGGTAAGCCGCGTATTCAATGCCGCCTGGGATTCGGTTGCCGCGCTCGAAAACTGGGTCGAAAAAGGCATCGCCCCGCCGCTCCAGATCGTGGCCGACACCGCCGGCGTGCCGGGCCGCACCCATCCGCTATGCGCTTATCCGAACTGGCCGAAGTACAAAGGCTCCGGCGACATCAATTCGGCGCAGAGCTATACCTGCGCCACGCAATAACCGCAAGCGGGATCGGGCGCCGGTCCGATCCGCAGCCGGGCATTTTCTTGCTGCCTGTTTGAGAACGCTGAAAATGCCGGCTGCTACTGCGTACTTGCCAGCCAGAGGTTCGCCGCACGCTCGAAAATATCGGTTTGCATCTTGAAGAACCTGCCGGATTCCGGTTGCCATGCGTAGCGATTGACGGCAATCCGCAACGGCTCGATTTCAAGCAGATTGAAAGAGTTCGCTTCCTCGCGTTCGCGGGTGGAGGTGGCGGTTCCGGCCTGTACCACCAGCGCCGAATAATCGGTGATTTGATAACGCGACGCCGTATCGCCGGCGTGACTTGCATGCAAGTGGCCCGCCAGCAGCAGGTCGGTGCCGCAACGCGCGAACATGCTCATTGCCATTTCCGCGCGTCGGACCAGCTCGCGTTCGTGATAGGCGCCGGGCAGATCGAATGGATGGTGGGTGACGATGATCTTCGTCAGATGCGGCGCCAGGCCGCAAAGCTGTTCGCGTACCCGGGCGATCTGCCGCGCGTTGATGCGGCCGCCCTTGAACGTCAGCGAGCGCGCCGTATTGATGCCGATGACGGCGATCTCGTCGTCGATGAATGACGGGGCGAGATCGTCGGTGATGTAACGGCGGTATTTGTTCAGCGGTCGAAAAAAACGGCTGAACACATCATGCAGCGGTACGTCGTGGTTTCCCGGAACGATGATTTGCGGCGATGGCAGCGCATCGAGAAATCGGCGCGCTTCCTTGAACTCGGCGCTACGGGCGCGTTGCGTCAAGTCGCCCGACACCACCACGACGTTCGGCTGGAGCGCCGTAACCGTTTCAATCAGCGGTGCGAGCAGCGCCGGATTGACGCGTCCGAAATGGAGATCGGAAAGATGGACGACGGTGCGCATCAGACTGTCCCTGGATCGGCGGCGGAATCCTCGTCAGGCACGATGACCTGCAACGCGCCGGCGCGGATTTTGTAATGGAGGGGCGTATTCATGACGGTCACTTCTCCGTCGGTTGCCACCCGCAGCCGCCGGTGCCGCGACTCGATGCGCATTTCCGTCGTTCTCAATGCATTGAAGTCCTTGACCTGATCGAGCCGCCCGAACAGCGCATGCATGGCAAGCCGCAGCAAACCCCATCGGCCGGTGCGCTGGGCGACATACACGCTCAGCATTCCTCGATCCAGCGCGGCACGTTCGCCGATCCGGAATCCTTCCATCAGATATTCATTGTTGCCGATGAAGACGAAAGGCGTCTTCCACATGCGCCCGGCGCCGTTCACTGACGGCCTCTCTTTGTTCGATGCCATTTCCATATGAACATGAAGAAACGGATAGGCGCGCAGCGTTGCCAGCGTAGCCCAGCCGAACGAGAGCCACTTGCCGCGGCCCAGCCGGCGTTGCTGCTTTTCCCGTTCGCGAACGATATCGGGATAAATCCCGAGGCTGGAATTGTTGAGGAAGATACGCTGGTTCACTTCGCCGACATCGATGCGTTTGACGTTTCCATGCACGATCGCGCGTACCGCGGCATCGAGCTCGGCCGGCACACCCATGTCCTTGGCGAAATGATTGAGTGTGCCAAGCGGCAGCACGCCCAATGGCATGCCGGTCCCGACCAGCATCGATGCGACCGCGCTGATCGTTCCATCCCCTCCTCCGGCAACCACGGCATCCGGACGTTGAGCAACCGCGGCCCTGGCGCTGCCGATGATTTCATTCCCGCCATGCGCCAGCACGATCTCCGCGGCAGCGCCGTTCGCGGCAAAAATAGCCGTCAGCTTGTCCGCCAATGCGCTTTCATGCCCGGTGCCGGCGGCAGCATTGATGATCACGATGAATGTCGACCGCATCGGTCAGCGCAACCCGTATCGCGCAATCCGCCGGTGGCGCATGCCGCCGACCGCGGTCAGGCAAATCGCCAGCCACGCGATCGCTTCGGCGCAGCCCGCCAGCACATCGCTCAGGTAATGCACGCCGAGATACACGCGGCTGAAGGCCACCGCGGCAACAAGCAAGACAGCGCACACGACAATGGCTGACCGGGCATGCCACGAGCGTATCCGGGCAACCAGATACGCCGCGAGGATGCCGTAAAAAAGCGTGGTGCCCGCCGCATGTCCGCTTGGAAAACTATAGGTGGCCAGCGTAAGGAGCGGATTGTCGAAACTGGGCCTGGCACGGTGAAATGCAAATTTCATCGCGGTGTTCAGCAGCATGCCGCCAGGTACGGTGATCGCCAGCGCAAGCAGCCAGTACCAGCTCTTTTTTCGCGCAAGATAAAGCGCGAAAAGGAAAGTCGCGATGCTGATGCCCGCCACTCCGTGCATATGGGTCACGGCAAGCATGACGGTTGTCAGTTGCGGAACGGCGTGCGCGTTGAACCAGTTTGCAATCTGCACATCGAGTATCGTTATTTCATCTTTGGTGACCACGTCTTCGGCGATGCTGCCGAACAGCCACGCGGCGCCGATGAGCGTCAGAACACCCAGGGTCAGATGCAAACCCAAATAGCTTTCCGGCGATAGCCGGGCCTTGATGAATCCCTTGAACAGGGCAAGCCGATGGTTCAATGGAATGCGCCGTTGCTTGCGGCAAGGATGAATAAGAGATTGCGGTGCGTGCGTGTTTTCACATGGGCCTCGTTCGAGCGCTGTACGTACCGTGCTTATTGTACGCATTGGGCAGGATATTCTGACCGATCGTTCAAACTTTGATCGGCCGCGCCGCGGATTGGTTGATCCTTGTCAACGTCATGCGGCAGCGTCAAGGAACAAGAAAAAACGGCTGCCGCATAAAGGAGAGGGAGTCCGTATCTGCAACTGATGTGACGCATGTCCTTGATGACGGAAGGCATGGTCCACGAAAGACACGAAAATCACGAAAAAAACAGATAAGGAGTGTTATGAATCTTTCGTGTCTTTCGTGGATCAATGCGCAACATAAGTTTGTAATGGTGCCGACGGCCCCGATTACGCCGACTTGGCCGACAACTGCTGCAACGATGCGATCAGATCCGCGAATCGCTCGCCCTGGATCATGATGTGATCGCGCAAAAGCTCGGCGGTCAGTTCGCCATCCCCGGCAACGATGGCTTGCACAACCTGCTCATGTTCGGCGTAAGAGTTCGCCAACCTGTCGCGCATGCGCAACTGCAGGCGGCGATACGGCCGCAGCCTGCGATGCAGGCTTCTGGCCTGCTCGGTTAGAAAAGCGTTGTGGCTGCCGTCATAGATCGCATCATGAAATAACTCGTTCTTGTAAAAGTAGGCATCCGGTTCGCGCGCATCGCAGGCAGCCTTGCAGGCCTGATGCGCCGCCATCAGGCTTGCATGCTCGGCCGACGACATCCTGCGTGACGCCAGGCGTCCGCACATTGCTTCGAGCTCCGCCATCACTTCGAACATTTCGACCAGCTTCTGCGGGCCGATCTCCGCCACGATCGCGCCGCGCCGCGGGCGAATCTCGATGATGCCCATCGATGCCAGCTGGATCAGCGCTTCGCGGATCGGCGTACGCGACACGCCGAATTCCTTCGCCAGTTCGGTTTCATCCAGATGCTGTCCCGGTTGCAGCTTGCCGACCGCAATCATTTCTTCAATTGCTTCGCGCAGGGTTTCTGAACGGTTTTTCATTCCAGGCTGCATAGGGCCCTCTCATGTATGGACAAAATCATTATAAAACCTATTTAATGCTTGACAATGCATTTATTAAATATATTCTTGCATACATAAAAACAAGAAACGCATATTTTCAGGGAACCACGTCTTTAAGTAGTGATAAAGTATCCGTGCAGCACACTATAAAGTTTATCCATTTACTAGGAGGAGTCATGTCTTTACTGAAACGAAGAGCCATTCTGGGTGCCATCGCAGCCAGCCCGCTGTTGTCCCTGCAATCGACTTGGGCACAGCAAAATACCACGCTGAAGATTTCCCACCAGTTTCCCGGCGGGACCATGACGGAAGGCGACTTCCGGGACCGGTTGTGCCGGATGTTTGCGGCGGAAGTCGACAAGCGCACCAAGGGCGGTCTCAAATTCGAGATTTATCCGGGCGCTTCGCTGATGAAGATCAACGCGCAGATTTCGTCGATGCGCAAAGGCGCGCTCGATCTGTCGCTCGTGCCGCTATCCTACGCGGGCGGCGAGATGCCGGAAGTCAATATCGGATTGATGCCGGGCCTGGTGACTTCGTACGAGCAGGGCTACGGCTGGAAAAATGCCGAAGTCGGCAAGGAGCTCAATAAGTTTTTGCTGGAAAAAGGCATTGTCGTCGTCAGCTGGATCTGGCAGGCCGGCGGCGTCGCGT
This sequence comes from Herminiimonas sp., assembly GCA_027310305.1. Lineage (GTDB taxonomy): Bacteria > Pseudomonadota > Gammaproteobacteria > Burkholderiales > Burkholderiaceae_D > DAIDBD01. Next base: position 45,037 of record DAIDBD010000107.1, read on the forward strand.
CGCGCGGCAAAGCGATTGTGGAACCGGAAGATGCGAAAGGGCTGAAAATCCGCGGCGGTTCGCGCGAGATGGACATGATGCTGAAAGCGGCCGGCGCAGCCGTGGTAACCGGACCGACCAATGAAATTTATGCAGGCATGCAAACCGGCGCGATGGATGCCGCGCTGACTTCATCGACCTCGCTGATTTCGTTCCGGCTGGAAGAAGTGTCGAAGAGCCTGACGACCGGCCGTACCGGTTCTTACTGGTTCATGTTCGAACCGCTGCTGATGTCCAAGGCGATTTTCGACAAGCTCGGCAAGGAGCATCAGGCCGCAATCATGGCGGTGGGCGCGGAGATGGAACAATTCGCCCGCAAATCCGCGCAGACGGATGATGAACTGGTGGCCGCGGTGTATAAAAAGGTCGGCGCCAACGTGGTCGACATGAACGCCGCGACGCTCAAGAAATGGCAGACCATCGCACGCGCAACCGCATGGAAAGACTATGCCGCGCGCAATGAGAATTGCGCAAAACTTCTGAAACTGGCGGAGAAAACCTTGTGAGCCACGGGTTTGACCTGGAGCCGGCGAAGGGGCCGGCCGTACCGGACAATCCGGCCGTGGCCGGCTTGTCCGGGCTGCTCGACCGGATAAACAAAGTGCTGCTGGGACTGTCGATGGCGGCGATGGTACTGACATCGCTGGTTCTTACCTACTCAGTCGTCGCCCGGTACTTTTTCAAGTCGCCGACCGACTGGCAGGATGAAGCATCGGTGTTCATGCTGGTCGGCGTGACCTTTTTCAGCACGGCTTATGTGCAGTCGTATCGCGGCCATATCGGCATCGAGGCGCTGGCGTCGATATTGCCCGATTCGGTCAATGCGGTGCGGCTGTTTTTGGTCGATGCGATTTCCTTCCTGTTTTGCGCATTCTTTTCATGGAAATCGTGGACGCTGTTCCATGAAGCCCTGGTAGACGGCCAAACCACCTCCTCCACTTTCGCGCCGCCGCTCTGGATACCGTATTCGATGATGGCAGCCGGCATCACGTTGCTGGCAGTACAACTGCTGGTGCAGACATTGGCGCGCACCACGAATCGCAGAGGACATAATGAGTGATCTGACACTGGGTCTGTTGTTTGGCGGCGTCACGCTGCTGGTCATGTTTTCCGGCATGCCGATTGCATTTGCACTGGGCGTGGTCGCGGTAACGTTCATGTACTTTTTCATGCCGGCCGCATCGCTCGATACCGTCACGCAAAACGTCTATGAAGAGATGGCGTCGATCACGCTGCTGTCGATTCCGCTATTCATACTGAAGGGAGCGGCGATCGGGAAATCTCCGGCGGGCAAGGACTTGTATTCCGCCATTCACGTCTGGCTGAACAAGGTGCCGGGCGGTTTGGGAATCGCCAATGTATTCGCTTGCGCGCTGTTCGCTGCGATGGCCGGTTCATCGCCGGCGACCTGCTCCGCGATCGGTTCCGCCGGCATTCCCGAAATGCGCCGGCGCGGCTATTCGCCCGGATTCGCCGCCGGCATCATTGCCGCCGGCGGTACGCTGGGCATTCTGCTGCCGCCATCGATCACGATGATTCTGTATGCGGTTGCTGCCGAACAATCGCTCGGACGGCTGTTTCTGGCCGGGATCGGTCCCGGCATATTGCTGGTCGGCTTGTTCTCCGGCTATGCGGTCTATCGCGCCAAAAAGGAATATGCAGTCGCATTCACGCTTTATGAAGGCGGCGGCACGAAATCCGCCTATCTGGACGAGGAGCATTTCACACTGTCGCAAAAAGTGGAAATGCTGCCGCGCGTGCTGCCTTTCATCATTCTGCTGATCGGCGTGATGATCGCGCTGTACGGCGGCTATGCAACGCCGTCGGAAACCGCCGGCCTCGGCGCGCTGCTGGCGATGATATTGATCGCGATCGTGTACGGATTATGGAAGCCGAAAGACCTCGCGCCGATTCTGGGTTCGACCATCAAGGAATCGACCATGCTGCTGCTGATCATCGGCATGGCGCTGCTGTATTCCTACGTGATGAGCTACCTGCATATCAGCCAGGACGCCGCGCAATGGGTGGTCGGCATGCATCTGTCGAAATGGGTGCTGCTGTCGGTGATCCTGCTGATGGTGATCGTGTTCGGGTTTTTCCTGCCGCCGGTGTCGATCATCCTGATGACCGCGCCGATCATCCTGCCGCCGTTGAAAGCGGCCGGCTTCGACCTGATCTGGTTCGGCGTCGTGATGACCATCGTGATGGAAATGGGGCTGATTCATCCGCCGGTCGGATTGAACATCTTCGTCATCAAGAACATCGCGCCCGATATTCCGCTGAAGGATGTGATCTGGGGCGTCATGCCGTTCGTGGCATTGATGTTCATCGCGGTATTTTTATTGTGCCTGTTCCCCGAAATAGCGGTCGGCCTGCCCAACCTGGTCATGGGTGAAAAATAAATGGGCGCACCGGATCGCATCTGGAACAGCCAGCAAACCAGCCGCGCCGCGCGGCTGGCGCGCGCCCGCGCGGCGCTGGGGCCGGCGCTGTCGGGCAAGCTGTTTCCCGCCGAGCGCATCGCCGACCTGCTGCATCAGGTGATGGAACCGGGCGACCGGGTCTGCCTCGAAGGCAACAATCAGAAGCAGGCCGATTTCCTGGGTGCGGCGCTGGCGAATCTGGACCCGAAACGGATCAACCGGCTGCACATGCTGCAGTCGGTGCTGGCACTGCCGGAACATCTCGACGTATTTGAAAAAGGCATCGCATCGCGGCTGGACTTTTCGTTTTCCGGTCCGCAGGCGGGACGGCTGGCCAAGCTGGTTTCCGCCGGCAAGATCAATATCGGCGCGATCCACACGTATCTGGAATTGTTCGGCCGCTACTTCGTCGATCTGACGCCGCGCGTGGCGCTGATCGCGGCGGAAGCAGCCGACCGGCACGGCAATTTATATACCGGTCCCAATACCGAAGACACGCCGGCCATCGTCGAAGCGACCGCGTTCAAGAGCGGCATCGTGATCGCGCAGGTCAACCGGATCGTCGATGTGCTGCCGCGCATCGATATCCCGTCCGACTGGGTCGATTTCGCGGTACAGGCGCCGACGCCGTATTACATCGAGCCGCTGTTCACGCGCGACCCGGCGCAGATTTCGGAAATTCAAGTGTTGATGGCGATGATGGCGATCAAGGGTATTTACGCCGAGTACCAGGTCGAACGCCTGAATCACGGCATCGGCTACGATACGGCGGCGATCGAACTGATCCTGCCGACCTACGCCGAATCGCTCGGTTTGAAAGGCAAGATCGCAAAAAACTGGGCGCTGAATCCGCATCCGGCGCTGATACCGGCGATCGAAGCGGGTTTCGTTGAATCGGTCCATTCGTTCGGTTCCGAACTGGGCATGGAAGAATACATCCGTGCCCGGCCCGATGTGTTTTTTGTCGGGCCGGACGGCTCGATGCGCAGCAACCGCGCGCTGTGCCAGGCGGCGGGGCATTATGCTTGCGACATGTTCATCGGCTCCACGCTGCAGATCGATTTGCAGGGCAATTCATCGACGGCGACGCTGGGCCGCATTTCCGGCTTCGGCGGCGCGCCGAACATGGGTTCCGATGCGCGCGGCCGGCGCCATGCCAGCCCGGCATGGCTGAAGGCCGGACGCCAGGCGCGCGACGGCAAGAACCTGATACCGCGCGGACAGAAACTGGTGGTGCAGATCGTCGAGACCTTCCGCGAACACATGCAACCGGCTTTCGTCGAAAAACTCGATGCATGGCAACTGGCCGAACAGGCCGGCATGGCGATTCCGCCGGTGATGATTTACGGCGACGACGTCACGCATATCCTGACCGAAGAAGGCATCGCCAACCTGCTGCTGTGTCGTACCGATGCAGAACGCGAGCAGGCGATACGCGGCGTCGCCGGCTATACGCCGGTCGGCATGGCGCGCGACCGGCGCATGGTTGAAAACCTGCGCGACCGCGGCATCATCCTGCGGGCTGAAGATCTCGGCATCGACAAGCGGCATGCAACACGGGATTTGCTGGCGGCGAAAAACATGAAAGACCTGGTGCGCGCTTCCGGCGGGCTGTACGACCCGCCCAGACGTTTCAGAAACTGGTAAGGTTCGATCATGGAAATCCTGAATTTTCGTTTTGAAAACGGCCGGACCCGGCTTCCGCCCAAACCGCAACTGGTGGGCGTGGTGAGTTCCGGCAATCTTGAAGTATTGATTGAATCGACCGCGCTGAACGGCGGCTGCGAAGTCGAAGTGAAAACCGCCGCATACGGCTTCGACGCGATATGGCAGGCGGTGATGGCCGATTTCCATGCGCGCTGGCTGCTGGCCGATACGCGCATATCGATCAACGACATGGGCGCGACGCCGGCCGTGGTCAGCCTGCGGCTCGATCAGGCGGTCGAGTCGGCGCTGGGAGCCGCGGCATGAACAGCTATCTGGAAGCGAATGCGCGCGGACGCATCGCGCAGGTACTGGACGCCGAGTCATTCGCAGAATTCCTGCCGCCTGCCGAACGGATCGTCAGTCCCCATCTTGCGCAACTGGATGCGCCGGTATCGTTCGACGACGGCGTGGTCGTCGGCCGTGGGCTGCTGCATGGAAAAACCGTGTTCGCCGCGGCGCAGGAAGGCGGCTTCATGGGCGGCGCGGTCGGCGAAGTGCATGGCGCCAAACTGGTCGGCCTGTTGAAACGCGCGATCGCGGACCGGGCCGACGCGGTGCTGCTGCTGCTCGAAACCGGCGGCGTGCGGTTGCACGAGGCCAATGCCGGCCTGATCGCGGTGTCGGAAGTGATGCGCGCCGTGCTCGATGTGCGGGCGGCGGGCATTCCGGTCATCGCGCTGATCGGCGGATCGAACGGCTGCTTCGGCGGCATGGGCATCGTTGCCTGCTGCGCCAATGCGGTCGTGATGTCCGAAGAGGGCCGCCTCGCCATGTCGGGTCCGGAAGTCATCGAAACCGCCAACGGCGTCGAGGAATTCGACTCGCGCGATCGTGCGCTGGTGTGGCGCACGACCGGCGGCAAGCATCGCTACCTGCTCGGCGATTGCCGGATGATCGTGTCCGACGACACCGAGTCGTTCCGGCAAGCGGCGTTCGATGCGGTGCAAGCCTGTCGCCGCAGCACGGTTGAACCGGTCGAACTGACGCTGGCGTCGCTGGAATCGGAGCAGGCATTGCTGGCGCAGCGCCTGCATGCGTTTGGCAGCCTCGCAGATCCATTGAATATCTGGGCGCAATTGGGTATCGACAATCCGGCTGATGTGCCGCTGCTGGAGGCGGAAGCCTTCGTCCGTTTGGCGGCAAGCCATCGCGCAGGAGCCGCATGATGAATTGGCAAACACTCGCTGCGCAACTTTTCCCGCAAGGGCACGACATCACCGAACAGGATTCCTTCCTGCAGGGAACCGGCCAGGTCGATGGCAAAACAGTTGCCGTGATCGGCACCGCGAACCATACGCCGATCGGCGTCGAGATTGCGCTGGCGCAGGCGCAGGCCGTATTGAAAACGGTGCGCGACCATCCGCAGCGCCCGATCGTCATCCTGGTCGACACCGAGGGTCAGCGTCTCCGCCATCGCGATGAGATGCTGGGCATTAACAGCTACATGGCGCATCTGGGCAAGTGCATCGATCTGGCGAGGCGGCAGCGGCATCCGGTCATCGGGCTGGTCTACGATCAGGCGCTGTCCGGCGGCTTCATCACCAGCGGCCTGATGGCCAACGCCTGTTACGCGCTGCCCGATGCCGCCATCCGCGTGATGGGCCTGCCCGCGATGGCCCGCATCACCAAGGTGTCGTTGGAAACGCTGAATGAACTGGCGAAGGAAAATCCGGTGTTTGCGCCCGGTGCGGAAAACTATCTGCGCATGGGCGGCCTCGAAGCGATCTGGCAAGACGATCTGGCGGCGCGCCTGGCGCAGGCTATCGCCGAAGACAATGCCACGGATCGACGCAGCGAACTCGGTCTGGCGCGCGGCGGCCGCCGGTTGGCGCATCGTGTAACGATGGCGGTGACGGCAGGCGGCGATGTTCGCGCGGCATAGCCTGATCTGGCTGTTCGACCAGGGCTGGCAACGTGTGCTGGATGCCGCGCCGGAAAGCGATCATGCTGCGATCAATACATGGCGACAGGCTGGCTGGCCGGCGGTTGTGCGGCGCGCGGATGCCGACGCGACCGCGCATCAGGTCTGTTTCGGCATTGCGCTGCCGCCGCGTCCGATCGATGGATTGAAGGTGCGCATTGCATTGCGCGCGCCGGTGGAGGATGTAAAACAAAAGCTGCCTCCCATTTGCATTGAAACAGCGATTGACGCCGCGCCGGAAGCGTGGCGATCCGCCCTTGCCGCACTGGATGCCGAGGCCGTGCGCCTCGGGTTGTCGCTCAAGGTCTATGGCTCCGTCGCGTTGCAGGCATTGACCGGGCAATCTTATGTGACGGCGGCATCGGATATCGACCTGCTGTTTTATCCACGCACTTCCGCGCAACTGCGCACGGGCATCGACCTGCTTGCGCGCCACGCGAACGGCTTGCCGCTCGATGGAGAAATCGTTTTCCCGTCCGGGCAAGCCGTCGCCTGGAAAGAGTGGATGATTGCGATGGATGCGCCGAACAATCCTCATGTGCTGGTCAAGGAAAACTGCGCGGTGCATTTGCTGCCGGTCGCCGCATTGCTCGCGGCCTTTCAGGATGCATCATGCGTGATCTGATAGTCAGCGCCGAACCCGGCGTGTCGTGCAAACCCATTGCTGCGCCCTCGCCTCGCTTTCTGAAGCGACACACGCTGCGCCGGGACCGTGCAATTTGTGCCGAAATCGGCCGCATTGCGGTGCGCAGCCTGCATGCCGAACTGACGCTTTATCCCAAACCGGGACTGGTGTCGCTGATCGATAACGGCAGCCACGACGATATGTCCGCCGACACATTCATGCGCAGTCTTTTTTCGTTGCGGCATTATTTCATTCGCATTGCCGGAGCGGGATTCGACGACGCGCCGTTCGCCGTGCTGAAGCAATTGGGAATCGAGGCGGAACAACGGATGCTGGTTGCGACGCAAGGCATCAATACCCATCGCGGCGCGATTTTTTCCCTGGGGCTGCTGTGCGCGGCAACCGGCCGCTGCCGCGCACAACGCATCACGCCGTCCGCAACCGCCATCCGGGCCATCCTGCTGCGCAATTGGGGCGATGCGTTAGCCGCACACATGCAATCGATAGCGTCCGATTCGCACGGTTTTCAAGCGGCGATGGAATATGCCGCCAGCGGTGCGCGTGAAGAGGCGGCGCTGGGGCTGCCGTCGATTTTCGACGTGGCGCTGCCGATGCTGAGTCGGACGCTGGCTGCGGGCCGCGGCTGGGACCGTGCACGCATCGATGCGCTGTTTGCATTGATGGCTCACGTCAGCGACACCAATGTGTACCACCGGGGCGGCAAGGAAGGCGCCATGACGGTCCGGCGTTGCGCGCAACAATTCCTGGCGCTCGGCGGCACGGCGCATCCGGAATGGAAAATCGTGGCACTGCAATGCCATCGACTGTTCGTCGAAAAAAGATTGTCGCCGGGCGGTGCTGCGGATCTATTGGCCGCAACCTGTTTCGTGCACCTTGTAATTTGCAAGGTGCAGCAAGTAGGGCGTCAATAAGCGTAGCGCATTGCGCCGTATGTTTTGATGCATACGGCGCAATGCGCTACGCTTATTGACGCCCTACCATTGAAGGAAGCCCCTTTTCGGACGTTCCGGCAACCCAAAGTGTGCAATAAACTGAACTCTACCGTGTGCGATACATGAATAACCGTCTCGCCATTCTCTGTTCCGGTCAAGGCGGGCAGCATCGGGCAATGTTCGACCTGGCGCGCACCGATCGGCATGCCTGCATGCTGCTTGACCAGTGGGCGCTCGATTCGATATTCAACATGCCGCTGGATACGATCCTTGCGGAAAACGCTCTCCTTTTTTCCAACCGCATTGCGCAACCGTTGATCGTCGCGGCCACGCTGGCGACATGGGAAGCAATCAAGGCCCATGCTCCGGCACCGGCGTTGGTAGCGGGCTACAGCATAGGCGAAGTCGCTGCCTATGGCGTGGCCGGCGCATTGGCTGCAGAAGATGCGATCAGCTTGGCTGCATCGCGCGCAAAATTGATGGATGCCTGCCTGACACAGTCCCCTGAACAAGTGCTGATCGCTATTTCAGGGTTCAACGCAGAGTCGGTCGGTGAGTTGTTGCAGCTGCACCAGTTTTATATAGCGCTCGAAACCGGCGAAGACAGCGTCATCGCCGGCGGCCTGTCAAAATCGGTGGCTGAAATCGAAAAGAACGTGATGCAATCGGGTGGACGCGTCACTGTTCTCCCGATCGAAATTGCATCCCACACGCCGTATATGCAAGCGGCGGTTGCGCCCTTTTGTGCGGAGCTGAAACGCCGTCATTTCGCCGCACCGGCCATTCCTGTCCTGGCCGGTATTTCGGCGGCATTCATCACGCATGCAGATCAAGCCAAAGCAACCCTGTCGAATCAGCTTGCAGAAAAAATCCGATGGATGGATTGCATGGATGCCGTTGCCGAAGCAGGCGTCACCGTTGCGCTGGAACTCGGGCCGGGATCGGCGTTATCCCGCATGCTGCAAGCGCGCCATCCGAAAATCGAGTGCCGCTCCGTGGATGATTTTCGAACGCTGCCGGGTATTGCGACATGGCTCGCACGTCGTTTCGATTGATTGTTATTCAGATTCAGTAGTATCCGGTTACAAATTGAAAAAATTTAACCGGACACTACCGGCGCGGCTTCCGAGATGAGCGTCAGGCTTCCTGTCAAGAAACCGGCTACCGCCTCGGCAATCAAAAACTCTGCTGTGAGCAGCAAGGCGAATCACGACGTCCGTTCATTCTGATTGCCAGGGATGGCGTGAGAATGGCCTGCGCTCATTATTGGCTCTCCTATATCGTTAAGGTTGACATTACTTTTTCCAGAATGCGAGTCGCGTCATCCAAGGCGTCCTTGTACTCTTTATATTGGGTTCCTCGTCTTCGTCACGGCGGTGGGCGATCTGGTACAACAGCGGCAACACCAATAACGTCAATATCGTCGAAGAGAGGATGCCGCCAATCACGACGGTGGCAAGCGGACGTTGCACTTCCGCGCCGGTGCCGGTTGCAATCGCCATCGGCACGAAACCAAGCGACGCCACCAGTGCAGTCATCAGCACCGGACGCAGACGGGTTAATGCGCCTTCGTGGATGGCTTCGTTGAGCGAGCGTCCCGCATCACACAAGCCGCGGATGAAGGCAATCATCACCAGGCCATTCAGAACCGCCACGCCCGACAAGGCGATAAAGCCCACGGCTGCGGAAATCGACATCGGTATGTCCCGCATCCACAACGCAATAATGCCGCCGGTCAGCGCGAACGGAATCCCGGTAAACACCAGCAAGCCATCCTTGACGTTACTGAACATCATGAACAGCAGCGTAAATACAAGCAGCAACGAAACCGGGATCACGATTTGCAGACGCTTGGTAGCAGATTGCAGGTTTTCAAACTGACCGCCCCATACCGTCCAGTATCCGGGGGGGACCTTGACTTGCTGTTGGATGCTCTGTTCAGCCTCTGTCACAAACGACCCCAAATCCCGTCCGCGCACATTGGCGCTGACGACGATGCGGCGCTTGCCTTGTTCGCGGCTGATCTGGTTCGGGCCCGGGGCGATTTCGAAGCTGGCCACCTCGCCCAACGGGATGAAGTTGGTTTGCTTGTCATTGCCATTGATTTGCGGAAGAGGAACCGGCAAGCGCTTCAACGCATCAAGGTCGCTACGCAGATATTCCGGCAGCCTGACAATGATATCGAAACGCCTGTCCCCCTGAAACAATGTGCCGGCCTCGCGTCCGCCGGTCGCTGTTGCAATCGTCTCCTGGACATCACCCACGTTAAGCCCGTAACGCGCCGTTTTCTCACGGTCGATATTGATGGTGAGCATCGGCAATCCGGTGGTTTGCTCAACCTTGACTTCGCTGGCGCCGGGCACTTTTCCCAGCACTGCCGAAATCTTTGTTGCGGTATCGCCGAGCACCGCCATATCGTCGCCGAATACCTTGACGGCGACATCACTTCTTACCCCTGAAATCAACTCATTAAACCGTAACTGAATCGGCTGGCTGAACTCGTAGGTATTGCCGGACAGCTGCGCGACAGTTTCCTGTACCGCGGCCAGCAGTTCATCGCGCGTCTTTTTGGGTTGCGGCCACTTGTCTTCCGGTTTCAACATGATGTAGCCGTCGGAAATATTCGGCGGCATCGGATCCGACGCGACTTCCGCCGTACCCGTGCGCGCAAAGATCCGTACGATTTCCGGATGTTTTTCCTTGAGCGTTTTCTCCAGTTGCTGTTGCATTGCAACCGACTGACTGAGACTGGTGCCGGGTATGCGCAACACCTGGATCGCAAAATCGCCTTCGTTCAGGCTGGGCACGAATTCACTTCCCAGGCGCGTCCCAATCAGAATGGAAAGAACAATCATGATGCCGGCAAATGTGAACACGATCGGCTTGTTCGCCATGGCGCGGACCAGCAGCGGCTCGTAGCTTTTTTTCGCATAACGCATCAGTGCATTTTCTTTTTCACCGACTTTCTTTCCGATAAAAAGCGCAACCGCGGCCGGAATGAATGTCACCGACAAGATCATAGCGCCCAACAGCGCGATGACGACAGTAAACGCCATCGGATGAAACATCTTGCCTTCAACGCCGGTCAGCGCAAAAATCGGCAGATAGACGATCATGATGATCAACTGGCCAAACAAGAGGGGGCGGCGCGCCTCTTGCGATGCCGCGAAGACTTCATGGAAACGTTCCGAGCGCGTCAACGGTCGCCCATGATGCGCCTGTGCATGTGCAAGCCGCCGGACACAGTTCTCCACGATTACCACCGCCCCGTCAATAATGATGCCAAAGTCCAGGGCTCCGAGACTCAACAGGTTGGCGCTGACCTGGTTGGCCACCATCCCGGCAAAGGTGAATAGCATCGCCAACGGAATGACAGTGGCCGTGATGAGGGCTGCGCGGATATTTCCGAGAAATAAAAACAAAATGGCGATGACCAGCACAGCGCCCTCGAACAGATTTTTTTTCACCGTGTTGATTGCCTTGTCCACTAGAACCGTGCGGTCATAAACGGTGATGGCTTTGATTCCCTCCGGCAGCGTCCGATTGATTTCCAGCATTTTCCTGTCGACCGCTTCCGACACTGTTCGACTGTTCTGGCCGATCAGCATGAAGACGGTGCCGAGCACGACTTCCCTGCCGTTTTCGGTGGCGGCGCCGGTGCGCAGCTCCCGCCCGATGTCTACTTCAGCCACATCGCGGATGCGAACGGCGACGCCCTGAATATTCGCCAGCACGATGTTGCGGATATCGTCAAGCGAGCGCACCTGTCCCGGCGCTCGTATCAGGTATTGCTCGCCGCGCTTTTCGATATACCCGGCTCCGACATTGCCGTTATTTTTTTCCAGCGCGACCACGACGTTTTGCAAGGTCAAGCCGTAAGACGACAGCTTGGCGGGGCTGGGCGCGACCAGAAACTCTTTGGCATACCCGCCAATCGAATTGATTTCGGTCACGCCCGGCACGTTGCGCAACTGCGGCTTGATGATCCAGTCCTGAATTTCGCGCAAGTCGGTCGGCGTATACGGCGTGCCGTCGGGCTTTTTTGCGCCATCGTTTGCCTCAACCGTCCACAGGTAAATTTCCCCGAGACCGGTCGAAATGGGTCCCATCGCAGGGTTGATTCCGGGCGGCAGTTTGCTTTTGGCCTCCTGAATCCGCTGGTTCACCAGCTGGCGCGCAAAGTAAATGTCGGTGCCATCTTTAAAGATCACAGTGATTTGCGACAAGCCATAGCGCGACAGCGAGCGGGTTTGTTCCAGATTTGGCAAGCCCGATATGACGGCTTCGATCGGAAACGTGATGCGCTGCTCGGTTTCGAGCGGTGAATAGCCGGGAGCCGCCGTGTTGATTTGCACCTGCACATTGGTGATATCAGGAACTGCGTCGATCGGTAGCTGTTGATAGCTGTAGACACCATATCCGGCCATGCCGAGCACAGCCAGAATGACCAGCCATCGGTGCTCGATGGCAAAGCGAATAATGCGTTCAAACATGATTTATCTTCTCCGCATCAATGTGCATGACTTGCACTGCCTTTGCCGAGCTCCGCCTTGATGACGAAACTGCCGGCAGCAGCATATTGCACGCCCGGTTTGAGTCCCTTGACGATCTCGACGAGCTTGCCGTCGGTGCGGCCAGTGATGACCGGCTGCGCTACAAAGCCGCCTGGCACGCGCATGAACACCACCGGGTTATCGTTAACCGACTGGACAGCATCCGCTGCCACTGCGACCGGCGCATCCGCTTCACTGGCAGTGAGTTCGACATTGACGTATAGCCCGGGGCGCCAAGCCATTTGCGGGTTGGGCAACACGACACGCGCCTTGGCCGATCGGGTCTGTTCGCCGATCAATGAGCCGACATACGTTACCTTTCCCATAGCCTGGGAATCCGATGTTGTCGAGCGCACTACGGTGTCGCCGCCCATACGCACCTTGTCCAGATCCTTGGCAGGAACCACGATTTCAGCCCACACGGTACCGAGGTCGGACAAGGTAAAGATGTTCGCATCCTCTTTTATGGATTCGCCTAGCGTGATGTGCTTTTCAACGACCATGCCATCGAACGGAGCGCGCACTTCAAACCGGTTCAGTCCTCCGCTTGCCGATGGATTCGCGCCCAGCGCTTTTAATTTCTGCTGTGCGTTTTGCAACGCGATCTCGGCTTCGCGCAAGTCTTGCTGCGCTTTCAGATAATCCTGCCGTGCAGAGATTTTTTCTTCCCATAACTGTTTTTCGCGGGCATAGGTTGTCCGCGCAAACTCGACACGCTTTTGTGCAGCTAGCAGCTCGCTTCGCTGCTCAGAAAGCGTGGTGCTCGAGAGAACGGCGAGAATGGCGCCTTTTTTGACAAGCTGGCCCAGGTTTGCCGGTACCGAATCGACAATGCCGTTAACTCTGGGAACGACGTGCGCGGTACGGTCTTCGTTGAATCGGATTTCACCGGGCAACTGCAAACTGCTTTTAATGCGCGCCGCGCCTGCGGTTTGCAATGTCACGCCGCTGGACTTCACCTGGGTGTCGGTCAACTCGATCTTGCCTTCTTCGTTGGCAAAGGAGAACAAGAATGACGCATTACCCCTTTGTGCGGCAATAGTGGCTTCAAATACATGGGGCTCTGCAATTGCAACCGTGCTTTTCAAGGCATCTTTTTCGGATGCAAAGGCAATTTCCTGCTTGTCCCCATCGGGCCGGTTCAGCGTTACAGATACCTTGGCCGCAGTCGGCGGCGAAGGCTTGCCCTTATCGCTTAAATAGATACGAAATCGAGCTTCACCGCCTTCTTCAGCCAATACTATTTCCAGGCCAAAATCAGCTTCGGTAAATAATTGCCCGCCATGCGGCCCTTTGACCGGGCCATCCGCATGATGCTCCTTGTCGGCATGGCCTTTTTCTTCCGCATGCTTGCCGGCATCCTTCGCGCCGTGATGTTCGCCGTCGGCATGATCTTTGGCATCTTCATGGCCGCCTTTTTCCGACGCGACAGCAGCGACAGCAGTGTCAGCTAGCCCTTTACTATTGTCCTTCAGCATTACAAACGCGCCGAACAGCACGCCTGCCGCGATCAGGGCAATGATCGCGATGATTTGTTTCTTGTTCATTATTTCTCCTGTGGATTCGTTGCGCTGCTTTGAGGCGCGTAAGGCGTTCCGACGAGTCGATCAATATCGGCTGCGGCGCGGTGTGTTTCCGACAGGGCGCGCAGATATTGAGATTTGGCTTGAAAGAATGTGCGTTGGGCATCCAGCACTTCAAGAAAGCTGAATTTGCCGAGTTCGAAGCCTTTCGTGGCGGCATCATAGGCGCTTTGCGCACCGGGAAGAATTTCCTGGCGCAAGAGGTCTGCCTCTTGGCGTGCAGCGCCAAGACGCCCATGCGCCTGCGCAAGTTCGGTATTGAGCCGCACTTCTGTCGCAACCAGTTCGTCTCTTGCCTTGTCTGTACGACGTAGCGACTCCAGTACATTGCCTTGGTTGCGATCAAACAACGGGATTGGAATGGAGACGCCGACAATGGCTTGATTGCGTCCGAGTTGTTCATCCCGTCTTGCGCCGATGCTAAATATTACATCCGGTATTTGCCGTGAGCGCTCGACGCGGACCAAAGCTTGCCGGCGATCTACTTCGATGCGCGCCCGCGCCAAACTGGGCGCCTGCTGCAATCGCTGCGTCAGATCGTCCAAAGCCGGAAGCGCCGGCAAGGCTTCCACCTGATCCACGGCGCGCTCGAAGCGCGGACTTGGGCTACCCCAAGTTGCCGCCAGACGCTTGCGCGCAACTTGCACGTCACTTGCGGCCTGGACCAATTCGACACGCCCCCCCGCTTCGGCCACCCGCGCGCGTGTTTCTTCGACGGGGGACACTTTACCGGCAAGAACGCGTCTGGATGCCGCGTTCGTCGCACGTTTCGCGAGCTCGACCGATGCTTGCGCCAGCCGGTAACGTTCCTGCGCCGTGACGAGGTCATAAAATGCCGCCGTGACGACGGCGCGAATTTCGGAGCGTTTGCCGGCCAATTCAATGGCCGAAGCATCGCGCCCGCGCTCAGCTGCGGTAATGCGTGCGGCCCGTTTGCCGCCCAACTCAATGGGCACATTAAGCTGGACCGTCCTGGTTCGGGCGGCACGCTGGGTGTCTTCCTGTGAGGCGCCTATCGAGGGGTTGGGAATAATGCCGGCTTGCCGGACTGACCCTTCGAGGGCATCTACTTCACGCGCCGCGACAGCGATGTCCGGGCTGGCGCGCATGGCCAATTCCAGGGCAGCGGCTAATGAAAGCGGGCCGTCGGTTTCGGTTGCGTACGCTGGCATGAAGGCGCTACTGCCTGATGCGGCCGGCTGCGCCCATGCAGGCATGACTACGAATGCCGCTAAAGCAAGCGGCAACAACAAATTTTGCATCGAATTCTCCTTGTTGAAAACACAAAAGAATCCGGCAACGCGTGTTCGCGCCTAATCAAAAAGGAAGATATGGAAAACGGACGCTGCGTGCCGGATTAAACGGCACGTATCCATTTCGGCCGCTCGGGCCGTTCGGTGCATGCGGAAGGGAGAAGGCTGGATGTAACGAATTCCTGCGCCGGGAGCATGGCATTAAAAAGACCTGCTGTTGCCGACACTGGCATTATCCCAAAGCCGCCCAAATCACAGGAGGCGCAGTCATTATCGACTGCTGAGGAAGACGTGATTTTGGACTCTGCATCAACCTTGTCGTGTTGATGAGCATGATGGCCGATATGTTGCGCTGCCGTGCCGCTCTCGTGCTCGCAATAATTGTTCGTCACCGCCCAAGTGGCCTGGACTGAAAGCAGCAGTAATATGGCAAGGATAAAAATACGTCGCATGCGGCGGCATTCTACGTATTTTTTCTGCAATGCGCAACCGATGTCCATGACGAACTTGCCAGCTCATGCGTGAAGCGAGGATGCGTCGCATGGAGAAACACTACTGGATCAATATATTGCTCTTGTCACGATCCTGTTCGCCCGCCCGGGAGTGTCAGGAATTTTGCGTGTCGGAAGTCGCTTGTCAATTTACGGCCTCCTCACAGGTGCGCGGCGAAGCGTTCGGCAAATAATATTGCAAACTGATTTTTCGCGGCACGCCATGTGATGAACGGCATTTTCCAGTTTTGGCGATGTTGCGCAAGGTCAGCCAGATCAATTTGGCGGTGCAAAGACTGCTCTGATTTTATTTTCCTGTGCAAGCTCGGTGCGATAGCGTCATTCACCCCTATGCAAAAATCTGAAGACTCCCGGATTTCAAAGGGCCGATTGAATTAAGCATTGGATGGTTGTATCTTGTGTAATGAATATTGTGCAAGACCGTCTAATGCAATAACGGGTACAGCGCAAGCGCAGCGCTCCCTGTTCAAAACATTCCGACGAGCCAAACCACGAAAGCGTTTTTATCATGCCGAATGCCGAATCCGCCGCTTCCGCCGCCAATGTATCAGGTTCGCTGTATTACCGGCATCGCTTGCCCGTGCGGATCATGCACTGGATCAATGTCCTCTGCCTCACCATTCTTTTCATGAGCGGCTTGGGCATCTTCAATGCGCATCCTGCGTTGTATTGGGGACATTCTTCCTACTCGGGACGCCCCGCGCTGCTTGAAATCACTTCCAGAACCGAGCCTGATGCGCCCGGGAAAAAAGGCGTGTTGCGCGTGCTGGATTATGAATTCGACACCACCGGCGTGCTCGGCGTATCGACCCAGGCAAACGGCAACCTCAATGAACGCGCGTTTCCATCCTGGCTCACCCTCCCCGGCTATTATTCGCTGGCTGCCGCGCGCTCATGGCATCTCTTTTTTGCGTGGCTGTTTGTGGTCAACGGATTGCTGTATGTGCTGTATGCATTCGTGAGCGGACATTTGAGACGCGACCTCGCGCCCGATACCGAAGAACTGCGCGGCATCGGGACGTCGATCAAGGAACATGTTCAATTCAAGCACCCGCAAGGCGAAGCCGCCCAACGCTACAACGTATTGCAAAAGCTCACGTATCTGGTCGTGATTTTTCTGCTGCTGCCGCTGATCATCCTGATGGGAATGGCGATGTCGCCGATGCTCGATACGATACTGACCGGCTGGGTCGACTGGTTCGGCGGCAGACAGTCGGCGCGCACCATCCATTTCATCGTCGCCTGGCTGCTGGTGGCATTCGTGCTGATCCATTTATTCGAGGTCATCGTGAGCGGCGTGTGGAATCAACTGCGCTCGATGATTACCGGCTATTTCTACGTTAAACCCGACGTTCAATCCACATCCCGGAAAGGCGATTCCCCATGAGTTCCCATCGTCCCGGCAAGAGAAAATTTTTGAAGCAGTCGCTCGGCGGTCTGGGTGCGCTACTGTTGGCAGGCTGCGATCGTCTCACTGATTCCGAATGGTTTCCGAAAATGCTGCGCACCGGCGAACGCCTTAGCTACAGCGTGCATAAAGCCATCGTGCCGCGCAAATCGATGGCGCAGGAATTTACCGAAGCCGATCTATCGCCCCGCTTTCGCAGCAACGGAACCAGCAATCCCGGCAACCCGATTTATCAGGCGCTGGCACGCAGCAATTTTGCGGACTGGACATTGAAAATTGACGGGTTGGTGGAGCAGCCGATGCAGTTCTCGCTGGCGCAGTTGCGGGCGCTGCCGAAGTGCACGCAAATCACGCGGCACGATTGCGTGGAAGGCTGGAGCGCGATCGGCAAATGGACCGGCGTGCCGTTGCATCAGGCGCTGGCAGCGGTGCGCCCCAGTCCCGATGCAAAATATGTCGTGTTCTACTGCGCCGATCCGATGGAAAGCGACGGCTCGGATCTGTATTACGAAAGCATCGATCTGGAGGATGCTTACCATCCTCAAACCATGCTTGCCTACGACCTCAACGACAAGACCTTGCCGATCGCCAACGGCGCGCCGCTGCGCCTGCGCGTCGAGCGCCAACTCGGTTACAAGCACGCCAAGTACCTGATGCGCATCGAGCTGGTGAGCAGCTTTGACACCATCAACGGCGGCAAAGGCGGCTACTGGGAAGACAATGGTTACGAAT
The DNA here is from genome assembly GCA_027310305.1 of Herminiimonas sp. Lineage (GTDB taxonomy): Bacteria > Pseudomonadota > Gammaproteobacteria > Burkholderiales > Burkholderiaceae_D > DAIDBD01. The sequence continues at coordinate 62,746 of DAIDBD010000107.1, forward strand.
GGTATGCTGGCATTTGAATGTTGAAACATTACCTGTACCCGCAATAAGAATTCCATGGCAAAGGATTGTTCATGCATGACGCCGTGTCCCACGAACCTGTCGCTCGTTTGAGTGAACCGGATGGCAGTTCCTCGCAGCCCGGCATCATCATCCTCGGCGCAGGCATGTCGGGGCTATGCATGGCGATCCAGCTCAAGCGCGCCGGCTTCGAGAATTTTGTCATTCTCGAAAAATCCGGCGGGCTCGGCGGCACCTGGTGGGACAACACTTATCCGGGCGCGCAATGCGACGTTCCGGCCCATTTATACAGCTACTCGTTCGAGCCCAATCCGAACTGGAGCCGGATATACGCGCCGCAGGAAGAAATCAGGCGGTACATGGAAAGTTGCGCCGCCAAATTCGGCATCCTGCCGCATCTGCGGTTGAATACCGAAGTCACGCAGGCGCACTTCAATGCCCGGCACGGACGCTGGGAAATAGTGGTTCGCGGCGGGGAAACGCTGCATGCGGCATTTTTCATTTGCAGCACCGGTCCGCTGAGCATGCCGCGCTATCCGGATATCGCGGGCATGAACGCATTTTCCGGTCGCGTCATGCATACGTCGCGCTGGGATCACAGTTATGACATGGCGGGAAAATCCGTCGCTGTCATCGGTACGGCAGCCAGCGCCGTGCAGTTGATTCCGCAAATCGCGCAGCGCGCCAGACAGGTAACGGTTTTTCAGCGTACGCCGAACTGGATCATTCCTCGCCGCGACCGCGCGTTTACCGAACGGCAGAAACGCTGGTTGCGCAATCCATTGATAGGCCGCAGTTATCGCGTGCTCCTGTACTGGCAAAGAGAAATGCAGCGCCTGAGTTTCAACCACGGCACGCTTCCCGCCAAACTGGCCGTCAGGATGGCAGAGCAACATCTCCGCCGCCATGTGCCCGACCCGGCATTGCGTCAGGTCTTGCGGCCGGACTATCAATTCGGCTGCAAGCGGGTGTTGGTATCGGACGACTATTATCCGGCGCTGATGCAGCCGAACGTTGCGCTCATTACCACCCGTATTTCCCATATAACACCGGACGGTGTGATGACCGCCGATGGCGCGCTGCACGCCGCCGACGCGATCGTCTGCGCGACCGGATTCAACGTAACCGGACTGGCTGCGATGATTGATTTTCGCGGCCAGTCCGGCCAGAGCCTTGGCGCCGCATGGAGTGAAGGTGCGCAGGCCTATCACGGCATGACGGTTGCCGATTTCCCCAACTTCTTCCTGCTGCTGGGACCCAATACCGGCACCGGCCACACTTCCACGCTGCTGTTCGTCGAACCGCAGGTGAAGTACGTCATTCGCTGCATCAAGGAACTGATGCAAAGAAAAAAAGCGACTCTGATGGTCAAGCAGGAAGCGATGGCTTCCCACAACCGCAGCTTGCAGGAGAGATTGTCGCGCTCGGTGTGGGGCAGCGGCTGCAGCAGCTGGTACATGCACAGCAACGGCAGGGTCGAAGTGATTTATCCCGGCTTCTCTTTTCAGTACAGGAAAGCATTGCGGCGAGTCGATTTTTCGGATTATGAATTTCTGTAGATGCTCGTATGCTCCAACGTATTTCCCGCTACACCTGCATGTTCATGATGTCCTGATAAGCCGCAACCAGCTTGTTGCGCACCTGGATGGTTGCCTGAAAACCGATGCTGGCTTTTTGCATTGAAATCATCACGTCCGACAGGTTCACCTTGTCGTCGCCCAGCGCAAAGCGCTCGCCCAGTTGCGTGGATTTCTGTTGCGCGCTGTTGACCTGATCGAGTGAAGCCTTCAATGCGTCGGCGAAATCCGTCTTGCCGACGGATTTTTCCGGTTGAAGCGGATTGACATTGCCTTGGGAACGCGCGGCGGCGACCTTCAACTGGGCCACCATTGCATCGATCCTGCTGGTGTCGATACCTATCATGTTGCCGCCCTCCCCGTCCAATCAGTTGTTGCGCTGGTGATGCGACGCTGCGCCGCCGGCAATTGCCGCCTTCTACACCGACACGTTAGCACGCACATGACAACGCGGCGCGCCGATCAAAAGCGGAAATATCGCTCTGTTCCGGCGATTGAATTTCACCGGCAAGCCGACAATTCGTACCAAGGCGACAACCATCAACGGACGAGTAACCAGTGAATAAAACCATCCTTCATGGCAGCAGTTTCGGAGGTACACCATGTCAGTAGCAGGTGAACGCGCAAGCCCGCCGGCCATCGTCGGCTTTGCCCGGACAGCGGCCGGACAGAACATGTTCCTGATGATCGGCGCGGCGGCCATCGTTGCCATCATGGCCGGCGTATGGATGTGGGGCCAGCAGCCGGACTACCGCGTGCTGTTCTCGAATTTTTCCGACAAGGATGGCGGTGCGATCGTCGCATCATTGCAGCAGATGAACGTGCCGTACAAGTTTGCCGAAGGCGGCGGCGCGATCCTGGTGCCGGCTGGTCAGGTCTATGACGCACGGCTCAAGCTGGCGTCGCAGGGCTTGCCGAAAGGCGGCGGCGTCGGTTTCGAGCTGATGGAAAACCAGAAGCTCGGCGTGTCCCAGTTTCTGGAGCAAGTGAATTTCCAGCGCGCGCTGGAAGGCGAAATGGCGCGTTCGATCCAGTCGATTGCGGCCGTGCAGACGGCGCGCGTGCATCTGGCGCTGCCCAAGGCATCGGTCTTCGTGCGCGACCAGCAAAAGCCGACCGCGTCGGTGCTGCTCAACCTGCATCCCGGCCGCACGCTCGATCCGCAGCAAGTCAGCGCGATCGTGCATCTGGTCGCCAGCAGCGTGCCGGATTTGCCGTCGAAGAACGTGACCGTGGTGGACCAGAACGGCAGCCTGCTGTCGGCCAACGACAAGCCGGCCGGAGCGAACGGGCTGGATGCGTCGCAACTCAAATACGTACAGGAATTGCAGCAGAATATTGCCCGGCGCGTCGAGTCGATCATCACGCCGATCGTCGGCCAGAATAACGTGCGGGCCGAAGCGACCGCCGACGTCGATTTTTCGCATAGCGAGCAAGCCGCCGAAACCTACAAGCCGAACCAGACGCCGAGCGCCGCAGCGATCCGCAGCCAGCAAAGCAGCGAGTCGCAAAGCGCGAACGGCGGCATGGCATCGGGCGTACCGGGCGCGTTGTCCAATCAGCCGCCGGCGCCGGCGACCGCGCCGCTTGTCGCGGTAGCGCCTGCGCCCGGCAATGCCGCGGCTGCATCGGCGGCGTCCGCCGGCAATCTGCAGAAAGACACCACCGTCAATTACGAAGTCGACAAGACCATCCGCTACGTGCAGCAACCGATGGGCGGCCTGAAGCGCCTGTCCGTTGCGGTGGTGGTGAATTACAAGCGCGGCACCGACAAGGACGGCAAGCCGTCGATGAAGCCGCTGACCGATGCGGAAAAAACGCAGATCACCGATCTGGTGAAGGAAGCGATGGGCTTCAACAAGGAACGCGGCGATTCGCTCAATGTGGTCAACAGCCCGTTCGCCGCCGCGGAAAAAGAAGCGGTCGTCGAACTGCCGATCTGGAAACGGCCTGAGACGCTGGAAACTGCCAAGGAAATCGGAAAATATCTGGTGGCCGGCATCGTGCTGCTTTATCTTTTCTTCGCCGTGCTGAAGCCGATGCTCAACAAGCTGTCTTCCGGCATGCGCATGCAGCCCGCATTGCCTGACAACAGCGACACGGTGGTGCAGCTCGGCCATGCCGAGCCGATGAACAGCCAGCCGCGCGGCTACCAGGACAACCTTGAAGCGGCCAAGCAACTGGCGCGGCAGGACCCCAAGGTAGTGGCAGGCATCGTGAAAACATGGGTGGGCACCAATGAGTGAAATCGGTATTCATAAAGGCGCGATCCTGATGCTCGCGCTGGGCGAGGATGAAGCGGCGGAAGTGATGAAATATCTCGGCCCGCGCGAAGTGCAAAAGCTGGGCGCGGCGATGTCCACCATGAAAGCGGTGCAAAGCGAAGAGCTGGAATCGGTGCTGGAAGATTTCCGGACCGAGACGGAACAGAACACGTCGCTCGGTCTCGATTCGGACGATTACATCCGCTCGGTGCTGACCAAGGCGCTCGGCGACGATAAGGCCGCATCGCTGCTCAACCGCATTCTCGGCGCGCGCGATGCGAGCGGCATCGAAAGCCTGAAGTGGATGGATTCGCAATCGGTGGCGGAGCTGATCCGGCACGAACATCCGCAGATCATCGCCACCATCCTGGTGCATCTGGAGCGCTACCATGCCTGCGAAGTGCTGGACCGTTTCACCGAGCGCCTGCGCAACGACGTGGTGCTGCGCATCGCCACGCTGGACGGCGTGCAGCCGGCGGCGTTGCGCGAATTGAACGAAGTGCTGACCAAGCTGTTGACCGGCAATGAAGGCTTGAAGAAAAAGCCGATGGGCGGCATCCGCACCGCCGCCGAAATCCTCAACTTCCTGTCCGGCGAAAACGAAGCGTCGGTGATGAGCAACCTGAAGAGTTACGACGAGGACATGGCGCAGAAAATCATGGACGAGATGTTCGTGTTCGAGAACATCATGGATATCGACGACCGTGGCATCCAGGTCATTCTGCGCGAAGTGCAATCCGAATCGCTGATCGTCGCGCTGAAAGGCGCGGGGCAGGATTTGCGCGACAAGATATTCAAGAACATGTCGCAGCGCGCCGCCGAAATGATGCGCGAAGACCTCGAATCGAAAGGGCCGGTACGCCTGTCCGAAGTCGAAGCGCAGCAAAAGGAAATTTTGCAGATCGTGCGCCGACTGGCCGATGAAGGCCAGATCATGCTAGGCGCAAAAGGCGAGGATACCTATGTCTAGCCTGCCGAAAGAACAGCAGTCAGCTTACCAGCGCTGGGAAATGGCGTCGTTCGGCGACGACCGGCCCAGCCCTTTCAACAGCGACCGGCATGCGCCGGCGGCCAATGCGGCGTCGGCGGCGAAGCTGGCCGAACAGGTTGCGGCGGCGCGCGAAGCGGCGCGGCTCGAAGGCTACGCCGCAGGGCTGGCGCAAGGCCGCAATGCCGGCCTCGATGAGGGACGCGCGCAGGCCGCGCAGGAAAGAATCCATTTGCAGCAAATCGCCGAAACCTTCGGTTTTGAAGTCGCGCAAGCCAACGAAGCGATCGCGCAAGACATGCTGGATCTGGCGCTCGATCTGGCCAAGGCGATGCTGAAAACCGCGCTCGACGTGCGTCCGGAACGCATTATGCCGATTGTCGGCGAGGCGATTCGCTATCTGCCGACGCTGCAGCAGCCGGCATTGCTGTTTCTGCATCCGGCCGACGCGCTGCTGGTCCAGCAGCAGATGGGCGAAGAACTCGCCAAGGCCGGCTGGCGGATTGTCGACGATGTGCAGTTGGAACGCGGCGGTTGCCGCGTCGAAACCGCCAGCAACCAGATCGATGCAACGACCTCGACCCGCTGGCAACGGCTGGCCGCCGCGCTGGGCAAGGAAGCGGACTGGCTGGCATGAACAATCCAACGCCGAACACCGCGCGCTGGCAAGCCTATCTGCGCGATTGCAGCGCGCTGCTGGCGATCGCCGAGCCGATGCAAGTGTCGGGCCGCGTGACGCGCGTGGCCGGGCTGGTGATGGAAGCGGTCGGACTGAAGCTGGCGGTCGGCAGCGCCTGTACCGTGCCGTTGCCGAACGGTGCGCGGATCGAAGCGGAAGTCGTCGGTTTCGAGAACGACCGGCTGTTCCTGATGCCGCAAAGCGATGTCGAAGGCATCGTGCCCGGTACCCGCGTGTTTCCGGTTGAGGTGGTGCAGACCCTGCCCCGCCCCGGCAGCGTCACGCATCCGCGCCGCCGCCCGAGCGACCGCGGCCGGCACTTGCCGGTCGGCGACGAATTACTGGGCCGCGTGCTGGATGGCGCAGGCCGTCCGCTCGACAATCTCGGGCCTTTGCAGGCAAGCCACGCCGCGCCGCTCAATGTGCGCGCCGCCAATCCGCTGTCGCGTGCGCCGATCACCGATATTCTCGATGTCGGGGTGCGCGCGATCAACAGCATGCTGACGGTCGGGCGCGGCCAGCGCATGGGCCTGTTCGCCGGCTCCGGTGTCGGCAAGAGCGTGTTGCTCGGCATGATGGCGCGCTATACCAGCGCCGACGTGATCGTGGTCGGATTGATCGGCGAACGCGGCCGCGAAGTCAAGGAATTCATCGAGCAGATTCTCGGACCGGAAGGCCTGACCCGTTCGGTCGTCGTGGCGGCGCCGGCCGACACGCCGCCGCTGATGCGCTTGCAAGGCGCGGCCTACGCCACCGCGATTGCCGAACATTTCCGCGACCAGGGCAAGAACGTGTTGCTGATCATGGATTCGCTGACCCGCTATGCGATGGCGCAACGCGAAATTGCGCTCGCCATCGGTGAACCGCCCGCCACCAAGGGTTATCCGCCATCGGTGTTCGCGAAGCTGCCGGCGCTGGTGGAACGCGCCGGTAACGGCAAGCCCGGCGGCGGCTCGATCACCGCTTTCTACACCGTGCTGACCGAAGGCGACGATCAGCAGGACCCGATCGCCGACGCCGCGCGCGCCATTCTGGACGGCCACATCGTGCTCGATCGCACCCTGGCCGAAGGCGGCCATTATCCGGCGATCGACATCGAGCAATCGATCAGCCGCGCGATGCACGGCATCACCACGCCGGAACACCAGAAACTGACGCGCCGCCTGAAGCAGCTGACCTCGCGCTATCAGCGCAGCCGCGACCTGATCAGCGTCGGCGCCTACAGCGCCGGCAGCGATCCGGTGCTGGACGAAGCGATCGCGCTGCATGCCAAGATCGAGTCGTTTCTGCAGCAAGGCATCCATGAACGGGCCGGCGTTGCCGAGAGTTTGGGGCAACTTGCCTCGCTGTTCGGGTGATTGACCGAGCGCTGGGAAAAATATAATCAATCATGACCATCCCTACCGCAATCGACACGCTGATCGAACTGGCAACCACTGCCACCGACGAAGCCGCCCGGCAACTGGGCCGGGCCATCCGCGCAGCCGACGACACCGAGCAAAAACTGGCGCTGCTGCAGCAGTACCGCGACGAATACGCCGCCCGCTTTCAGGCCGATATGCTGGCGGGACTGACGGCGATGGGCTATCGCAATTACCAGTGTTTCCTGGACAAGCTCGATCAAGCGATCAGCGGCCAGCAGCAAGTCGTGCGCGAGGCGCAACGCAAGGTTGCCGAAGACCGGAGCGCATGGCAGGCCAGCGAACGCAAGCGGATGTCGTACGACACGCTGGCCAATCGCGCGCAGCAGGCCGCGCAGCGCAAGGAAAGCAAGCGCGATCAGAAGCAATCGGACGAGCATGCCGCCAGGCAGCTGCTTTACAGGCGGTAAATCATTGACAACAAGGCGCACAGCATGAATACATCACCGATATTGAATCCCGCCGGCATCCCGGCCAGCCCGCTGCCGAAGCCGCAGCAGGCTGGCGGCACTGCTGCCGACAGGCCATTCAACCAGGTGTTGTCGCGCGAGGTCGCGGAACGCCGCAGCGCCGCCGATACCGGCAAGCCAGGCCCGAAAGAAACCGCTCATGCCAATGAGCCGAGCCAGCCGCCGGCAGCGCAGAATGCCAAACCGGTTGACGAAGGCAAGTCCGCGGAAGCGGCAGAGGCTGCGGTTGCTGCAGTCGATCCCGCAACCGCGCAGATGCTTGCGCTGGCGGCCCAGTTCGGACAAGCGCATGCGATTCCGGCCGAAACCCCTGCCGCCGCCGAAGCGCCGCTTGCGGATGCGCCGGGCCGCGCTGCCGGCATCGGCAAGGACGGCGCGGCCGACCGGATTTTGATACCGGCATTGCCGGACCCGAAACAAAAAACAGCATCGATCGAAAAAGAGGCGCTGCTGCAGCCTTCCGGTTTCAATGCGCGCATGGAACAGGCCGGCGAACGGAAGCAGCCGCTGGAGCTGTCGCCCGACAAGGCCCGCGCCGGCTTGTCCGCCATCGTGCAGTCCACGCTCGAACTGCAAGCCGCCAAAAACCAGGAAAGGCAACCCGGCCTGTCCGCCGCAACGCTGGCGCCGCTGCAGCAAGCGGTTTTCGACAAGACGCAAGCGCTAGCCGGCCACCCGACGGAGAAATTGGCGCCGCAGGTCGGCGCCACCGGCTGGGATCAGGCGCTTGGACAGAAAATGATCTGGATGGTCGCCGGTGCGCAGCAAAGCGCGTCGCTGACGCTCAATCCGCCCGACCTGGGTCCGCTGCAAGTCGTGCTGAACGTATCGAGCGGCCAGGCCACCGCCAACTTCGTCGCGGCGCAGCCCGAAGTCCGGCAGGCGCTGGAAGCGGCGTTGCCGAGATTGCGCGAAATGCTGGGCGATGCCGGCATCCAGCTCGGCCAGGCCAATGTCAGCGCGGGAACACCGAACCAGCACGGATCGTTCGGCGAACAGCGGCAGGCATCGCGCCATGTCGATCACACCGGCGGCGCAACCGATGCGCCGCTGCGCGCCACCCGCAGCACCCTGCCGGTGACGCGTCAGGGCATGGTGGACACGTTCGCGTAGCGATTTGTCAACGTCATCGTTTCGTTCAGCTAATTCAAAAAGCACCAGCCATTTATAAGAAGATTGAAGACTTATTAAAAAACATATTTTATTAGTTATTCGACCAGACGGAACTGCTTTTATCGGTCACATTCGCTGTCGAGCCTTGAGTATTTTGGGGAGAAGCCACCAAAACACACCAATCAGCGATGCGACGAATGCGGTCAAGATGTTGTCCACCGGGTCGCCGAACACTTCGGAGGTCACCAGATGAGTACCGAGGGTCAACGCCAATGACAGTGCTACCGATCCGATTAAAATTTGGCGCGTTGCGAACTGCTTGAATTTCGCGCGATGCCTCAGCGGCCGCATCATGCGATGCTGGATTGCCGGCGCGCTGAACATCACCAGGCTGGTGAGCGAGCAGAGGAAGGTCGCCAGGAAAATCCATCGCTGCGACTGCTCGATTTTAGCGAACCCCGCATTGAACGGCAAAGTAAGCAGAAAGGCGGTCAACAACTGGGCGCTTGGCAGCATCACGCGCAACCCGGACAGCATATCGGTCAGGTCGTTGACGTCGTGACCGTCGCTGTTTATCTCGTCATTCAACATTGATATCGTTTTGAATTACCAAGGCCACATGCGCTGGAAAACGCCATCTTTATTGACTAAAAGGTGTTTCAACGCGGCAAGTGCATGGATACTGATAAGAACGACGAAAATCCACGCGATGATGGAATGGGCAGTGAAAAATTGCTCCATCAAGGCATCATTTTTTGATGCCCAACCGGGCATTGGCAAACCGAAAAATGCGACATCTTCTCCACTGAATGATGATCCCAGATAACCGGTTAGAGGCATTAGCATCAACAATCCGTAAAGGATGACATGCGTGTATTTTGCAATCGCTGTTTGCCAGGCCGGCGCAGTAGCCGGCGCAGTTGCGGGAGCTTGACCGATACGCCACCCGATACGGAACACAACAAGTATGGCCGTCGTGATTCCGAGCGATCTATGCAATTCATGATACCAAACACTGCTCGGGTCTTTTTCAATTGAAAGCATGTACCACCCCAAGCCGATCAGCGCCGGAACCAAAATGGCCAAGGTCCAATGGAAAAATATTGCAGGATTGCTATAACGAAATGGTGATTCCCGTGCCAAGGTGTTGTCTCCCATCGAAAAGCTCCCTAAATAAAATCATGCGTCCACACTCGCAAATAGGAAATCTTATTTTTCAAGCCGTGTGACGGTAAGGGCGCCATCGACCTTTTCGGCTCGGAATTTGACCATGTCGCCGGCTTTGACTTTATCAAGCATGGCCGGATCGGCCACACGAAACACCATCGTCATTCCCGGCATCCCGAGATTGTCAAGCGGCCCGTGTTTGAGCGTGATCTTTCCTTGGGCAGCATCCACCTTTTTGACTTCGCCGGCGACCAGCGCATCCTGCCCCGGCTTTGCTTCCTGCATACCCTGCATCCCTTGCATGCCCTTCATTCCTTGCATGCCCTCCATCCCTTTCATGTCCGGCATGTTACCGGCGTGATTGGCCGCATAGGCCGTAAACGGCAGGGCCGCAGCCATTAAAAATGCGATGGTCAATTGGTTCATGCGACGAGTACGATTCATTTTGAAACTCCTAGGTTTTAAAAAATTGATGGCATCCATGGGAAAAGCAGCGCGTACATAAAAAAGCCATGCGCGTCGCATTACTCCGATGAATGCACTTTAGCATTTTAGCCATTTCATCGATCTGACAAAGCAATTACATTTATGTAATTTGACTTTTTACAGTTTTTACATCATCGACTGCGGTTTGGCGCATAACGCGCCGCGCGGGCGCCATCGTGGCAACCGTCTTGCCCCAGGGCGATTGCATGAAGATGCGCATATTTATTGAGGTTAACCGTGATTGCCCTGCGTCTTGCCCCGCTCCGCCCCCACGGCAAAACTTTCCAGCCTTAAAAAATCAACCTCATCCCGGCCCGCAATCCCGTGGCGGCGCCTAAACCGGAGCCACCTTGCGCACGCGGATAAAACGTTCTGCTCAGTTCGACGTACGGAGCGACTTTTCGGGTGAATTCATAGCGTACCTGCACGCCAAGATCGGCCCGATAAAGGCCGCTGCGCACCTCGGCACTGAGATTCGAGGCAGACCATTCTCCGTTGACGAAAGGCCGCACGATGAACCGATTCGTGATCAGAAAGTCATTCTCGAAGCGCGTGCGCGCCAGCATTTTTCCGTCGCTACGGATAAAGGCCTGCAAATCCACATCGTATGCATAAGGAGCCAGCCCGCGCAGCCCGATCACCGCGTAATTTTCGCTGACCGGCTTGGCGTCATGGCGGATGCCGCCTTGCAAGTCCCAGAACGGAGCGATGTATCGGCTGTACAAGGCCTGCATTTCCACGACCTCGGTTCGGCCCTGGCGGCGATCGCCATTAAATCGCCACCAGAACCGGTTGAAGTCGCCGCCGATCCATCCCTCCGCACCCAGCGTCTGCAGCGAACCGGGCTGGTTGCGTATCTTTCCCGTATCGGCTTCAATCAAGGTGTAGGAATAAATCGAATCGTCTTCAGATGCCAAAGAAGGCGCCGCGGCGCCCAGTCCGGCAAGGCATGCGACGATGCCGATAAAACGGGGGAAAACGGGTTTCATGGTTTTATGCGCTGATTTGGAATTGGTTTTGTAGTGCGCCATTACGCCACCTCCATGAGTTGGAACATGCCGGTGGCAGCGTGATAGAACAGGTGGCAGTGGAATGCCCATACGCCGTTATCTTCATACGTCGCATCAAGCTCGACCGTTTGCGCCGGCGAAACGATGATCGTATGCTTGCGCGGCGCATATTCGCCGTTGCCGTTGACCAGTTCCATGAAGACGCCGTGCAAATGCATCGGATGTTCCATCATGGTGGTGTTGACGAACTTGATCCGGAACCGTTCGCCCAGTTGCACCTTGAACGGTACCGAATCGGAAAATTTCTTGTCGTTGATTGTCCAGAAATAGCGGTTCATGTCGCCCGTGAGGCGCACCAGAATCTCCCTTTGCGGCGGACGCTTGTCCTTGTTCGGATCAAGCGCACGCAGATGTTGATACTTGAGGCGGCGCATGCCGTCCGCATCGGGAGAGACGGTGATCCCGGAGGCAGAGGCTGCCGCAGCCATGTTCATGCCGGCATGATCCTGCGTCTTTCCGGCTGGGCTGGCAGCCTGGGCGGACATGCCAGGCATGCCGGCCATTCCCGCCATGTCATTGGCGGCGCCCGGCGCCATCGGCTTGGCGGCGCCCATGCCAGGCATTGCATCAGGGGGGGCTGATGCACCGGGCGCCGGCATTTCCATGCCTTTCATGCCATCTGCCGGCGCCGGCGCATCCATGCCTGCCATGGAGCCGCTTGCGGGCGTATCGCCCATTCCATCCATCGATCCCATTCCCATATCCGCCATGGTGCGCACCGGATAGGGCCCCTGGGGCGGAATGTCGGCACTCATGCCGGGGCGAGGCGCGAGCGTGCCACGCGAGTAGCCGATGCGTGCAATGGTCGGCGCAAATATCGTATAAGCCCTGTCTTCCTTGGGTTCAATGATGACGTCGTACGTCTCGCCATTGCCGATACGGAATTCATCCACAACAACCGGCTGGATATTCTGGCCGTCCGCCTGCACTATAGTCATTGGCAGGCCGGGAATACGGAAATCGTACAAGTTCATCGGGGAAGCGTTGATCACGCGCAGCCGCACGCGCTCGCCCGGCTTGAACAGCGCAGTCCAGTTTTGGCCCGGGCGCTGGCCGGACATCAGGAACGACCATTCATCCCCGCCGTCGCTGTAATCGGTCGGGTCCATGCGCATCTTCGCCCATTCCATGCGCTCCGCCCAGATCGCCTTGCGCGCCTTTTCATCCGGAGCCGCCGCCAGTTTTTTCAAAAATTCCGGCGTAGTGACGCGGCGGTAGTTGTAGTAGCCATCGAGTTTCTTCAGGTTGGCAAGCACCTTCGGCGGCGGATCGTCGTTCCAGTCGGAAAGCATGACAACGTAATCGCGATCGAATTTGAACGGGTCGGGGGTTTTGGGTTCAATGATCAGCGGCGCGAACATGCCGGCCGCTTCCTGCAACCCTGCGTGGCTGTGATACCAATAGGTACCGCTCTGGCGCAATTTGTATTGGTAGGTGAAAGTTTCGCCAGGACGTATGCCAGGGAAAGTAACGCCGGGGACGCCATCCTGCGAATTGGGAATCAACAAGCCGTGCCAATGGATCGCAGTCGTCTCGGCAAGGCGGTTGGTGACCCTGACGGTCACCTCGTCGCCCTCCATGAATCGCAGCAAAGGACCGGGCATGGTCCCGTTCAACGTGATCGCATCCGCCTCGCGGCCTGTAATATTTACCTTGGTGTTGGCAATGGTCAGATCGAAGGATCGTTCAGGACGCGTTTTTGGAATTTCCACTGCCGTAATCGCGCCAAAGGCGCTGCTCCACGGCAGCAGCGCGGCGGCACCCAATGCGCCGCCTTGCGCCAGAAATTTGCGCCTTGATGTGCTTGAGAGGGTTTGATGTATGGATTTTTTCATGAATATGCAACCCTGTTTTGAAGTCGTTCGTCGTTGCCTTGTTTATTTGAACCGGCCGTTGCCATAAACAAGAAAATAGTGACACATTATAGTTGCCCCCCGGAAAAATCAACTACCTGTCATTCGATCGGAAGCAGTTTATCTCGAGCTTCCTGAATAAATTTTATCCGTGCTGCGACCAACGTACCTTACCGCCGCAGCCATTTCATCCATCTGACAAGACAATTACATTTATGTAATTTAGCGTTCTGCAGATTTGTATCGCCGACCGGGATTTAGCATTAATAGGATTTACGCAAGCCCGTTTTGAACCGGTGCGCGAAAGTTAAAATTTCAGGCTGGTTTTTCCTAGCTTAAAAAAGACAGGCATCAACCCGTAAAGGGTGATGCCTGTCCCGTTGCAAACAGAAAGATAATTATTTTCTCTGCGAATTACTTGTCGATCTGAATGCTGGTGGCAATCAGCACATTGCCATCCACCCTGCCCTTGATATCCACCTTCAGACCCGTAGTCAAACCGGTGGCGCCGTTCGGGAAAGCCAACGCTTCGAACCTGGTGTTGCCATCCCACTTCACGGTAAGGGTGCCGTCGCGCATGGTGAACGACTTGGCGGACGCATTCAGGCTGAATATCTTGCCGTGCAATTCATGCGCGTCATCCCGTTCCTGGTTGTCGTCCTGGACTTCAACTTTGCTTGCAACCAGCACGTTGTTGATGACTTTGCCCTTGACTTCCACGCTCACACCGCGCGCCACGGTACCTTGCACCTTCGCAGACGCCGGTACGCTGACAGCCAGGCCATTCACCTCAAAACTCGCGGCCGAAGTAAATGCGGTCACCACGCCTTCCACTTCGATATGGCGGTTCTCTTTCAGGTTCGGCCCGAAGCGAACGACGCGAACCTTGGTGGCCACGATGTCTGCCCCTGACAACGTGCCCTTCACCCGGACCAACAGCCCGGCCGTGACACCGTTTGGCAGATTCACGAGATTGGCGGGCAGATACCTGACCTTGACGCCATTGACGGTAAAGCTTGAGCTATCCGCGCTTTGTACGGTGCCGGTGACCCGCACGTCGGTGGTGGCGCTTGCCTTGCGTTCGATGCGGGTAGCCTTGACGCCGCCAGACCCATCGGCAATCCCATACACTTCGACTCCGTCGCCCGCCGCGAGAGAGGCGAGTCCGGTGACGCCGGTGCCATCGAATACGGTGCGTGCCGTCACCGTCACAGTCACGCCCAGTACCGTCAACTGGTTATTCGTCGCATTGATGGACGCGATCGGCCCCTGCACGAAGTTGCGGGCAGAAACCGAGGTGGCCTTGCTTGGATTCTCATTGGCATCGGTATCGGATTCGACGTCGACCATCATGCCCAGCTTGAGGTCGGCATCCGTGCCGTTGACATCATCGTCCAGCGTGGTCTGCGCGGTGCTGTTATCGATGCGCACGCCATTGACGATAATGCTGCCGAAGCCGCTGATGGCACCGCTCGAGCTCGCCGTTGTCGCAGTGGGAGCGGTCGTGCCGCCGCCACCGCCGCAGGACGCGAGAACTGCCATCGCGACAACACCCGCTGAAAGCCATATATAACGTCTTTTTTGACGCGTCAGGGATCGAATTGGGTTCATGCATTTCTCCATAAGGTTGCTGATGGGGGAGTCAGCCGTGGCCAACACTTAAATCCAAACATGTTACCAATGCATTGCTACAAACATGTTACCAATGCATTGCTATAAATATAGTAGCAGTGTATTGCTAAATGGAACATGAATGTCAGAAGCGAAGTTGCAACAAGTTGTTACGCTTTGACCCTGAAGCGAACCGGCATCCATTCATCAAGACAGCGTCAACCTGCTCCTTCAAAGATAGCTTATGTCCAAGGATGAATTCTGTTGGCCATGGAACGCAGCACCCTCATTACAGTCGCATCCCGTTACTTTTCCGGCAAAAAATCTTTTTGCGGTTGCCTTATTGCAATCCCCTAAGTTATGCTCTACCGACTTTGTGGCATCGTGCAACCGGAAATCCGTCAACTATTTGAATAATCCTTCAACCGCAAGGCGGGAAAAGCGGTGCTCATCACGCCGCATTCGACATGAGCTTAATTTAAAGACAAGTTCTTAAAATGGTTCCAAAACACCCCGCACCGCCAAGCGCCAGTCTTGGAATCCAGCTCGATAGCCTGATGGAGGCTGCGGGGGACGTTGTTTTCCGGCTCAACGGCAAAGGGGAAATCCTTCACGCCAGCCGGCGCACGATCGACTTGATCAGTCCGGGCGTGACGCTATCGGGCCTGATGCTGTCCGATCTGGCGCCGCTGGCGGATCGTCCGGCGATTGCCGCGGTGGTGAAGCAGGCGCTTGGCTCGATCCGGCCGGCGCGGCTGAATGCGCGGATCAATGCCCATGCCGCCACGCATCTGTTCGAATTGCAGATAAGCGCCTATGCAACCGCGACCGACGAAGCGGAACTGCTTGCCATCGGCAGGAATATTTCGACGCAACAGGCAACCGAAGAGCGCTTGCGCCATCTCGCTACCCATGACGCATTGACGGGCTTGCCGAACCGCTCGCTGCTGTCGGATCGCCTGCGCATGGCGATCGCGCAGGCGCGGCGCACCGGAAAAGGGTTTTCCGTGCTGGTACTCGATCTCGACGGCTTCAAGAAAGTGAACGATGCGCTGGGACATCCGGTGGGCGATGCGCTGCTGCGCGTGGCGAGCGAGCGACTGCGCGAAATGCTGCGCGACGTCGATACGCTGGCGCGCGTGGGCGGCGATGAATTCGTCGCCGTCCTGCCGAGCACGCTGACGGAAGCGGATATCCAGATTGTCGCGCGCCGCATGATTTCCGCGATTCAGCTGCCGTTCGACATCCAGGGCAATGCGTTGTATGTCAGCACCTCGATCGGCGCCGCAATCTACCCGGACCATGGCGACAGCGAGGTCAAGCTGCTGGCGCATGCCGATACGGCGATGTACCGGGCAAAGGAAACCGGCAAGGCGCGTTGCGTGATCTACAACCACCAGACCTTCACCCTGCCCGAGCATGATGTATCGATGGAAGCGGCGATGTTCGAAGCAGTTCGCAACGGCGAATTCCTGCTGCATTATCAACCGATCGTCGATGCGGAGACGCGCCAGATCATGGGATTCGAGGCGCTGATGCGATGGATGCATCCGACCCTGGGACTGATATCGCCGCTGCAGTTCATTCCGATGGCCGAGAACAACGGACTGATCAACTTGCTGGGCGCGTGGGTACTGAAAGCCGCCTGCGTCCAGATCAGGCGTTTCGAGGAAGCCGCCGGACGGCGGCTGTATGTCGCAGTCAATGTCAGCCCCAGACAGTTCAGAAACGATCAGTTCCTGACCATCATGGACGAGGCGATCGCGCTGTCGGGCCTGCACGGCAGCCAGTTGCTGCTGGAAATCACCGAAGGCATCCTGATGTCGGATCCGGAGCATGCCGAAGCATTGCTCACCGCGATTGCCGCGCGCGACGTCCGGATCGCGATCGACGATTTCGGCACCGGCTATTCGTCGCTGGCATATCTGAAAAATTTCCCGATCAACACCCTGAAAATCGACCGCGCGTTCATCAAGGACCTGCCGCTGTCGATCAAGGACGCCGCCATCTGCAACGTGGTGCTGAGCCTGGCGAGCCATCTGAACCTGTCCACCGTCGCCGAAGGCGTCGAGAACGAAGATCAGCTCGAATTTCTCGCTACGCAAGGCTGCGCGCTGATCCAGGGATTCCATACCGGCCGCCCTCTGCTGCCCGAAGCCGCGCTGGCGCTTTTGAAAACGGACGCTTGCAGCGTCGCCGCCGTCAACGAATAATGGAAAATCCGATTCAATGAGTACCATGTCGATCCCGTCGGGCAATCCGAAAAAAACGCTCGAACTGCTGTGGAAGCGCGTCAAGCAGCGCGGCGACCTGCCCGGTTTTTCCAAGGTGGTCAGCGCGATCGTCGGCGCCATGCGCGGCGAGGACGAGCGCGAATTCAACATGACGAAAACGGTGCTGTCCGACCCGGTGCTGACGCAGCGAGTGCTGCGGCTCGCCAACAGCGCGATGTATTCCGTTTTCGGGCAAGGCATCAATACCGTGTCGAAAGCGGTCATCGTGCTGGGCACCGATTCGATCGGCCATCTGGCGCTGGGCCTGAAACTGATCGACGGCCTGTCCGCCGCGACCGCCGATTCGGCCAGCGCGCGCAAGGAAATGGAGAAAGCCCTGCTGGCCGGCCATATCGCGCGCCAGATAGCGTCCTCCGCCAGCACGCGCGATGCCGAAGAGGCAGTGGTGTGCTCGATGCTGCATGGCCTCGGCCGCATGATGGTGACCTTTTATCTGGCCGATCGCTGGACGCTGGTGCAGGCGCGGTGCGCGGAAAGCGGCTGGGACGAAGCGCATGCCGTGCGTGAACAGTTCGGCCTGGGGTTCGACGAGATCGGCCGCTCGGTTGCGCAGCAGTGGGGCTTGCCGGCGGAGCTGGTCAACAGTTTGCAGGATGTGCCGCCGCAGGAAGTGGGCGAACCGCTGGCGCACGCCGACTGGCTGGCAGCCGTATCCACCATGTCGTCGCGCTGCGCTGAAGTATTGTGCGACAGCACCGCCGCGCCCGGTGCGCTTGCCGCCATCGTCGCCAGCTACGCCGACATGCTGGGGCTGGATACGGCCGGCATGCTGGCCGCCGTCGCAGCCGCCGGCAAAGCCGCCGAGGAAGACGCTGTGTTCGTCGGCTCGGCCAAAGCGCCGGCCGCCGAGGAAAGCGCCGATACCGCGCAGCCGACCCGCAAACCGGCTGACGCCGCGCAGATCCTGACGCACGGCGTGGCCGACATGCGCGGCGCCGCGCAGAGCGCCAGCACCCGCCAGTTGATGACGATGGCGCTGGAAGCGGTATATCAGGGCCTGGGCTTGAGCCGTGCGATCGCTTTTTTGCGCAGCCATGAAGAGGCGAAGTACATTGCCCGCATGTGTTTCGGGGAAAATCTGCAGGAACTTCTGCCGCACCTGATGTTCGACGACGCCTATCAGCCGGACGTGTTTCACGCAGCGCTCGCCAACGACAAGATTCTTTTCGTGGAAAACGCGCAGGACCCTGCCTTCACCAGCAAGCTGCCGCGCTGGTGGCGCGATACGCTGCCGACCGCGCGCAGCTTCATGGTGCTGCCGCTGACCGTCAACCGCCATTCGGTGGGATTCATTTACGGCGACTGGGACGGCTCTCGATCGTGCATGAAACTGGAACCGGCGGAAATTCTGCCGCTGGACGAATTGCGCGCGCTGATGGTGCAGGCGGTGGAACAGCGCCGCCAGATGGAGCCGACCTGGATCGTTTGATTGATCCGGATTTCATGTGGAGGATTTTATTTCCCGAAAAGGGACTTCCTTCGGTCGTAGATTGGAAAAGCGCAGCGCCTCCCGACATTGACAGCCGAACGTCGGAAGAATCACAGTGTGGTAATCGCACCCTCACTCTTCCCATCCGATTCGAAAGAATGGGCCGGAATCGGGGGCCAGTAACTGGAATGCCGCAAAGCATTCTATCGCGGTCAAATAAAACTGCCGGGGGAGGCAACATGAAACTTCAAAAAACGCTGCTCGTAATATTCGCGGTATTTGCTTCAATAATCTGTAGAGCAGAAACCGGTGTGACCAATACAACCATCGTCTTGGGGCAGTCTGCCGCTCTTAGCGGCCCGGCCCAGGAATTAGGCAAAGGAATGCATGATGGTGCCCAGGCATATTTCGATCATGTCAATGCAGGAGGCGGCATCTTCGGAAGAAAAATAATTCTCAAAACATTGGATGATGGATATGAAGCCGAACGAGCAGCAGCGAATACGAAACAATTGATAGAGCAGGAAGGCGCATTCGCACTATTCGGTTATGTCGGCACACCTACCTCGAAAGCCTCTCTTCCCGCCATCACCAAAGCACAGATTCCATTCTTCGCGCCTTTCACCGGCGCGGAGGTGCTGCGCAGCCCTGCTAACCGCAATATCTTCCACATTCGCGCCAGCTACTTTCAGGAAACTGAAAAAATCATTGAACACATCACTACGCTTTCCATAAAACGAGTAGCCGTCTTCTATCAAGATGACGCTTATGGCAAGGCGGGGCTGGAGGGCGTAACGCGCGCGCTGAAGAAGCGCAATATTGATGTTATAGGACTCGGTACCGTCGAGCGTAACAGCACGGACGTCGCTGCGGCAGTTCAAAAAATCAAACAAAGCGAGCCGCAAGCTGTCGTCATGATTTCGACCTACAAGTCTTGTGCGGCATTCATCAAGGCAATGCTCGCAGAGGGAAAACATCCGCTGTTCTGGAATATTTCGTTTGTCGGCAGCCGGGCGCTTGCAAGCGAATTGGGTAACGATGCAACCGGCGTTAATATTTCTCAGGTCATGCCTGCCCCGTGGGACGATGTGAATCCTGTTGTCAAGGAATACCGGAAGCTATATCTCCGGAATGGGGAGCGGGAATGGGACTACGTCAGCATGGAAGGCTTTATCGCCGCCAAAGTATTTGTCGAAGCGTTGAAGCGGGCAGGCAAAGACCTGACAAGAGATAAACTGGTGACGTCGCTGGAGTCATTGACCGCATATGATACCGGCGGATTCGTGGTTAGATTTGGTCCGGGTCACCACAATGGTTCTGATTTTGTCGATCTAACGATGATCTCCAAGCATGGAAAATTTCTGCGTTGATCGCGGCAGTAAATATCCTCCGGCAAAGCCCTGATCATTACCCACAAGTTATTCGTTGCTTCGCATGAT
>DAIDBD010000010.1 GCA_027310305.1 Herminiimonas sp.
CCGGGCGCAAGGCAGACACACTTTCCGCAAAGCGCATCAACGCCATCATGGCGCCGCTGCGCCAAATCCTCAACGAAGCAGCCGACCGATTCGAATTTAACACGCCGTATCGCAACATCAAACCGCTCAAGATGGTCAGGATCGACATCACGCCGTTCAGTCTGGACGAGGTGAAACTGATCTTGGCGACAGTGCGCGCTGACTTTAAGGAATACTACACCGTGCGCTTCTTCACCGGCATGCGCACGGGCGAGATCGACGGCCTCAAGTGGAAGTACGTCGATTTCGAGCGCCGCCTGATCCTGGTGCGCGAAACCGTCGTATTGGGTGAAGAGGAGTATGCGTTCAGCGCGACCACCTATGCGGCGGCAGATGCTGAGATGTACACATGTCCATTTCCCAAGGAGATGGACACATGCGCACATTGGTGGCGAAGCCGGCGCGCCGGACGCGGCGGCGTCATTCTGAGGAATTCAAGCGGCAGGTGATCGAGGCGTGTCTACAGCCAGGCGTCTCGGTGGCGGCGATAGCGTTGGCGAACGGCTTGAACGCCAACTACCTGCGGCAGTGGGTCAGGGCGTATCGCGAGGAATCTGAGCAAGGCAGGCCGACGGCCGAATTGGTCGACGCGCAGATGTCAGCCGTGGTGCCGGTGATGGTGGCGGCGAGCACGCCGCCGGCAGAAATTCGCCTCGATGTGCGCCGGGGCGGCACGACGGTGCAGATGGCGTGGCCGCTGGATGCGGCGGCAAGTCTGGGGCAGTGCCTGCGCGAACTGCTGCGATGATCCAGCCCAACGAAGTCTGGCTGATCGTCGAGCCGGTGGACATGCGCGGCGGGATCGAGAGCCTGTCGCTACGAGTGCAGAACCTGCTGGGACGTTCGCCCTGTGACGGTAGCGCGTACGCCTTTCGCAACCGGCGCGGCAGCCGCATGAAGCTCTTGATCTGGGACGGCACGGGCGTGTGGCTGTGCCATCGGCGCTTGCATCGTGGCAGTTTCGTCTGGCCGCAGGCGGATGCCAAGAGCGTCACGCTGACAGCGCGGCAGTGGAGCTGGCTGGTGACGGGCGTGGACTGGCAACGGCTGGAGGCGCCGGCGCCGGTGCATTGGCGCGTGTGAGCGTGTCATGCAAACGCCGTGCGCAAAATCATGGCTCGAACGACACAACAAAGCGAGCGGAAATGACCTGTTCGCAGGGCTTGGCGCGCTGTGGGCCGATACAATCACGGGATGGAATTGCACGCTGAACTGGAGCGCATCATTGCTGATCCCGCGTTGGCGGAATCGGTCGCGCAACTGGTTCAGAAACACGTTGCCGCCGCCCATGCCATCGTTGCGCATCGCGACACCGAACTTCACGCCGCGCGCAGTAAGATCCAGGCGCTGACGCTGGAACTGGCGCACCTCAAGCGCATGCGCTACGGGGTCAAGAGCGAAACGCTTGACGCCGAAGCGCGTGACCTGTTCCAGGAAACGCTGGAAGCCGACATTGCCGCCGCGAAACTGGAACTGGAGCGGCGCCAGGCCGACTCCGCGCTGCCGGCGACGCCCGCGCTGCAGAAGGCGCCACGCGAGCGCGCTGGCCGTCAGGCCCTGCCGGAGCACCTGCCGCGCATCGAGCATCGGCACGAGCCGGCGTCCTGCACCTGCGGCCAGTGCGGCCGTGATCTGGTGAAGATCGGCGAGGACGTGAGCGAGCAACTCGACGTCGAGCCGGCGCGCTTCTTCGTGCATCGCCACATTCGTCCGCAGTACGCCTGCCGCGCGTGCGAGGCGGTGAGCGCTGCGCCGATTCCGCCGGCGGTGATCGACGGCGGGATGGCGGCGGTCGGCTTGCTGGCGTGGGTGATCGTCGGGAAATACATGGATCATCTGCCGTTGTATCGCCTCGAAGGTATCGCGGCGCGAGGTGGCGTCACCCTAGCGCGTTCCACGCTGGCCGAATGGGTCGGCCGGCTCGGTGTGGCACTGAATCCCCTGGCGGAACGCCTGGCCGAACTGCTGCGGCAGCGGACCATCCTGCATGCCGACGAAACGCCGGTGCGGCAGCTCGATCCCGGCAGCGGCAAGACGCATCGGGCTTACCTTTGGGCCTACCGCAGCAATGCCCTGGAGACCGGGCCACCCATCGTCGTGTTCGATTACCAGACGAGTCGTTCGGGCGAACATGCCCGCAACTTCCTCAAAGGTTGGCAGGGCAGCCTCATGGTCGACGACTTCGGCGGCTACAAGGCGTTGTTCAACGCGGACGTCACCGAGCTGGGTTGCTTCGCGCATGCCAGGCGGAAGTTCTTCGAACTCAATCACGCACAGCCCAATGCCATCGCCCAGGAGGCGCTGGTGCGCATCGCCGCCCTCTACGAGATCGAGCGCCGTGGCCGGGAGATGTCCATCAAGGAACGCACGGTGCTGCGAAGCCGCGAGGCGGCGCCGCTGCTCGAATCGCTGCACGCCTGGCTCAAGGACACGCGCGTGACGGTTGCCAACGGCGGCGGCACGGCGAAGGCCATCGACTACAGCCTCAAGCGCTGGCCGGCCCTTTGCCGCTATGCCACCGACGGCGCGCTGCCGATCGACAACAACCCCGTGGAGAACGCCATCCGCCCGGTCTGTCTCGGGAAGAAGAATTGGCTCTTCGTCGGCTCGGAGCGCGCCGGCAAGCGTGCCGCCGCCATCCAGAGCCTGCTCGCCACCGCCACGCTCAACGGCCTCGATCCGGCCGACTGGCTGCGCGACACGCTCGAGAAACTTCCGACCTGCCTCAACCGCGATATCGATTCGCTGCTGCCGCTCGCGCGCGCCTCATAGCACGCTCAGTTCGCAGCGCCCAGGTGGATCGGCCGAGCGCTTACC
>DAIDBD010000023.1 GCA_027310305.1 Herminiimonas sp.
CCAGCTCTCCCGCCTCGCCGGGGCCGGCCGGCAGGCCGTCTTCGCCGGCCACCATGAAATCGATGCCGGGCCGCGCATAGCCGACCGGCACGCGCAGGCCGTCGGCTTGCCAGCCCGGCGGCACGAACCACTGGAAAGCCGCCGGCATTTCGGTCGAACTGAAGCTGGCGAAAAAATGGCAGGAAGCGGGAACGATGCCGCGGCACAGCGCCAAATCGCTTTCGAGCGTGATGTCACCGCCGACCCGCATGATCCGCATGTGCGCAAACGCTTCTTTTGCGCCCGGTGCGCTGAGCAGCGTGCGCAGCAGCGCCGGAACTACATAGCAAACGGTGATGCGCCCTTGCCGCAACGTCTGCAATACGTCACGCACGCCGCGCTCGTGCGGATCCGTCGCATGAAGCGTAGCGCCGTTGAGCAGTGCGGTGAATGTTTCGCGCACGCCGGCGATGGTGCCGGGCGAACTCAGGAGTATGAAGCGGTCGTCGGCATGCACGTGGCAGGAGTTGGTGGATTCGGCCACGCGCTGCAGAATACCGCGCTGGCTGTTGCAGATGCCCTTGGGCTTGCCGGTGCTGCCGGAGGTGTACAGAATGACGGCCGGAGCGTCCGCCGAGGCGACAGGCGGAACCGGCATCGCCGGTTCTTCGTTGACCGCCAGCGCGCTGCCGATGTCGATCTGCGGCAAGGCGGCGGGAACGATCCGTGCGGCATCCGAACCGGCATCCAGAATCACCGCGGCAGCGCCCGCCTCGCGAAGAATATCGTGGATACGGGCAGCGGGATATTTCAAGTCGACCGGCACATAAGGCCGGCCGATCGCCAGGCAAGCCAGCGCGGCGAGCGGAAAGAGCGCGTTGTGCGGCAGCAGGATGCCCACCGGCCGGCCGGGCGGCACCAGCGCTTCGATGCGCAATGCGAGGCTGTAAGCCGAGCGGCGCAATGCGCGATAGGTCAGCCTTGTCGTGCCGTCATCCACCGCCATCCGGTCGACATGGCGCAACGCGATCTGCTCGAAGCGCTCTATCAGCGGACGTTCAACCCAGGCATCTTCGAAGCGATCGAAGGCAACGTTCACCGGGCCTTCGAAATCGAGCGGTATCGATTCGCTGGCGCCGGACCATGGTCCCAGCGCAGGCGACCCGTAAAGAGATTTCAGTTTTTCAGAGTTTTTCAGCTCGATTGCCATACGCATTCCAACGTGCAAAAACTTTATATCAAGTAGGGCTTACGCAAAACTCAATGTTTAACTTGTTCGCACTCAATAAACGGTTCGTTTTATGCTGAAAAATCAGATGCGACATTGTAATTTGCGTAAGTTCTATCAAGGATCAGGCAAAGCATGAATCCATTTTTTTATTCGACCCCGGATACTTTTTATTCGACCCCGGATACCACTATAAGCAGTTCGACAGACATCAATCTGTCAGAACGCAATGAACATACGAAAGCATCGGTAAAAATAAAAATTACAATCAGTACGGCGACATCGTATTTTTCGCAACTGCAAACCGCATGAACGGAAACCGGCATGCATTCAAGGCTTGTATTTTTCCGGGAAATTTGCCGCTCGCGAAACCGGCGGACAAATGAAGATGTTATGACAACGAGGTCTGACAAAGTGACAAGTGAAATACTTCGTTGATCGGCGTGATAAAAACCGCTTATGCGAGTGGAAAAAATCGGCGACGAAAATCGATTTGCCGGCGGTGCTTCCGCCGCGCTTCGATTTCTATTTGAATTTCCATGTCCTTACATAATTGATTTCAAATGAATTGGATTTGCCGGTTGGCGTCGTGTCATCCGGCATTCCGCTGGCGCTGCCGAACTGCAGATCCAGCAGAATGTAAAGCGGGTCCGACATGCTCACATTGACCGAATGCATTTCCTTGCCGTCGAAATAGAATGTCTGTTTGTGCTTCTCCCATTTCAGGCCGTATTTATGAAAGCCCGCTGAAAGATCGCCCAAGTCGGTAAGCATTTTGTTGATGCCCGGCCCTTTGAAAGGGCCTGAAGCGCCCATGGGATGAATGGTTGCGCCATAGGCGGTCGGGCGCAGTTTTCTATCGGACCATCCGCTTGCCGCTCCGCCGCCCGGATAGGCTTCCATGATATCGATCTCCGGGAAAAAACTATTGTCCAGCAAATGGTTGTAAAGCCAGAATGCAGGCCATACACCTTTCCCGCGCGGCAGCTTGGCCTCCATTTCAAAGTATCCGTAGGCTTGTGAAAAATGACCGTCCGTGTCCAGCATCCTGTTGACGAATTTTCCTGTTGCATCGCGTTCAGGCCAGATTTTCAGCGTGCCGTTCGACACTTCATAATTTTTGGTGGGGCTGGATTTTTCATACCATATGTGGTCGTTCCAGAGGCTGGTATTGAAGCCATTGTCGAACTCTTCCGAGAACGCCAGAACATAGCGGGCCGGATCCTGCCCGGCGGGAGACGGCCTTTCGCCCCGCTTCGGAGCGCTTTTTTTGATTGCGGAACCGGCTGCGATTGCGATGCCGGCTGGGGCGGGAGCCATCGCATCGGAATCGTTTTGAACAGCTTGAGAAGCGCTTTTTACGGCAATGCCGCTTGCCCATCCGTCGCCTGAAACTATCAGCATCGCAAGGGTTACGCACAACATCGTGCATGGGTCGGATTTGAATGGCATTAAATTTAACATGCAAAATTTCGCTGACCGTAAATTGGGTAGCAACGGACCGCTAAAGCGGTTTGCCGGCGCATGCACGGAAGCCGGAAAGCCTGGGCGGAGCGTGTAATCCTGAAAACCGTCTCAGTATATTCAAGAAATGTTGCTCGATATAAGCAGTGTGAGTAATTGATGATTTTCATCAATTTCCAGCCCGTGAGCGATTATGGAATTTGATGAATCAGAAAGATGGAAGAAAAGATGAAATGGAAAAAGGCCGGCATGGTGAATGCCGGCCTTTTGCGCTGCATGCCGAGCCGGATTGCGGCTTGGCGTTGTTTCCGGTTCTTATTTGAATTGCCAGGTCCGGACGTAATTGATTTCGAACGAATTCGACGGGCCGGTCGGCGTGGTAGCGTCCGGCGCGCCGCTGGCGCTGCCGTATTGCATGTCGAGCAAAATGTACATTCTCCTCGACATCGTCACATCCGACGTCGAGACCAGCTTGCCGTCGAAATAGAACGACAGCTTGTTCGGCTCCCACTTCACCGCATACTTGTGAAA
>DAIDBD010000031.1 GCA_027310305.1 Herminiimonas sp.
GCAGTTTCAGGGCGCAATTCGCGGTCATTGGTCCGTCGAGAATCAGAACCATCACGTGCGTGATGTCGTCATGTTGGAAGATGCATGCCGCATTCGGGAGCAGCCGGGCATTCTTGCCCGACTGCGTTCCATCGCACTGAAATGTATGCGCGCCGGCAATGAGCCATGTATCTCACGAGCCATCTATCGCAATACCCTCAACTTCGATCATGCGGTCTCTATTGCACGTGGAAGAACTTAACAGCCCTGTGCCGTGGGCCGACGAACTGGCGTCCATTCTGTTTCTGTGGTTGGCCAACCTGGGCGCAGCGGTCGCGCTACGTCGCGGCACCCACATGCGCACCACCGCGCTGGTGTCGCGCTGGAGTCCGCGTGCCCAAGCCTGGGCTGAAACGCTGGCCGTGGCCGCGCCTTGCTTGATGCTGTTGATATTGATCCGACCGATGAGTGAATATGCGCTCGACGAGTGGGTCGTGCAAACACCGGCGTTGGCATGGCCTAACACAATTCGCGCGGCGGCCGTGCCCATAGGCAGCGCCCTGATGATTGCCATCGGGCTGCTGCGGCTGGCGCGGCATGGTGTCGCCGATCTGATCGCGGTCGCGGTCGCGCTGGCGGTGCTGGCGGGGGTCCTGTATCTGGGCGCGGGTTGGTTCGAGTCCATCGGTAATTGGAACCTTGTCATCTTCTTTGCACTACTTCTGGGCGGCGGTGTCCTGCTGGGAGTGCCGATCGCGTTCTGTTTTGGCCTGGCGACAGTTGCTTTCTTGCTGTGCAATACATCCACGCCGTTGGCCGTGGTGAGCGGGCGCATGGATGAAGGAATGAGTTCGCTGATTTTGCTGGCCGTACCGCTGTTTATTCTGCTGGGGTATTTGGTCGAAATGACGGGTATGGCCAAGGCGATGGTTGACTTCCTGGCCTCACTGCTTGGCCATGTTCGCGGGGGACTGAACTATGTATTACTGGGCGCAATGCTTTTGGTATCCGGTATTTCTGGTGCGAAGACGGCCGATATGGCTGCGGTTGCCCCGGTGTTGCTGCCAGAGATGAAGCGCCGAGGAAACAACGAAGGGGAGCTGATTTCATTGCTTGCCGCGTCTGGTGCCATGGCAGAAACGATTCCCCCCTCACTGGTCCTTATCACCATCGGTTCGGTGGCGGGAATATCCATCAGCGCGCTGTTTACCGGGGGTATTTTGCCGGGCGTCGTGCTCGCAGTGATGCTCGCCATCCTCGCTCGTTACCGCAGTGCGGAAATCGCGCTCGGCCTCAAGCGCGCGCCGATGCGGGTCGTTGGCCGGACTCTGCTGGTGGCTGCGCCCGCGCTGGCCCTGCCTGTGTTGATCCGCACTGCCGTAGTCGAGGGCATCGCCACGGCGACAGAGGTGTCGACCATTGGTATCGCCTACGCGATGATCGTCGGCCTGCTGATATACCGCAAGTTCGACTGGCGCCGTCTGTACCCAATGTTGGTCGATACAGCAGCCCTGTCGGGCGCCATCCTGTTCATCATCGGGACAGCAACCGGTATGTCCTGGGCATTGACGCAATCGGGCTTTTCGCACAGTCTGGCCAATTTCATGACAAGTGTGCCAGGAGGCAAGTACGGGTTCCTCCTGATCTCCATCGCTGCATTTATCGTGCTTGGCAGTGTCTTGGAAGGGATTCCGGCCATGGTGCTATTCGCACCGTTACTGTTTCCAGTGGCACGCGCCATCGGTGTGCATGAAGTGCATTACGCCATGGTGATCATCCTGGCCATGGGCATCGGCTTATTTGCGCCGCCTTTTGGCCTCGGGTATTACGCCGCTTGCTCGATCGGTCGCGCGCATCCCGACGTTGCCCTCCGTCGTATCTGGCCTTACCTCGGTGCGTTGCTTGCAGGCCTCTTGATCGTGGCATTCGTACCCTGGTTTTCGATCGGCTTGTTGGGCTGATGGCAATTAGACTCCTCGATGCCCACAGTGAGTCAGCAACGAGAGTTCATCGGCGGGGTAGCAAATGACCCATCAACCTGTCTCCGTCTCCACTGCACCTTATGACGGCTATTCACTGGACAGCATGCTGGAGAGTCTGTCTCGAATCGGAGCCACGCATGTCGAACCAGCCTACTTGATGGGTTACACCGAAAGTTTCGACGAGCATGCATTTTCGACTGCATCTGCGACGAAATATGCGTCGGCAATGTGCGCACATGGGCTACGTTGCCATGCCGTTTCAGCCCACATGGACCTTGGGCGCCCAGATGCGGTCGCGCTCTTTACAGACCGCATGGACTTTGCACGGCGTCTGGGTGCGCAGGTGATCAACACCTTCGCAGCAACCCGGCGCTTCAAAAAGCAGTTTTATGCAAACGTGGAGCAACTTGTTCGGCATACGGAGTTACTCGACATGGCGATAGGCCTGGAAATTCGTTCGGACACATTTGAAGGACGCGTCAAGGGTTGCATAAGCCCTGTTTTCATTTACCTTTTTGGAGATTTTATATGTCTGACATATCGACTTTGCGCGCGTGCGCCTATCGCATCCGACGCTACGCATTGCGCATGGGGGAAGTGCAGGGCCAGGGCTACATCGGCCAAGCCCTCGGCTGGGCCGATGTATTGGCTGTGGCGTATGGTCACGCAATGAAGTACCGGCCAGAAGATCCAAAATGGGAAGGTCGCGATCGCTTTTTGCTTTCTCATGGCCACTACGCGATCGCCTGTTATGCCGCACTTATCGAAGCAAAGATTATTTCAGAGGATGAGCTTGAAACGTATGGCAGTGATGATAGCCGACTGCCCATGTCCGGCATGGTCAATTACACCCCAGGCATGGAAATGTCCGGCGGGTCACTGGGCCAGGGATTAGCGATCGGTGTCGGTATGGCGTTGGGTCTGCGTCTGAAGGGAAGTTCCTCATTCGTCTACAACTCGATGTCTGATGGTGAACTTGATGAGGGGTCGACCTGGGAGGCAGCGATGGGTGCAGCGCACCACAAGTTGTCAAACCTGATTTGCCTGGTTGACATTAATAACCAGCAGGCCGATGGCCCATCAAGCAAGGTCATGGGCTTTGAACCTCTGGCTGACAAGTGGGCTGCGTTCGGATGGCATGTTCAACGTGTCAATGGTAACGATTTACAGGCTGTGACTACCGCTTTTGAAGTGGCACGTAACCTGAGTGACAGTCAGCCGCGTGTGATCCTTTTCGACACGCTAATGGGTAAAGGAGTGCGCTTCCTGGAGGAGCGTGACAAGAATCATTTTATTCGCGTCGACCCACCAGAATGGCAGCAAGCCATCCACTACCTGGACCAGTCCCAAACAGAAGGAGCTGCGCAATGAATGCAATTACTGAAAAGAAACCGCGGTTGACTACTTCCGCCATGATCGCCTCGATTGCGAGCGAAGGCCAGCGTGTTAAGGCTGCGCCATTTGGCAAAGCCTTGGTGGCGCTTGCACAGGAGCGATCCGACATTGTCGGGCTGACGGCGGATCTGGCAAAGTATACGGACCTTCACCTCTTTGCCCAG
The DNA here is from genome assembly GCA_027310305.1 of Herminiimonas sp. GTDB lineage: Bacteria > Pseudomonadota > Gammaproteobacteria > Burkholderiales > Burkholderiaceae_D > DAIDBD01. The sequence continues at coordinate 3,521 of DAIDBD010000031.1, forward strand.
GAATTTCCTGAGCGCTTCTTTCAGCTGGGCATGGCCGAACAACTCCTCATGGCATCCGCTGGGGGCATGGCCAAAGAGGGATTTGTGGCTTTCGCAACAACCTATGCAGTATTTGGGACGCGTCGTGCATACGACTTTATCCATCAAGTGATTGCCGAGGAAAATCTTAACGTCAAAATGTGCTGTGCACTTCCTGGCTTAACGACGGGATATGGCCCAAGCCACCAAGCAACCGAAGATCTGGCGCTCATGCGGGCAATACCGGGAATGACCATCGTAGACCCCTGCGATGCTTTGGATATCGAACAGGCTGTGCCTCAGATTGCTGCGCATAAGGGCCCGGTATACATGCGCATGTTGCGCGGCAATGTGCCGCTTGTACTTGATGAGTACGACTACCAGTTTGAACTGGGGAAGGCCAAGTTACTTCGAGATGGCAGGGACGTGCTGGTAATTACAAGTGGATTTATGACAATGCGGTCATTAGAAGTCGCAGATCAATTACGCGCAGATAGTATCGATGTAGCGGTTCTGCATGTGCCGACGATTAAGCCTCTGGATGAAGAGACCGTTCTTGAAGCGGCTCGTCGCTCGGGACGCTTGGTCGTTGTTGCCGAAAACCACTCGATCGTTGGCGGTCTTGGCGAGGCGGTGGCCAGCTTGCTTCTTCGGTCTGGTGTCACACCGGTGTTTCGACAGCTCGCATTGCCCGATGCGTTTCTCGATGCTGGGGCGTTGCCGACACTGCACGATCGATACGGAATTTCAGCTAGTGCTATGTGCCGTCAGATTAAAACATGGTTGTGAGATAAGCGCTCACGGTCAACCAGATCGGTGGCAAGTATTTTTCTCACTGATAACCGATAAGGATAGGCAGGCTACTTCGTGACCGTATGGAAGTGGGCCGGATTGCCGGCGTACGCTTTGATACGCTCGATCGCCGCCGTCATCGGCGTGAGACCGACGTCGTTGATGACCAGATGGCTGATGCGATCCTTGAGCGTGGTCGTGGCGGTCGTCATGCCGATTACGTTGCCCATCGACGTGCCGACCCAGCGCATGCGATCGATGCCGAGCTGATCACATGCGTCTGCGCAATGCGCGCATAAAACGCCAGGCAGTATTCGGCATCCGGTTCCGAGCTCCATTGCGACAGGCCGCGCCCGATGGTGTCGAGGCAGATAATGCGAAGCCGGTTGCATCATTGTTTGTTCCATGTACGCAGCTTGCCGACGATGCCGGTCGGGAAGAAATAGACCGACAGCACGAACAGTATCCCGAGCCACAGCAGCCAGCGCTCCGGCAACAGCAGCGCCGGCAACAACGGTATGCCCTGCGTCGCATTGGCGCCGAGCGCCATCAGGTCTTGCAGATAGCTTTGCGCCAGCAGGAAGATCGTCGCGCCGCAGATCGCACCGTACATCGTGCCCATGCCGCCGATGACCACGATCAGCAGGATGTCGATCATGATCTCGAACGACAGCGACGTGTCGGGGCCGTTATAGCGCAGCCACAACGCCAGCAGGCAGCCGGCCAGCGTGGCGAATACCGCCGCCAGCACGTTGGACAACGTGCGGAACACCACGGTGCGATAACCGATCGCTTCGGCGCGAAAATCGTTTTCGCGGATCGCCTGCAGCACACGGCCGAATGGCGAGTTGACGATGCGCAGCATCGCCAGGAACAGCACGGTCGCGCAAATGAAAATGAGGTAGTAGGTAATCAATTTGCCATCGAGCGACGTGCCGAACAATGGCGTGTCGGACAAATGGAAGGATGGCGACAGCATGTCGGGCAGCTTGAAATTCAGGCCGTCTTCGCCGCCGGTGATGTCCGATAATTGCGACGCCAATGTCTGGAAGGCGGACGCCACCGCCAGCGTGATCATCGCGTAAAAAATGGCGCGCACGCGCAGCGAAAACAGGCCGATCGCCAGCGACAATACCAGCGACAGCGCGACGGCGCCGAGCACGCCGGCCAGCAGGCTGCTCCAGCCGGCTCCCATGCGCGTGCTGGCGATTGCCACGCCGTAGGCGCCGATGCCGAAAAACATCGTATGCGCAAACGACACGATGCCGGTGTAGCCGAGCAACAGGTCGTAACTGGCGACCAGCACGATGAAGATCAGGATCTTCGCCGCCACGTTCAGCGCTTTCGCGCCGGGGAAAATGAAGGGTGCAAATGCCAGGCCGAGCAGAATGGCGATCAGTACCGCCGTCAGCACGCGGCTGCGCGGAAAATCATGGGACAGCAGACGCGCGATCATCGATTGGTCACCGGATAAATGCCTTGCGGCCGCCATGCCAGGATCGCGACCATCAGCAAGATGTTGGAAAAAAGCGCGACCTTCGGCGCCAGAAAACCGGTGTAGTTGGCCAGCAGGCCGACCAGCAATGCGCCGAGGAAGCAGCCGCCGGTCGAACCGAGGCCGCCGATGATGATGACGATGAAGATCAGCACGTTGACGCGCGCGCCCATCTGCGGCACCACGCTTTGCTGATACAGGCCCCACATCACGCCGCCCAGGCCGGCGAGCGCCGAACCCGCCACGAATACCCCGACAAACAGGCGCTTGATGCGGTAGCCGAGGCTTTCCACCATTTCCCGGTCCTGCACGCCGGCGCGGATCAGCAGGCCGAGCTTGGTGCGATTCAACACCAGCAGCATCGCGGCGAATACGGCGAAGCCGACCAGCACCGCCAGCACCCGGTATTTTTCGATCGCCGCGTCGCCGAACAGGAAGGCGCCGCGCAATGTGGGCGGCATTTCGAGTGCGATCAACTGCGGTCCCCAGATCATCTTGATCAGTTCTTCGCCGACCACCATGCCGCCCATCGTGATCAGAATCTGTTTCAAATGCTGGCCGTACACCAGCCGCACGATCACGCGTTCGAACAGCAGGCCGACCGCGCCGGCCACCACCATGGCCGCCAGCATCGCCACCGCGAGTGCGGCAAGGTTCAGGCCGAAGCTGTCGGCCGTGGCCCATTCCGGCATCGCGCCCAGCACCGACACGGCCACGAAAGCGCCGAGCGCGATGAATACGCCGTGGCCGAAATTCAACACGTCCATCAGGCCGAAGATCAGCGTCAGGCCGGACGCGATGATGAAAATGATCATGCCCATCGCGAGACCTGCGGCGGTCAGGGTGATCCAGGTCGAGGTCGAGCCGATGAACGGCATCGCAAGCAATGTCAGCGCCGGCACCAGCAACAGCGGTTTCCAGTCGATCCGGACGGCGGGCAGCAGCGAAGGTCGAGCCGGTTTCATCGGTATGGCGCTCATCGTTTGTTCCTCACTGGTGGGCGGTCAGCGACAGGCCGAGCAGGCGGGTCTGCAGCGCATCGTCTTCGGCCAGTTCGGCCATCGCGCCGCGATGCACGATCTTGCCGTCGTCCATCACCGCCACGGTATCGCCGAGCTGCCTGGCGAAATTGAAATTCTGTTCGACCAGCAGGATCGTGGTATCGGTCTGCTTCAATTCGCGAAACGCCGCAATCATGTTGGCGATGATCGCCGGTGCCAGCCCTTTGCTGGGCTCGTCGATCAATATCAGCTTGCGCGGCTCGACGATGGCGCGCGACACCGCCAGCATCTGCTTCTGGCCGCCCGACAGTTTGCCGGCCGGATGCAGCCAGAACTTTTTGATGGCAGGGAACAGGTCGAAAATCCAGTCGAGGCGCTTGCCGTCGATGTCTTCCGCCCGCTTTGCATTGCGCGCGGCCAGCAGCATGTTGTCCTTGACCGACAGATCGGAAAAGATGCCCATGCTCTCGGGTACATAGGCGATGCCGCGCTGCGCGATCTCGGGCGTGGTTTTTTTCGTGATGTCGTGGCCGTCGAACACGATGCTGCCGTGCGATGCCTGCCACAAGCCCATGATCGTGCGCAGCGTCGTGGTCTTGCCGGCGCCGTTGCGGCCGAGCAGCATCGTCAGCTGGCCGCGCGGCACGTCGAGATCGACGCCATGCAGGATGTGGTACGCGCCGATATGGGTCTGCACGCCGGCCAGTTTCAACAGCGGCGCATTGGATGATGAATTCATGCGGCTTCTTCCACCGGCGCCAGGCCGAGATAGGCTTGCTGCACCACCGGCGATGCGATCACCGCTTCCGGCTCGCCATCGGCCATCAGCGTGCCGTTATGCAAAACGATGATGCGGTCGGCCAGTTTGCGCACCACATCCATCTTGTGTTCGACCAGCAGGATGGTCTTGTCGCGCTGCTGTTTCAGCGCACGGATCAGGTCCAGGATCACCGGCACTTCATCGACGCTCATGCCGGCGGTCGGTTCATCGAACATGTACACGTCCGGGTCGAGCGCCATCAGCAACCCGACTTCAAGCTTGCGCTGGTCGCCGTGCGGCAAGGCCGCCGCATGCACGTCGCGCCTGGCGGCCAGTGCGACCGCTTCCAGCACCTGTTCGGCGCGCTCGATCAGCGCCTTGTGATGGTTCCATACGTTCCACAAGTCCAGTCCCAGATGGCGGCGCGATTGCAATGCGAGGCGCACATTTTCCATCACGGTCAGATTCGGAAACAGGCTGGTGAGCTGGAAGGCGCGTCCCAATCCGGCATGAGTGCGGGCGGACGCAGGCAGGCTGGAAATATCGCGGCCCTGCAGCAGCACCTGGCCGGCGGACGGTTTCAACTGGCCGGAAATGAGATTGAAGTACGTGGTCTTGCCGGCGCCGTTCGGCCCGACGATGGCCGTCAGCGTGCCGGGCGCAAATGCGCAGGACACCGCGTTGACCGCGACATGGCCGCCGAAGCGGATCGTCAGGTAGCGCGTTTCCAGCGACATGCTATTGGACGTATCGGATGGATGCAAAGGCATTGCCAAACTCCGGCAGGTGAATCGATTCGGTAGTTTCTTGCTCTCGCAGAGTAGAGAGCTGCACTGAAAAACCTTCTCCCATTGCGGGAGAAGGCTAATGCCGGAAGCAGTGTTTAACGCTTGTTACGGATCGGCACATTCATGTCTTCGATCTTGATTTCGCGCACCAGCTCGGGCACGCCCCAGGTAAATGCCGGGTCGACCTTGATCTTGAAGTGGTACATCGATTGCAATGCCTGATGATCTTCCTTGCGGAACGTCATTTTGCCCTTCGGCGTGTCGAAGCTCATGCCTTCCATCGTCGAGATCAGCTTCTCGGTATCGGTATTGCCCTTGGTTTTCTTGAGCGCTTCAACCAGCGCAATGCCGGCCGACATGCCGCCTGCGGTAAAGAAATCCGGCGGCGTCTTGAAGCGCTTGTAGTGCTCGCTGACCAGCCAGGTGTTGGCCGGGTTCTTCGGAATGCCGAAATAGTAGTATGTCGCGCCTTCCATGCCGGGGAAATTCTTGTATGCCACCATCGCCGGCAGGATGTTGCCGCCGCTGGCGACTTCAATGCCGTAGCGCTTCGGGTCGAGATCGGCCAGCTTGCCGATCGGGGAGGCGCCGGCCCAGATCACGAAAATGATCTTGCGGCCCGGCTTGCCCTTCAGCGAATCGAACAGCCGCTGCGCGCCGGCGGTGAAGTCGGTGGTGTTGGTCGGCAGATATTCCTCATGCACCAGCTTCGCATGCTTGAGCGCTTCCTTGAACGCCTTGACGCCGTCGCGGCCGAACGCATAATCCTGCGCCAGCGTCGCGATCGTCACGCCTTCCTTGTCGAGCGCCACCGCATTCGAGATCGCGTCCTGCGACGAATTGCGACCGGTGCGGAAAATGTAGCGGTTCCATTTGCTGCCGGTGATTTCATCGGCCACTGCAGGTTCGACCAGCAAAATCTTTTTGTATTCTTCGGCGACCGGCAGCATGGCGAGCGCCACGCCGGAGCTGGTCGGACCGACCGCGATGTCGGCCTTGTCATCGGCAAACGCGGCAGCCAGTTGCGACTTGCCGATGTCGGGCTTGCCCTGGTTGTCTTTTTCGATCACCACCAGCTTGTTGCCGTTGACCTGCATGGTGCCATTGGTCGCGTAATCGAGTCCCATCATCAGGCCGGTCTGGGTTTGCTTCGCATACGCTTCGAGCGCGCCGGTCTTGTCGTACACATGCGCGATCTTGATGTCTTTGGCTTGCAGCGTAGCGGCGCAGCACAGCATGGCCATTGCCGCGATCAGGTGATGTCTCATTTTTCTCGTCCTTTTTATAGGTGAATCTGGCATGGATTACTCCAGAAAAGAAGATTACTCCAAACCAAACTACTTGCGTAAGGTAGTAGAACTACGGGCGCACGATAGTGGTTGCGATATGACGCTTCGCAGCAATTTTCTATATGACGCCATGCAATATAGGTGCTTGGCATAGTCGGTGGCGGCTGTGGATCGATGCAGAAATATTGCGATGCGGAGAATCGATCGGCGACGCAGCGGCTTTACAAAAGGATCCCTGTTTTTCAGGTCCTGACGTGGGAATGGCAGCAACAATGATGTCCGAAAACGGCTAGACGCATGTCATGCCGGCGCGTATAAATAACGCATGGAATACAGTACCCCGTTACCTGACGCCGCCGCGTCCGGACTCGACAGCAGCAGTTGCTACCGCGCTTTGGCAGCCCGCGATACGCGCTTCGACGGCGTGTTTTTCACCGGCATGAAAACCACCGGAATCTACTGCCGCCCGGTTTGCGCGGTTAAAACGCCGCGCGAATCGTCCTGCCTGTTTTTCGGCACGGCGGCCGCTGCCGAAGCGGCCGGATTTCGTCCCTGTCTGCGCTGCCGGCCGGAACTCGCGCCTTACGCGCTGCAGCAAAATCTCGCATACGCAGTGTGGCAACGGATTGCCGCCGGCGCGCTGAACGGCCGCGACGACGAACGTGCGGTCGAGCGGCTGGCCGGCGAAGTCGGATTATCATCGCGCCAGTTGCGCCGCGTGCTGCTGCAGCATTTCGGCGTCACGCCGATCGAGCTGGCGCAGACGCAACGGCTGTTGTTCGCAAAAAAGCTGTTGCAGGAAACGCGTTTGCCGATGGCCGATGTCGCTTATGCCGCCGGATTCGGCAGCGTGCGCCGCTTCAATGCATTGTTCGCCGCGCGTTACGGCATGGCGCCGACCGCAATTCGCCGTGCGGTCAGTTCGGCATCCATCGGTCATGGCGGACTGATGCTGCGGCTGGCTTACCGGCCGCCGTTCGCCTGGCGCGAAATCGTCAATTATCTGGCCGGCCGCGCGATTCCAGGCGTCGAGGCAATTGATCGCACCGAGCCTTCCGGCGCCTATCTGCGCAGCGTGCGGATCGACGGCGCAACCGGCTGGCTGCGCGTAACCCATCTTGAGACGAAGCGGCAACTCGTACTGGAAGTCGCACCGGTGCTGGCGCCGGTACTGATGCCGCTGCTTGCGCGCGTGCGCAGCCAGTTCGATCTCGACGCAAATCCTGCCGTAATCGAAGCGCACCTGATGCAGGATGCGCTGCTCGCCGCGCGCATTGCGGCGACACCCGGATTGCGTGTGCCCGGTGCATTCGATGCATTCGAGCTGGCGGTGCGCGCCGTGCTGGGGCAGCAAGTCAGCGTGGCGGGCGCAACCACGTTATCGGGAAGGCTGGCAACGCGTTTCGGCAATGCCGCCGACACGCCTTTTGCGAACGTCGCCCGGCATTTTCCCGACGCGGAAAAACTGGCGCTGGCACCGGTTGACGATATCGCGCAGATCGGCTTGCCGAAAACGCGGGCGCAGACCATTTGCAATCTTGCGCAATTCGCGGCGCGCGGCGGCTTGCGTATCGTGCCGGGCGCGAGCCTCGATGCCACGGTGGCGCGCCTGAAATCGGTGAAAGGCATCGGCGGCTGGACCGCGCATTACATCGCGCTGCGCGCGTTGCGTTTTCCCGACGCGTTTCCGGCGGGCGATCTGGGCTTGCAAAAAGCGGCCGCGGCGGACGAATCGGATGCGCTACCGGCGGCGCGGTTCACTGAAAAACAGCTCGCGGTTCGCGCCGCCGGATGGTCGCCATGGCGCAGTTATGCGGCATTGATGCTATGGCATTCGCCGGTGTGAACAAGGTGCGCGGTTCAGCGCCGGCAATCGATTCGCAATAAAACGATGGGTGAAAGGAACGCAGATGATCCATTACATCGAACATCCCAGTCCTCTGGGGCTTCTGTTGCTGGCAGCAACAGAAGAAGGCATCAGCGGCTTGTATTTCGATGAACACAAGCATTTCAACGGAAAGGCAGGATGGCGGCACGATGCCGGGCAACCGCACCTGATCGATGCGGCGCGCCAGCTGGACGAATATTTCGCAGGCCGACGCACGGTATTCGATCTGCCATTGGATATGGCGGGTACGCCATTCCAGCGCACGGTCTGGCAAGCGCTGACAAAGATTCCGTTCGGCCGCACCGGCAGTTATACGGAGCATGCGCAACGGATCGGCAATCCTGACGCGGTACGTGCGGTAGGTACGGCAATCGGCCGCAATCCGGTGTCCATCATCGTGCCGTGCCATCGTGTGATCGGCAGATCGGGAATGCTGACCGGGTATGCGGGAGGGCTTGAGCGCAAGCGGTATCTGCTTGCGCTCGAAGACGCCCGACTCGCCATGCGCGCGTGATTACTTGGCCATGGTGCCGGAATGGCTGCTGCCGGCCGGCGCGGCAGGATCGACCGGGGTTCCTGCCGTGCCTTTGGAACCGGGCAGATTCGCCGTTCCGGGAGACTCATAGGCGCCCGATTTGGTATGTCCCGTGCTGTCACCCGACTTGCTGGAGGAGGCGCCGGAGCTCATGCCTGAGCCGGACATGCCGGGCATGCCGGACATACCTGAGCTGGAAGAAGCGCCGCTGCCGGCTGGTGCGGCAGGATCGACCGGGGTTCCTGCCGTGCCTTTGGAACCGGGCAGGTTAGCTGTGCCGGGAGCCTCATAGGCGCCCGATTTGGTATGTCCCGTGCTGTCACCCGACTTGCCGGAGGAAGAGCCGGAACTCATGCCGGACGAGGAACCGGAACCCATTCTGTCCGACCCCATTGAACTGCAAGCGCCGAGTACGAAAACGCTTGCCAAGGGAATGATCCATTTAGTCATAAGAAGCTCCTTGAGAAATATAGAAAGAGAGACGCCACGCAATGTCGCGTCACGCCGAGACGTTGCTTGCATGTGCATTAGGTAGAGATGGCTCGAATCGACAAGTTCCTAAAAATTTTTATAAAAAAACAATGAAGATTGAGTTTCATCAACGCGTATTGGCGGCTCGCAAATCCTGCTTCGCATCAATCAACCCGGCGCAAAAGCCGGCTGTAGAAAGCTTGCCTATAAATACGGCAGCCGTTATGGTGATTGCTTCATTTTCACGCGGCTAATCATGTCTTCCCAAACAGAAGGTTCCACCAAAGCGATTTTTTATGCGCTCGGCGCCAATGGCGGCATCGCGATCGCCAAATTCAGCGCCGCCTTGTTTACCGGTTCCAATGCGATGCTGGCCGAAGCGATTCATTCGCTGGCCGATTGCACCAATCAGATTTTTTTGCTGCGCGGATTGAAGGAATCGAAAAAGCCTGCCGACAATTTTCATCCGATGGGATACGGCCGGGTCGTTTATTTCTGGGCGATGATGGTTGCGCTGCTATTGTTTTTTCTCGGCGGCGCATTTTCCGTCATGCAGGGGATTGAACATTTCAGCAATCCGGCGCCATTGAGCAATGCCACCGTCGCGCTGATCGTGCTCGGCATATCGGTGCTGCTGGAATCGTTTTCGCTGTATGGCGCAATGACTGAAATCCGGAAAATATCGAATGGCAAACCGTTTTTCAAATGGTTCCGCGAAACCCGCCAGTCCGAATTGATGGTGATCGCAGGCGAAGATATTGCCGCGCTGGCCGGACTCGGCATTGCTTTCATCGCGGTATTGATGACAGCCGTGACCGGCAATCCGTTATGGGATGCGGGCGGATCGATTGCCGTCGGCATATTGCTGATGGCGGTGGCGATCGTGATCACGCGCGAAGTAAAAGCGATGATCACCGGCGAATCGGCCGCGCCGGAAGTGCATGCCGCCATCAAGGCGCATATCGAGAAACAGCCTGAAGTGGAATCCGTGATTCACATCATCACGCTGCAATGGGGCGAACAATTAATGGTGGCGGTGCAGGCGAAAATGCAGCCGCAGCCTTCGGACAAGGCGTTGATCGATGCGATCAACGCGGTGGAAAAAAGCATTCAGTTGCATTGGCCGCATGCAAAATGGTGCTTCTTCGAACCCGACGTTGAAGCCGGAAAAGATTGAACCAACAAATGCGTACAACGAAACACTTGGCCATACGCATTAATAAGCGGTGTCATGCGCTGTCCACGACAATGTTTTCTGACGAGCATGCGTACATCAGTAACATTGCGTTATTTGTGCGGCTTGGTCATTTCATTGCCGATCACGCCGCCGACTGCGGCGCCACCAACCGTGCCCAGCACACCGCCGTCAGTCAGTACACTGCCGGCAACGCCGCCAATAGCCGCACCGGTACCGATACCTATCTGCTGCCGGGTAGGGGAGGTTGAACAGGCGGACAGACCTGCACTGAACGCAACGACACAAGCAATCGAAGCAAGAGTACGGGTGATCATGGCTCCTCCTTGAAAAATGGACAGCACTTGCTGCCCATCAATTGGGCAGCCGATGCATGCTTTGAACCCATGTAAATTGGAGTGGCCCGCCAGTTGAAAGTTCCGGAATGCATCCGATGCGCGGCAACTGCCGGCGGGTTATGCCGACGCGCTGTCAGGCCGCTTTTTTCGCTGCCGGTTTCCTGGCAACCGCCTTCTTGAGCGCGGATTTCGGCATGGCCTTTTTCTCGATGATCTCAGGTTCCTGCTCCATTTCCTCGGCGGCAGCCTTGCCTTTTGCCGGCGCTTTGGCCTTGCGTTCCTCGAACTCGAAACTCACCTTGCCGTCCTTGCCCTTGACCAGGAACGCCTTGAACGGACGCCGGGTACGCTGCGACACGAAGCCGGGCAGCAAATCGGTTTTGCCGTCGTTGAGCAATTTCACCATCTGCTCGGGCAGTATTTCCTGCTGCAAGATGATGCGGCCGCTGCGGAAGTCGCAGGCCTTGGGTTTGGCGACGGATTTCTCGCAGACATACGCCAAGCCCATTTCATAAACGCCGCTGCCGCATTTCGGGCAGGCGCCGAGCGCCGTCTGACCGGTGAAATCGACGCCTTCGCCGTTTTCGCCTTCATCGTCGTTCTGGCCGAAATCGAATTCGAGCTTGAAATTCTTGATTTCCTCATCGCGCGAAATTTTCAGGATCGCGGCAAACGGCCGTCCCATCTTCGAGCGGAAACCCTGCAGCGGGCCGATAGTGCGATTGGTCAGCAATTCCTCGACTTCCGCGACTTCAAACTGGCGGCTGCCCGGCGTCTTGCTCATCGAGAAATCGCATTTGGTGCAGGCGAAACGCCGATAATTTTCCTTGACCACGCCGCCGCAATTCGGGCACGGCGTTTTCAGCGTCGCGTAGTCGCCGGGAATCGTGTCGTTGTTGTATTCCTTTGCGCGCTTGACGATGATCTGCGTCATCTGCGCAATCTCGCGCATGAATTCTTCGCGGCTGATCCTGCCGCGCTCCATTTGCGACAGCTTGTATTCCCATTCGCCGGTCAATTCGGGCGCGGTCAGTTCATTGATGCCGAGGCCGCGCAACAGCGTCATCAGCTGGAATGCCTTCGCCGTCGGAATGATCTCGCGGCCTTCGCGCAACAGATATTTTTCGTTCAGCAAGCCTTCGATGATCGCCGCGCGCGTGGCCGGCGTGCCGAGCCCCTTGCCGGTCATCGCATCGCGCAGGTCCTCGTCGTCGATCAGCTTGCCGGCGCCTTCCATCGCCGACAGCAGCGTCGCTTCCGAATAGCGCGCGGGCGGTTTGGTCACCAGCCCGTTGGCCGTTATCTTGTCGGTCTTGACTTTCTCGCCCTTGGCGACCGGCACCAGCGTGCCGCTGTTTTCCGGATCCTTTTCATCGACCGCTTCCTTGCCGTACACCGCCAGCCAGCCCGGATTCGTCATCACCTTGCCTTCAGTCTTGAACTGATGGCCGGATACTTCGGTGTAGCGCGTGGTGACCTGGAATTCCGCTGCCGGGAAAAAGATCGCCATGAAGCGGCGCGTCACGAGATCGTAGAGTTTCTGCTCCGGTTCCGACAGATTCTTCGGCGCCTGCGTGGTCGGGATGATCGCGAAGTGATCGCTGATTTTCGTGTTGTCGAAAATCCGCTTGTTCGGCTTGACCCAATTCTTGTTCAGGATCTGCGCGGCGAACTGCTGGTAATTATTGTTTTCCGAAACCGTTTCCAGCGTCTGCTTCACCGTGCCCAGATAGTCTTCCGGCAAATGGCGCGAATCGGTACGCGGATAGGTCAGCACCTTGTGCTTTTCATACAGCGCCTGCGCCAGGCCCAGCGTGTTCTTGGCCGAGAAGCCGAAGCGTGCATTCGCTTCGCGTTGCAGGCTGGTCAGGTCGAACAGCGCCGGCGCCATCGATGTGGTCGGTTTCGATTCTTCGGTGACGTTGCCCTGCCTGCCGCGGCAGGCGGCGACGATCGATTCGGCGGCGGCCTTGCTCCACAACCGCTCGGCGCGTTTTTCCGGATCGGTTTCATCCTTCTTGTGTTTGGTGTCGAGCCAGCGGCCTTCGTAAATGCCGGCGGCGCAAATGAATTCGGCGCGCACTTCCCAGAAATCGCGCGGCACGAATTTCTTGATCTTTTCCTCGCGCTCGACCACGATCGACAGCGTCGGCGTCTGCACCCGTCCGACGGTGGTCAGGTAAAAGCCGCCTTCCTTCGAATTGAACGCGGTCATCGCGCGCGTGCCGTTGATGCCGATCAGCCAGTCGGCTTCGCTGCGGCAGCGCGCGGCATCGGCCAGCGGCAGCATGTCGGCATCATCCCGCAAATTCGCGAAGGCTTCGCGGATTGCGGCCGGCGTCATCGATTGCAGCCAGAGCCGCTTGATCGGTTGCCTGGCTTTGGCGTTTTGCGCGATCAGCCGGAAAATCAGTTCGCCTTCCCGCCCGGCGTCGCAGGCGTTGATCAGCGCGGTGACATCCTTGCGCTTGATCAGGCGATTCAGCACTTTCAGACGCGATTCGGTCTTGGCGATCGGGTTCAGCGCGAAGTACGGCGGGATCATCGGCAAGTGCGCAAAACTCCATTTGCCGCGCTTGACGTCGAACTCTTCCGGCACCGCGATTTCCAGCAGGTGACCCACCGCGGACGACAGCACGTACTGGTCGGATTCAAAGTACTCATCGTGCTTGGTGAAGCCGCCGAGCGTCTTCGCGATGTCGTTCGCGACAGAAGGCTTCTCGGCGATGATGAGGGTCTTGGTCATAAATAAGTTCTCGAAATGAGCGCGCCAATGTGCGCGATATATAGTACGAAATAAAGCATAGTACAGCGGATGGCAAGAAGATTGCCGGACAGTAAACCGCTGCCAGTTGTTGGAAACAAGGCAACTACAGGGGATTTGCGGCCAATGATAAGCGGGTTACGGCGAAATCAGCAAGCAGGTAAGGATGCTAACGCTGATTTCAAGAGAGCCCGAAGAAACCGGGGCGGCGGGCAACAGGCGGTCTTCCGGTTAATGCAACATGCGCGGTTCGGCGTCGTCTTCGTCCAGGAACAGTTCGTCGAACATCAGCCCGTCCGGTTCTTTTCCCTGGCTCCACAGCACCATCAATACAATCACTTTCAGCTTGTCGAGCGATATCTGCGATTCGCTCGCCGCGAGCGCGCGCTCGATGACGATCTCGCGCTGAATCGGATTCAATACCTTGGCCGATTCCAGGAACTGGATAAATCCCACCGCGGCCGTGCCCAGCACGTCGAATTCCTGATCCACATAGATACGGAAGCCGGATGAAGCCGCGGCCTGCTGCGGATCCTGGCTGGAAAACTCATTGGCTGCTTCCGCCAGGTCGGTGAGCCAGCCAAGCGCCTTGGAGATTTCTTCCTCTTCAAAGCCGACGGCCGATAATTTTTTTACCAACGCCTCGGAATCCGGGCAGGCATCGGGCCGGTAATAAGTTTCGTAGAGGTAAACTAGGACGTCAAACATGGTTCTACTGTAGCGTTAAGGTGAGTGCGGCACAAGCACCGGCATCGTTAACCTGCCGGATGGAGTTGCGGATAAATGACACTTGCGCTGCTTGTGTTCAGTTACAACAACTTTTTCGTGGACGAAAAATCAAGTCGCAAGAAACATGATTGCATGAACTGTAACGATACGGCGCATCAGCATGCATTATATGCGGCACCTGTAAAGATACCGTGGAAAGCAAAAAGTTCTATCCGAGCCTGCGGTAAATGCCGCCCGGCAGCATCTCGATCAAACCTTCCAGTTCGAGCGCCAGCAATTGCGCATGCATTGCGGAAGCATCGAGACCGGCGCGTTCGGCGAGCAGGTTGGCATCGACTGGATCGAATCCCATGACCGACAGCAATTGCGCCGTCGCAGCATCGGTTGCTGCGGACGGCTGCGCTGCAACCGCGGCGGATGATGCCGCGAGTTTATAGTGCCCCAGTTCCTCCAGAACATCCTGTGCCGATTCGACCAGCTTCGCTCCCTGCTTGATGAGTTGATGGCAACCTTTGGACAGCGGTGAATGGATCGAGCCGGGAATCGCGAACACATCGCGCCCTTGCTCGAGCGCCATGCGCGCAGTAATCAGCGAGCCGGATTGCGCCGCCGCTTCGACCACGAGTACGCCGCGAGCCAGGCCGCTGATGATGCGATTGCGGCGCGGGAAGTTGGCGGCGATCGCGGGCATGCCCAGCGGATATTCGCTGACGATGCAGCCTTCATCCGCAATCTGGTGCGCCAGCGTGCGGTTGCGTGCCGGATAAACGATATCGGCGCCGGTGCCGATCACCGCGATCGTCGAGCCGCCGCTTCTGCTGCGCAGGCTTCCCTGATGCGCGGCCGTATCGATGCCGAGCGCCATGCCGGAGACGATCGTCAATCCGGCCTGGCTCAATATTTCCGCGAATTTTTCCGCATTCAGGATGCCTTGCGTGGTGGCATTGCGGCTGCCGACGATCGCGATCGACGGCTTCGACAGCAGATCGAGCCGGCCCTTGACATACAGCATCAGCGGCGGATCGGCGGTATCGAGAAGCGAGCGGGGATAATCGGCGTCGGCCAGCGTCAGCACATGATTGCCGGGCTGCCCGATCCACGCGATGGTTTTTTCCATCAGCGCTTGCGCGGTTTCGGAAATCGGCGCGGTCAGCGCGCGCGCGATGCGTTCGGGAACGACTTTGCACAGCGCTGCATGGCCCGCGCGGAAAATATTGTCCGGCAGCCCGAACACACCGAGCAGCTTGCGGGCGGTTTCCTGCCCGACGCCGTCGGTTTGTTCAAGCCGGATCCATGCCGCCAGTCCTTCACCGAATGACACTGTGCAAATTACTCCGGCGATTTGGCAACGTCGCCGACATGAACGGCATCGGTGACCTGCATGATCAGGCCATACGAAATATTGTCGAATGTGCGGAAGATGAACAGCGTGCCGTATTGCTCGTCGGGCAGCTTGACGGGTTTTTTGTTGTCGGTGCGATCGGCGATGATGTCGCCGAAACGGTAGAGTTCCAGCACGGTGCCGAGATCGAGGCCGTCCTTCTTGCCGCGGTTGATGCTCACCACCTGATTCTGGCCCGCCTGCATGACGCCGCCGTAAATCGCCACGATACGGGCATCCACTGCCGCGGCGGGCGGATGCGGCACGTAATTGAGGATCGGCGTCGGCGGCACCGGTACCAGACGGTCGCCGACGCCCATTTCCTCTTTCGACGAGACGACCACGAATCGATGCGCTTCGTTGCCGGTCTTTGCCGCGCGATCCAGCTTGAGCGTGCCCAGATACGCCGCTTCATAGCCGAGAATGGCCTTGGTGGCCGGGTCCATGAGAGGCTTGCCGGGGCGGAATACCTGGAACGTGGTGCCGCCCTTCAAGTCGCCGCGCACATACGCTTTATCGCCTTTGCCGAGAAAAACATGACCCTCTTGCGTTGCGACGATGCGCGGAGTGTCTTTCAATTCGTCTTCATCGACGATCAGCGGCTGCGACAGGAATGGCTCGATCGCGCTGGCTGGAATGGCCGGTATCGCATCGCGTCCCAGACCTTCCATCCGTATTTGCGGCGACAGGCGGACTTCCGGTATGCCTTGTCCCTGGCCGGAGCCGGTGGCTGTTCCCAACCGCAAACGCCCTGCTGCACGATCGAAATAGACGATCTGGCCCGGATAGATCCAGTGCGGATTGCGGATCTGCTCGCGGTTGATTCCCCATACTTGCGGCCAGCACCACGGATGCCGCAGGAATTTGGCTGAAATGCCCCATAGCGTATCGCCGCGCACCACGACATGCTGGTCCGGTGCGTTGGTCAGGAATTCGCAACGCGCATCGTTCGCCGCCTGGGCGCTTGCATCGGCGGCCGATGCGGATAGCGGTGCAATGGCGGAGGCAAGAGCGAGAATGAGTCCAGCTGTGCTAAACTTTTTCATGGTTTATCCGGTGAGTGCGGCATATCGATCCAGGGTATTTCTCGGCCGCAGCAGAGCATTCGCATCCGAAGAGATCGTGACAAAACTTGCCAAATTGAATCAAATTCTGCCCACAAACGCTTGAACTAGCAAGAAAAACCACACTCTTATCCTGTTGTATTGTTGCGCAAAAGCCGTATGTCTTTATTAAATATCCTCCGTTATCCCGATCCGCGGCTGCATAAAATCGCGAAGCCGGTTGCCGTGTTCGATGCGCGCCTGAAGCAATTGGTCGCCGACATGGCCGAAACCATGTACGAAGCGCCCGGCGTCGGGCTCGCTGCGTCGCAAGTCGATGTGCATGAACAGATCATCGTCATCGATACCTCCGATACCCGCAGCGATTTGCGCGTGTTCGTCAATCCCGAAATCCTCTGGGCCAGCGCCGAGAAGCAAATGTATGACGAAGGCTGCCTGTCGGTGCCCGGCATTTACGACGGCGTCGAACGGCACGCCCGGATCAAGGCGCGTGCGCTGGATGCGGACGGCAGGCCATTCGAGATTGACGCGGAAGGTTTGCTGGCAGTGTGCATCCAGCATGAAATGGATCACTTGAAGGGCAAGGTGTTCGTTGAATACCTGTCGCCGTTGAAGCGCAACCGGATCAAGGCGAAGATGCTGAAGGAAGAGCGCGAGCTGAAAAAGGACAGGCAGCGGGAAATGCAGCCGGCGCGGTGACAGCGGCTGACGAGACTGTTACCATTGCGCCACTATCACCTGCGGTAATCCTTCCTGATGAAAAAGCCGGCGGCCGACAATCCGATTCTCAACGGTCCTTACGACGAGCCGGCTTATCACTATTCCACCGATGCCAATGGCAATCTGAACTACGCCGATATTCGCGATGGCCGCCGCGTATTCGCGCCGGACGTTCCGCAAATTCCGCTGAACCAGTCGCCGCAGGGATCGATGTTCGACCTCAACGACAGCAGCGCCGAATATCGCGCAGTGGCGGTTGGACGGTTATTCCGGCGTCACAGGTCGCGTCACCCGCGATCTGCTGTCCGAGCCACCGGTACGTTGCGTGTATTAACACTACCGTCTCACTATTGATCTGCATCAGTAGTGTCCGGTTTAATTAATGTGCGCCGACCGGAAAGCCAGACTTGACGCGGGTTTCGAGAGATTTAGGGGTGTCCACGATTTGAATTTCAAGTTGCGCATTTGCGATACTTTCGGGTTGAAACGACCTGGGGTGA
>DAIDBD010000061.1 GCA_027310305.1 Herminiimonas sp.
CAAGAGTACTTCCATGCAAATATCCACACCGCATCCGACACACAGCGTATTTACCAAAACTGCGAAGGGACATGATGAAGTTGCACGGCGCGGCTTTGGCTTGAATCCCCGGCAACGACGCGTGCTGATCGTTATGGACGGGACAAAAAGCCTTTCCACGATTACGGAAATGATTCCCAGGCAGGAGTTGGATGAAATCGTCTCCTTTCTCGCTCAGCAGAGCTTCATCGCCTTGGCTGAGGGACGAGGCGAAAAACGACAATCGAGCACGATTGACGGGCCGCCGAACCGTGAACCCGGCAAAAAGGAAATAGCGGCACCAGCAGTGCCTGAGCCAGTATTGGCGGCCGCACCGCAGCAAGCATTTTCGCTGTCTTCCAAGCCTGAGATGACGTTCACTCAGGATGCCGAGAAAATACGCGAGATCAAGGACTTCATGACCACAACGGCAACGACGTATCTCGGATTGATGGCCGCCGACCTGATTCATCGGATTGAAAGAGCGAAAGAAGCGGCTGCCCTCAGGTCTGTCATCGCCCAATGGCATATGGCTTTATGCGAATCCAAGCATGGAAATCGATTCGCGGCGCCCTATCTTCAACAGGTTACCGCTGCACTGGCGGGCAAAGTCTCCTGATCAGGAAAAACGAACTGCCATTCAGAAGCATGCAACCGGTACCGCGGATGACCTTGGCGTGTCGGCGTTTGCGTCGGCGCGACCCGGCACCGGCTCTCCGCCCTTGTCAGGGTTCGCAAGTCCGGCGAAAGATGATCGTCAAGAAGCAGCGGCCATGCTTTTCTTAAGCGACTCGCCCCGCACAGGCTGCAATGCCGCCAGGAATTGCAGCGTCGCCGCGGTCCATGAGAACGTTTCTGCGTGAATTCTGGCTGTCGTGCGCGACACCTGCAACGCTTCGAGGCAGGCCTGGCGCAAGTCATCATTCATGACGCCGGCCCCCGAACTGCCAATCACATCGATCGGACCGGCCACCGGGTACGCGGCAACCGGCGTCCCGCATGCCAGCGACTCCAGGATGACCAAGCCAAAAGTGTCCGTACGGCTGGGGAATACCATCACGTCTGCCGTTCGATACAGGGTAGCAAGGCTTGGTCCATCCAGCACGCCTAGCCAGCGCACTCCCGGAAAGCGGGTTTTCAGCCCGGCTTCCGCCGGGCCTTCCCCCGCGACCCATTTTTCACCCGGGAGATCCAGCGACAGGAACGCCTCGATATTCTTTTCGACGGCCAGCCGGCCGACGTACAGGAATATCGGGGCGGCGCCGCGCGGAAGATCTTCGCCCTGCGGCGTAAAAGTCTCGAGATCGACACCCCTACCCCACAATTTTGCGTGTGTAAATCCGCGCTGGCGCAGATCTTCCAGGATCGCCGGCGTCGGCACAAGGATTGCGCTGCCGGCATTATGAAAAGCGCGCAGCGCCGCGTAGCTCCAGGATAGAGGCAGACGACAGCGGGCATAAACGTATTCCGGGAAACGGCTGTGATAAGCGGTGGTGAACCCCCAATTGCGCTGCATGGCCACCCGGCGCGCCATCCATCCGAGAGGACCTTCCGTTGCAATATGCAGCGCGTCCGGGCCAAAGGCATCGAACCGGCGGGCTACTTCGCGCGGGGTCGTGACGCACAGGCGGATGTCCGGGTAAGTCGGACACGGGATGGAGCGAAAGCCTTGCGGAGTGAGCAGCTCGACTTCATGGCCCAGCTTGCGCAGTTCGCGAACGGTCATCTTGATCGTTCGCACGACGCCGTTGGTCTGTGGATCCCACGCCTCGCTGACAATCAGAATTTTCATGTGCGCAACCCCCATTTGAACGCCAGTATGTCGGGCGATCGTGACCGGAAAATGACACTGCCGGTCGCGGCGGCCTTTGATTCGCGACATCACCGCAATAATTGCCGGCTGCCATGCCGTCGTGGATTTTCCGGTGCAGTCAATTGAATCCCTGTAACGGCAGGACACGAAACGAGAATGGTTGCAAAGGCCGATCGGTACGCACATCCACCAAAGTGGCATTCGCACCTTGAGCGCCATGCACAATAAGGCGCGTGACATTCTCCACCCTCTTTTTATCCGTGCCGGAAAGGGGCTGATCGATTCTGAAATCATGGGTATCGCCCTGTATCAGCAATACCGGCTTGCCCCATGCCTTCGCTTCGGACTCCAGGGCCTCGAGCCAGCTGTTGAAGCCTGTGCGTTCATCGGGCCACTTTTCAAACATGGTGTTGGCTTGCATGGCCAATACCACCGCGATATCGTCCCGCTGCTTCGCGCGAGCAAACGTCTCGGCCATCCATCGCCGATTCGCGGCATCGCGCGCAAAGTGCTCCGCGGCGGACTTCATGTCCCGCTGCAAATTGTTATTGGAGCCGACGATATGGAGCGTTGCGAACGTAACGCGATCGTGAACCCAACGTCGATTCTCGACGTACATGGCGTCCTTCCCTGTCGGCACTTCCAGCAGCAAGGCCCGCTTTCCGAGGCTCATCGCCGACCCGAAAAAGATCGCGCGAATTTTTTCCAACCGTTCGAGCGGATCCATGCTGCCGTTGCTGAATCGATGGCAATCGGTCCACTCGTTATCGCCGGGGGTATATATCAACGGGTTTTCGAATTGTTGAAACAGCGCATGCACCTCCAGAAACGTTTCGTCCGAACACAGCGAACCGCCGGATTTGATGTCGCCCACATGCACGGTAAAGGCCGCGTCTTCGCGATTGATGCGAGAGATGAGTCCAGCCAATTGCGTACTCGGTCCATAGGGAACGTCCCCGATCGCCGCAAACGAGAACGGCTGCGCCTGGGCTGGCATGGGGTGCGATGTCAAGCCAAATAAAATTAGCGCGCCAGCCAGGAATATTTGAAGTTTCATTACTGTTTTCTGCATTTCGTTTCTTGTAACAGAGGGGATACCCATTTTGTTTTTCATATCTGACAAGTGCATGACGGCAAATAAGGATTTTGCGCGCAACCGAACCGAACGGCATCGAAGTGCCGCACCGCAAAATTACGATATGACGAAGCTGAATTCGTCGCTTCAGGCTTGCTTGAGATCAGAAGCAACGAGCGGTTGCCGGCTCCCGCCCTCGGACGGCAACTGCAAGGCATGATATATGCGGGCGCAAAGTTCTTCAGGCGTGCGCGAGATAATCTCCTCGGGGACATCGAACTTCTTGACCAACCGCTTGTGATCCTCAAATCCGTACGAGACCATGAACGGATGCATCCCCGCGGCGTTTGCCGCCAGAAAATCCTTGTGCTCGTCACCGCAGACATAGGCCAAGGCGGGATTGACGGCAAAACGTTCCCGGATTGCCCGAAAGGTGGAAGTCTTTTCATGTTTCAGCGGAACATGAATGAGGAAATCCAGCGCATCGATGTCAATGCCATGGCGATGGAATAACTGCCGCAGCGTCTCCTCCGGATCATTGCTCATGTTTCGCGTGACGACGCCGACCACGATATCCGGCGCATCGATCAAGGCGTTGATTAACGGCGCCACGCCGGGATACAGTCTGGTTTCTTCGCGATACACCTCGGTCAGCGTGGAGATCAGTTGTTTGCGGCTTTTCGTGCGGACTTGTTTCTTGAGGTTGCTCGGAAACTCCCTGATCCCTCCCAGGTACTTGAACAAGCGGCGCCTCTTCTGGAAGCTTTCCTCGTCGCCAAGCACCATGCCGTGACGTGAAAACGTCGCCTCGATGGCACTGTAAGCATCGATGGTTGTTCCGTCCGCGTCGAGTATGACAAGCCGCTTGCTGTTATACATGAAAATATTATGTCCCCGAAGCATTTCAACCGTTTAATGAATACCCGTGCGGACGAGGTATGAAACAATAGAAACGGAAATCGACAGTACCGGAGAATCGACGCCCGGCGTCTCTTCCGCTCCGGCGCGCGCCAGCGCCTTTGCCGCATATCGTCTCCCAGCGGCAGTGCCAATCGAGATGCGCGCTATGCATATACGATTGCGTCCTCCAGAATCTGGGCACGGTCCATTTGCATCATGATTTCCTGCCAGGTGATCAGCCGCAACTCTCCTGACGGTTCTTCCACCAGCGCAGACAGGCTCTCCACCCAATCGCCATCGTTGCAATACATGATTCCATCGATGTCGCGCACTTCCGGCTTGTGAATATGGCCGCAGATCACGCCGTCGAGATTGCGCTTCCTGGCTTCCGCGGCAAGCGCGTTTTCAAATGAAGAAATGTAGTTCACCGCATTCTTCACCTTGGCTTTCAGATATTGAGAAACGGACCAGTACGGCAGACCGGCGCGTGCGCGCCAACTGTTGAGCCACCCGTTGAATTTCAGGATGACCGTATAAAGACTGTCGCCGAGATAGGCCAGCCATTTCGCGCAGGCGATCACGCCGTCGAAGCGGTCGCCGTGCAACACGAGCATGCGCTTGCCTTTGCCCGTGACGTGCACCAGTTCATCGCGGATGCGGATGCCGCCGAAATCGAACCCGATGAACTGGCGTATCGATTCGTCGTGGTTGCCTGGAACGAAAATGACTTCGGTGCCTTTTTTCGCTTTCTTGAGCACTGCCTGCACGATGTTGTTGTGCGTCTGATCCCAGTACCAGCGGCGCTTGAGTTGCCAGCCGTCGATGATGTCGCCGACCAGGTAAAGCGTTTTCGATTCGGTCGCCTGCAGGAATTCCAGCAACCTGGCTGCCTGGCAACCGGTCGTACCAAGATGGACATCGGAAATCCAGATCGCCGTGAAGTGGATTTTCTTTCGCTTCGGCGCAAAGCCGGAAGCCAGCATGCCGGCATTCAGGAACTGGTCGCCGGGCTTCATTGAACTTCCTTGAACAAACACGCGCAAAATCTTGAATTGCATGCATAAAACAAACGCATGAATTTCATTTTCCGGCTCCTGAAATAAAAACAGATCGAGCCTATTCCAGAATTGCTTCACAAATATGACGCAATGATTTCAGTTTCATGACACGACAACAGTTCATGCAAACCGGCGAATTATTCTTTGCCATGCACGAACACTTTCCTTATTCTTGAGCCTGCAAAAATGCTCGGCCGGTTTTTGCGTAAGCATTTTTCCGCCGGCTGCCGCGCGGCCCCTGATTTGTTCATGCATTCATGTCCGACCATCATTCATGCCGAAGCGAAAAATTCTCGTATTAAGCGTTTCCGCGGGAGCGGGCCATATCAGGGCCGCCGATGCACTTGTTTCTCATGCCGCCATCGTTTGCCCGGATGTGGAGATCCTGCATCTCGACGTCATGGATTACGTGCCCGCGCCGTTCCGCAAAATATATGTCGATTTCTATATTGCGCTGGTGAGCAGGCATCCCGCGCTGTGGGGACATGTGTATCAGATGTCGAATAGCGCGATGCCGACCGATACGCTGGAAAGAATCCGGCGCGTCGTCGAACGTCTGAATACCCGGGCGCTTTACAGGAAAATCGTGTCGTTTGAACCCGACGCCATCATCTGCACGCATTTTCTTCCCGCGGAAATTCTCGACAATCTGATCCGCAGGAATGAAATCGCGATCCCGGTCTGGGTGCAGGTAACCGATTTCGATTTGCACCGGCTGTGGGTGCATCCGCATATGACCGGCTATTTTGCCGCCAGCGGCGAGGTTGCCTACTGCATGAAAGAAAAAGGCATTTCCCGCGAAGCGATACACGTCACCGGCATCCCGGTCATGCCGGCATTCGGCGCGATGATGGACAGGGCGGAATGCGCGCGCATGATCGGCATCGATGCAGACAGGACCACCATCATGATGATGAACGGCGGCGCCGGCGTCGGCGATCTGCCGAAAGCGGCGGCGTCGCTGCTGGCACTGGATGCGGCATTTCAGCTCATCGTATTGGCCGGCAAGAATCAGCTATCCATCCTTGCGCTGCAACGCCTTGCGCTGCTTTATCCCGGCAGACTGCTGGTGCAGGGATACACGAATCGGATCGAACTGTTCATGGCTTGCGCGGACGTCGTCATCACCAAAGCCGGCGGCCTTACCGTCTCGGAATGCCTGGCGTTCGGGCTGCCGATGATCGTGAACAACCCGATTCCGGGCCAGGAGGAACGCAATGCCGATTTTCTTCTCGAGCAGGGCGCGGCGCTTAAAGCGGTGGACGACGTTTCCCTGGCATTCCGCGTGCGGCATCTGCTTGAAAACCCGGAAAAACTGGATGACATGCGCCGCAAGGCAAAAGCGCTCGGCCGCCCCGAAGCAGCCAGGCTGGTATTGGAAAAAGTGTTACAGGAAGCATGCGCATGAATGTTGCGGATTCAAAACGTCCTTCGGAAAATATCCTGTTCACCATTCTTTGGGTCAGTCTGCTGAGTTTCTTCTTCGCGCGCATTGAAATTGAAATCGAAGGCGCCGCCGGATGGGCCGCCAACCTGCCTACCTGGCGCATCGAAAAGCACTGGCTGCTCGATATCTTCTGGGGCGGCCGTGCGATGACCGGCTATCACGCGTGGATGTTCCCGTTCATCGCGCTGTTCTTCCATTTTCCGATCGCGCTGACCGGCCGCTGGAATCTGAAGATGGAAGCCAGGCTGCTCGCCTGCATCATGTACTTCTGGATCGTCGAGGATTTTTTATGGTTCGTCTTGAACCCCGCTTTTGGAATCGCGCACTTCAACCGGTTCGATGTGCCGTGGCACAAGCGCTGGCTCTGGTTCGCGCCGCTGGATTACTGGATTTACGCATGCCTGGCGATTGCGCTGTTCCGGTTTTCGATGACCGGATTCCGCCGGCAAAAACCGCTCTGAAATCTCAACCCAAACGATTTGCCAGCGCGACGAACTGCTCCAGCGGCACCGTCTCCGGCCGCGCCTGCGGATTCACGCCGGCATCGATCAATTCGTTTTCGGTAAACATGCCCGCGACGCAGTTGCGCAATACCTTGCGCCGCTGCGAAAACGCTTTCAGCACGACTTGTTCCAGCTTCGCCTGATTGCAGGCCAGCGGCTGTAGAATCGGCATCATCCGCACAATCGCGGACTCGACTCGCGGCGGCGGATCGAATGCCGTCGGCGGCACGATGAATAGCAGTTCCATTTGATAGCGCCACTGCAGCATTACCGATAGCCGTCCGTAGGTCTTGCTGCCCGGTGCGGCAACCATCCGTTCGACCACTTCCTTTTGCAGCATGAAATGCTGGTCCTGCACCTGCGGCGCCATCTGCGCCAAGTGAAACAGCAACGGGCTGGAAATGTTGTACGGCAGATTGCCGACCACCCGCAGCTTGCAAGCAGGCGTCGTCGGAAGCGCGGCGAAATCGAATTGCAGCGCATCGCCTGCATGCACGATCAGTCTGGCCGGATCGAAATTTTTTTGCAGGCGCGCCACCAGATCGCGATCGAGTTCAACCACATGCAATTGCTTCAATGATGCCAGCAACAGGCGCGTCATCGCGCCCAGGCCGGGACCGATTTCCACCATCGTGTCATCCGGTTTCGGATCGATCGCGCGAATGATGTCGTGCAGTACGGCTTGATCGGTCAGGAAATTCTGGCCGAAACGCTTGCGGGGAATGTGTTTCATGGAGAGTGCGCGGCACAGGCTTGCGACCGCAGGGAGTGCAGCGCCGCCATCTGCGCCGCCGCCTTGATCGCTTCGATCATGCTGCCGTGATCGGCGCGTCCGAATCCGGCGGCGGCGAGATCGAGCGCGGTGCCGTGGTCGACCGAGGTGCGGATGATCGGCAGGCCGAGCGTGATATTGACGCCGCGTCCGAAGCTCGCATGTTTCAGCACCGGCAAGCCCTGGTCGTGATACATCGTCAGCACGCAGTCGGCCTGTTCCAGATACTTGGGCTGGAATAGCGTGTCGGCCGGATACGGGCCGCTGGCATCGATGCCTCTGGCCTGGGCGGCGGTAACCGCCGGCGTGATGATATCGATTTCTTCGCGGCCGAGATAACCGCCCTCGCCCGCATGCGGATTCAGTCCGGTTACCAGGATGCGCGGTGTGGGCAGGCCGAACTTGCGCTGCAAATCCTGATGCACGATGTCGATCACGCGCGACAAGCCGTCGAATGTAATCGCGGCCGGCACATCCTTCAGCGCCAGGTGCGTGGTGGCCAGAGCCACCCGCAAATGCGGCTCGTCGCCGCC
Source organism: Herminiimonas sp. (assembly GCA_027310305.1). GTDB lineage: Bacteria > Pseudomonadota > Gammaproteobacteria > Burkholderiales > Burkholderiaceae_D > DAIDBD01. The sequence continues at coordinate 8,120 of DAIDBD010000061.1, forward strand.
GGCCAGCATCATCACCACTTGAGAGGTGCCGGTTTTTTCGGCCAGGTATTCGGTATGCCCGGTAAAAGGCACGCCGGCGTCGTTGATCGTGCTCTTCTGCAATGGCGCCGTCACGATCGCATCGAACCATCGCTGCAGCGCGCCTTCGATTGCGATATCGAGCGTTTGCAGCACAGAGCGGCCATTGCGCGCATCCAAGCGTCCCGGCATGACCGGCACCGCCAGCGGGCAATCGATGACCGCGATCCGGCCGGCGGGAAAATCCGGCAGCCCATCGTTGCGCACGGCTTGCAGCGATAACGCCGCGAGCTGCATCGCGGGATCGACCGCATGGGCGGTCATCGACAGAAAGGCGGCATCCCCGATCAGCACGCTGTTGACCGATGCGCGCAATTCCCATGCCGCTTTCAACGCTATCTCCGGGCCGATCCCCGCCGGCTCGCCGCACGTAATGGCGATCGCGGGGCGTTCGCGCGGCTTGTTTTGCTGCCTATTCACGACAATGCCGGCGCAGCGTTAGCGGGGATTGTTTTCATCTGTTCGATATTCAACGTAGGCGCGGTCACGCAGTTGACGCAGCCAGTCCTCGGTCGCTTCTTCGATCTTGCGTTCGCGAATGATCTGGCGCGCGACCAGCCGCTGACGTTCCTGCGACACGTCGTCGGTCTTGCGCTCCAGTACCTGGATCAGGTGATAACCGAATGGCGACTCGACCGGTTCGCTGATCTGTCCCGGCTGCAGCGCATTCATTGCGCGCTCGAATTCCGGCACCGTATCGCCGGGATAAATCCAGCCGAGGTCGCCGCCTCTGGATGCGGACAAATCATTCGAATACAGCTTGGCGAGGTCTTCGAATTTCGCCGCCTTGTTGTCGAGCCGCTCTTTCAGTTCGACCAGTTTGCGGCGCGCATCGGCCGGCGAAACGATCTGATTGACCTTGATCAGGATGTGACGCACATGCGTCTGCTGTACCGGCGGTACGGCAGCGCCGCTTTTCACCACGCTGGCGCTGCGCTTGCCGACCAGTTTCAAAATATGGAAACCGTTGGCGCTCTTGACGAGCGCCGATACCTCGCCCGGGTTCAATTTCGCGACGGCATCAATGAAAAGTTGCGGCAGACGTTGCGGGGTACGCCAGCCGAGATCGCCGCCCTTCAAGCCGTCGCCGGCATCGGAATACGCCGCAGCGGTTTTCGCGAAGTCGGCGCCTGATTTCAACTGCCGCAACGCTTCCTCGGCACGCTGGCGGCGTTGCTCGATCTGTTGGGCCGATGCATTTTCCGGAATGCGCACTAGAATTTGCGCCAGATTCAGTTCCTGCTGCCCATCTTGCGCCGTACCGCCATTCGCCGCAAGATAATTTTCGACTTCGGATTCGGTGACCTGGACCTTGTTGTCGACTTCCCGTTCGCGCAGACGCTGCATGATGATTTCTTCGCGAATGTCTTCGCGGAAGCGCGCGAACGGCGTACCTTCGCGTTCGAGCCGATTGCGGAAATCCTGCAATGTCATCTTGTTCTGTTCGGCAATCCGCGCCACTGCCCGATCGAGCATGGTGTCGTCAACCCGGATACCGGTTTCTTTCGCGAGCTGCATCTGCGCCCGGTCGACAATCATGCGTTCCAGCAATTGCTTTTGAAATTCGGCGCGCGGCGGGATCGCTATTCCCTGGTTCTTCATCCGGCGCTCGACCATGCGCATCCGCGCTTCCAGTTCCTGTGCCGTGATCACTTCATTGTTGACGACAGCGACGATCGTATCGACCACCGTCACCTTCTTCTGCGCATTCGATGCCGGCGCCGGCCGGCTGTCGCCCGGGTTGGCTTGCGCCCCGGCATTCGGCATGGCGCCGGCTGTTGCGCACAAGAGGATCATCGCCAGCTTGATACGTTGAAACGAGTGGTGGGCATTACGCATAGGTTGAAAAGTGATCATGGTTGAGCGATTCGTCAAGGAATGTCGTTGTTTCGGCTGTGTCGTCAAGGCTTGTTTACCACCTGATAGCCCGGCACGCTGGTTTGAAGCACTTTCAGCGGATTGGAACCTATTTTGGACAACCCGTTTAATTCAAGCTGGAAAAAAAGCGAGGATGTCGCCACGCGGGTCGCGGTCGGGGTACGCTGGCCAACCATCCGGAATACCCAGCAATCGGCCTTGTACTCCATGCCCAGCAAGCTTTCCGCCACCTTCCTCTCGGAAATGGAATAGTTTACACGCCCGACCGCATACCAGCGGCTTGCGACCGGCCACTGGCCGGACACTTCGAATTGCTTGAGCCTGTAAAGAGGGGCAAGCTCTTCGCGCACATCCCGGCGATACGCAAGATTGAGCACACGCTTCGGCCCAGGCTGCCACCGTACGCCGTAATTGGCGCGCACCAGGCTGCGCAGGCTTTGGCTGTATTGCATGTTGGCTTCCGTACTGAGCGTCGGCGTCAGCCGTCCCGAAGCCGATGCCAGCAGATCGGAACGGCTTACCTCGCCCGTTGAACTGATTGCAACGCGCGGCTGCGTAAAGTTGAAGCGCTGCGCCAAAGCCAGACGCGCGCGTTCAGCGCCTGACGATTCGATGAAACGCGACACCACCGCCGCCGTCAATTGATTGGCATCGCTGATCCGGTCATATCCGCTAAAGCGGTTTTCGCTGAAAATCTGCGAAAAATTGAAGTCCGCCAGGCCGCTGTCGAAAAGCGGAATCAGGCTTTGATCGCGATACGGCGTATAGACGTAAAACAGGCGAGGTTCCAGCGTCTGGGTTGCCGCCTTGCCCAGAAAGCTGGTTTCGCGTTCGAATGTCAAACCGCTGTCGACCGACAGCGTCGGCAATACCCGTGTAATAGTAGAAGGCTGGCTGGCGCTTATCACGGCGGGATTGGCGAGGCTGTAAGTCGTCGCGTTCAAAGACAGCCTTGGCGTGACGAAATAGCCGGGACGCACGATCGGATAAGAAATCTGCGGGTTGACGACGAAGCGTTCGCCGCTGATCAAGGTCGGATGCGAGAACCGCGTGAATTCCGACACGGCCGACCAGTCGAACCCGTTCACGTTCTGACGTCCGGCGTTGAATGTCAGTTGCGGCAAACGATCGTACGGACGCGCAATCGGGGAAAGCGGATCTTGCAGCACCTGATAGTTCGATGCGCGCGCGGTCGCGCTCCAGTATGACCCGCCGTATCCGAAACTGATGTCGCGCAACAATAGCCGCTGCGAAGCGGCTGTGATCGTGCTTCGGAAATCATTCGGATAGTTGTCGTCCGAAGCGGCATTCAGATTCGATGAAAATGTCAGGCCGGACGCGAATCGTTGCGTATGGGTCGACGAAATCGCATAGCGATTGGTTCCGCTCAGCCGGTCATCGAGCATGCCTTCGACTCTGGTTTCGCCTGCATACATCTCGCCCAGATAGCGGCCTTGCGCACCCAATTGCAAGCCGCGCTGGGAAATGATTTTCGGATACAGCGTCAAGTCGCGATTCGGCGCGATATTGAAATAGTAGGGCAGCAGTATTTCCAGGCCGCCTTTGTTGCTGATGCCGACAGTCGGCGGCAATACGCCGGACTTGCGCGCGTCCGACAATGGAAACGACATGTAGGGCGTACCGAGAATCGGCACGCCCTTGAAATACACGATCGCTCTGGATGCGGTGCCGATATCCCGACCGGTATCGAGATTGAGCTTGCTCGACTTCAGATACCAGTCCGGGTCCGGCCCTTCGCAGGTACTGTAGGTACCGTCGGTCACGTTGGCCCGGTCCTGCGCTTCGAAATCGATCCGGTCGGCTTTTCCCTGCGCGTTGTTGAGTTCCAGCCGGTAGGTAGGATGCGTCACATATCCTTGGCCGGTATCCATTTTCAGTTTCAGTTCATCGCCGGTATAGCGGTCGCCGAAACGCTTGATTCGCACTTGTCCGGCGGCATTGACTTCGTCTTCGACGACGTCGTAAGTTGCCCTGTCGGCGTTGACGGTCGTTCCGCCCCGAATGATTTCGGCGTCCCGCTCGAGAATGACCTCGCGGTCCGGCCGGCCGGTCATCCGCTCCGCGCCCAATGTCGTCGGTGCGTCCTTGTCATCCGCCCTGACTTGCTTGGCCGTGGTTTGCGCCAAACCGAATGACGGCAGCGATGCGGCCGTCATTGCTACCGTCAACACACGAAACAGGCGCCTGGGATGGAGAAATGCTGGAAACCGGGTCATGAAAAGAGGGCGTTGAAAGCCATGGCAGGCGATTTTTTGAATTGAATCCCTTATTATATGGGAACTCGCTGTTTCTCCATCGGATTACTCAACCGGATTCCCAAGGCCGTTCCATGTCTTTGCAAACCACACCCGATATTCGTCTGACGCAATTAAAGCGCTGGCTAAGCGCGCTGTCCTCTCCCGCCGTTCAACCCGATTCGCTGCGGCCGGCTTCTTCCGACGCCAGTTTCCGGCGCTATTTCCGGGTCGACGGCGCCGACGGCGCGACCTATATCGTGATGGATGCGCCGCCGCCGCAAGAAGATGTGCGCCCGTTCATGCATGTCGCCGAAGTATTCGGCAGCACCGGCGCATCGGTGCCGAAAATCGTCGGGCACGATATCGAGCGCGGGTTTTTATTGCTGTCCGATCTGGGCTCGACCACTTACCTGCATCAGCTCAACCTCGATAGCGCGCACCAGTTGTACTTGGATGCGATCGATGCGCTGGTGCTGATCCAGGTGCAAAGCCAGCCGGATATGCTGCCTGAATACGACCGCGCATTGCTGCTGCGCGAATTGATGCTGTTTCCGGAATGGTATATCGGCAAGCATCTGGGCGTGACGATGACGGATACGCAAACCGCGGAACTGAACAAGGTGTTCGACGTGCTGCTTGCCAACAACCTGGCGCAGGCGCAGGTGTTCGTGCATCGCGATTATCATTCGCGCAACCTGATGGTGCTCGATAGCGGCAATCCGGGCATTCTCGATTTTCAGGATGCGGTGTATGGGCCGATCACCTACGATCTGGTGTCGCTGTTGCGTGACGCCTATATCCAGTGGGATGAGGAAATGGTGCTCGACTGGGCAATCCGCTACTGGGAACGGGCCAAGCAGGCGGGCTTGCCGGTCAATCCGGACATCGATGCGTTCTACCGCGATTTCGAATTCATGGGATTGCAGCGGCATTTGAAAGTGCTGGGTATTTTCGCGCGGCTCTATCACCGCGACGGCAAGGATGCTTATCTGAAAGACATGCCGCTGGTGATGGGATACACGCGCAATGCAGCCAATCGCTATACTGCATTGAAACCGCTCGTGCGATTGCTGGATGCGCTGGAAGACAAGGCGCCGCAAGTCGGTTATACCTTTTGACATGATTCAATCGCAACAATAATGAAAGCCATGATTTTCGCCGCCGGCCGCGGCGAGCGGATGCGTCCGCTGACCGATACCTGTCCGAAACCATTATTGAAAGTGCGCGGCCGGCCGCTGATCGTCTGGCATATCCTGAACCTGGTGCGGGCCGGCATTACCGACATCGTGATCAATCATGCGCATCTCGGCCAAATGATCGAAGACACGCTGGGCGACGGCGCGCAATTCGGCGCCGGCATCGCTTATTCGGCCGAAGGCACCGCGCTCGAAACAGCCGGCGGCATCGCCAAGGCGCGGCATCTGCTCGGCGATGCGCCGTTCCTCGCTGTTGCCGCCGATATTTACTGCCCGTATTTTGATTTCGAGCAAGCCAGAACCGCATTGCAAGACAATGATGTATGGGGCAATCCGATTCCAGCCGAGCAGCGCGATATCGCCTGGCTGTATCTGGTCAAAAATCCGGCGCACAACCTGAAGGGCGATTTTGCATTGAACAGTTTTTCGATCGCCAACGAAGGCGAGCCGCGCTACACGTTTTCCGGCATCGGCGTCTATCGGCCTGAAATGTTCGATCGCGTCGCGCCGGGCCAATCCGCACCGATCGCGCCGATCCTGCGCGACTATGCCGCGCGCGGCATAGTCGGCGGCGAAGTATTCCGCGGCGACTGGACCGATGTCGGCACCGTGGAACGACTGGCGCAGCTGAATGCGCCACTGACTGAAAGAATTCGCAAATGAATCCGTATGCCGCACGACGTGCAGCACTGATCGCCCAGATGCAGGCCAAGGGCGGCGGCGTTGCCATCATACCCACCGCGCCCGAAGCGATGCGCAACGGCGATGCCGATTATCCGTATCGGCACGACAGCTATTTTTATTACCTGTCCGGCTTCACCGAACCGGACGCGGTGATCGTGCTGGTTGCCGGCACGGCGAATCAATCGATCCTGTTTTGCCGCGACAAGAATATCGAACGCGAAATCTGGGATGGCTATCGCTACGGCCCCGAAGCCGCCCGCGAAAAATTCGGCTTCGACCGGGCATTTCCGATTGAGGCGCTGGATGTAGAAATACCCAAGCTGATGGCGAATGCGCCGGCCATTTTTTATGCGCTCGGCAGCCATGCAAAACTGGACGCCCAAATGCAGACTTGGCTGCATGCGGTACGCAGCCAGGCGCGCGCCGGCATCGCTGCGCCGTCGGCCGCGCACGATGTGCAAGTGCTGTTGAATGAAATGCGGCTGATCAAGGATGCCGATGAAATCGCAATCATGCAGCGCGCCGCCGCGATATCGGCCGAAGCGCATCGCCGTGCCATGCGCGTATCGCGTCCCGGCTTGCATGAGTACGAAATCGAAGCCGAGCTGCTGCACGAGTTCCGGAAAAGCGGTTCGCAATTTCCTGCCTACACCTCGATTGTGGCAACTGGCGCCAATGCCTGCGTGCTGCATTACCGCGCCGGCGATGCGGTATTGCAGAACGGCGACCTGGTGCTGATCGATGCCGGCTGCGAACTCGATGGCTATGCATCCGACATCACGCGCACCTATCCGGCCAACGGCGTTTTTTCCGGTCCGCAAAAGACGCTGTATGAAATCGTGCTGGCGGCGCAGGCAGCGGCGATTGCTTCCATTAAACCGGGCAATCGTTTCACCGACGGCCACGACGCCGCGGTACGCGTGCTGGCACAGGGCATGCTCGATACCGGCCTGCTGGACAAGGCCAAGGTCGGCACGCTCGATGACGTGCTTGCAAAAGGCGATTACCGGCAGTTCTACATGCATCGCACCGGTCACTGGATCGGGATGGATGTGCATGATGTCGGCGACTACCGCGACGCGGCGCAGGCCGGCGAAGAAAAACCGTGGCGCACCTTGCAGCCGGGCATGGCATTGACGGTCGAACCGGGCATTTATGTGCGTCCCGCAGAGGGTGTGCCGGAACAGTTCTGGCACATCGGCATCCGGATCGAAGACGATGCGATCGTGACGGCGAACGGCTGCGACATCATCAGCAGCGCCGCGCCCAAGACGGTGGCCGAGATCGAATCGGTCATGAAGCGCTGACCCGCACCCAATGACGACCGATTTCACTATCGCGATCTGCGGCGCCGGCCCGGTCGGCATGGCGCTTGCGGCATTGCTGGTCCACCGCGGGATGGTGCCGGACCGCGTTGCGCTGATCGACGCCAAAACAGTGGAACAGGCAGCGCAGGATCCGCGTTCGATCGCCTTGTCTTACGGCAGCCGCCAGATTCTTGAGCAAGTGAATGCGTGGCCGATCGCGGCCAATCCGATCAGCCAGATACATGTATCGCGCCGTGGCCATTTCGGGCGCACGCTGATCGATTGCAAGGATTACGAATTGCCCGCGCTGGGTTATGTGACCCGCTACGGCACGCTGCTGGCGGCGCTTGCAAACAGTGCCCGCCAAGCGGCCGTTAGCGTGTTGCGGCCGGCGCAGATCGCCGCCATCACGGAACAGGAAGATGCTGTCCGATTGCAGTTTGCCGACGGCCGGGCGCTGACCGCACAGATCATGGTGCAGGCCGAAGGCGGCGTGTTTTCCGATCAGGCAGCCAGGTCGCTCCATCGGGATTACAACCAAACCGCAATCGTCGCGCAGGTGGTCGCCAGCGCCGCCATTCCGCAGCGCGCGTTCGAACGGTTTACCGATGAAGGGCCGCTGGCGCTACTGCCGCAAGACGATGGCTATGCGCTGGTATGGTGCGCCCGGCCTGCGACCGCCGACAAGCTGATTGCGCTGGCGGAGTCGGCTTTTCTGGCTGAATTACAGCAGGCGTTCGGTTTCCGGCTTGGCCGCTTTACCGGCGTCACGCAGCGCAATGCCTATCCGCTGGGTCTCAATGCGCGCCCGGCGACATCGGCCAGAACGGTTGCCATCGGCAACGCCGCGCAAATCCTGCATCCGGTAGCCGGACAAGGCCTCAATCTCGGATTGCGCGACGCGACCGTGCTGGCTCGTCTGCTGACGCCGGACGCATCGCCGGCCATGCTGGAGCGCTTTGCGGCCAGCCGCCACGCCGATCGCAGCATGACCATCCAGTTAACCGACACGATGGCGCGCATCTTCGCCGGCGCACCGGACGGTGCGCTTTCCCAGACGCTGCTGGGTCTGTCGCTGGGCATCGTCGATGGCTTCAAACCGGCCAGGCGGCTGCTGGCCGAACAGATGATGTTCGGCCGCCGATAAAAAAAGCCGCGCGGGAAACCCGGCGCGGCTTTTAGGAAAGGCAGCGTGCATGCATTGATATTGCGTTACTCGACGGCCTTGACCATATCCTCGATCACTTTCTTCGCATCGCCGAACACCATCATGGTCTTGTCCATGTAGAACAGCTCATTGTCCAGACCGGCATAACCGGCGGCCATCGAGCGCTTGTTGACGATCACCGTCTTGGCCTTGTACGCTTCCAGAATCGGCATGCCGGCAATCGACGATTTCGGATCTTTCGCCGCCGGATTGACCACGTCGTTGGCGCCCAGCACCAGCACCACATCGGCCTGGCCGAATTCGCTGTTGATGTCTTCCATCTCGAATACCTGGTCGTACGGCACTTCGGCTTCGGCCAGCAGCACGTTCATGTGGCCCGGCATCCGGCCCGCCACCGGATGAATCGCGTATTTGACCGTCACGCCCTTGTGCGTGAGCTTCTCGGTCAGTTCCTTCAACGCATGCTGCGCGCGCGCCACCGCCAGGCCGTAGCCCGGCACGATGATCACGGTTTCCGCATTACCCATCAGGAATGCCGCGTCGTCGGCCGAGCCGGATTTGACGTTGCGCTGCGCCTGTCCGCCCGATGCCGCCGCAGCGCCGGCATCGCCGCCGAAGCCACCAAGCAGCACGTTGAAAAACGAGCGATTCATCGCGCGGCACATGATGTACGACAGGATCGCGCCGGACGAACCCACCAGTGAGCCGGCGATGATCAGCATCGAATTGTTCAACGAAAAGCCGATGCCGGCAGCCGCCCATCCGGAATAGCTGTTGAGCATCGACACCACCACCGGCATGTCGGCGCCGCCGATCGGAATGATGATCAGCACGCCGAGCACGAAGGCGATCGCCGCCATCAGCAGGAAGGGCGTCCAAGCCGATTGCGTGCCCGGTGCGAAGCAGAAGATCAATCCCAGACCGATCATCGCGACCGCGAGCACCAAGTTGACGAAATGCTGGCCCTTGAAGCTGACCGGCGCACCCTGGAACAAGCGGAATTTGTATTTGCCCGACAACTTGCCGAACGCGATGACGGAACCGGAAAAGGTAATCGCGCCGACAAAGGTGCCGATGAACAATTCCAGCCGGTTGCCGAATGGAATGGCCGTCTCCTTGGCAGCGATGTTGAATGCCCACGGCTCCGATACCGCAGCCACCGCAATGCAGACTGCGGCCAAGCCGATCAGCGAATGCATCGCCGCGACCAGTTCCGGCATCTTGGTCATTTCGACTTTTTTGGCCAGCACGGCACCGATACTGCCGCCGACCACCACGCCCAGCACCACCAGCCAGAATCCCAGGCCGGCGCCGGCCGCTTCCGATTTCAGCTTGATGATCAATACAATAGTTGTGATAGTGGCAATCGCCATGCCGCTCATGCCGAATGCATTGCCGCGGCGCGCCGTCGATGGATGCGACAAGCCTTTCAATGCCTGGATAAAGCATACCGATGCAATCAGGTACAGCAGCGTCACCAGGTTCATGCTCACGAAATGCATAGTCATTGTTTCGCTCCCTCATTTGGCGCCTTCGGCAATGCTTTCGGTTCTTTTTTCTTGAACATTTCCAGCATCCGCTGGGTGACCAGGAAGCCGCCGAATACGTTGACCGCCGCCAGCGCCACCGCGAGCGTGCCCATGACCTGGCCGACGAGGCCTTCGGTCAAGCCGGCCGCCAGCATCGCGCCGACGATGATGATCGCTGAAATCGCATTGGTGACCGCCATCAGCGGCGTATGCAGCGCCGGCGTGACGGTCCAGACCACGTGGTAGCCGACGTAGATCGCCAGCACGAAAATGATGAGATTGGTGATGGTATGACTGACTTGCATGACTTCCATGATGTCCTCTTTTATTTTGACGGGGGCGGAACGCGGTTCCGGTTCCATTTCAGCTAGTTTTTTTCAGGCCGGTGATCCGGTTGTTTTCATCGACGAAAACGATTTTCGGCTGGTAGCTTTCCACCTCGGCTTCGTTCATCGGCGCAAACGTGCAAATGATGAGCAGGTCGCCCATCTGCGCACGCCGCGCCGCCGCGCCGTTGAGCGAAATTTCGCCGCTGCCGCGCTTGCCTCGGATCGCATAAGTGGAAAAACGCTCGCCGTTGTTGACGTTGTACAGCTCGATTTTTTCGAACGCACGGATATCGGCCGCTTCCAGCAGGTTTTCATCGATCCCGCACGACCCTTCATAATGCAGATCGCACTGGGTAACGGTAGCGCGATGGATCTTCGCGCGCAGCATGACACGTTGCATCGTCGGATCTCCTATTTGCGCAGCACTTCGCCGCCGGTACAGAGCAGCGTGGCGGCAACGATTTCATCATCGCGGTTGATCGCGAGACCGGCATCCTTGTCGATGATCAGTTTCAGGAAATCAAGCACGTTGCGTGCATACAATGCCGATGCGTCGGCCGCCAGCAGCGTGGCCAGATCGGGTTGACCGATGATATGCACACCGTATTTGGTGACGGTCTTGCCGAGTTCCGACAGCGGGCAGTTGCCACCCTGCTCGACCGCCATGTCGACAATGACGGAACCGGGTTTCATGGCCTTGACCGTTTCTTCGCCGATCAGGATCGGCGCCTTGCGGCCCGGGATCAATGCGGTGGTGATGATGATGTCGGCCAGCTTGGCGCGCTCATGCACCAGTTCGGCCTGACGGCGCATCCAGTCGGCCGGCATCGGGCGCGCATAGCCGCCGACGCCTTGCGCGATTTCCTTTTCTTCTTCGGTGATGAACGGCACATCGATGAATTTCGCACCGAGCGATTCGACCTGTTCTTTCACCGGCGGACGCACATCGGATGCTTCGATCACCGCACCCAGGCGCTTGGCGGTGGCAATCGCCTGCAAACCGGCGACGCCGACGCCCATGATCAGCATCCGTGCGGCTTTGACCGTGCCGGCCGCGGTCATCAGCATCGGCATGAAGCGCTGATAAGTGTTTGCGGCGAGCAGGACCGCCTTGTAACCGGCGATATTGGCCTGCGACGACAACACATCCATCGATTGCGCACGCGTAATTCTAGGCGCGGCTTCGAGTGCGAATGCGGTCAAGCCGTGCACGGCCATCGCGCCAATGTTGTCGGCATCGAACGGATTCAGCATCCCGACCACGACTGCGCCGGATTGCATCAGCGGGCGCTCTTCGGCCGACGGCGCGCGCACTTTCAGCACCATTTCGCAACCGAATGCGTCGGCAGCGGTACCGATTTGTGCGCCTACCGCCGCATAGGCATCATCGGTAATGCTGGACGTCGTGCCGGCGCCGGATTGAATCATTACCTGATGCTTGGCCGCAACCAGTTTCTTGACTGTTTCGGGGGTGGCGGCAACGCGCGTCTCGCCCGGCCGCGTTTCGGCGGGAATGCCGATTCTCATGTTGTTCTCCAAAAAATAATAATTCTTACTTGAATCTTACACGGAAACCAAAAAACAGAACGATCGTCCTTTTTTAAGTTCCCACAAGATTTTTGCTAATTTTGCCGTGAAACGCCAGTAAACGGCGTCAAACCCGGGAATAAAAAATCAAAATCTCCCATGAAAACGACGATTTTGCCGCTTTTTCGATCGATCGCCAAATGGTTGCTTATAAATATTTATCAAATACCCGATACGCCAGTATTGCGACGTCGGTTATCGGAGGATTTCCGTTTCGGCTCCGCAGCAAACAGATGCGCACGGTAAAATATCACCAATTGCAAGGGAAATTATGACTGACATCTGGAAACCATCCGTCACTGTCGCGGCAATCATCGAGCGCGATGGGCTTTTTTTGCTGGTCGAAGAAGAAACCAGCGACGGCATCTGCCTGAATCAACCGGCCGGCCATCTCGAACCGAGCGAATCGCTGGAACAGGCCGTCGTGCGCGAAACACTGGAAGAAACCGCGCACGATTTTTTGCCGACAGCGCTGATCGGCATGTATATGTCGCGCTATCTGTCGTCCCGCGCCGGACAGGAAATCACTTACCTGCGCTTCGCCTTCGCCGGCGATCTGGGCGCTGTCCATGATCGAGCGCTCGATCACGGCATTTTGCGCACCGTCTGGATGACGCATGCCGACCTGGCTGCATGCCCGGACAGGCATCGCAGCCCGCTGGTATTGCAGTGCGTACAGGATTATCTGAACGGCAAGCGCACGCCATTGTCGCTGCTGTACACCCATCCAAGCGTGACCGGAGCGGTGCATGCCTAAAAAGAAAATCGTGATCGGCATGTCCGGCGGCGTCGATTCGTCGGTCGCCGCCTGGTTGCTCAAGCAACAAGGCTATGAAGTGATCGGCCTGTTCATGAAGAACTGGGAAGATGACGACGACTCGGAATATTGCTCGACGCGCCAGGACTGGATCGATGCCGCCAGCGTGGCGGATGTGATCGGCGTCGATATCGAAGCGGTCAATTTTGCCGCCGAATACAAGGACCGCGTCTTTGCCGAATTTTTGCGCGAATACGAAGCCGGGCGCACGCCGAATCCCGATGTGTTGTGCAATGCCGAAATCAAGTTCAAGGCCTTTCTCGATCATGCGATGAAGCTGGGCGCCGATTTGATCGCGACCGGCCACTATGCGCGGGTGCGTGAAGTGCAATTCGGCGCCGGTGCAACCCGCTTCGAATTGCTGAAGGCCGTCGACGCCGGCAAGGATCAAAGCTATTTCCTGCATCGTCTGAATCAGGCGCAGTTATCGAAAACCCTGTTCCCGCTCGGTGAAATCCACAAGACCGAGGTGCGCAGGATTGCCGAGCAGCTATCGCTGCCGAACGCAAGGAAAAAGGATTCGACCGGCATCTGTTTTATCGGCGAACGGCCGTTTCGCGAATTCCTGAACCGCTATCTGTCATACCGGCCGGGGCCGATGAAAACGCCGGATGGCGAAACCGTCGGCGAGCATGTCGGCTTGAGTTTTTATACGCTCGGCCAGCGCAAAGGCATCGGCTTGGGCGGCATGAAATCGCACAGGAACCCCGATGGCAGCAGCGATGCCTGGTATGTCGCAAAAAAGGATATTGAAAACAATACGCTATACGTCGTGCAGGGACATGATCATTCATGGCTACTGTCGTCCGCCCTGATTGCCGGCCAGATCAGCTGGATTGCCGGACAAGCGCCGGAGGCCGAACAACTGTCCGCAAAAACCCGCTATCGGCAAGCCGATGCGGGATGTACGCATCGTGCGGTGGATGACGGTGCTTTTTCATTGCTGTTTTCGACGCCGCAATGGGCAGTGACGCCCGGACAATCCGCAGTGCTTTATCAGGATGAAATATGTCTCGGCGGCGGCATCATCAGTGCATCTGCCATAGCGCAAGTCGACTGATTGTGCGCTGATTCCTTGGCTGCGAATCACTTGAAATCATGCAAGTTTGCGAAATAGGAACTGCAACCTTGGCATCGCTTCCAGTCTGTTGATGCCCCCCTTTCTTTCAAAATTCTTCCGCCGCATTTTGTGCGGGCAACCTGCCGTGGCCTCTTTTTTCAATCAAGAGAAATTTCTTGCATTCCCCGCGTAAATAGTCAATAATCTAAATAAGAATTGTTCTCATTCACAAAAGGATATCAAATGATCCGACCAACACAGCAGGAAACGGCAAGGGAAGACGATCAATCCATTTCGTCATACGGCTCCGCTGCCGCGTCTGTCATGCGAATCAAAAGCCGGGATTTGTTTCAACAGATGCGCGAAGTGGAAATCGACCATGACGGCCGGATTTACCGGTTGCGGTTGACGCAATTGAACAAGCTGATTCTGACTGCCTGAATAACGCCAAGGTGCATTGATGATCGTCTGTATCTGCAACAACGTTTCCGACCGCAAAATCCGCCAGGCGGTGGATGCCGGCATGACGTCCATGGTCGAATTGCGCGACCGTCTCGATGTCGGAACCTGCTGCGGCAAATGCCATGCGTGCGCGAAACGCGTGTTGCGGGAATGCCTGGAGGAAGCCAGCCGGGCCCAACCCATGATGTTTCATCGCAATGCGCTGGCAGCGTAATCCGGTCGATGCGCGCGCTTCTGCCTTCCTCGGCGAAAGCCGTTCCGCTATTCGGCTGGCGGCAAATAAAGCGCATCGGGCCCTTGGGCTCGATCATTCTGTTGCACGTCGGCTTTTTCTACGCATTGCAAAGCGGTTTGCTGCGCCAGGCGGCGCAAGCGTTGCCGCAAGAAGTGTTTGCCAGCTTCATCGCACCCGAACCCACGCCGAAACCCGATGTGCCCAAGCCGCCGCCCGCAGCGCCTAAAACGGTGCCGGTCGTAAAAAAATCGGTCCCGCGACTGGCGCCGGTCGCACCTGCAATCAATCCGATACCGTCGCAACAAGCCATCACGGCTCCGTCCGCGGCACCGCCGTCTCGTGAACCGCCGGCAGTGACGGTGCCGTCCGCTCCCCGGGCCGCTGCGGCACCGGCTCAGCCGAAAACCGTTTCCGGTGTCGAGTATATCCAGCCGCCGCAGCCTGAATACCCGCCGATTTCGAAACGCATGGGCGAAGAAGGAAAAGTACTGCTGCGTGTACTGGTCAATGAGAAAGGGCGAGCCGAACGCGTTGATGTGCACAAGTCGTCCGGGTCGGCGCGGCTCGACGAGGCAGCGCGTCAGGCGGCATCGCGCGCATTGTTCAAGCCGCATCTTGAAGATGGCAAAGCGGTTGCCGTGTATGCGCTGGTGCCGATCAATTTTTCAATTCAATAAGTAACCGGATACAGAAGAGGAATCATCATGCAAGCAAATCCGTACGGTCTGGAAAGCCTGTGGCTACAGGGAGATTTCGTCACCAAAGGCGTCGCGATATTGCTGGTCGCGATGTCGATCGCATCGTGGTACGTGATATTGACCAAGGCATTGCAGGTATTGCGCTATCGGCGCGCTTCATCGGCGGCCGGACATCAGTTCTGGGATACGACCAGCCTGGCGGAAGGCGTCGCAACGCTCGGCGCCGGCAATCCATTTGCCGATCTGGCGCAGGCGGGCGTGGGCGCGATGCGCCACCATAGCGCCCACAAAGGCCATCTGCACGATCAATTGTCGGTGAGCGACTGGGTCACGCTATCGCTGCGGCAGGCAATCGATGAGTCGTCAGGCAAGTTGCAGGCCGGCATGGCCGTATTGGCCTCAGTTGGTTCGACCGCGCCGTTCGTCGGGCTGTTCGGCACGGTGTGGGGCATCTACCATGCGCTGGTGTCGATCGGCACGTCGGGCCAGGCCAGCATCGACAAGGTAGCCGGCCCGGTCGGCGAAGCCTTGATCATGACGGCGCTCGGACTGGCAGTCGCGATCCCTGCCACTTTCGGCTACAACGCGCTGGTCCGCGGCAATAAATCGATCATTGCCAATCTGAATAAATTCGGCTTCGATCTGCATGCGCTGTTCGTGACCGGTGCGCGTTCGGGCAGCGACAGCGAAATCGGCGGCAATGGCGCCAAGCTTGCCGTGATCAAGGGGGCATGATGGCAATGGGTTCCCTGTCCGATGCGGACGACGACTTCAATCCGGAGATCAACACCACGCCGCTGGTCGATGTGATGCTGGTGCTGCTGATCATTTTCATCATGACGATTCCGGTGATGAATCACAGCGTGAAAATCGATCTGCCGCGCGCGACCAACCAGCCCGATCAAACCAAACCGGAGAACATCAATCTGGCGATCGATGCATCGGGCCAGGTTTTCTGGAATGCAGTAGCGATCGATGCCGGCCAATTAAGTGAGCGGGTTGCCGCAGCGGCACTGAAAAATCCGCAACCGGAGCTGCATTTGCGTGCGGAACGCACTACGCAATATGAAAAAGTCGCGCAAGTGATGGCCGTCGCGCAATCGGGCGGCTTGAGCAAAATCGGATTCATTACCGAACCGCAAGGTAAATAATTCGCCGCGCAAGAATTTCGCATATGCCAAGCGCATGCAGCGACCGGATGTTGACAGGCAATTGCCGGCGCAAGGGTACGGCGTATTGTCTGCCGAAACTTTTTCGCATCGCGCCATCCGGCCGGCTGCGGCTTGCTATTGCCACTTGTTGCGAATAAGGGCGCCGCTCGATTTTTTCAAAAAATGATTGCCTGGCCGTGCCCTATGCGCGCAATCGGAAACACGAATGATTACCGCTAACGAAATACATTCAGCATGATGGAAAAATCGCCGCTGTGCGCTATCATGTCTATGTATCCCATATGACTTGATCCGATTGCCGCACGGTTTTACAGCCGGCGATCGAGCCGCTTCTCCACATCACTTTCGAGGCTCCCATGAAAGGCGACAACAACATCATTCGGCTGCTCAACGCGCAGTTGACCAATGAACTCAGCGCCATCAATCAATATTTCCTGCATGCCCGGATGTATCAGCATTGGGGGCTGGAAAAAATCGGCAAGAAAGAATACGAAGAATCGATCGGCGAAATGAAGCATGCCGACAAGCTGATCAATCGCATCCTGTTGCTGGAAGGTTTGCCCAATCTGCAGGCGCTGCATAAATTGATGATCGGCGAAAACACGCCGGAGATGCTGCAATGCGATCTGAAGCTGGAGCAAATGTCGCAAAAGACGGTCAAGGAAGGCATTGCCGCCTGCGAAACGGTCGGCGATTATGTATCGCGCCAGGTGTTTCAGGATATTCTGGACGACACCGAAGAACATATCGACTGGATCGAAACGCAAGTGGATTTGATCGCCAAGATCGGATTGCAAAATTATTTGCAATCGCAAATGACGAGTTAAGGATTGGTCAATTGATCCCTGCTGATCCATAAAAAAGGAGCGCATTGCGCTCCTTTTTTATGGAAGATCCTTCTTCTCCTATTGCGGCACGGTATCCTTGAACGAAGGCCGCTCCGATAATTTATCGAACAGCTTTTCCAGGTTCGGATAATCGCCGCGCCAATCGATTTCCGAAAACCGGAACGACAGATAGCCGAGCGTGCAGCCTAGCGCGACATCGGCCAGCGTGTAATGATTACCGGCGCAAAACGGCGTTTCCGCAAGACCGGCCGACATCGCTTTCAAACCTGCACTGACCTTGGCCATCTGGCGATCGATCCAGGCATGGCTTTGCTGCGCCTCCGGACGCTGGGTTTTTTCCAGGCGAATCGCCACTGCCGCATCCAGCACGCCATCGGCCAGCGCTTCCCAGCATTTGACGCCGGCGCGTTCGCGGCCCTGCACCGGGATCAGCTTGCCGACCGGCGTCAGGGTATCCAGATATTCGACGATGACGCGCGAATCAAACATCGCACCGCCGTCTTCCATGACCAGGCAAGGCACTTTGCCAAGCGGATTGGACAGATGAATCGTAGTTTCGGGAGCCCATACGTTCTCCAGGACCAGTTCGTAATCGAGCTTTTTTTCCGCCATCACGATGCGGACTTTGCGTACATAAGGACTAGTAAGGGAACCGATGAGTTTCATAGAGGCTTTTAGGTGGATTTGTGCCCGATTATAGCATTGGCCCATGCCGTGTTAATGGCCGGGCGATGCGCTGATCGTCCGTTCAATCCAGGATTTTGGCGGCCCCGCGAATGGTAAAATTGCGCGTTGGCTCAGCCATCGAATCGTTTCATTTACATACTCTTGTTACCCACTATCATGCCTCTTTCCACGCTTTCCGCCCTTTCTCCGCTCGATGGCCGCTATGCCGCCAAAACCGACAAGCTGCGCCCGATCCTGTCCGAAGCAGGTTTCATGCATCACCGCGTAAAGGTTGAAATCGCGTGGCTGCAGGCATTGTCGGCGGCCGGCTTTGCGGAAATCAAGCCGTTCTCCGCTGCCGCCGATGGATTGCTCGACAAGCTGGCCGCCGATTTCACCGAGGCCGACGCGGAAAAGATCAAGGCGATCGAAGCCGTCACCAACCATGACGTGAAAGCGGTCGAATACTGGCTGAAAGAGCAAGTCAAGGATGTGCCGGAATTGGTCGCCGCGTCCGAATTCATCCATTTCGCCTGCACCTCCGAAGACATCAACAACACGTCGCACGGCATGATGCTGAAAACCGCGCGCGATACCGTGCTGCTGCCGGCGCTGCAAGGCGTGATTGCCAAACTGACCGAACTGGCGCATGCCAACGCGGACATGCCGATGATGTCGCGCACCCACGGCCAGCCTGCCAGCCCGACCACGCTCGGCAAGGAAATCGCCAACGTCGTCGCGCGGTTGAAGCGTGCCGCGCAGCGCATGGCAACCGTCGAAATCCTGGGCAAGATGAACGGCGCGGTCGGCAATTACAATGCGCATTTGTCGGCTTATCCGGACGTCGATTGGGAAGCCTTTTCCAGGAACGTGATCGAGCAGCGGTTAGGGCTCGCTTTCAATCCGTACACGATCCAGATCGAGCCACACGACTACATGGCGGAACTGTTCGATGCGGTCGCGCGCGCCAACACGATCCTGCTCGACCTGAACCGCGACATCTGGGGCTATATTTCGCTCGGTTATTTCAAGCAGAGCACCAAGGCCGGCGAAATCGGCTCGAGCACGATGCCGCACAAGGTCAACCCGATCGATTTCGAAAACTCCGAAGGCAATCTCGGCATGGCCAATGCGGTGCTCAAGCACATGGCTGAAAAACTGCCGATCTCGCGCTGGCAGCGCGATCTGACCGACTCTACCGTGCTGCGCAATATCGGCGTCGGCTTCGGCTATTGCGTGCTGGCCTACGACAGTTGCCTGCGCGGCCTGAACAAGCTGGAAGTCAATCCTGCGCGCATGGCGGAAGATCTCGACGCCACCTGGGAAGTGCTGGCCGAACCGGTGCAAACCGTGATGCGCCGCTACGGCATTGAAAACCCGTATGAACAGTTGAAGGAACTGACGCGCGGCAAAGGCATTTCGAAGGAGGGCTTGCGCGAATTCATCGGCACGCTGGCCATTCCGCAACACGCAAAAGATCAGCTGCTGGCCATGACGCCTGCCAATTACATCGGCTGCGCGGCGCAACTGGCGCGCAAGATCTAGCCAGCTGCGATCGAATGCGAATAAAAAAATAATTGAATTCGGATGAAAAACGGCGACCATGGTCGCCGTTTTTCATGAAGCCGGAAACGCGTCGATTACAACATTGCGCATTCCGGACTTCCAGTCAAGCATTACACGACCGCGCCGCCGGTCTCGTCCTTTTCCTTGGCCGGCTTGATCAAATCCTCGCGCTTGACGCCGAGCCACATGGCAACCGCCGCCGCGACGAACACCGACGAATAGATGCCGAACAGGATGCCGATCGTGAGCGCGATCGCAAAATAGTGCAGGGTCTGGCCGCCGATCAGCAGCATCGACAGCACCATCATCTGGGTCGAGCCGTGCGTGATGATGGTGCGCGAAATCGTGCTGGTGATCGCATGGTTCATCACTTCCGGCGTAGCCAGTTTGCCGAACCGGCGGTCGCGGAAAGTCTCACGCACGCGGTCGAACACCACGACCGATTCATTGACCGAATAGCCCAGCACCGCCAGCACCGCAGCCAACACGGTCAAAGAGAATTCCCACTGGAAGAAGGCGAAGAAACCCAGGATGATGACCACGTCATGCAGGTTGGCGATGATGGCCGCGACCGCGAATTTCCATTCGAAGCGGAAAGCGAGGTAGATCATGATGCCGATGACGACCATCGCCAGCGCCATCAAGCCGTCGTGCGCCAGTTCTTCGCCGACCTGGGGACCGACGAATTCGACGCGCTGCAGCTTGACGTTGCCATCGTGCGCCCTCAGCGCGGTCATCACTTTTTCGCTGAGGCGCGACGAGTCGATGCCTTTTTGCACCGGCAGCCGGATCATCACGTCTTGCGCCGTGCCGAAGCTTTGCACCTGGTTATCGGTATACCCGATGTCCGAGACGGTCTTGCGGATGCCTTCGATATCGGCCGCCTTCGGATATGCCACTTCCATGACGGTGCCGCCGGTGAATTCAATCGACAGATGCAGCCCCTTGTGAAACAGGAAAAATACCGCTGCGACAAATGTCAGCGCCGAGATCACGTTGAAGATCAACGCATGGCGCATGAAGGGGATATCTTTTTTAATGCGGAAAAACTCCATCATTTTCCTTTCGCAAGGCAGGCAACTCTTGCCCGCCAATCACTGATGTTTCGATAGCACTCAGCGCGATGGGCAACACGGTTTTCCATCGCGCCGTCGTCGTCAGGCATTCGGCTTCCAGATCTGTCCGATCGACAACCCGGTCAGTTTCTTCTTGCGTCCGTACCACAAATTGGCAACGCCGCGCGATACGAATACCGACGAGAAAATCGAGGTCAGGATGCCCATCGTGTGCACCACCGCAAAGCCGCGTATCGGGCCGGAGCCGAATATCAATAGCGCCAGGCCGGCGATCAGCGTGGTGACGTTCGAATCCAGAATCGTGGCCCACGCGCGATCGAAACCGGTGGCGATCGCCGCTTGCGGCGAACTGCCCGAACGCAGCTCTTCCCGGATCCGCTCGTTGATCAGCACGTTGGCGTCGATCGCCATGCCGAGCGTGAACGCGATTGCGGCAATACCCGGCAATGTCAGCGTTGCCTGCAGCACCGACAGCAGCGAAATCAGCAGCATCAGGTTCACCGCCAGCGCGAACACGCTGAAGAAACCGAACAACTGATAATAAATCACCATGAAAATGGCAATCGCGGCGAAGCCGTAGAGTGTCGAATTGAAGCCTTTTTTGATGTTTTCGGCGCCCAGTTGCGGACCGATCGTGCGCTCCTCGATGATTTCCATCGGCGCTGCCAGCGAACCGGCGCGCAGCAACAGCGACAGGTCGTTGGCGGCTTCGGCCGATCCCATGCCGGTGATCTGGAAGCGCGCGCCGAGTTCATCGCGGATCGTCGCCACCGTCAGTACTTCGCCCTTGCCCTTTTCGAACAGCACGATCGCCATCGCCTTGCCGATCTTGTTGCGCGTCGCTTCGCGCATCCTGCGACCGCCGTCGCCGTTCAGGTCGATGCCGACTGCCGGCTGCTGGTTCTGGTCGAAGCTGGCGGAGGCGTTTGAAATATAGTCGCCGGTGATGATCGGGTCCTTGTACAGCACGACCGGCGCGCCCTTGCCGACCTTGAACAGTTCGGAGCCGAACGGGATCGCGGCGGTTTCTTCGGTGCCGCGCGTGACCGACTCGTCGACCAGCCTGACTTCCAGCGTGGCAGTGCGTCCGATGATGTCCTTGGCGCGTGAGACATCCTGCACGCCGGGCAATTGCACCACGATCCGGTCGGCGCCCTGGCGCTGGATCAGCGGCTCGGCCACGCCCAGTTCGTTGACGCGCTTGGACAGCGTGGTGATGTTCTGCTGTACCGCATCTTCGACCGTTTGTTTCAATGCCTGCGGTTGCAGCGTCGCCACCAGTTTCAAGTCGGCGCCGTCAGC
Source organism: Herminiimonas sp. (assembly GCA_027310305.1). Lineage (GTDB taxonomy): Bacteria > Pseudomonadota > Gammaproteobacteria > Burkholderiales > Burkholderiaceae_D > DAIDBD01. The sequence goes on from DAIDBD010000061.1 coordinate 30,036, forward strand.
GGCCTCATTCAATACCAGTTCCGATAACTGCGATGCGAGAATTTCCTTCGCCGCGGCACGTGTTTCCGGGTCGCGGAATTTGATGTCGATCACGTTGCCGTTACGGCTGATGCCGGCGTAGCGCACTTTCTTGTCCACCAGCAGGCTGCGCACGCTGGTCTGCAATCCCTGCAGGCGCTTGTTCATCACGGCCTTGGTATCGACCTGCATCAGGAAGTGCACGCCGCCGCGCAAATCGAGACCCAGGTACATCGGGAATGCATGCAGGCTTTGCAGCCACGCCGGCGTATTCGGCAACAGGTTGAAAGCGACCAGGTAAGTCGGATCCGCCGGATCGGGATTCAATTCCTTTTCCAGCACGCCTTTCGCCTTGAATTGCGTATCGGTATCGGCAAAACGCACCCGCACCGAACCTTGCGTGCCGATCGTCTCGAAAAACACGCCTTGCTGCCGGATGCCGGCTTTTTGCAGCGCCTGCTGCACCAGCGCCGTTGCGCCCGCATCGACCTTGACGGTGGCCTTTGCACTGCTGATCTGCACCGCAGGCGATTCGCCGAAAAAGTTCGGCAGCGTGTACAGCACGCCGAACAGCAGGGCGATAACGATCAGAATGTATTTCCAGAGGGGATAGCGATTCATATTAATCAGCGTTCAGTGTGCGACGTCAGGCAGGCATCGCGATTGGATACAGAGTGCCCGCATAAGCGCGGACACTCGACACGCGACCGATTACAGCGACTTGATCGTGCCTTTCGGCAACAGCGTGCTCACGGCGACTTTCTGGATGACGACTTCGGTGCCGACGGCTATTTCCAGCGTGACGTAGGCATCGGCGACTTTGGTGATCTTGCCGAGAATGCCGCCTGCGGTGACGACTTCATCGCCCTTGGCCAGCGCATCCATCATCGACTTCTGTTCTTTCTGGCGCTTCATCTGCGGACGGATCATCAGAAAATACAGTACAACGAACATCAGGATGATCGGCAAAAAGCTGGTCAGATTGCCTCCCAGTCCGCCTAGGCCGCCCACGGCGGATTGTGCATATGCATTGGAAATGAACACGGTGAACTCCAGGTCGTAGTATTGAATAACCCGGCATTTTAGCACCGGACGCAGCGTTTCCTGCCGATATCAGACGCCAGTTGCCGGAATGGCCATTCTCTGGCCTAGACACCGCGTGCGCGGTCGGCGTGGAATTGCACGCTAAACATCTGGAACTGCGCCGCATCGATTGCAGCCCGCATGTCGCGCATCAATTGCAGGTAGTAATGCAGGTTGTGAATCGTATTGAGCCGCGCACCCAATATTTCGTTGGCACGATGCAAATGATGCAGGTAGGCGCGCGAAAAATTGCGGCAGGCATAACAATCGCAGGTGGCATCGAGCGGCTGCGTATCGTCCTTGTAACGCGCATTTTTAATCTTGATGTCGCCGAAACGGGTGAACAGCCAGCCGTTGCGCGCATTGCGGGTCGGCATCACGCAATCGAACATGTCGATGCCGTTGGCCACGCCGGCCACCAGATCTTCCGGCGTGCCGACGCCCATCAGGTAATGCGGCTTGCCGGCCGGCAGGCGCGGACCGGTATGCGACAAAACCCGCATCATGTCTTCTTTCGGCTCGCCGACCGACAGGCCGCCGATCGCGATGCCGTGAAAGCCGATGTCTTCCAGTCCGGCCAGCGATTCATCGCGCAAGTGCTCGAACATGCCGCCCTGGACAATGCCGAACAATGCGTTCGGATTGCCGCCCTGCTCGAATTCATTGCGCGAACGCCGGCCCCAGCGCAGCGACATGCGCATCGATTGCGCCGCTTCCTTTTCGGTGGCGGGGCGGCCATCGATTTCATAGGGCGTGCACTCATCGAACTGCATCACGATATCGGAATTCAGCGCGCGCTGGATCTGCATCGAAATCTCGGGCGACAGGAACAGCTTGTCACCATTGATCGGCGACGCGAACTTGACGCCCTCCTCGGTAATCTTGCGCATCTCGCCGAGCGAAAACACCTGGAAGCCGCCGGAATCGGTCAGGATCGGCTTGTCCCAACCCATGAAGCGATGCAGGCCGCCGAACTTGGCCAGCACATCGATGCCGGGCCGCAGCCATAAATGGAAGGTGTTGCCGAGAATGATTTGCGCATCGATCTCGGCCAGTTCGACCGGCGACATCGCCTTGACCGAGCCGTAGGTGCCGACCGGCATGAAAATCGGCGTGTCGATCACGCCGTGATTCAGGGTCAGGCGGCCGCGCCGGGCATTGCCGTCGGTTTTTAAAAGCTTGAAATTCAACATTGGATTTTGATTAAGTTTTTGTTAGCAGCATCGCATCGCCGTAGCTGAAAAACCGGTAGCGCCGTTCAATCGCATGCCGATACGCAGCGTGAATATTCCGGTAACCGGCAAAGGCGGAAACCAGCATCAGCAAGGTCGATTTCGGCAAATGAAAATTCGTGATCAGCCGGGTTACCGTCTTGAAGTTGTAGCCGGGCGTGATGAACAGCCTGGTGTCCGCACTGCCCGCCCGCAATGCGCCGGATTGCGATGCCGATTCCAGCGCGCGCAAGCTGGTGGTGCCGACCGCGACCACATCGCGTCCGGCGGCCTGGGCGGCGCGCACCGCATCCACGGTTGCCTGCGCAATCGTGTACCACTCGCTGTGCATGTGATGTTCGGCCAGATTTTCGCTGCGCACCGGCTGGAAGGTGCCGGCGCCGACATGCAGCGTGATGTAGGCGAATTGCACGCCTCTGGCGCGCAGCTTGTCGAGCAATGGCTGGTCGAAATGCAAACCGGCGGTCGGTGCGGCGACGGCGCCCGGCTCTCTGGCGTACACGGTTTGATAGCGCTGTTCGTCGAACGCATCGGCGGCATGTTCGATGTACGGCGGCAGCGGCAAGCGTCCATGCGCATCGATCAGCTCGAACGCATCCGATGGAAACTGCAGCGCATAAAATTCGCCTGCGCGTTCTCCGACCAGCACATCGAACGCATCGGCCAGCCGGATGGCGGTGCCCGGCGGCGGCGATTTGGATGCACGAATCTGCGCGTGCACGGTGCGATGGTCGATCACCCGTTCGATCAGCACTTCGACTTTGCCGCCGGTTTCCTTGACGCCGAAAAACCGTGCCTTCAGCACGCGGGTGTCGTTGAATACCAGCAGATCGCCCGGCATCAGCAAATCGACGATGTCGGCAAATGCGCGGTCGCCCAATGCGTCGCCCTCGACGTGCAACAAGCGGGACGCGCTGCGCTCGGGCAGCGGCGTTTGCGCAATCAGTTCTTGCGGCAAATCAAAATCGAAATCGGACAGGGAATACATGCGCTGGAATGGTATCGGAGTGGGTCCGGAACTGCTATCGTTGCAAGGTTTGCCACACTACGAATCGGCAAAGCCGCTATTTTACGCTGTGCCGTCCACTTTACGGCCCTGATATGCCCGCACCGAAGCGAAAGCCCGCCACCTCCGCCAAGACCGCCAAGCCGGTCGCGAACAAGATCGCCGACAAGTTCGCGCGGCTCGGCCTGCGTTCGGATATGGATCTGGTGCTGCATCTGCCGATGCGCTACGAAGATGAAACGCAGATCGTGCCGATCAGGGAAGCCGGTTTCATGGTCGGCCATCCGGCGCAGGTCGAAGGCGTGGTTACGTCATGCGATGTGCAGTTCCGGCCGCGCCGGCAACTGGTGGTCACGATCGAGGACGCGTCCGGCCCGCTGGTGATGCGATTCCTGAATTTTTACGGCAGCCAGACCAGGCAACTCGCAATTGGCACCCGCGTGCGGGCGCGCGGCGAAGTGCGGCACGGTTTTTTCGGTGATGAAATGGTGCATCCGGCCTACAAGATCGTGCTGGAAGGCGCGCCGCTGCCGACGGTATTGACGCCGGTCTATCCGTCCGGTGAAGGCTTGTCGCAGGCGATTTTGCGCAAGGCGATCGCGAATGCGATGGCGCGGGTCGACTGGCGCGATACGTTGTCCGAACCGCTGCTGGCATCGCTGGCGCTGACGCCGTTCGAGCCGGCGGTCCGGCTGCTGCATAATCCGCCGCCGGACGTCGATGAAAATGCGCTGGCCGACCGTTCGCATCCGGCCTGGGTGCGCATGAAATTCGACGAACTGCTGGCGCAGCAGTTATCGCTGAAGCGCGCGCAGGTGGCGCGCCGTGCCAAGGGCGCGAACGCGTTGCCGGTCATCGGTGCATTGTCCGCGGCGTTCCTCCATACCTTGCCGTTTGCATTGACCGGCGCGCAGCAACGGGTCTTGACGGAAATCCGCGCCGATCTGCGCGAGTCGTTTCCGATGCAGCGCTTGCTGCAAGGCGACGTCGGCAGCGGCAAGACCGTGGTTGCCGCGCTGGCTGCGGCGCAAGCGATCGACAGCGGTTACCAGGCGGTGCTGATGGCGCCGACCGAGATTCTCGCGGATCAGCATTTCCGCAAGATCGCGGCATGGATGGCGCCGCTCGGCGTCGGCGTTGCGTGGCTGACCGGCAGCCTGAAAAAGAAGGAAAAGGCCGATGCGCAGGAACGGATCGAATCGGGCGCGGCGCAACTGGTGATCGGCACCCATGCGCTGATTCAGGAAGGCGTGCAGTTTGCCAAACTGGGGGTGGTGATCGTCGACGAACAGCACCGGTTCGGTGTCGGCCAGCGGCTGGCGCTGCGCAACAAGGGCCTGGGCACCACCACGTCGCTCGACGGTGCGCACACCGTGCCGCACCAGTTGATGATGTCGGCCACGCCGATTCCACGCACGCTGGCGATGACTTACTACGCCGATCTCGAAGTCTCGGTGATCGATGAACTGCCGCCCGGCCGCACGCCGATCATGACGCGCGTGATCGACCAGAACCGGCGCGACGAAGTGATCGAACGGGTGCATGCGGCGGCGCTGGAAGGCAGACAGGTTTACTGGGTATGTCCGCTGATCGAGGAATCGGAGGCGTTGCAGTTGCAGACCGCGACCGACACCCATGCGACGCTGATGGCGGCATTGCCGGATCTGCGGGTAGGCCTGGTGCATGGCCGGCTGAAGCCCGCCGAAAAGCAGGACGTGATGGATGCCTTCACGCGCGGCGAAATTCATTTGCTGGTTGCCACCACCGTGATCGAGGTCGGCGTCGATGTGCCGAATGCATCGCTGATGGTGATCGAACATGCGGAACGATTCGGCCTGTCGCAACTCCATCAGTTGCGCGGCCGGGTCGGACGCGGGTCGGCGGCGAGCGTGTGCCTGCTGCTGTACCAGAGCCCGCTCGGACCGATTGCCAAACAGCGGCTGGCGACCATCCGCGAAACCACCGACGGTTTTGAAATCGCGCGCCGGGATCTGGAAATTCGCGGTCCCGGCGAATTCCTGGGTGCGCGCCAGTCGGGCCAGGCGATGCTGCGCTTTGCCGATCTGGAAACCGATCAGTGGCTGGTAGAGAAAGCGCGCACGGTGGCGCAAGCGCTGCTGCGCGACGATCCGCAAACGGTGGAACAGCATCTGGCGCGCTGGCTGGGCGGACGGGAAGAATTTTTGAAGGTTTAAACTGATTAGGACTTAATGAAATGGACTCCACCCTCCCGACGACGGCATCATAATGTGCCAAGGGTGCCAGAGCGGCTGGCACGCGACAATCAAGAGGAGGAGTCCACCATGAATGCTACTGCAAAAGTGATCGGTCTGGATATTG
>DAIDBD010000080.1 GCA_027310305.1 Herminiimonas sp.
CCGATCGTGCGCGCAGCGGACTTGACCATCGCTTCCACCACGGTATCCTTGCGCCGCGCCACGCCGGTGCCGCCGAACAAGCCGCCCAGCGCATCCTTCATCCGGTCGCCCATCGAAGGGCCGTCGGGTGCCGGTGCGGTATCGTGCGCAACGCCGCCCTGGGCCACTGGCCCTGCCGGCTGCTTGGCCGCCATGCGTCCCTTGATTTTTTCATACGCGGAATCGCGATCGACCGCCTTTTCATAGACGCCGGCAACCATCGAATTGGCGATGACGTCTTTGCGTTCGGCGTCGGTCAACGGTCCGATTTGCGATGCCGGCGATAAAATGAATGCGCGCTCGACCATCGTCGGGCGGCCTTTTTCATCGAGAAACGATACCAGCGCCTCGCCCACCGCGAGCTCGGTAATGACGCGGGCAGTATCGAGTTGCGGATTGGGACGGAAGGTTTCCGCCGCCGCCTGCACCGCCTTCTGGTCGCGCGGCGTGTAGGCGCGCAACGCGTGCTGCACGCGGTTGCCCAACTGGCCCAGAATGGTGTCGGGAATATCGAGCGGATTTTGCGTAACGAAAAACACGCCGACGCCTTTCGAGCGGATCAGCCTGACCACCTGTTCGATTTTCTGCAATAGCGGCTTGGGCGCTTCATCGAACAACAGATGCGCTTCGTCGAAGAAATACACCAGCTTCGGTTGATCCAGATCGCCGACCTCTGGCAACTGTTCGAACAGTTCCGACAGCATCCACAGCAGGAAGGTCGCATACAGGCGCGGCGCATTCAACAGCTTGTCCGCGGCGAGGATATTGATGACGCCCTTGCCGTTCGCATCGGTTTGCAGCAAGTCGTCGATATTCAGCATCGGTTCGCCGAAAAACCGGTCGCCGCCCTGCTCCTCGATTGCGATCAGTCCGCGCTGGATCGCGCCGATGCTGGCGGCGGAAATATTGCCGTATTCGGTTTGAAAACTGGCGGCGTTGTCGCCGGCATGCTGCAGCATCGCGCGCAAATCCTTGGTGTCGAGCAATAGCAGGCCATTGTCGTCGGCGATCTTGAACACCAGTTGCAGCACGCCTTGCTGGGTATTGTTCAGATTGAGCATGCGGGCCAGCAATAGCGGGCCGAGATCGGAAATCGTCGCGCGCACCGGATGGCCTTTTTCGCCGAACACATCCCAGAAAGCCACCGGGCAAGCCGCCCACGCCGGCGTATCCAGTCCCAACGAATCGAGCCGCTCCTTCATCCTGGGCGTCAGCGAACCGGCTTTCGCGATGCCGGACAGATCGCCCTTGACATCCGCCATGAAGACCGGCACGCCGATCTCCGACAATGCCTGCGCGACCACCTGCAATGTCACCGTCTTGCCGGTTCCGGTGGCGCCGGTAATGCAGCCGTGGCGGTTGACCAGTTGCGGCAAGAGCGCGAGTTCTTGATCTTTGTTTTTTGCTATCGGCAGGGAATTTGGCATGGAGTTGTGCAATGTTTGACGGATTTTGAAAGGGGTCGATATGCTAAAATTGTAGTTCGATTTGGCGCCTGTTTCGGGGCCCGATAATAATTAATTTCAAACCGGACGCTTGCTTTAAAAGCATGAACAGCAACCCTTTGCACACTAGTCGGAGAAAGAGTCGTCATGGCAGGACATAGCAAATGGGCCAACATCAAGCATAAAAAGGCCGCCACCGATGCCAAGCGCGGCAAGGTCTGGACCCGGCTGATCAAGGAAATCACGGTCGGCGCCCGTTTGGGAGGCGGCGATATCGCCACCAATCCGCGCCTGCGCCTGGCAGTCGAAAAGGCTGCCGATGCGAATATGCCGAAAGACAATGTCACGCGTGCGATCGCCCGCGGCACCGGCGGACTGGACGGCGCGCACTACGAGGAAATCCGCTACGAAGGCTACGGCATCAACGGCGCCGCGATCATCGTCGATTGCATGACCGATAACCGGGTGCGTACCGTGGCTGAAGTGCGCCATGCGTTTGCAAAATTCGGCGGCAACATGGGTAGCGAAGGTTCGGTCGCTTTCCTGTTCAAGCATTGCGGCCAGCTTTTTTACGCGCCCGGCACCGATGAAGATGCATTGATGGAAGCGGCGCTGGAAGCCGGCGCGGAAGATGTGGCGGCAGACGATGAAGGCGGTTTCGAAGTGATTTGCCCGCCGCATGATTTTTCGAACGTGAAACAGGCGCTGGAAGCCGCCGGATTCAAGGCCGAAATGGCGGAGGTCACGATGAAGGCAGCCACTGAAACCGTATTTACCGGCGACGATGCGGTAAAAATGCAGAAATTGCTGGACGCACTGGAAAATCTGGACGACGTGCAAGAGGTCTATACCAACGCCGTAATCGACGCATGACCGTCATGTTACGTCCTGCTTGCTGTCCGCGAAAAACACGAAAGGCACGAAAAAACAAATAGCGAGTGTCATGACCTTTTCGTGCCTTTCGTGTTTTTCGCGGACCATGTTTTCCCCCTAATGAACCTGCACAACATCAGATAACAGCAACGATCCATTCCCATGAAAATTCTGGTAGTCGGCTCAGGCGGCCGTGAACACGCCCTCGCCTGGAAACTGGCGCAATCCGAACGCATTCAAATGGTGTATGTCGCACCCGGCAACGGCGGCACCGCGCGCGATGTCCGCTTGAAAAATGTGCCGATCACCGACCCGGCCTGGCTGGCGCAATTCGCGCTGAAAGAACATATCGCTTTGACCGTGGTGGGTCCGGAGACGCCGCTGGCCGCCGGCATCGTCAACGTGTTCCGCGATCAGGGATTGAAAATATTCGGCCCGACCAGAGAAGCGGCGCAGCTTGAAAGCTCGAAGGACTTTGCCAAGGCATTCATGCACCGGCACGGGATTCCGACTGCGCAATATCAGACTTTTTCCGATCGCGATGCCGCCCATCGGTTCATCGATGAAAAAGGTGCACCGATCGTGATCAAGGCCGACGGCCTGGCTGCCGGCAAGGGTGTGGTGGTTGCAATGACGCTCGGCGAAGCGCATGCGGCAGTCGACATGATGCTGTCCGATAATAAATTGGGCGATGCGGGCGCGCGCGTCGTGATCGAGGAATTCCTGAGCGGCGAGGAAGCGAGCTTCATCGTGATGGTCGACGGCAAGAATATTTTGCCGCTGGCGACCAGCCAGGACCACAAGCGGCTGCAGGATCAGGATCAGGGGCCGAACACCGGCGGCATGGGCGCCTATTCGCCGGCGCCGATCGTCACGCCGGCGCTGCATGCGCGCGTGATGCGCGAAATCATCGTGCCGACCGTGCAGGGCATGGCCAAGGACGGGATTCCTTTCACCGGCTTCCTGTATGCCGGCTTGATGATCGACGCCAAAGGCAATCCGAAAACGCTCGAATTCAATTGCCGGATGGGCGACCCTGAAACGCAGCCGATCATGGCGCGCCTGAAAACCGATCTGCTGGCCGTGATGGAACATGCGGTCAACGGCACGCTCGATACCATCGAACTGCAATGGGACCGCCGCACCGCGCTGGGCGTCGTGATGGCCGCCGCCGGTTATCCGGATGCGCCGCGCAACGGCGATGTCATTTCAGGCATTCCGGAAGAAACGCCTGATTGCGTGACTTTCCATGCCGGCACCACGCTGGCCGATGGCAAACTGACTACGTCCGGCGGCCGCGTGTTGTGCGTGGTCGGCCTTGGCGACAGCGTCAGGATGGCGCAGAAACAGGCGTATGCCGGCATCGACCGGATTCAGTTCGACGGCGCGCAATTCCGCCGCGATATCGGCTGGCGGGCGCTGAAGCGCCCGAGTTGAGATCGGCGGCATGGCGCGGTGGAGTACAATCCCCCCGTGCCTTTTTTGCTCCTTACGCCGTGATTTCTTCTCCCCCTGCCCCATCCGCCGTCAAAAATTATTTACTCGACCTGCAGGCACGCCTTGTTGCCGCGCTGGAAGAACTCGACGGCAAGCCGTTTATCACCGATACCTGGCAGCGTCCTGAAGGCGGCGGCGGCATTTCGCGCATCATTGAAGAAGGCGCCCTGTTCGAGCGCGGCGGCGTCGGTTTTTCGCATGTGACCGGCAAGAACCTGCCGCCGTCGGCCGCCGCCAATCGGCCGGAGATCGCCGGATGCAACTGGGAAGCGATGGGGGTGTCGCTGGTGCTGCATCCGCGCAATCCGTATGCGCCGACGGTTCATATGAACGTGCGTTTTTTCACGGCGATGGCGGAAGGACAGGCGCCGGTCTGGTGGTTCGGCGGCGGCATGGACCTGACGCCGTATTACGGATTTGAAGAAGATGCGCGCCATTTCCATCAGACTTGCCGCAATGCGCTGGCGCCGTTCGGCGCCGATCTGCATCCGCGCTTCAAGCAATGGTGCGACGATTATTTTTATCTGAAGCACCGCCAGGAGCCGCGCGGCGTCGGCGGCATTTTTTTCGACGATTTCAATGGATTGGGCTTCGAGCACAGCTTCGCGATGCTGCGAAGCGTCGGCGATCATTTCATCGACGCCTACCTGCCCATTCTGGAACGCCGCAAGGATATGGCATATGGTGAGCGCGAACGCGATTTCCAGGCGTATCGCCGCGGCCGCTATGTCGAATTCAATCTGGTATTCGATCGCGGCACATTGTTCGGGCTGCAATCGGGCGGGCGTACCGAATCGATCCTGATGTCATTGCCGCCAATCGTCAAATGGCGTTACAACTGGCAGCCGGAAGCAGGCAGCGCCGAGGCGGCACTGTATTCCGATTTCCTGATTCGCCGGGACTGGCTCGCGTGACCCGCCGCTGCATCGCCCTGCTCGGCGGTAGTTTCGATCCGGTCCACAATGGCCATGTTGCGCTCGGCGAGTATTTCGTCCGCTTGCTGAAGCCCGACGAACTGCGCATCATTCCAGCCGGCAATCCGTGGCAAAAGCACGGCTTGCAAGCTCCCGCGCACGACCGGGTGGAGATGGTGCGACGCGCTTTCGACCGGCAGCCGGTTCCCGTTACCATCGACCAACAGGAAATCCGGCGTGAAACGGCAACTTTCACGATCGATACGCTGCGCGCGGTACGCGCCGAGCTGGGATCGCAGCCATCCATCGTGTTTTTGCTTGGCGCCGATCAGTTGCACCATTTGAATAGCTGGCAGGAATGGCAATATCTGTTCGATCATGCGCATCTGTGCGCCGCATCCCGGCCGGGCTTTGCCATCGATGCGCTGCATTTGCCGGCCGACGTGGCGCATGAATTTACCCGCCGCGCCGGCGCGCTGGATCAGATCCGCAATACGCCGCATGGCTTGGCTTATCTGGCATCCAACCTGGCGGTTGACGTGTCCTCCACCGAAATCCGGTCCGCGCTGCAACGCGGGGAACGGCCGGCGGCGCTGATTCCGGCCGGAGTGCTAGACTATATCGAACAACACCACCTCTATAAAAGCTGATTAATGGATATCAAAAAACTGCAGGCCCTCGTCATCGATGCTCTCGAAGACGTCAAGGCGCAAGAAATCGTCGTCTACGACACGGTGCATCTCACCAGCCTGTTCGACCGCATCGCGATCGCATCGGGCACGTCCAATCGCCAGACCAAGGCGCTGGCCGCATCGGTGCGCGACAAGGTCAAGGAAAACGGCGGCATCATCGTCAGCATCGAAGGCGAAGACACCGGCGAGTGGGTGCTGGTCGATCTGGGCGACATGATCGTGCACATCATGCAGCCGGCGATCCGCGCTTATTATCGGCTGGAAGAAATATGGGGCGACAAGGAAGTCAAGTTCGGCGCGGCCAAACGGGTTTCCAAGCGCAGCGCGGCGGAGCCGATCGATGATGAACCGGCGCCTAAAAAAGCGGCACGGCATCTGACGATCACGAAGGCGGCAACCGACGATACGCCGAACAAGACGGCGGCCCGCAAGTCACCCGCCAAAACCGTCGGCGCAAAGACGGCGGCTAAAAAACCGGCCGCCAAAAAAGCGGTCGGCAAGACCATCAAGGTTGCGGCAACCAAAAGCGCCGTTACCGCCGCGAAAAAAGCGCAGGCCAAGCGCGCGCCGGCAAAAGCCAAAACAAATTAACCGATCGACAACATGCAGCTCGTCATCGCTGCGGTGGGTCACAGGATGCCTGCCTGGATCGAGAGCGGATTCGGCGAATACGCCAAGCGCATGCCGCCGGAGTGCCGGATCCAGTTGAAGGAAATCAAGCCGGTCGAGCGCTCCGGCAGCAAGACCGCCGAGACGGTCATGGCGCAGGAACGCACAAGAATCGAAGCGGCCATCCCGAAAGGCGCGCATGTCGTCGCGCTGGACGAACACGGCAAGGATGTCACTACCGCGCAGCTGTCGCAATATCTAATGCAGTGGCAACGGGACGGCGCTGATGTTACATTCGTGATAGGCGGCGCCGATGGCCTCGATGCGGGGCTCAAGAAGCGGGCGGATATGCTGATCCGCATTTCCAGCTTGACCTTGCCGCATGGGATGGTGCGCGTGGTGCTTGCCGAACAGTTGTACCGGGCTTGGTCGATTACGCAGAATCATCCTTATCATCGGGTTTGAGACATCCATGAAACCACCAGACCAGAAAATTTATCTGGCATCAAAGAGTCCGCGCCGTCGCGAACTGCTGCGTCAGATCGGCGTCGAATTCGAATTGCTGATGCTGCGCGATCATACTTCCAGAGGGCCGGAAGTCACCGAGATCGTGCTGCCGGGGGAAATGCCGGAAAATTATGTGGCCCGGGTCGCCCGTGAAAAAGCCGAATGCGCGCGTCAGACCATGTTTTTGCGCAAGCTGCCGATTCGGCCGGTGCTGGCTGCCGATACCACGGTGACTGTCGATGGCCGCATTCTCGGCAAGCCGGCCGACATGGCGGAAGCGATCGCGATGCTCAAATCCCTGTCGGGGCGCGCACATCAGGTATTGACCAGCATCGCCGTGCGACATCATGAAGATACATGGCAGATCACCCAACGCTCGGATGTGGCCTTTGCCGCCTTGTCCGACGAAATGATCCGCGCTTACTGCGCGACGCAGGAACCCTATGACAAGGCGGGCGGTTACGCGATACAGGGACAGGCTGCGATTTTCATTCAGGAGATTGCCGGCAGCTATTCCGGCATCATGGGTTTGCCGCTGTTCGAAACCGCGCAAATGTTGCAACAGGCCGGCATCCGCATTCCATGAGTGAAGACATCCTCATCAATATCACCCCGCAGGAAACCCGCGTCGCGCTGATCCTGCAAGGCGCGGTGCAGGAATTGCATATCGAACGGACCACGTCGCGCGGCCGCGCCGGCAATATCTATCTTGGAAAAGTCGTGCGCGTATTGCCGGGCATGCAATCGGCTTTCATCGATATCGGGCTGGAGCGCGCCGCGTTCCTGCATGTTGCCGATATCTGGGAAGCGCGCCCGCACGACGGCACGGCGGCAGCGCCGCTGCCGATCGAAAAACTGCTGTTCGACGGCCAGGCGATCACAGTGCAGGTCATCAAGGATCCGATCGGCACCAAAGGCGCGCGGCTGTCGACCCAGATCTCGATCGCCGGACGCATGCTAGTGTATTTGCCGCAGGATCCGCACATCGGCATTTCGCAACGCATCGAAAACGAAACCGAGCGCGAATTGCTGCGCCAGAAAGTACAGAAACTGCTGCCGCCGGAGGAAAAAGGCGGCTTCATCATCCGCACGATGGCCGAGGAAGCGGCCGATCACGATCTGCAAATGGATATCGACTATCTGCGCAAGACCTGGTCCGCCATCACGCAACTGGCCAGGACCAAACCCGCGCCGGCATTGCTGTATCAGGATTTGAGCCTGGCGCAGCGCGTGCTGCGCGATTTCGTCGCCGACGAAACCTCCACCATCCAGGTCGATTCGCGCGAAAATTTTTTGAAACTGCAGCAGTTCGGCGCCACGTACACGCCTTCCGTGTTGCCGAAACTGGCGCACTATACGGGCGAGCGGCCGTTGTTCGATCTGTACGGCGTCGAAGAGGAAATCCAGCGCGCGCTGGGACGGCGCGTCGATCTGAAATCCGGCGGTTACCTGATCATCGACCAGACCGAAGCGATGACCACGATCGATGTCAATACCGGCAGCTATGTCACCGGCCGCAATTTCGACGACACGATTTTCAAGACCAATCTGGAAGCGGCGCATGCGATGGCGCGTCAGTTGCGGTTGCGCAATCTGGGCGGCATCATCATTCTCGATTTCATCGACATGGAAAACACCGAACATAAAAGTGCGGTGCTGAGCGAGCTCAACAAGGCGCTGGCGCGCGACCGCACCAAAATCTCGGTATCGGACTTTTCCGCGCTGGGATTGGTGGAAATGACACGCAAGCGCACGCGCGAATCGCTGGCGCATATCCTGTGCGAGCCGTGCCCGGCCTGCGGCGGAAAAGGCCAGGTCAAAACCGCACGCACCATCTGTTATGAAATCCTGCGCGAATTGCTGCGCGAAGCGAAGCAATTCAATCCGCGCGAATTCCGCATTCTGGCGTCGCAGGTCGTCGTCGACATGTTCCTCGAAGAAGAATCGCCGCACCTGGCGATGCTCGGCGACTTCATCGGCAAGCCGATTTCGCTGCAAGTGGAGACGGTCTACCATCAGGAGCAATACGACGTCATTCTGATGTAGCTGCCGTGCGCAGGAAACACCGCGGCTGTCCCGGTCGGTATTGCAGCTGCAATTAGCCGCCGGGAAACTTTTCAATCCCGCCCGGTCCCCTTCGCGGAACCGTTTGCGCATTCACAACCGCGTTCGCCAATTGGATTGAGCCGCCACAAAAGCGCAAACATCGAGCAAGGTATATCTGTCATGATGACATGTGCCGGAGCTCAACATGAACCCGAATATACGACTTCCCGATTTTGATTTTCTGATGGCGCTTCATCAGGACGATCCTGCCGGCTTCGAAGAATTTCGCCGGCACTTGCTCAGGGAGGCAGTCGAGCAGGCGCCGGCGGCACACCATCCTGCGCTGGAACAGTTGCTGTCCCGGATTGAAACCGCGCGCGACGCGGCCGCCACGCCGATGGAAGCGGTGATTGCCGCCTCGCGCATGATGTGCGGCTCGGTGGATCAGTTGCACCGCGCCTGGCAGCAGGCGCAGCATGCGGTGGCGGGATGGCAGGCCGCCACGATACTCGAGCGGTTTCGCAAATAGCGGCTGAGACGCTGCCTGAAGATTTTCGTCTAGAAACTACCCGCGAATTGATAGCGGCTGCCCGGATGCCACATCGTCACCACCGAAGCCACCTGCTCCTTTGACAGGGTTTTGCGCTTCAGCACAAGGCAGCATTCCTTCGGTTGCAGATGCAGCATCTCGGCGATCTCGCGCGGTGGGTTGAGCGCTTCGATGCTGTAGTTGACGCCTTGCAGCGGCGCGGCCGCCATCAGATATTCATTCGGCGTGATGATTGAAAAATCCTGCTGCATGTAATCCGGCGCGACGTCCGCATTGACCCAGCGATCCTCGACCTGAATTTGAATTTCGTTTTCAAAATGGACGATCACCGAATGAAATAGTGCATGCCCGACGCGCACGCCGAACGGCAGCGCCATGTGTTCGTTCGCCTTGCTGCGCTCCAGCAGATGCAGTTCGCTGCGATGGCTGTGCCCTCTGGCCCGCACTTCGTCGGCGATGCTCTTGATCTCCACCAGCGTCGCCTGGTATTTATGCTGCGCGACATAAGTGCCCGACCCCTGTATGCGGTTCAGGATTTGCTCGTCGGTCAATTCGCGCACCGCGCGATTGACCGTCATGCGGGACACGCCGAACTGCTTCGCCAGCGCCTGCTCGGACGGTATCGCATCGCCCCCTTCCCAATGTCCTGCATGAATTTCCGCAAGCAGATGATCCTTGATGCGTTGAAAAGCGGGTATGCGCCTGATCGGATCCTCGGCTTCTGGATTGGCTTTCAACTTTTCTCCCGTGCGCGTTATGAAAACGTTTCGATTCTATGCGAACAACTTGTCTTGTCAACTTATCGATCTCTTGCTAAAGTTGTATAGACAACTTATAGTATAGCTGACTGCCTGAAATCATACCGATGCCAGGCGTCGGTCAGGTTCAAGCGCCAGGCGCGTGCAGCCGGATGGTCGGCATGCGCCTGATTTTCAGCATCGTGAGGAGACGTTCATGGTTCGATTTCATCCCAGGCAACTAGTTGCTTCGACATTTATCTGTGCCGCATTCGCGGCAGCCCCTGCGTTCGCCGATATCAAGATCGGCTTCAATGTGCCGCTGACCGGATTTGCCGCGGCCGACGGCAAGTCGGCGCTGGAAGGCGCGAAACTGGCGGTGGCCCAAGCCAATGCCA
The DNA here is from genome assembly GCA_027310305.1 of Herminiimonas sp. GTDB lineage: Bacteria > Pseudomonadota > Gammaproteobacteria > Burkholderiales > Burkholderiaceae_D > DAIDBD01. The sequence goes on from DAIDBD010000080.1 coordinate 10,308, forward strand.
AGGGCGGCGTCGCCGGCCAAAAAGTGGAACTGGTGATCTACGACGACCAGGCATCACCCAAGGAAGCGGTACCGGTTGCCACCAAGCTGGTGGAAAAAGACAAGGTGGTCGGCGCGGTATCCGGCTCCTATTCCGGTTCGACGCGCGCGGCAGCCGGTATTTTTCAGCAAGGCAAGGTTCCGTATGTGGTTGCTTATGCGATCCATCCGGACATCACGCTGACCGGCGACTACATGTTCCGCACATCGACAATGGGCGAAGTGCAAGGATGGGCCGGTGCCATGCTGGTGCACAATCTCGGCAAGAAGAAAGTCGCGCTGATCACGCTGAAAAACGACTTCGGCCAGGCGCTGGCCGCCGGCTTCAAGGAAGGCGCCGCCAAGTTCGGCTTGCAGATCGTCAACGAATATGAATACGGCATCCAGGACCGCCAGTTCGGCGCGCTGGTCTCCAAGCTCAAGTCCGACAATCCGGACATCATTTATGCGTCCGGCTACTTCTTCACCGCCGGTCCGCTGGTCAGCCAGTTGCGCGCAGCCGGTGTCACAGCACCGATCATCGGCCAGGAAGGCTACGATTCGGACAAGTTCATCGAGATCGCCGGCGCAGCGTCCGAAGGCACCTACGTCACCACCTCGCTCGACCGCGATTCGGATTCGGCGGCAACCCAGACTTTCCTCGCCGATTTCCGCAAGGCGACCGGCGCCAATGCCGACATGGTGGCCGCTTCCGCCTACACCGCGACCAGCGTGCTGATCGAAGGGCTGAAAAAGACCGAAGGCAAAGGCGGCGAAGCGCTGAAGAACGCGCTGGCGGCCGGCACCTTCGATACGCCGATCGGCAAGCTGGCGTTCAACGATCTGCATGAAGTGAAAAAAGACGTGCAGGTGCAAGTCGTGAAAGACAAGGCGTTCCATCGCCACTCTGTCATCTCCGGTCCGCTGCTGGTGCCGCCGTCGAAGCCGGCGAAGTAAGTCACTGAATTTCATGGAGGCTTAGGGCTCCTTCCCCCTTGCAGGAGAAGGTCGGCGCACCCTCTGGGGTATGGGATGGGGGTAGAGTGGTTGAATTACGACTCCGCTAGCTCGACCTCTCTACCCTCACCCTAACCCTAACCCTCCCCCTGCAAGGGGGAGGGGATTCGTGTTTCCAGCTTGCTTACGTATTCGGATTGCAATTATCTAAGGAATAGACATGCTCTTTCTCGAGCTGATCGCACAGGGCCTGGTACAGGGCAGCATCTATGCGCTGGTGGCGCTGGGACTGACCCTGGTGTATGGCCTGCTGCGCATCCTGCATGTGGCGCATGCGGCGCTGTTTACGCTGGGCGGCTATCTCGGCGTGCTGGTCACCAATGCAACCGGCAGCCTGCCGCTCGCATTCGTGGTCGCGATGGTATCGGCCGGCATCATGGGCATCGCGATGTACCGGCTGTGCTATGAACCGATGCTCAAGCAGCCGCCGTTCGTCGCGCTGATCGCATCGATCGGCTTGTACATCGCGTCCGAAGAATTGTTCCGCATTATTTTCGGCCCGTCCGGCCTGTCGTATCGGGCACCGCCGCTGCAGCAACAGGTCGCGCTGTTCGGCGGCCTGCAATTCAAGCAAGCCGAATTGATGGTGATGGCCGGCACCGCGGTGATCATTGCGGTGCTCGGCTATCTGCAAAACAAGACCCGCATCGGCATTGCCTGCCAGGCGACGGTATCCGATCCGCAGATGGCGGAATCGTTCGGCATCAAGCTGCGCCGGGTGCGCGACCTCAACTTCTTCGTCGGCTCCGCGCTCGCCGGTTTCGCCGGCGTCTGGGTTGCGCTGCTGAACAATCTGGTCGAACCGACCATGGGCAGCGTGCCGTCGTACAAGGGGCTGGCGATCATTGTGCTGGGCGGCATGGGTTCGGTGCGCGGCACATTGCTGGCGGCGCTGGTGCTGGGCATCGTCGAGTCGTTCGGCACGATTTATCTCGGCAAGCTGCTCGACCGCAATGCGATCGCGTTCGCGTTCCTGATCGTGGTGCTGATGGTGCGTCCGCAAGGACTGTTCGCACGGAGATAGCACGCTTTGAAGAACGACCAACAACCGGCAAAGCTTGCCCCTCTCCCCCACCCCCTCTCCCGCAAGACGGGCGAGGGGAGCGATTTGACGGAAATGGGCGGCCATTTCCGTAAGGAGTAAAAAACCATGGAATACGAAATTTCCCTGCTGACATCGATGGCCGTCAGCGTGCTGTTCGCACTGTCGCTGAACCTGATCACCGGCTTTTGCGGCCAGATCAGCCTCGGCCATGCGGCGTTTCTCGGCATCGGCGCCTACACCTCGGCATTGCTGGCCAAGGCGGGCCTGCCGTTCCTCGCCACCCTGCCGCTGGCGATGCTGCTGGCCGGCGCGATCGGCGTGGTGGTCGGCCTGGCCAGCCTGCGCGTGCGCGCCGACTTCCTCGCGATCACCACGATGGGCGTCGGCTTCCTGTTCGTCGGCATCGTGCGCCAGCAGGAATGGCTGGGCGGCGAACTCGGCGTGTCGGCGATTCCCGATTCCGGGCTGTCGAAAACCGGCTTCATGCTGCTGGCGGTCATGCTGTGCATCGCCGCCGCCGCGCTCTGCATCTATATCTGGAAGTCGTGGATGGGACGCGTGTTCAACGGCATCGCCGAAGATGAAGACACGATGCGCGTGCTCGGCATCGACGTGCCGCGCTACAAGCTGGCGGCGTTCGCGATCGGCACCGCGCTGGCCGGCCTGGCCGGCGGCCTGTATGCGCAGCACCTGAAATTCATCGGTCCGGACAGCTTCGGCTTCGTCGAATCGGTCACGGTCTTGTCGATGGTGGTGGTCGGCGGCATCGGCTCGGTAGCCGGCGTGACCGTCGGTGCCGCGGTGCTGAGCGCGCTGCCCGCCTGGTTCCAGTTCATCGGCGATTACAAGCTGCTGGTGTACGGCGGCCTGCTGTTCCTGATGATGCGCTTTGCGCCGGGCGGCATGGCCGGCATCGTGACGCGCCTGTTCAATGCGAGAAAGGGAAAACCGGCATGAACGCTCCTCACGCAAGCAAGGCGCTGCTGTCGGTCGCCGGCGTTACCGTGCGCTTCGGCGGACTGACGGCGATCGATAACGTGTCGTTCGACGTGTATCCGGGCGAGCTGCTCGGGCTGATCGGCCCCAACGGCGCCGGCAAGACCACGATGCTGCGCGCGATCACCGGCGTGGTGCGCGCCACGCAGGGCGATGTCGCGCTGGAAGGCGACACGCTGAACGGCTTGCCGATCCACAAGCGGATTCAAAAAGGCTTGTCGCTGTCGCAGCAACTGGTCAAACCGTTCCGCGAGATTTCGGTGCTGGACAATGTCGCGCTGGCGGCCGGCGCCGAACGCACCCGCTCGCCGCTGAAGGCATTGATGCATGTATCGCAGCACGACGAAGTTGCCATCGGCCGCCGGATGCTGGAGCGGGTCGGCATCGCCGCGCACGCGGAACAGAAGCCCGGCATCCAGCCGCTCGGTATTCTGAAGCGGCTGGAAATGGCGCGCGCGCTGGCGCTCGGCCCGAAGCTGCTGCTGCTCGACGAGCCGCTGGCCGGACTCAATTCGAAGGAAGCGCGTGCGCTGGCCGACACCATCGGCGATATCAACAAGCAGGGCGTGACGATCATCCTGATCGAGCACAACCTCGGCGAAGTGATGCGCATCTGCCAGCGTCTGGTGGTGCTCGACAACGGCCGCAAGATCGCCAGCGGCGAACCGCGCAGCGTGATGAACGATGCCGCCGTGCGGGCCGCGTATCTCGGCGGCGACACGCTGGCCGATGCGCAGCCGCAGCAACCGGTCGAAGGAGGACGCCATGCTTGAAATTCACAACCTCTCGTGCGGCTACGGCGCATTCGAAGCGGTCCACGGCCTGTCGCTCAACCTGCGCCGCGGCAGCATCACCGGCCTGCTCGGCGCCAATGGCGCGGGCAAGTCGTCGACGCTGATGTGCGTGGCCGGCCATGTCGCGCTGCATGCCGGCGCGATCATGTTCGAAGGCCGGGATATCAGCACGCTGACGCCCGACCAGCGCGTGCGGCGCGGCATTGCGATCTCGCCGGAAGGCCGGCGCCTGTTCAAGGATCTGACGGTCGAAGACAACCTGCGCGTCGGCGGCCTGATCCAGCCGGCCAGCCGCTTCAGGCAAGACCGCGACTATGTGCTCGGCCTGTTCCCGCGGCTGGGAGAACGGCTCGATTCGCTGGCCGCCAACCTGTCCGGCGGCGAACAGCAAATGCTCGCCATCGGCCGCGCGCTGATGGCGCGGCCCAAGCTGATCATGATCGATGAATTGTCGCTCGGCCTGATGCCGAAAGCAATCGACCTGTGCTACCGCGCGCTGAAGCAGTTGCAGCAGGACGGCATGACGATTTTGCTGGTCGAGCAAAACACCGATCGCGTGCTGTCGGTCGCCGATGGCGTCTGCGTGCTCGAATCGGGCCGCGCGGTATGGCAAGGCAAGGCCGACGACGCGCGCAACGATCCCGCTTTGACTGCGGCCTATCTTGGCCTGCACTAATCCTCATTCACTGGAAGGAACAACCATGAATACCATTACCGAATCAACCAAAATGAACAACGACCCGCGCTGGGATGAAAGCCGCGTGATCCGCGCGCCGCGCGGCAGCGAAAAAGTGTGCAAGAGCTGGCTGACTGAAGCCGCGTACCGGATGATCCAGAATAATCTCGATCCGGAAGTAGCCGAAAATCCGAAGCATTTGGTGGTGTATGGCGGCATCGGCCGCGCCGCGCGCAACTGGGAATGTTTCGACCGGATTCTTGAAACCCTGAAGCAGTTGAACGACGACGAAACGCTGCTGGTGCAATCCGGCAAGCCGGTCGGCGTATTCAAGACGCATGAAGATGCGCCGCGCGTGCTGATCGCCAATTCCAACCTGGTGCCGCAATGGGCCAACTGGGAACACTTCAACGAACTCGACCGCAAGGGCTTGTTCATGTATGGCCAGATGACCGCCGGCAGCTGGATCTACATCGGCAGCCAGGGCATCGTGCAAGGCACTTACGAAACCTTCGTCGAGGCCGGCCGCCAGCACTTCAACGACGACTGGGCCGGCCGCTGGATTCTGACCGCCGGTCTCGGCGGCATGGGCGGCGCGCAACCGCTGGCGGCCACGCTGGCCGGCGCGGTGTCGCTGAATATCGAATGCCAGCAAAGCAGCATCGATTTCCGCCTGCGCACCCGCTACCTCGACAAGCAGGCGAAAGACATCGACGATGCATTGGCATTGATCCGGCACCACTGCGAACGCAAGGAAGCGGTCTCGATCGGCTTGCTCGGCAACGCCGCCGACATCCTGCCGGAACTGGTGAAGCGCGCCAAGGCCGGCGGCATCAAGCCGGATCTGGTCACCGACCAGACTTCCGCGCACGACCTGATCAACGGCTATCTGCCGATCGGCTGGACGGTGGAACAATGGAAAGCCGCGCAACAGGATCACGGCCGGCATGCGCAACTGACGGCGGAAGCCGCCCAGTCATGCGCGGTGCATGTGCAGGCGATGCTCGACTTCCACGCGATGGGCATCCCGACTGTCGATTACGGCAACAATATCCGCCAGGTTGCGTTCGACACCGGCGTCAAGAATGCATTCGATTTCCCCGGTTTCGTGCCGGCGTATATCCGCCCGATGTTCTGCGACGGCAAGGGCCCGTTCCGCTGGGTTGCATTGTCCGGCGATCCGGAAGATATTTACAAGACCGATGCCAAGATCAAGGAATTGTTTCCGCAGAATAAACATGTGCACCACTGGCTCGACATGGCGCGCGACCGCATCGCATTCCAGGGTTTGCCGGCGCGCATCTGCTGGCTCGGATTGGGCGAACGCCACCTTGCCGGCCTGGCGTTCAACGAGATGGTGAAGAACGGCGAATTGAAAGCGCCGATCGTGATCGGCCGCGACCACCTCGACACCGGTTCGGTCGCCAGCCCGAACCGCGAAACGGAAGCGATGATGGATGGCACCGATGCGGTGTCCGACTGGCCGCTGCTGAATGCGCTGCTGAATACCGCAGGCGGCGCGACCTGGGTGTCGCTGCATCATGGCGGCGGCGTCGGCATGGGGTACTCGCAGCATGCCGGCATGGTGATCGTGGCCGACGGCACCGATGCTGCGGCGAAACGCCTGGCGCGCGTGCTGGTGAACGACAGCGGCTCGGGGGTGATGCGGCATGCCGATGCCGGCTACGACACGGCGGTTGCCTGTGCGAAGCGCAACGGGTTGAATCTGCCGATGGTGAAGTAAGAAACTGAATGGCTCCTTCTCCCTGCAAGGGAGAGGGAATCTGTTCTTTGGAAGGTAACCGAACATGACCACAAGCTTGACGCTGACTCCCGGCCAACTGAGCCTGAACGACCTGCGCCAGATCTGGCGCGACGCGACGCCGCTCACACTGGACCCAAGCGCCTATCCGGCGATTGAACGCGCCGCCGCAACCATCCGGAAAATCGTCGAACGCGGCGTCCCTGCCTACGGCATCAACACCGGCTTCGGCAAGCTCGCCAAAACCCACATCCCCGACGGCCAGCTCGAACAGTTGCAGCGCAACCTGATCCTGTCGCACTCGGTCGGCACCGGCGAACTGGTCAGCGACGCGGTGGTGCGCCTGATCCTCGCGACCAAAATCGGCAGCCTCGCGCGCGGCTACTCCGGCATCCGCGCGTCGATCATCGACACCATGATCGCGCTATATAACGCCGGCATCATGCCTTGCATTCCCGGCAAGGGTTCGGTCGGCGCATCCGGCGACCTGGCGCCGCTGGCGCACATGACGCTGACGCTGATGGGCGAAGGCGATGTGCGCGCCGGCGGCAAGATCATGTCCGCGAAAGAAGCGCTGGCAACAGCCGGCATCGAGCCGGTGGCGCTGGCGGCAAAAGAAGGTCTGGCACTGATCAACGGCACGCAGGTATCGACCGCGCTCACGCTGCACGGCCTGTTCCTCGCGGAACGCCTGCTGGAAGCGGCGACGGTTGCCGGCGCGCTGTCGGTCGATGCCGCCAAGGGCAGCGACGCCCCGTTCGATCCGCGCGTGCATGCGGTGCGCGGCCAACCCGGGCAAATCGCGGCCGCCAGGATTTACCGCCGGCTATTGGCCGGCAGTGAAATCCGCCGCTCGCATCTGGAAAACGATGAACGCGTGCAAGACCCGTACAGCCTGCGCTGCCAGCCGCAAGTGATGGGCGCCTGCGTCGACATCATCGGCAACGCGGCCCGCACCCTGCTGATCGAAGCCAATGCCGTCACCGACAATCCGCTGGTGTATGCGGAACAAGGCGACGTGATTTCCGGCGGCAATTTCCACGCCGAGCCGGTCGCGTTCGCCGCCGACACGCTGGCGCTGGCGATCGCGGAAATCGGCGCATTGTCGGAGCGCCGCATCGCGCTGCTGATCGACGCCACGCTGTCGGGCCTGCCGCCGTTCCTGGTGGCATCGTCCGGCCTCAACTCCGGCTTCATGATCGCGCATGTCACCGCCGCCGCGCTCGCTTCCGAAAACAAGTCGCTCGCGCATCCGGCCAGCATCGACAGCCTGCCGACTTCCGCCAATCAGGAAGACCACGTCAGCATGGCCACGTTTGCCGGACGTCGCCTGCACGAGATGGCGCACAACACCGCCGCCATCGTCGGCATCGAATTGCTGGCGGCGGCGCAAGGCATCGACTTCCACCGTCCGCTCGGCACGTCGCCGCTGCTGGCGCAGGTGCACCAGCGGCTGCGCCAGCGCGTCGCCTTCTATGAAAAGGATCGGCTGTTCGCGCCGGATATCGAAGCGGCGAAACA
>DAIDBD010000092.1 GCA_027310305.1 Herminiimonas sp.
GCGGGTGCAACTGGATCGGCAGGTGTTGGTTGATCCGCAAGGGCGGACGTTGACGGTGACGCCGGGCATGCAGGCGGTGGCGGAAATCAATCAGGGCAAGAGGACGGTGCTGGAATATCTGCTGTCGCCGGTGCAGAAGGCAGTCAATGAAGCAGGGCGGGAACGATGAAAGGAAACGCAGCATGATTACGCACGATCGCTTGATGCAACGCGCGGAAAAAGTCGACACTATAGATCAATTCAAGCAATGGATCCGTGAAGAGGTGCAAGAGGTGCTGCCTCACGGCGCCTTCGCCTGCGGGCATGGACGCATCCACGCCGCCGGGGTGGCGACCGATTATCTCATTGCAGTTGACTTTCCGCTGACCCATCTCGCCACGATCTGCAACCCGGCCGGCGGCCTCGATACGCCGCTCATGCGGCGCTGGATGACGTATCGTGAACCGCAACTCTTCGATGCGACCTCGCCGCCCAACTGGCCGGAGGTTTCGCCGGCCTGGCTTGAACAATTCCGACAGCACGATTTGCGCAACGCCGCCATTCATGCAGTATTCGATACGCACCGCTACCTGGGCAGTTACTTCAGCTTTCATCGCCTGCCGCACGCGCCCGGTTTGCCAGAGCGCGCCATCCTCGTGGCGATCACGCCGGTGCTGCACGAAACCCTGGTACGCGTAGTGCGCCATGTTGAAAAAATGGAGCAGGACAAGCGCCCGGATTGGACGCGACTGACGCAACGCGAAATAGAAATGCTGCCATGGCTTGGTCGCGGCATGAGTAATAGCGAGATAGCAGGCCATATGCAATTGAGCGAAAACACGATCAAACACTATGTCAGCAGCATCTTTGACAAAACAAACCTGACCAGTCGCGGCAGCTTGATGTCAGCGTTAGCGCTGCATCCACCGGGCCGTATTTCAAAAGGTACGCGCCGTATTCCTCGGCGAGTCCGCCCTGACGACCGGCAAGACCGCAACCGACGACCGCGAGCAGTTTTACGCCAACCTCAACGTTCTCACGCGCAACGCCGCTTTCGTCGGCGCCGCCAACCGCGACAACAGCATTGTCAGCCTGACCGGGATGGACGCTGGGACGCTGGTGAGCAGGGCCAAAAGCGACTTCGGCTACTTCTTCGCCTTGAAGACCCTTACCCCGTTTGCCGTGGCCAACGCCGATGCAGTATTCAATCAAAGCAACAGTGCACTCTATGACCAATGGGCTGAAGACAAAGGCCTCGGCGCCGAAGCCCGCGCGCAGGGCAACGCCCATTTCACCGACGAATACCTGACCGACCGCGCCGCGATGTTGAGCTGGGTCGTCAAGCGCAACCGGATCGACAGCACCGCCACCATTCTCGATGCACCCAACGAACAAGTCTTCACCGATGCGGCCAGCGCCACGATCATTCGAACCGGCGCCTCGCCCGGCGGCGTGTTCGACAGCCGCAAGTTCTACTTCGGCAGCGCGGGGGCCGATGCCTATGCAGGCGGCAGCAAGGGCGATCGGCTGTACGGCGGCGATGGCTGGATATTCAATCGCAATTGGATGAAAAATGCGGAAAGAAAATCGATGATAGTCCCTTGGATTTCGAGCCAGAAGAATGCGCAAGACAAGATGGCTTCCACCGTCCTAAATAGGAGCGAATGATGGGATACGCCTTGGGAAGTTACTTCCAGTTGGTGATGGTATTTGGTCCTGGCGCTCTTATTTTGTTTTCTAAAAGAATTTCAGGCTGGGGAAAGGTGCGTTGGGTATTCTTTTCTTTGTTGCCTTGGTTAATCGCACAAATGGCATTGGTTGCATGGATGTCGATTGCTCCCCATGAAAAACAGGTGGAGCTCATGATGTTCGGCTCAGGTCCCATCTATATCGCGACCTGGGTTAGCGCCTGGCTCGTTTATTTCATGTTTCGGTTCCGGTTTAAAAAGGCTCTCAAATCTACGTCAACCCCTTCAACGACCGATAAAGTCAACGACGCACACAACGAAGATGCGACATTGGATCGTCGGAAAATAAGATATGGAATTGGACTATTTACTTTCGCACTCATATTGTCGCCACTTGCCTGGACAAGTTACGAACGGATGCGAATTGATGCACAGATGGAAACGCTGTGCAAGAAGGATGGAGGCATGAAAATTTACGAGCAGGTGCTGCTGCCGAAGGATCAGTTCACTAAGTATGGCGATCTAGTATTCCACAAAACATGGAATAAACCGGGTGGCGGTTATCAGTTCATTAGCAAGTTTGAACAACTCAAACTGGACAAGCCGACCTTGAATAAAACCACTTACATGATTGTCCGAGAAACCGATCTTCGAGTTCTGGGTACATATACAACTTATTACAGTACGAGAGGAATTATGCCTAGATTAGGGCCTGATCCTGTCAAGAGATGCCCCGAAGATATAAGCGATGGTGATTTTTTAAAGTCGGTTTTTATTCCAATAAATTAAGGAAAAGAAGATGACAACAATAATTCAACAGGCCCAGCAAGCAGAATTGGCCTTAGCAGCCTATGCAAATTTGGTGAAAGGCGATCCATTGAAAAATGATTTGGTAAACGCAGGTTTATCGGAACTCCAGGCAGACCAATTTAAAGAAAAATACACGGTCGTCGATCAATACAACATCACCACTGGCGCAGCAGCGGGCCTGTCCGCCACCGTCTTCGAAGACAAGACCACAAATATACGATACCTGGCAATACGCGGTAGCGATGACCTGTACGATCTTGGAACAGATTTGGTTGATATCGCTATATTGGGCGGATCAAAATATCAAGCCCAATATCAGGCACTCAACGCGCAGGTTAGCGCATGGCAGGCGGATGGCACACTACCGGATGGTGTTCGAGCAGGACAGCAACAGTACACGGTGACGGGACACTCGCTCGGCGGATTCCTGGCGGCGGCCCTGACGTCCGACTTCCCCGCAACGGTGCAGCATACTTATCTCAATAACGCGCCCGGCTTTGGCGGCGATGCGCTGCTTGGCCTGCATCCTTTGATCAAGGTCGTGCAATTGCTCACGGGTTCGGCTGCTATTCCATCGTTTGACGCATCGAAATTTTCGAATGCCAAAGGCGATGCAGGCATATCGCCTATTGCAGGTTTAGGAATTCAGGCAGCAGCACCGAGCTGGATTGCCATTGAAAATCAGCTCGATCTTTCTGTGACGAACCGTGCTACTGCGTTGAACCATAGCCAACAGGTACTCAGCGACGCATTGACGTTGTACGCCGTATTTGCACAGCTTGCTCCATCAGTCACATCCGACCAACTCGCGCAAATTTTCAAGGGGGCGAACAATCAAAATAAGCTGACACTGGAGTCAGTACTCGATTCGTTACGCAAAATCATAATTGGAAAAAATGTAGTGGATACGGCTCCTACCGTAGAGGGTAATCGCGAATCATTTTTCAAAAATCTCTACGCACTGCAAGACAACGACTACCTCAAGCTGCTGCAAGGCCGCGTCCAGATCGTCGCGGCACCCACCAACGGCCTTGCCGCCAAGACCGACTTCGGAGCATTGCTCAGTTTGGTGTACCTGACGCCGTTCGCTCTCAAGCCCAACGACAGTGTCGCAAGCACGATCCTGCAAAGTGCGCAAAGCGTACTGGCCACCCAATGGGTTGAAGATCAGGCTTTGAGCGCCGAAGCCCGCGCGCAGGGCAACGCCCATTTCAGCGACGAATACCTGACCGACCGCGCCGCGATGCTGAGCTGGGTCGTCAAGCGCAACCTGGCAGACGATGTACGCACGACCATGGACGGCCCGGATGCGCTCTTCCGCGATGTTGCAAACAATACTGAAATCCGACTGGGCTCGGTGTTCGTGGGCGATACGGATAGGCGGCGGTTTTTGTTCGGCGGCAGCGGCGTCGATACATTAATGGGCGGCAGCAAGAGTGACCGCCTCTACGGTGGCGAGGGCGACGACGTGTTGAACGGGCAGGACGGCAACGACTATCTGGAAGGCAGCAGCGGCGTCGATGTCATGAACGGCGATGCAGGCAATGACACGCTTCTTGGCGGGGCTGGCGACGACAGCTTAATTGGCGGCAAGGACAACGATATCCTCAAAGGCGGTTCCGGCCTCGACACCTACCAATTCACCGCCGGCGACGGCTGGGACACCATTGCCGACAGCGACGGCCAGGGCCTCATTAAGATCGACAGCATCACGCTGACCGGCGGCAATGAAACGCAGGCTGGTTCGGGCGTATGGCAAAGTACCGACAAGAAATTCCAGTATGTGCAATTTTCCGAAAGCGACGGCAGCAAGACGCTGATCATCTCCAGCGGCAGCGACCGCATCTTCGTCAAGAATTACATGGAAGGCAACCTCGGCATCACGCTGCAAGACGGCGCTGCGCCGGTAGCGCCGCAAACCAATCTTGCCATTGTCGGCGACCTGGCCCCGATCGACACCGACCCGACCGAAGATGGCGTGCAAACCGGGTTGGACGATCTCGGCAATCTACTGGTCCAGGGAGAAGAGGCCAACCGTGCCGACTCTCTGTACGACAGCGCGGGCGACGACCTGATCCAGTCCAAGGGAGGCGACGACGCGGTCTATGCCACGCGCGGCGGGAGCGACCGGATAGAAGGCGGCGCGGGAAATGACCGGCTCGGCGGCGGCGACGGCAACGACGTGATCGTAGGCGGCGCCGACCGCGACATCCTGATCGGCGGCGCCGATGACGACCGGCTCTACGGCGATACAGAAATCGCTCTGGCCGATGCGGTTGCGCAAGGCCGCAGCCAGCAAGCCAGCGGCATGAAAGGCGATTGGTTGAACGGCGGCGCAGGCGACGATCTTATCGTGGCCGGCGCCGACGACGATGCGCTGTTCGGCGGACGCGGCAACGACATTCTGGTCGGCGGCGCGGGCGACGACTATCTCGATGGCGACGACGACTATAGCGCCGACAATGTCAGTTGGGCGTTTGGGCCTTCCGACAACGAATTCGACATCGCCGTCTCGCCTGTCACTGCCGACAGCGATCTGGAAGGTGGCGACGATATCCTCTTCGGCGGCGCAGGCAACGACCACATGGGCGGCCTGCTCGGCAACGACATTCTGTATGGAGAAGCCGGCAACGACACCCTGTCGGGCGGCGACCAGGACGACACGCTGATCGGCGGTGACGGCGACGACCGGATGACCGGCGACTACGGCCAGCTCGCCTATCTTAGCGGCGCCGGCACTGTTGTCCAGGGCAACGATTATCTGGATGGCGGCGCGGGAAATGACTGGATGCAGGGCGAAGGCGGCGATGATCGACTGTTCGGCGGCACCGGCAACGATGAATTGTGGGGCGACGCGTATACCTATACGGATGCCAGCGCGGACGGGAACGACTATCTCGATGGCGAAGAGGGCGACGACAAACTGGTGGGGCAAGGGGGCGATGACCAGTTGTTTGGCGGTGCGGGCAATGACCAATTGTTCGGCGATGGCGACAGTACGCCAGAAGGCAAGCAAGGTAACGATTACATGGACGGCGAAGCCGGCGATGATTATCTGCGCGGCTACGGCGGCAATGACGAAATGTACGGCGGCGATGGCAACGATACGCTCCGGGGCGAGAAGGGCGATGACTATCTTGACGGTGAAGAAGGCGACGATAGCCTTGAAGGCGGCGCCGGCAACGATATGCTCCTGGGCCGTGCCGGTAATGACGAGATCCAGGGCGGCGATGACGACGACCGACTGGATGGCGGCGCCGGTGACGACGTTCTGCTGGGCGATGCCGGCAATGATGTGATGCTGGGCGGGGAAGGCGCCGATCAACTTCAGGGTGGGGAAGGCAACGATCAATTGGATGGCGGTACAGGCGACGATGTCCTGTTCGGTGAAGCCGGCGACGATATTCTCGACGGCGGAGAGGGCGCGGATTATCTGGACGGAGGATCGGGTAACGATACCTATTTGAACGTGGGTGCCGATGACACGATCGTCGATGCGGATGGACAAAACATCATTCAGTTTGCCACGGGTATCGTTGCCGACGATATCGGCATTACCCGCACGGATATAAATGGCATGTCCACCCTGGTGATGACTATCGGCGGCCGCGAGTTTTTTCAAATCGACGCCAGCCAGCCGGCCGACATGGCTAGCTATCGGTTCGCCGATGGCGCGCAACTCACGCATCAGGACCTGCTCGGACAGCGGTTTTTCGAGACGCTGAATACCGGCGGCGGCAGTGGCGATGATCTTCTTCAGGGTTATGCGGGTAATGACAGCTTGAGCGGCGGCGATGGCAACGACCGGCTGTTCGGCTATGGCGGCAACGATATGCTGAATGGAGAGAATGGTAATGATGTTCTGGTTGGCGGGAAGGGCGCCGATTTCCTATCGGGCGGCACGGGAAATGACACGTATCTGTTTGCCAGGGGCGATGGCTCTGATGTGATTGCTGATAATGGCGGATTCGCCGAGTCTGACGTCATTCGTTTTGCGGCGGATATCCGGCGAGACGATGTGGCGTTTTCACGCCAGGCTAACGGCGATCTGTTGATTCAACTGGGCGATGGCACGGATCAAATTGCCGTGCAAGGCTGGTACGGCAACGCCAACAACCGTATTGCCCGCATCGAATTCGGCGACGGGACATTCATGGCTGCTGAAGACCTGGCCGGCCTGACGGTGCCGCCGATTGAAGGAACGGAACTTGACGATACGCTGACAGGTACCGAGTATGGCGACACGATATTGGCCTACGCCGGCAACGATACGCTGGATGGCGGTGCGGGCGATGACAGGCTGGAAGGCGGGGAGGGTCAGGACAGGTACATCCTGAAATACGGGATGGGCCGTGACACGGTGGTTGATGCATCGGCCGAAGGCAATTCGATCAAGCTTGCGTTCGGATTGAACTTTGCCGATCTGGATGCCAATCGCGCCGGCAACGATCTTTTCGTTCATATGATCGGTTCAACGCAAGGCATGGTTTTGAAGGACTACTACGCCAATCCGCAAAGCTGGATTGTGCAGAACGAGGCTGGCGAACGGCAGAATATGGAGCAAATAGTCTCTGCTACAGAGGCGGCGCAGCAGGACAAAGTAAGCGCAATGTGGCGCGATTATGCCGCACAGATACGTTCTTCAACAATTTCTGACTATGTGAGTCGAGGCTACGAGATCAAGGCAGACGGTACGCTTTATCAATCATGGAACAAGAGCTACTGGGCCGCAAATCTCTATGCGGACGCGCAAGAATCAACGACGACGGTAAAGACGACCGTACAGTATTTTCCCGATTTCTATAACGGAAGTACTTCCACCTCTACCTCGGTCTATCCTCCGACCAGTAACTGGAACGTTGCCGCGTCTTACATATTTGATGCCACTGCTGTCTTGAATAGCATCAAAACGGACAGCGATGATGCGCTTATTTACGCGCAACCAGGCAATACCTATTCTTCTACCGTGCGGCAGATGGTTGCTGAGGTCGAATGGCAGCCGGTAAACTGGACTTCGTCAAATCAATATGCCAATACCACTTCCGGATGGGTCTATGGGGGCAGTTATGGTTCGGAAGTGATCGGCAGCGTCACCAACGAATCAACATATTCCACGAAATCGGGGTTTGTTAATGGCAGGGCAACCAACATTCTCCCTGTTGGAAGCGTGCCTTTCAGCAGCGGCGGTTTTCCAAAATACATAAGCACTGAGTTTGACTCCAAGATTTATACCTCAAACATTGTCGAGATCCGTGCGGGGGCGTCCGACAATCTTATTTACGGCGATGGTAATACGCTAGTCGATGCCGGGGAGGGAAATGACACGATAAGCGATGCGGGGCTTGCATTCGGCGGAGCAGGCAATGATTATCTGTATAACGGACGCGTTTTAATCGGCGGTGCCGGTGACGATACGCTTTTGTACGGAGAAGTGCTGTTTGGCGGGGAAGGCAATGATGACATGGACGGCGGGAGTAACGCGACCCGCTATTTAATCGATCCGAACCAGTTTGGTTTCGATAGCATTGACGACAGTGGCGACAGCTATGAGAATTATCGAGAATGGTTTTATCAATCGCAAGGTATTGATGACATCGGGTTGCACGACATATATGGCGGAAAATGGATTGCCGGAAATACAGAAGGCGGTGTATTTGATTCGTATGATGAAGCTGTCGCCTTCCCAAATCAGTGGGGTTGGAACGAGGAGCAATCGGTAAGGTGGTTGAACAGTCTGTTTTATGTCACGCCGCTTCCCGAACTTCCGTTGCCTCTGGCTAATGATTATGCCGCTCTTCAGCCGCTGTATGACGCAGGAATAATCGAACAGGATGCAGTGGAATTTGACGCAGGCCTGTCACCTGAGGACGTGGCTGTGCGTTGGGCCACTGACGCGTACATCAGTCTTTCCTGGGGTGATGGCAAGGCGCTGAAAGTGAAAATGCCTACGGCTGAAGATCCAATCGGTACGGGAATAGAATTATTCAAGTTCGACAATGGCACAGTATGGAATATGGCCGATCTGGAGCAAAAAGCCACATTCATTATCGGCACGGAAAATGACGATATTCTTATTGGCGGCTCACACGATGAAGTTCTCACCGGCTTTGGCGGGCAAGACTATCTGTCTGGCGGCGATGGGAACGACACTTTGGAAGGAGGTGCAGGAGACGACACCCTGATAGGCGAGGCAGGAGACGACATCCTGACAGCAGGAGAGGGGGATGACCTACTGGCAGGAGGGGAAGGGAACAACCGGCTGTATGGAGGCATCGGCAACGATACTTATGTCGTCGATGATAACCAGAGCGCCATTGTCGAATCTGCCGGCGAAGGCGCCGATACGGTCAAGAGCACGATCAGTTATACCTTGGGCGATAACCTTGAAAATCTCATTCTATTGGGCAGCGATGCCATCAATGGTGTTGGCAATGCGCTCAACAACGTGATTACAGGCAGTATCGCGGATAACGTTATTGATGGCGGAACCGGCGCAGACGTGATGACGGGTGGCGCCGGCAATGACACTTATATCGTCGACGATACAGGCGATGTGGTGGCGGAAACCGCCAATGAAGGCATCGATCTTGTGCTGTCGAGTGTTACTTATACATTGCAGTCTGGCGCATTGCAGTCTGGCGTCGAGAATCTCATTCTCACGGGAACGGATGCCATCAATGGTACCGGCAATGAACTAAACAATACCATTACAGGCAATAACCTCGACAACACGCTATCGGGTGATGCCGGTGCTGACGCGATGATCGGTGGCGCAGGTAATGATACCTATATCGTCGACGATGTAGGAGACAGCGTGCAGGAGGCTGCAAAGGAAGGTATCGACACGGTCAATGCCAGCATTGACTACACGCTGAGCGCGAATACAGAAAATCTGCTCTTGACCGGACTGAACGCTACCGATGGAATCGGCAATGATCTGGATAACGTCCTCACTGGCAACAGCGGCAGCAACACGCTTACTGGCGGACTCGGTAATGACACCTTAGACGGTGGTGACGGCAGCGATACATATGTCTTCAATTTCGGGGACGGTATCGATGCTATTGATGACAGCGGTAGCACGGGTATTGATACGATTAATTTTGGTGAGAACATCACTTCCGATTCGTTATCGCTCGGATTAGGTTCTTTGCTCATCAAGATCGGGAACAGCAATGATGCTATCCATATTGAAAACTTTAATCGTAACGATGTATACGGCTCGGAATCGATAGAAAATTTCACGTTCGCCGATGGCACTGTTTTAACTTATGACCAATTGATCAGCCGGGGCTTTGATATCGTTGGAAACGATAACGATGATACGCTCAATGGTACCAACGTTGTCGATCGACTCTATGGTCTGAATGGTGATGACGTACTCGATAGTGGAGATGGGAACGACATACTGATTGGCGGCACAGGCAATGACCAGTTGCAAGGCGGCCTCGGCAATGATGTTTATCTCTACAGCCTGGGCGATGGTCTGGATCAGATTGCTGATACTGAAGGAATTGACACATTGCGCTTTGGCGCTGGCCTAACACCCGACAACGTCGCACTGCGCATTGTCACGGACAGCAGTCAAACGATCGCGCAAGTACGGGTGCTCGACGACACTGGATCCGAACAGCCCGATCAAGGTTTCGACTTTGCCGTCACGGTCAATGCGAAGGGTCAAATCGTCGCACCGATCGAACAATTTGCTTTCGACAATGGCCGGCAACTGGTTCTCAATGACTTGCTGATCAAGCAGACGTCCATTTCCGGTACGAACAAGAATGACACACTGACTGGCAGCCGCAACGACGATATTCTCCTTGCCGGAAACGGCAACGATACGTTGTACGGCGGTACCGGCAACGACACCCTCGATGGCAATAATGGGGCTGACGTACTCTATGGCGGCGGCGGGAACGACAAGCTTGATGGAGGCAACGGTGCAGATCGACTCTATGCGGGCGCAGGCAACGACATCATCTATGCCGGCAATGACAACGATTACGTCGGTGCCGGCGCAGGCGATGACCAGATTTGGACCGATAACGGTAACGACATTGTGCAGGCCGACAGTGGCAATGATTGGATCGATACTGACAATGGCAACGATCTGGTTGAGGCCGGCGACGGAAACGACATCATCAATACCGGCAATGGACGGAACTGGATTGCCGGCGGCAAAGGCAACGACACGATCGATGCCGGGTCCGGTCGCGATCTGTTTGCCTTCAATCGCGGCGATGGTCAGGATATTGTGAATGCCAGCACTGGCAAGGGCCACACCTTATTGTTGGGCAAAGGCATCAAGTACGCCGATCTGATGTTCAAGAAGAGCGGAAACAGCTTGATCCTGGTGACCGGTGCCAGCGAACAAATCACGTTCAAGGATTGGTATCTCAATTGTAAAAACCATAGTGTGGCCACTTTACAGATGATCATCGAAGACACGTCCGACTATGACGCTTCATCAACCAATCGAATGAACAACAAGAAGATCACCCAGTTCAACTTTGATGGTCTGGTTGCAAAATTCGATCAAGCGCGTGCGGCGGCTCCGACGCTGACGAGCTGGGCATTGGCCTCGTCACTGTCCACTTACTATACGGGCAGCAGCAACACCAAAGCCATCGGTGGCGATTTGTCCTATCAGTATGGAAGAAATGGGGATTTGTCGGGCTTGTCGGTGGCGGCCATGCAGGAAACATTGGGCAGTTCGCAATTCGGCCAGAGCAACCAGAATCTGCATACGGCGACTGCCATGCAGGCACAGTCTGCATCAATGCTTTATCCGAGCACAAATAATGCCGACCCGATCATGATGATCGGGGGTGTGGACAACGACGTCCTGCGAGGTGGTGCCGTTAGCATCGCAGATGCTAATGCGAAATCAGGCTTGGGCAATCAAGCAGTGGGGTCGGATGCAGTCAATAACCTCACCTCTTCAGGCAATAGCGATACTGTCATGATGATCGGTGGCGCGGAAAACGATGTACTGCGAGGCGGATCGGTTGATACAACAGGCCCGAATTCGAAATTGGCAGCGCTGACTGAAGGCGCTGTCGGCATGCCTGGTTTCGCACTATGGAAAATATCGTCGGCCATGCTGGATTTTTATCTTGGCAGTAGCGATCGCGCCGCCCTCGGTGGCGATCTGATGCAGCCGTACGGAGTTGACAATAATGTGTCGATGTCGATGTCGCTGACGCCAGCACAGGCTTTATCGGCTAGTCCGCAATTCGGCAAAGGCAATCAAAACCTGCAGGCAGCCAGCATTTTGCAAAGTCCGGCGCCGGCCCTGATGTAGCCGATTTCGCAAATAGGAAAACCTCTCTGGACTGTTCATTCAGAGAGGTTGCCTGTATGTCGCTTCGAGATGGTTCGCTTATGGAAATTTCATCCGCATTGCCCGCCAACCCAACCGCAACCAGTCGCGCTTGCTCAATTGCGGTCGATGATTGAACACATCGCAGTCAACCGCTTCAATCCGTTCGAGAATCCGCAATCCGCCTTGGACGACCAGGCGCAGTTCCCAGCCGATGCGTCCTTGCAGACGCAATGCCAGCGGCGCGCCCGCAACGATCATGGCGCGCGCGCGTTCCGTCTCGAAACGCATCAATGCACGCCACGCTTCATCGGGCCGCGCATGCGCCAATTGCATTTCGGTCACGCCGAAGCGGTTTAAATCCTCTTGCGGCAAATAGATCCGGGATTTTTGACTATCCACGGCGATGTCTTGCAAAAAATTGATCAATTGCAAAGCGGAACAGATCGCATCTGAATCGCGCAGGTTTTCCGGCGTTGCCGCGCTGTACAAATGGAGCATCAATACGCCGACCGGATTTGCGGAACGCCTGCAATAATCCATCAGCGACTCGAAACTGGCGTATCGAGTCGTCACGACATCCTGCTTGAAGGCGGACAGCAGATCGCGCAGCGGCTGTATCGGCAAATCGTGTTTGCGGACGACTGCTGCCAGTGTGCGGAACAAATCCGAATCGGCAGGCCGGCTGTTTTCAATCCGGTCCAGTCCGTCTTCATAGGCTGTGAGCGCCGCCAGCCGCGCATCCGGCGTTGCGTCGCCTTCGTCCGCCAGATCGTCGGCGCTGCGGGCAAACGCATAAATGGCTTCTACCGCCGGGCGCAATCTCGCCGGCAGCAAAATCGACGCCACCGGAAAATTTTCATAATGTTCAACGGGCATTATTTTGTTAATGACTAAAAAGTCATATGCAAACGGCATATGTCGTGCTTATAATTACTAACCAGCGAGTCAGTAACTTGAATTGAACGTTTGCAATGCTGCGCTTTATTTCATCCAGTGCATCTTTTCAGCCCGAATAGTAAAGGAAAACAACGTGAATAGCCTGAAAAAAACACGTCGAATCGCTTATCCAAACCCTGTCGCATCGGGAGCCGGCCTGTTGGCCGCAGCGTTATTTTTTACCTTGGCCGGTTGTTCCAAGCCGGTTGAAAAAACCGAAGATATCCGGCCGGTGCGCGCGATCGTTCTGGCTGCCGATAAGGTCGATGTGATTGCGGAATTTCCGGGCGAGGTGCGCGCCCGCGTCGAATCCCGTCTGGCTTTTCGGGTGGGCGGCAAAATCGTCGCGCGCAAGGTCGATGCAGGTTCCATCGTCAAGCGCGGACAAGTTCTGATGCAGCTCGACCCGCAGGATTTGCGGCTAGTGCAGGCCCAGGCCAATGCGGGCTTGCAATCGGCGGCAAGCAATCTCGCATTGACCAAGGCGGAATTCATCCGCTACCAGGATTTGCGTCAAAAGAACTTCGTCAGCCAGGCGGTGCTGGACGCCAAGGAAACCGCTTACAAGGCCGCGCAAGCCAGCCATGACCAGGCACTTGCCGCTTACAGGAATCAGTCGAATCAGACCGGCTATGCCACGCTGGTGTCCGATGTCGATGGCGTCGTCACCGGCGTCGATGCGGAAGCCGGGCAGGTAGTTGCGCCAGGCAGCCCGGTGGTGCGGGTCGCGCAGATGGGTGAAAAGGAAATCGTGATCGGCATTCCGGAAGACAAGGTCGATGCGCTGCGCCGCATTACCGATGTCCGGGTAAGAATCTGGGCTAACCCGGACAACGTCATTCCGGGCAAGCTCCGTGAACTGTCGCCGGTCGCCGATCCCGCGACGCGTACCTACACAGCGAAAATATCGATTCCGGATGCGCCGGCCGATGTACGTCTCGGCATGACGGCGTATGTGGCATTTGCCGCCAGAACGCCGAATGCGATGATCAAGGTGCCGCTGACGGCGATCTTCCAGGAAAAAGCGGCGACGGCAGTCTGGGTCGTTGAAAACGGCGCGGTCCGGCTGGCGCCGGTCCGGCTGGCCGCTGCCGCCGGCAATGACATTCTGCTTGCCGGCGGTGTGTCGAATGGACAAACCATCGTGACTGCCGGCGTGAATTCGCTGAAGCCGGGGCAAAAGGTAAAAATCCTGGGCGACGATCCGATTGCAAAGGATGAAAAGAAGCTCGCCGCCGCCAATGAAACAGCGGTCGGGGCGGCGAAATGAAAGGCGGCTTCAATCTGTCGCGCTGGGCGCTCGAACATATTCCGCTTACCCGTTACCTGATTGTCGTGCTGCTGATTGGCGGCATTCTCAGCTACAGCCGTCTGGGCCAGGACGAAGATCCGCCGTTCACCTTCCGTGCGATGGTGGTGCGCGCGAACTGGCCGGGCGCAACGGCGCTGCAAATGGCCGACCAGGTGACCGACAAGCTGGAAAAGAAGCTGCAGGAGACGCCCTATATCGACAAGATCCGCAGCTATTCGAAACCGGGCGAGACGCTGATCAT
Source organism: Herminiimonas sp. (assembly GCA_027310305.1). Classification (GTDB taxonomy): domain Bacteria; phylum Pseudomonadota; class Gammaproteobacteria; order Burkholderiales; family Burkholderiaceae_D; genus DAIDBD01. The sequence goes on from DAIDBD010000092.1 coordinate 14,292, forward strand.
TCTGCAATTGCGCGAATCGACGCCGCCCAAGGAAACATCTGCGGCGTGGTACCAGGTTCGCAAGAAAATCGGCGATATCAGGGGCACTCTGCCGTCCGGCGTGGTCGGCCCGTTTTTCAACGACGAATTCGGCGATACCTACGGTTCGATTTTTGCGCTGTCCGGCGACGGCTTTACTTATGCGGAAGTAAAGGATTATGCCGACTTCGTGCGCCAGCAATTGCTGCGGGTGCCATCGGTTTCCAAGGTCGAGCTGTACGGCGTCCAGGACGAAAAAATCAATATCGAGTTTTCGCATAAAAAGTTTGCGCAGCTGGGCATTCCGATTGAAGCGATCATCGGCCAGATCAACACGCAAAATTCCGTCGAATCCACCGGCGTGCTGGTGACGCCGACCGACAATCTGCAGGTGCGCGTCACCGGACCGTTCAAATCGATAAAAGATCTGGAAAACCTGGAACTGCGCGCCAACGGCACCACGTTCCGTCTCGGCGATTTCGCGACGGTCAAGCGCGAATTCAAGGATCCGCCGCAAGACAAGATGCGTTACAACGGCAAGGAAGTGATCGGCCTCGGCATTTCGATGGAGAAGGGCGGCAACATCATCGAATTGGGCAAGCATCTGGAAAAGACGGTCGGCGACATCAAGAGCAAGCTGCCGGTCGGCATCGAACTGCAGCGCGTTGCGGATCAGCCCAGGGCGGTGACTTCATCGGTCAGCGAATTTCTGCGCACACTGACTGAAGCGGTGCTGATCGTGCTGGCAGTCAGCTTCATTGCGCTGGGCCTGCATACCAAACCGCTGCGCCTCGACGCGCGGCCGGGACTGGTAGTGGCGCTGACGATACCGCTGGTGCTGGCGGTGACTTTCCTGTTCATGCGGATTTTCAGCATCGACTTGCACAAGATTTCTCTCGGCGCATTGATCATCGCGCTCGGCCTGTTGGTGGACGATGCCATCATCGCGGTCGAGATGATGGTGCGCAAAATGGAAGAAGGATTTTCGCGCTTCGATGCGGCCACGTTTGCCTACACGTCCACCGCGATGCCGATGCTGACCGGGACGCTGATCACGGCAGCCGGATTCCTGCCGATCGGCCTGGCACAATCGGCGGCAGGCGAATACACGTTCTCGATGTTTTCAGTCAATGCGCTGGCGCTGCTGATTTCATGGCTGGTTGCGGTGCTGTTCACGCCGTATATCGGTTATGTGCTGCTGAAAGTGAAGCCTGCGGCCGGCGCCGACGGCCATCACGAATTGTTCGACACGCCGTTTTACAGCCGCTTTCGCAAACTGGTGAACTGGTGCGTCGAATGGCGCAAAACCACGATCCTGCTGACGCTGGCCGCATTCGGGCTGGGCGTGTTCGGGTTCAGATTCATCGAGCAGCAATTCTTTCCGGATTCAAGCCGGCCGGAACTGATGGTCGAACTGTGGCTGCCGGAAGGCAGTGCATTTTCCGCGACCGAAGCGCAAGCGAAAAAGTTTGAAAAATTCATCAGCCGGCAGGAAGGGGTGGAAAGCGTGACCAGCTATGTCGGCACCGGCAGTCCGCGCTTCTACCTGCCGCTCGACCAGATTTTTCCGCAGACTAATGTATCGCAAATAGTCGTATTGCCGAAAAATTTGCAGGCGCGCGAAGCGCTGCGGCTGAAAATCGTCGCAGCGTTCAAGACTGATTTTCCCGAGGTGCGGGGCCGCGTGAAATTGCTGCCGAACGGTCCGCCGGTACCGTATCCGGTGCAGTTTCGCGTGACCGGTGACGAAGTAGCGAAGGTGCGCGCGATCGCCGATCAGGTCAAGGACATCATGCGCGCCAATCCGAATGCGATCGGCGTCAACGATAACTGGAATGAATCGGTCAAGGTGCTGCGTCTCGATCTCGATCAGGACAAGCTGCGCGCGCTCGGCATCAGTTCGCAAACCGTCATGCGCGCTGCGAATACGATATTGAGCGGCACGACGGTCGGCCAGTACCGCGACGGCAACAAGCTGATCGACATCGTGATCCGGCAGCCGGCGGAGGAACGTGCCACGATCGAAATGCTGAACGGCACCAATATACCGACCGCAAGCGGCAGATCGGTCACCGTGTCGCAACTCGCGCGGCCTCATTTTGTCTGGGAGCCGGGGGTTGTCTGGCGCGAAGGGCGCGAATGGGCGATCACCGTGCAAAGCGATGTCGCCGATGGCATCCAGGGCCCGACGGTATCGAGCCAGATCAATCCGCAACTCGACAAGCTGCGCGCCGCGCTTCCGGCCGGTTACAAGATCGACCTGGCGGGCGCTGCCGCCGACAGCGGCAAAGCGCAGGAATCGATCGCGGCGAATGTGCCGCTGGTCATCTTCATTATTTTTACCTTGCTGATGCTGCAATTGCACAGTTTTTCCCGTTCGGTGCTGGTGTTCCTGACCGGTCCGCTCGGCGTGGCCGGCGCGGCGATGGCATTGCTGATCATGCAGCGGCCGTTCGGTTTCGTCGCGCAACTGGGGGTGATCGCATTATTCGGCATGATCATCCGCAACTCGGTCATCCTGATCGATCAGATCGAGCAGGATATCGCCGCCGGCACCGCGCCGTGGAATGCGATCGTGGAAGCGGCGGTGCGACGTTTCCGGCCGATTATTCTGACCGCGGCGGCGGCCGTGCTGGCGATGATTCCGCTGTCGCGCTCCGTATTCTGGGGCCCGATGGCAGTCGCGATCATGGGCGGTCTGATCGTCGCAACCGCATTGACGTTGCTGTTTTTGCCGGCGCTGTATGCGGCCTGGTTCAGGGTCAGGAAGCCGGCATGAACCGCAGGAACGGCATGGCAATGCCGGCAAAAATCAAGGCGGGTGGCGGAAAAATCCAGTAAAATGCTCGGCTGAAGTTGAAGATCCACTGACAAAGGCAGCGTAGGGCGACCGTATTTTCACTTCAGGGTCGCCCTTTGCTTTTGGTGATCAAGCGGTTAAGCGCAACTATCCCGCGAGGATGGCGAAATTGGTAGACGCACCAGGTTTAGGTCCTGACGCCCGCAATGGCGTGGGGGTTCGAGTCCCCCTCCTCGCACCACAGCACTTTTACTTATTTGGACGATTCACATGGCAACTGCAGTCGAAACGCTGGACAAACTTGAACGCCGCATCACCATCACATTGCCGCTGGCCGATGTCCAGTCGGAAGTTGAAAAGCGCTTGAAAATCCGCGCTCGCACGGCAAAGGCACCCGGCTTTCGTCCGGGCAAGGTTCCGATGAAAATGGTCGCTGCGCAATACGGCTACCAAGTGGAAACCGAAGTGTTGAACGACAAGGTCGGCCGCGCATTCAACGATGCGGCAAACGAAAACAATCTGCGTGTCGCCGGCTACCCGAAAATCGAGCCGAAAACCGGTGCCGATGCGGCGCAGGGAACGATCGCTTTCGATGCCACGTTCGAGGTTTATCCCGAGGTGAAATTGGGCGACCTGTCGGCAGCGGAAGTCGAAAAGACCAAGGCTGAAGTCAGCGATGCCGAAATCGACAAGACCATCGATATCCTGCGCAAGCAGCGCGTGCATTATCACGTCAAAGGCGAGCAGGGCGCGCACGGCGACGGTGGCGCGGAGCAATCGGCGCAAAACGGCGACCGCGTAACCATTGATTTCATCGGCAAGATCGACGGCGTGGAATTTCAGGGCGGCAAGGCCGACGACTATGCATTCGTGCTGGGCGAAGGACGCATGCTGCTGGAATTCGAAGCTGCGACAATCGGATTGAAAGTCGGCGAATCGAAGACGTTCCCGCTCGTTTTTCCCGCCGATTACCACGGCAAGGATGTGGCCGGCAAGACGGCCGAATTCACGGTCACGCTGAAAAAACTCGAGTGGGCGCACATGCCTGAAGTCGATGCCGAATTTGCAAAATCGCTCGGGATCGAAGATGGCGACATGCAAAAGATGCGCGAAGATATCAGGAAGAATCTGGAACGCGAAGTCAGCAACCGTGTCAAAGCCCAAACCAAAGACAGCGTGATGGACGCGCTGATCAAGATTTCCGAACTGGATGTGCCGAAAGCGCTGGTCGATCAGGACGTCGAGCGCCTGGTGGAAATGACCCGCCAGGATATGGCGCAACGCGGCATGAACGTCAAGGACATGCCTTTCCCGCCGGAACTCTTCACCGCGCAAGCCGAACGTCGGGTGCGGCTGGGCTTGATTCTGGCGGAAGTCGTCAAGGCGAACGATCTGCAGGCGACGCCGGAACAAGTGAAAGCGCAGGTCGAGGATTTCGCGCAAAGTTACGAAGATCCGCAGCAAGTGTTGAAATATTATTTCAGCGACCGCCGCCGCCTGGCGGAGGTCGAGGCTCTTGTTTTGGAAGAAAACGTCGTCAATTACGTATTGGGTAAATCCAAGGTGACTGAAAAGCCGGTCGCATTCGACGAATTGATGGGCAATAACGCGCAAGCTTGATGTAAAGCGCTTGTGCGCACGCCATAAGGAAAGCACATGACAAGCATGAACCGAAATTCCGCACTCGACACACAAATGCTCGGCATGGTGCCGATGGTCATCGAGCAAAGCGGCCGCGGCGAGCGCGCTTATGACATTTACTCGCGGCTGTTGAAGGAACGCGTCATTTTTCTGGTCGGTCCGGTAAACGATCACACGGCCAATCTGATCGTTGCGCAAATGCTGTTTCTGGAAAGCGAAAATCCGGACAAGGATATTTCGCTGTATATCAATTCTCCCGGCGGCTCGGTATCGGCCGGCATGGCGATATACGACACGATGCAGTTCATCAAGCCGGATGTCTCCACGCTGTGCACCGGCCTGGCCGCTTCGATGGGTGCATTCTTGCTGGCCGCCGGCGCAAAGGGTAAGCGTTTTTCGCTGCCCAATTCGCGCATCATGATTCACCAGCCTTCGGGAGGTGCGCAAGGCCAGGCCACCGATATCGAAATCCAGGCGCGTGAAATCCTTTATTTGCGCGAACGCCTGAACGGTATTCTGGCGGAAAAAACCGGCAAGTCGATTGAAGAAATCGGCAGGGATACCGAAAGAGATAATTTCATGTCAGCCGATGCGGCGGCTGAATATGGCATGATTGACAAGGTGCTGATCAATCGTTTGTAACCGGCAGTCGGTCGATGCGAAAACGCCCGGACGCATCCATGTTCGGGCGTTTTGTTTTATAGTGGCTGAATTCTTTCAGTTTGCCCATTTTCTTGCGCGGGATCGTGACGGATTCGGAATTCGCAGGTAAGATCAAACCACCATCCAAAGATATTTTTCCTCATGTCCGATAAAAAATCTTCCAGCGGCGAAAAACTGCTTTACTGCTCGTTTTGCGGCAAGAGCCAGCACGAAGTAAAAAAGCTGATCGCAGGTCCTTCCGTATTCATCTGCGATGAATGCATCGACCTGTGCAACGACATTATTCGCGATGAGGCATCCACCGTTGAGTCTGTCGCGGGACCGAAGTCCGATCTTCCGACTCCGCAGGAAATTTTCGAGTTGCTGGGTCAATACGTAATCGGGCAGGATACGGCCAAACGGATTCTGTCGGTGGCGGTATACAACCACTACAAACGCCTCAAGCATCTCGGCAAAAAAGACGATGTCGAATTGGCAAAGAGCAATATCTTGCTGGTCGGCCCGACTGGTTCAGGCAAGACCTTGCTGGCGCAAACGCTGGCGCGCATGTTGAATGTGCCGTTCGTGATCGCCGATGCAACCACGTTAACCGAAGCCGGCTATGTCGGCGAGGATGTCGAAAACATCATTCAAAAGCTTTTGCAGAATTGTAATTACGAAGTTGAAAAGGCGCAAAAAGGCATTGTTTATATCGATGAAATCGACAAGATTTCGCGCAAATCGGACAATCCGTCGATCACGCGCGATGTGTCGGGCGAAGGCGTGCAGCAAGCCTTGCTGAAACTGATCGAAGGTACGATGGCATCGGTGCCGCCGCAAGGCGGGCGCAAGCATCCGAACCAGGATTTCGTGCAGATCGACACCACCAACATCATGTTCATTTGCGGCGGTGCTTTCGACGGACTGGCAAAAATCATTTCCAATCGATCGGAGAAAAGCGGCATCGGGTTTTCCGCGAGCGTCAAGAGTCAAAAGGAGCGCACTGCCAGCGAAGTATTGATGGAAACGGAGCCTGAAGACCTGATCAAGTTCGGCCTGATTCCCGAACTGGTCGGGCGCTTGCCGGTGGTGGCGACACTCAGCGAATTGAATGAGGCTGCATTGATCCAGATTCTGTTGGAGCCCAAGAACGCGCTCATCAAGCAATATTCGAAGCTGCTGCAAATGGAAGGCGCCGAGCTTGAAATAAGGCCGGCCGCAATGCATGCAATTGCAAAAAAAGCGTTGGCGCGCAAAACCGGTGCGCGCGGATTGCGTTCCATTCTTGAACATGCATTGCTGGAAGTGATGTTTGAATTGCCTAACCAGCAAAATGTGGCCAAGGTTGTCGTCGATGAAAACACGATTGCCAATGGCGCGAAACCATTGTTGATTTATCACGAGCAGCAAAAGGTATCCGGTGCCAAATAATTAAAACCTTGAATGCTCGACAGATGCCGAAGCTGCAAAAACATCTGAAAAGTAAGGTTTTAATGCCGATTATTGAACAAAAGCAGTACAATCAGATCAATCAACAATCACACAGGCTTCCATCGTAAAGCCACCCGCGGGTAACTTCGTGTGTGGCTTTTTTTATTGCCTTTTGACGATGCTGTGATGATTTTTGTTGATGCGCGGACTTGTGTTTCGCCCGCTCGTGCCAACATCATTAACAGGTTTTTTGATAAGGCTCGCCATGACGACTACTTCTACTCTTACTGAACACACCCGGCTACCGTTATTGCCATTGCGCGATGTTGTCGTTTTTCCGCATATGGTGATACCGCTTTTCGTCGGCCGGCCCAAATCGATCAAGGCGCTTGAAGCCGCGATGGAGCAAGGCAAGAGCATCATGCTCGCGGCCCAGAAAGCTGCAGCCAAGGACGAACCGTCAGCCGACGACATTTATGAAATCGGCTGCGTTGCCAATATTCTGCAAATGCTGAAGCTTCCCGATGGCACGGTTAAAGTGCTGGTCGAAGGTTCCCAGCGTGCGCGCATCCATCAGATCAAGGAACTGGACACGCACTTCGTCGCAGATTTGACGCCGGTCGAATCCGAAGCCGGCGAAGAGTCCGAAGTGGAAGCGATGCGGCGTGCAATTGTTCAGCAATTCGATCAGTACGTGAAGCTGAACAAGAAAATTCCGCCCGAAATCTTGACATCGCTGGCCGGCATCGACGATGCAGGACGATTGGCGGATACGATCGCCGCGCACTTGCCGTTGAAGCTCGAGCAAAAACAGGTCATCCTCGAAATTTTCAACGTGGCGAAGCGCCACGAGCATCTGCTCGGACAACTCGAAGGCGAGCTCGACATTCTTCAGGTGGAAAAGCGTATCCGCGGCCGCGTCAAGCGTCAGATGGAAAAATCCCAACGCGAGTACTATCTGAACGAACAGGTCAAGGCAATCCAGAAAGAACTCGGCGAAGGCGAGGAAGGCGCCGATCTGGAAGATCTCGAGAAAAAAATCCTGACGGCCAAGATGCCGAAGGAAGCTCGCGACAAGGCGCAGGGCGAACTGAAAAAGCTCAAACTGATGTCGCCGATGTCGGCTGAGGCTACCGTGGTGCGCAACTATATCGACACGCTGGTAGGCCTGCCCTGGAAGAAAAAATCCAAGGTGAATAACGAGTTGTCCAATGCCGAAAAAGTGCTGGAGGACGATCACTACGGCCTTGACAAGGTTAAAGAGCGCATCCTGGAATATCTCGCCGTGCAGCAGCGCGTCGACAAGCTCAAGGCGCCGATCCTGTGCTTCGTCGGCCCTCCGGGCGTCGGCAAGACCTCGCTCGGCCAATCGATTGCACGCGCAACCAATCGCAAGTTCGTGCGCATGGCGTTGGGCGGCGTGCGCGATGAAGCGGAAATCCGCGGACATCGCCGTACTTATATCGGTTCGATGCCCGGCAAGATTTTGCAAAGCCTGGCGAAAACCGGCGTGCGCAATCCGTTGTTCCTGCTCGATGAAATCGACAAGCTGGGCATGGATTTTCGCGGCGATCCTTCATCGGCTTTGCTCGAGGTACTGGATCCTGAACAGAACCACACGTTCTCCGATCACTATATCGAAGTCGATTTCGATCTGTCGGATGTGATGTTTGTCGCGACATCGAATTCATACAACATCCCGCCGGCGCTGCTGGACAGAATGGAAGTGATTCGCTTGTCCGGCTATACCGAGGATGAAAAGACCAGCATTGCGCAACGCTATTTGTTGCCGAAGCAGATCAGGAACAACGGTCTGAAGGAAGAGGAAATCAGCGTCGCGGAATCGGCCATTCGCGACATCATCCGCTACTACACGCGTGAAGCAGGCGTGCGGTCGCTGGAACGTGAAATTTCGAAAATCTGCCGCAAGGTGGTAAAGATGCTTCTGCTGAAAAAACAGGACAGGAAAGTCACGATCAACAGTAAAAATATCGACAAGTTCCTGGGCGTCCGCCGCTTCGATTTCGGCATGGCGGAAAAGGATAACCAGGTAGGCCAGGTCGTCGGTCTTGCATGGACCGAAGTCGGTGGCGATCTGCTCACGATCGAAGCGATCACGATGCCGGGCAAGGGCGGCGTCATTCGCACCGGAACGCTGGGCGATGTGATGAAGGAGTCGATCGAAGCGGCGCGTACCGTGGTGCGCAGCCGTGCCAAAAAACTCGGCATCAAGAGCGAAATTTTCGAGAAGAGCGACATTCACATTCATGTACCTGAAGGCGCAACACCGAAGGATGGTCCTTCCGCCGGTATTGCAATGACAACCGCGCTGGTGTCGATTTTTACCGGTATTCCGGTGCGTGCCGATGTGGCAATGACGGGAGAAATCACATTGCGCGGAGAGGTATTGCCGATCGGCGGATTGAAAGAAAAACTGCTGGCGGCGCATCGCGGCGGCATCAAGACGGTTTTGATCCCGGAGCAAAATGTGAAGGACCTCGCCGAGATTCCCGACAACGTAAAAAACAAGTTGGAGATCGTTCCGGTTCGCTGGATTGACAAAGTGCTGGAAATAGCGCTCGAGCGGCATCCCGTTCCGCTGGTGGAAGAGGAACTGGCGGCCGATGCGGCAGTGACCCAAACAACCGAAAAGCCGGATCCCAATGTGGTTAAACATTGACCGTTGAAACAGCGGGTTGAAGCGCTCTTCGGAGCGCTTTTTTTCATGTGCGCATTCAATGAAAAATTGAAATGAACGCCATGGAGTTGGTTATCGGAAGCCGGAGAGCGCGTTACCAATCTCTGGTCAGCTCCCGCAAAGCGCTTGACACAAGGCTGTGCGACTTGTTTAATACGTGCTGCAGATTTTTTCTGCATGACGTGATGGATGTGCAATTAATAGCGAGCGACATGCACCATTGCGGAATTTAATCTTTGTGAGGGGGGCGTAAGTGAATAAAACAGAATTAATCGATCACATTGCCAAGTCCGCAGACATTTCAAAAGCCGCTTCAATGCGTGCGCTTGATGCAGTGATTGGCGCTGTAAAAACGACGTTGAAAAAAAATGGTTCGGTAACCTTGGTGGGCTTCGGCACGTTTTCCGCGGGCAAGCGCGCCGCACGCACGGGCCGCAACCCACGCACCGGCGAGGCAATCAAGATCAAGGCAGCCAAAGTTCCCAAATTTAAGCCTGGCAAAGCTTTAAAAGATGCGCTAAACTAGCGTTCTTTTGGCGTGGTGACAAACGCCAAGTTTGGCTGACTAAGTTGCAAATTCGGGTGCTTAGCTCAGTTGGTAGAGCGGCGCCCTTACAAGGCGTAGGTCGGGAGTTCGAGCCTCTCAGCACCCACCAATCAGTCGAGCACAATGCATTCTGGAAGTAGAAGTTTAGGAGTGGTAGTTCAGTCGGTTAGAATACCGGCCTGTCACGCCGGGGGTCGCGGGTTCGAGTCCCGTCCACTCCGCCAAAATCAAAAAGGCGAACTTATGTTCGCCTTTTTTCATATGCGATAGAATTTATTGCAATCTGTTTGCGATTGGTTGACCATGTTCGAGTTTATTCGTACCCACCAGCGGTTGATGCAATTCATGCTGCTGCTATTGATCGTTCCATCATTTCTGCTCTTCGGACTTGAAGGTTATACCCGTTTCGGCGGCGGCGCCAATGCAGTGGCCAAGGTTGCCGGACAATCGATTACGCAGCAGGAATGGGATGCGGCGCAACGCGAACAAATGGAGCGTTTTCGCCAGATGTTCGGCGCCCAATTCGATCCCAAGATGTTCGATACGCCACAGGCAAAGCAAGGGATTCTGGAAAATCTGATTGCGCAAAAGGCGCTGGCTGCGGAAGCGGCGCGCAAACGGTTGTCGGTGTCAGACCAGACCTTGCAGCAGACCATTCTCGGTGTTCAGGATTTAAAGACTCCCGACGGAAAATTCGACAGTGAACGTTACAAGGCCCTGCTCGCGGTACAAGGAATGACGCCGGCGATGTATGAAGCGCGCCTGCGCCAGGATTTGGCACTGCAGCAAATCAATGCCGCGATCCAGACCACCGCATTTGCCCCGAAATCGGTTGCCACCCGACTGTCTGAAATCAATGAGCAACAACGTGAAGTGCAGGAACTTGCATTCAAGGCATCCGACTACGTTCCGCAGGTGAAAATCACCGATGAAATGCTGAAGGATTACTACGACAGGAATGGCAGCCAGTTCGGGATTCCGGAGCAGGTCAAAGCCGAGTATGTCGTGCTTGACAACAAGGCGGTAGCTTCGCAGATCGCCGTCTCCGATGCAGATATAAAATCGTACTACGATCAAAACATGAAGCGTTATTCGGTCGATGAACAAAGACGCGCAAGCCATATTCTGATTGCCGTCAACAAGGACGCGTCAGGTGCCGACAAGGCAGTCGCGAAAGCGAAAGCGGAAAAGCTGCTGGCTCAATTGCGCAAGAATCCGGGCGATTTCGCCAGGCTGGCCAAGGAAAATTCGCAAGACCCCGGTTCCGCCGAACGCGGCGGCGATCTCGATTTCTTCGGCAGAGGCATGATGGTCAAGCCGTTTGAAGATGCGGCCTACAAGCTCAAGCAAGGCGAAATCAGCGATCTGGTGCAATCCGACTTCGGTTATCACATCATCCAGTTGACCGCCATCAAGCCGGCGACAGTCAAAACACTGGATGAAGTCAAGGGCGACATTGCGGCAGAAATCAGGAAACAGCTGGCGGCCAAGAAATTTTCCGAGCTGTCCGATACTTTCACCAACATGGTTTATGAGCAATCAGACAGTCTGAAACCGGTTGCCGATGCACTGAAACTGAAAATTGAAACGGTTTCCAATCTGACGCGTACACCGAATCCGGCCGTGGAACCGAATGCGTTATTTAATAATCCTAAATTCCTGAAAGCGCTGTTCGCAGACGACGCGATTAAAAACAAGCGCAATACCGAAGCGATCGAGGCTGCGCCGGGAACCTTGATTGCCGGCCGCATACTTGAATACAAACCCGCGGCCAAGCGTCCGTTTGAAGAAGTGAAAGCGGTTGTGCGTGAACGTGTTACGCAGATCGAAGCGGCTAATCTTTCCAGGAAAGCCGGTGAAGCCAAGCTTGCCGAACTCAGGGCAAAAAGCGATGCCGCCGGTTTTGCGGCGCCCAAGATGATCTCCCGTACCAAGAATGAAGGATTGCAGGGCGAAGCATTCACTGCTGTGATGAAAGCCGACGTGAACAAATTGCCGGCTTACGTCGGCGTCAATTCGCCGGGGCAAGGATATAACGTATACCGCATCAACAAGGTTGCGCAAGCAGCGACCACGGATAATGCACGCCGCCAGGCGGAGCAGCAGCAAATCGCGAACGCATTGGCGCAACAGGAAATGGTCGCCTATATTGACGTTTTGAAGAAAAAAGCGAAGGCTGAAATACTCAAGCCGGCCGTGGCTGACGTCAAGGGCGGGGATGGTATCGAAACCAGGTAAATCTTTTCGCATGATAAAAATGCCGCTCGTCGAGCGGCATTTTTATTGGCAATGTCAATTGCGTCTAACCTCGCAAGTCCGTTGCGGATTTTATGAAGATTGATGCAGTTCTTCGGCTGCTTTACAAAATTCTTTTTCCGAAAGATTGGCCAATTCAAGATGGCGCGCTTGCGGAAACTGTGCGAAATTGCGCTCGATGGAGCGCAGATAAGCCGGGTCGTAATGATCGGCCAGTAATTCCTCCACCAGCGCTTCCATCCGGCCAGATAACGCCATCGTTTGCCATCGGGCGATTTTTTCGCGGCCATGCAATGTGATCAGGCAATCGAGTTGCGCATTCAATTGCGCCGGATCAGTAACGAAATGCGCGTAATCATCCATCAAAAGCTTTATCCGATCGGTTCTTGACAGCGTGAGCGACACGCAGGGCGATGCGCGCATTTTTTCCATCAGTGCATCGGGTACGCGAAGATTGCCGACCTTTTTGCTTTCCGATTCGACAAACACCACTTGATCCGGACTGAAGTGGCGCAACGCTTGCCAGATGCCGCTTTCGAATGTCTTTTGCGCAGGCTGCGCTTCGGTCGGCAAATTTCCCAATACCGATCCACGGTGTGCCGCCAGCTGTTCCAGATCCAGCACTTGCGCCCCCTTCGATACAAGTGTTTGCAGCAGACGGCTTTTGCCGCTGCCGGTGGTGCCGCAGAGTACCTTGAAGTCGAAGCGGGACGGCAACTCATTGAGCATCGCGTTGACATGCCGGCGATATTCCTTGTAGCCGCCATCCAGCTGCACGGCGTGCCAGCCGATTTTTGCAAGAACATGCGTCAGCGAGCCGCTGCGATTGCCGCCGCGCCAGCAATAAATCAACGGCTTCCAGTCGCGCGGCTTGTCGAGAAAGAGCGTATCGATGTGGAGGGCAATGTTGCGCGCGACCAGTGCGGCGCCGACTTTCTTTGCTTCAAATGAACTGACTTGCTTGTAGAGCATGCCGACCCGGATCCGCTCGTCATCGTTCAGCACCGGGCAATTGATTGCTCCCGGAATGTGGTCTTCCGCAAATTCCGACTGGCTGCGGACATCGATAATCGCGTCGTATAAATCGAGTTGCGGAAGTATTTCGGCAAAGGAAAGCAGGGCAGGATACTTCATGTACTCATTTTGTTAAAAGCGGTTTCAGGTGCGGCCAAACGCTGTCCAGCATCAGCGGCTGCGCTTCGGCGGTTGGGTGAATGCGGTCTGGCTGAAAGAGCTGCGGTTTATCGGCGAGTCCTTCCAGCAGAAAGGGAACGAGCGGCACTTTGGTGTCTTTGGCGATCTTCGAATAAATGCCGGCAAAACGTCTGGTGTAATCGCCGCCGTAGTTGGGCGGAATCTGCATGCCGACCAAAAGCACCTTGGCCTGCGCCTTTTTCGATGCCGCGATCAGTGCGCGCAAATTCGCTTCGGTCGCCGCAAGCGGCAATCCGCGCAAACCGTCGTTGGCGCCTAATTCAATGACCGCGATATCGGGGCGATGCTTGTCCAGCAGCGTCTGCAGCCGTGTTCTGCCGCCGCTGGTGGTTTCGCCGCTGATGCTGGCGTTGACGATCGTCGCATCGATCGCTTCGGTTTGCAGCCTGGTTTGCAGCAACGGCACCCAGCCTTTGCCGCGTATCAGCCCGTATTCAGCCGACAAGCTGTCTCCCAGCACGAGTATCGTTTTTGATGCAGAATAGCCCACCGATGCGGACAGTGCGAGCAGGATGAACATCATTGTCCGCACCAGCCGCATTACTGTTCCGTATCCTTGATGATTATCTTGCATGTCAGAACCTTCCGCACATTTTCCTGCCATTGAAGTTGCCAGCCTTACGAAACGCGTCGCCGATGCAACCGGTGAACTAACCATTCTTCACAACATCAATTTTACCGTGCAAGCGGGTGCGACGCTTGCGATAGTCGGCGCTTCCGGTTCGGGCAAATCGACGCTGCTGGGCTTGCTCGCGGGGCTCGATACGCCTACCGAAGGCACGGTCAGGCTCAATGGCGTCGATATCTTCGCGCTCGATGAAGATGGCCGTGCGGGATTGCGCAAGGCGGAGCTGGGGTTCGTGTTCCAGTCATTTCAGTTATTGTCGCATTTGAATGCGCTGGAAAATGTGATGCTGCCGCTCGAGCTGCGCAATGACGGTGCCGCCAGGGAAAAGGCGCAAGCGATGCTGGCGCGCGTGGGCTTGGCCAGCCGTCTGAAGCACTATCCGAAATATCTGTCGGGCGGCGAGCAGCAGCGGGTTGCGCTGGCGCGTGCGTTCGTCAGCGAGCCGCCGCTGCTGTTTGCCGATGAGCCGACCGGCAGCCTCGATGCCGTGACCGGCGAATCGGTGATCCGGCTGATGTTCGAGTTGAACCGGGAACGCCGTTCGACGCTGGTGCTGGTTACACATGATCCTTCCATCGCAGCGCTTTGCAAAAGAACGATCACGATCACCGCGGGCCAATTGATTTAGCCTGATGGCGTCGGACTTGGCGCCGCGTCCGAAGATCCGGAACTTCCCATCGCGATGCGATCAGTCGTCCGCTCCAATTCCCTCATGATTTTTCAGGCCGGCATTCACGGCAGACTGCATCACGATTTTCGACTTTAGAAATTTTAATGATAGCGCTATCTGAAAATGCCCGGATCCAGTATGCCAGCCAGCAAAATTGAGTAAATCAAGATTAATTGCTATTAATTTGTTGCACTGCCATATGGAAAACGCTTTACAAATTATTTTGGCAAGTTAAAATCATGTTTAATGGTAGCGCTAACATAAATACGCTGTTTTTACGCTTCCCGTTTTCATTTAAAAATTGCCGAAGCCAACATGCACGATCGTATCGACAACCAGGTTGTTCAATCCAAGCGCTGTGTCGTCATGGGCGTGAGCGGTTGCGGCAAAAGCGCAATAGGGCGCCGGTTGGCCCAGCGGCTTGGTTTCGCTTACGTTGAAGGGGATGATCACCATACTGCGGGCAACATCGCCAAAATGGCTGCCGGAATCCCGCTTGACGACAATGATCGCCATGCATGGCTTTTAATCCTGCAATCGCGGATCAGGTCGGCAAAGGAGCGTGACGAAGGTCTGGTGCTGTCATGTTCTTCACTGAAGCGGCGTTATCGGGATCTGCTGCGCCTGGGCGATCCGTCGCTGATATTCATTCATCTGGATGGCGACCGCGAACTGATTGCATCGCGCATGCAGGCGAGGCCGGGGCATTTCATGCCGCCCGCACTTCTCGAAAGCCAGTTCCGCGATCTGGAGCCGCTTGCGAAAGACGAGCGTGGAATCCGAATCGATATCAAAGCCGAGCCCGAAAAGCTCGTCAATCAAATTGTCGCGCAATACGCGGCGCTGTGAAATGGAAAACTCAACAAGGAGCAGGGCAATGAAATTGCTGATTCCGCGCGTGGAGCGGCTTGCCGAATGGCTGATGGCGCTGGCACTGGCGGTGATGGTCGTGCTGGTGTTCGGCAATGTCGTATTGCGCTATGTGTTCAATTCGGGCATTGCGTGGGCCGAGGAAATCTCGCGGCTGATGTTCGTCTGGCTGATTTTCCTGGGCGCCATCCTGGCGCTGCGCCGGCATGCGCATCTGGGCGTCGAACTGGTGCAGGCCAAATTGCCGCCCTGGGCGCGCCGCGGTTGCGCCATCATCAGCCATTTGCTGATGCTGTACGGACTTTGGCTATTCCTGTACGGCAGCTGGACGCAGACGCTGATCGGACTGGATACCTATTCCACCGTGCTGCGCTTCCCGATGGCATTCATGGCATCGGCCGGCCTGCTGTGCGCCGGCACCATGATGCTGATCGTGCTGGCCAACCTGTGGAAAATAATTATCAGGCATCCGCAGGCGATGATCCCGGGAGCCGGCCTGGCTGCGCCGCAGGATTCGGCCGAAGGAGCACGGGAATGACCATGGCCGTATTTCTGGGTTCGCTGGTCCTGCTGATGGTGCTCGGCATGCCGATCGCTTTCGCGCTGATCCTGACCGGCGTCGCGCTGATGTTCCATCTGAATTTTTTCGATCCGCAACTGGTCGCGCAAAACCTGCTGGCCGGCGCCGACAACTTCCCGTTGATGGCAGTGCCGTTCTTCATTCTGGCCGGCGAACTGATGAATGCCGGCGGCATTTCCAAGCGCATCATCAACCTGGCGGTCACTCTGGTCGGCCATATACAGGGCGGCTTGGGTTATGTGGCGATCGCCGCATCCGTGCTGCTGGCCAGCCTGTCGGGTTCCGCCATTGCGGACACGGCGGCGCTGGCGACGCTGCTGATTCCGATGATGCGCGATCATGGCTATCCGGTGCCGCGCTCGGCGGGCCTGATCGCGTCGGGCGGCATTATCGCGCCGATCATTCCGCCATCGATGTCGTTCATCATTTTCGGCGTCGCCACCAATACGTCGATTTCCAAGCTGTTTTTAGCGGGTATCGTGCCCGGCGTGCTGATGGGCGTCGCGCTGGTAATCGTATGGACCATGCTGGCCGGCAAAATGAAGGTCACGCCTCAGCCGAAAAGTACCTGGACGGAGCGCCGCACCGCATTGGTCGAAGGCCTGTGGGCATTGATGCTGCCGGTCATCATCATCGGCGGGCTGCGCGGCGGATTCTTCACGCCGACCGAAGCAGCCGTGGTCGCGGCCGTCTATTCGCTGTTCGTCAGCCTGTTCATCTATCGCGAAGTGAAGTTCAACGACCTGATGAAACTGCTGATCGACGCCGCGCGCACCACCAGCGCCGTGATGTTCCTGACGGCGGGCGCATTGGTGTCGTCGTACATGGTGACGCTGGCGGACCTGCCGGCGCAGGTGATCGATCTGCTGTCGCCGCTGCTCCATGACCCGCGCATCCTGATGGGCGCTGTGATGCTGCTGCTGCTGGCGGTGGGCACCGTGATGGATCTGACGCCGACCATTCTCGTGATGGCGCCGGTACTGATGCCGCTGGCGAACAAGGCCGGCATCGATCCGACTTATTTCGGCGTGATGTTCGTGCTGGTCGGTACGCTGGGCCTGATTCATCCGCCGGTGTGCACGGTGCTCAACGTGGTGTGCGGCGTCGCCAAGATCTCGCTGGAGAGCGCCACCAAGGGCATCTGGCCGTTCCTGCTCACATACATTGTTCTGATTGCGATTTTCATTGTTTTTCCCGGGATCATCACCGTTCCGATGACCTGGTTTCACTAATATCTAACTAACCCCTTGGAGGAGTCATGAAACAGTTCGTCAAATCGCTCGTCATGGCGCTGGCAGTTGCCGGCGCCGTCAGTGCAGTTCATGCAGCGGATTTCAAGCCGCGCATCATTCGTTTGGGTTACGGCCTGGCCGAAGACAGCAATCAGGGACGCGCCGTGAAGTTTTTCAGCGAAGACCTGGCCAAACGCACCGGCGGCAAGGTGAAGGCCAAGGGCTTCGCCAACGCCAGCCTGGGCAGCGATATCCAGATGCAGAACGCGCTGATCGGCGGGGCGCAGGAAATGATGGTCGGTTCAACTGCAACGCTGGTCGGCATCGTCAAGGATTTCGGCGTGTACGACCTGCCGTTCCTGTTCAATAACGAACGCGAAGCCGATGCGGTTCTGGATGGCCCGTTCGGCCAGAAGCTCGCCGCCAGGCTGCAGGAAAAAGGCATGGTCGGTCTGGTTTACTGGGAAAACGGATTCCGCCATCTGACCAATACCAAGCGTCCGGTCACCAAGCTGGAAGACCTGCAAGGCATCAAGCTGCGCGTGATGCAGAACCCGGTCTATATCGACTTGTTCAACAGCCTGGGCGCCAATGCAGTGCCGTTGCCGTTCTCCGAATTGTTTACCGCGCTGGAAACCAAAACCGTCGATGGCCAGGAAAATCCGGTCAATACCATCCAGTCCAGCAAGTTTTACGAAGTGCAGAAATATCTATCGATCACCAAGCACGTGTACAGCCCATGGATCGTCCTGGCCAGTAAGAAATGGTGGGATGGCTTGTCTGCCGACGAGAAAAAAGCATTGCAGGAATCCGCCGTTGCATCGCGTGCGTTCGAGCGCAAGGACAGCCGCGAAGCGGGCAGGCAGGCAGTCGATTTCCTGAAAGGGAAGGGCATGCAGGTCAGCGTGGTCAGCGATGCGGAACTGGGCCGCATGCGTGAAAAAGTCAAACCGGCAATCGACAAGTTCGCTGCCGACGGCAATGCGGATCTGATCAAGGACCTGCAAAAGGAAATTGCCAAAGTGCGCAAGTAAGCCAGGCGATATGCATGATGCATGACATGCGGCAGGAAACTCTTCATCGGGTGACCTGCCGTATTCATTTGATCAACCGGATAATCCGGTTCAAGCAAAAATCCGCTGCGGCCACCGGCCGGTCGAAGCGCTATGCGGGAGCGGTCAATGGAAATTTCCGGATCGCTATTAGAATGCGCTATTGACGTCAATCAGAATCACTTTATGCCAATAGCACAGCAAGCACCATCGAAAAGCCGTTCCCGCGGCCGGGTTACCTTGGCGGATGTGGCGCGGCAGGCGAGCGTCGCAACCATGACCGCTTCGCGCGCGATCTCTCACCCGGAACAAGTGTCGCAAGCGTTGCGCATGCGGGTCGAGCAGGCGATACGCGATCTCGGCTACCTGCCGAACCGCGCCGCGCGGTCATTGGCATCGGCGCATTCCAACGTGATCGCGGTGCTGATTCCGTCACTGTCGAACGCGGTTTTCACCGACATACTGGCCGGCATCCAGGATGCGCTTGATGCGGGCGGCTACCAGGTGCTGATCGGGAATACGCGGTACTCCGATGCCGAAGAAGAAAAGCTGCTCGGCATTAATCTTCAATCCAATCCGGACGGCGTACTGTTGACCGGCCTTTCCCAGAGCGAGCGCGTGCGGCAGATGCTGCAGAGCAGCCGCGTGCCGGTGGTGTCGATGATGGATTTGCCGGACGATCCGCAACGGCTGGCGGTCGGGTTTTCGCAGTTCGAGGCCGGCTACACGATCACGCGCCATTTGCTGGTGAAAGGTTACCGGCGCATCGGTTTCATCGGCGCCCAACTGGACGAACGAACGCTGAAGCGCGCCGAAGGTTATCGCCAGGCGCTGCGTGACGCCGGATCGCACGATCCGCGCCGCGAACTGCTGGTGTCCGATCCATCGACGATCGCGCTCGGCGCGGAATTGCTGGGACGCATGCTGGCCATGGCGCCCGACTGCGATGCGGTGTTCTGCTGCAACGACGACCTGGCTTACGGCGCGATTTATCAATGCCAGCGGCGCGGCATCGCCGTGCCGGCCCGGCTTGCCGTTTGCGGCTTCAACGATTTGCCGGCCTCGGCGTGGATGAATCCATCAGTCACCACGATCGCAACGCCGCGCTACCGGGTCGGTTTCGAAGCCGCGACGCTGCTGCGCAAGGCAATCGAAGGCGATATGCCGGCGGTCAGGCGGATCGATCTGGGTTTCACGCTGATGGCGCGTGAAAGCACTTAGGGGCCGCGCAGCAATAAGTTAGGCAATTTTGCTGGCCGTATCGGGCGCACTGCCGCGTTGTCCATCGCTAGCAGTGCTCGCACTGCGTCGCGCCGTACGCCTTGCCGTGCATCCCGCTACGACCGCCAAATTACCTAACTTATTGCTGCGCGGCCCCTTAGCGATTGTCGGGTAAAATTTTATCCAGATGTCTGGTGCTACCTGTTGTCCGCGAAAGACACGAAAGGCACGAAAAGATGAATAAAAAATGCTATGAACCTTTCGTGCCTTTCGTGTCTTTCGCGGACCATGGTTTTCAGTGGGCATAGATAACATCAACCGATATTTATTTTTCCGGAATTTCTCCATGTCTGCCAAACAACGTCCCTACCGCATCGGCCTTGCCGCCAATCGCGCGCATCTGGATTCAGCCGATTCGGCGCTGGTTCGATTGCTGCAAGGCGCCCGTACCGCGATAGAAGCGCACCTCAAGCCGGAATTGATCGTGATCGGAAGAACGCTGGATGCGATCGAAAAGCAAGGCTTGCTGAACGGTTATCCGGATATCCGTCGTTTTCCATACGGCCGGCACGGCGGGCTGATGAAGCTGGTGTCCAGGGTGGTCGATGAAGACCCGGCGCGTACGCTGGACGCGGTGATTTATCTGATCGACCCGGTTGATCCCTCTTCGATTTTTCCGGAAGCGGTTGCGCTCAAACGCCAGTGCATCATCCATGGCAAGCCGTTTCTGTCCACCTTGTCCGGTGCGCGGGAATGGTTTGAACTGGAAGCCGTTGCCGCCGGCGCCGCGCCGGACGCAACGCTCGATGCAATCTTCGATCTGGAAAACGAAAGCATTGCGCTGATTGCGCACGATGCGATGAAGGATCGCATGCTCGCCTTGGCGGCGCGTCATTTCGATTTGCTGGACCGGTTTGCGCAACGTTACGCAACCGGCACTACCGGACGGCTGCTGAATGAACTCGCGCAAAAAATCAAGGGCAAGGATGCCGGACAAAATTGGGCAAGGCCGTGCATGAGCGGCCCGCTGGGGGGCGATGCGCAAATTGCGGAACTGATTCTGGATCGCCGGTGCCGGCGCGTGCTGTTTCTGGAAGACCCGCATGTCGCGCGCCAGCATGAGGCGGATATCCAGTTGCTGGAACGTGCGGCCAGAACCGTGACCGATTATGCCAGTTGCATCAGCGAGGCGAACTGCATCGAGCGATGGTGCAATCTGACGAGGCAGCGCATGGGTAACCGATAAATGAGTTCCTTATGCGGCAGATCGCTCATCTGGATGATTTCGCCCCGGCCGCCGCAGCAGGCTCCGTCCAGCCGCCGCCTAAAACCTTGTACAGCGTGACCTGATTCTGCAGTTGCGCCAGATAGACTTGCACCGTGGCTTGCTGGGCGCTGAACAGCGAGCGCTGCGCGTCGAGCAGATCGAGATAGCTTGCCGCGCCGTTGCGATAGCGCAGGTCCGACAGCTTGAAGCGGACCGCTTCCGCATCCGCCTGCGCTTTCTGCGCGCGCAGCTGCTCGCCGAACGTCGCGCGGCCGGCCAGCGCATCCGACACTTCGCGGAAGGCAACCTGCACCGATTTTTCATACTGGGCCACCGCGATGTCGCGCGTCGCTTGCGCGACATCGAGATTGGCCTGATTGCGGCCGGCATCGAAGATCGGCAACAGCAGTTGCGGCGCGAAGGTCCACGCGAACGAGCCGCTCTTGAGCAGGCCCGACAGCTCGGTGCTGATGCTGCCCGCGCTGCCGGTCAGTGAAATCCTCGGGAAGAACGCCGCGCGCGCCGCGCCGATGTTGGCATTGGCGGCGATCAGTTGCTGCTCGGCCTGGCGGATGTCGGGGCGGTGCGTCAGCAGTTCGGACGGCAGGCCGGCCGGCAGTTCGGCCCCGATCAAGGTCGCGCCGAGCGGCGTCACCGCAGGCAGCGTGGACGGCAGCGGCTGTCCGGCCAGCAGTACCAGCGCATTTTCATCGAGCGCGCGCTGACGCTGCTGCTGCGCCAATATCGCCCGAGCGCCTTCCACCAGCGATTCGGCCTGCCGGAAATCGAGCTCCGACACCACGCCGTTGTCGAACTTGAGCTTGATCAGCTTGAACGATTCCTCGCGCGCGGCCAGCGTCTGCCGCGTCAGCGCGAGCAATTCGTCATCGGCCGCCAGGCCGAGATAAATATTCGCCACCGATGCGATCAGGCTGATCTGCACGCTCTTGCGCGCTTCTTCGGTCGCCAGGTATTGCGCCAGCGCCGCATTGCTCAGGCTTTTGATGCGGCCGAAGAAATCCAGCTCGTAAGCCGTTACCGTCAAGCCGGCCGTGTAGAGTTTGAACATCCCGCCTGTCACCGGGCTGGGCTGCCGGTTGCTGGCAACGCTGAGACTCACGGCAGGAAACAGATCGGCGCGCCGGATCTGATACTGCGCGCGTGTCTGCTCGATGTTGAGCACGGCTACCCGCAGGTCGCGGTTATTTTGCAGCGCGAGTCCGATCAACTGTTTCAGGCGCGCGTCGCCGAAGAAACGCTGCCATTCGATATCCGCCGCCGTACCGGTTGTTGCGGCTGCTTCGGCGCCGGGGAAAACTGCGGCCACCGGAGCGACGGGGCGCTGATAGGTCGGCGCCATCGATGCGCAGCCCGCCAGCAGCAACGACATTGCCAGAGGCGCGCGCGCGGCAGTGCGCAGCCTGCCGAAAAAATGAAATTGCATAGGTCGCCTATTCATGGCTGCCTCCCGTTGCTGATGCGTCGCCGTTTGATTCTTCATGCGCATATTTCTTGCGCTGGCGCTCGCTGCCTTTGAAGATGCGCCGCACCACCACGAAGAAAATCGGCACGAAAAACACGCCCAGCGCGGTGGCCGCGAGCATTCCGCCCATCACGCCGGTGCCGATCGCCCGCTGGCTTGCCGAGCCCGCGCCGGACGCGATGGCCAGCGGCAGCACGCCGAGGATGAACGCCATCGACGTCATCAGAATCGGCCTGAAGCGCAGGTGGCAGGCTTCGAGCGTCGCTTCGATCAGACCCTTGCCCTGCGCTTGCAGATCCTTTGCGAATTCGATGATCAGCACCGCGTTCTTCGCGCCCAGGCCGATGATCGTGATCAAGCCGACCTTGAAATAGACATCGTTGGGAAAGCCGCGCAAATTGGCAGCCAGCAGCGCACCCAGCACGCCGAGCGGCACCACCAGCAACACGGACATCGGGATCGACCAGCTTTCATACAACGCGGCCAAGGCCAGAAACACCGCCAGCAGCGCGAAGCCGAACAGGATGAAGATGGTCGAGCCGGAAAGTTTTTCTTCGCGCGACTGGCCGGTCCATTCGAAGGCAAAGCCGGCCGGCAATTGCGCGGCCAGGCGTTCCATCTCGTCGAGTGCATCGCCGGTACTGCGCCCCGGCGCCGCATCGCCGGAAATCCGCATGGTCGGATAACCGTTGTAACGGACCGTTTGCATCGGCCCGACCATCCAGTGCGTGGTGGCGAATGCGGACAGCGGAACCGGCTGCCCCTTGGTGTTGATCGCATTGAGCCTGAGCAGATCGTCGGGCTGCATCCGGGCCGGCGCATCCGCCTGCACGATGACGCGCTGCAGGCGTCCGGCATTCGGAAAGTCGTTCACGTAGGCCGACCCCAGCGCGGTGGAAACAGCCGTATTGATGGCGTCGAACGACACGCCCAGCGCGTTGGCTTTTTCGCGATCGATGTCGAGCTGCAATTGCGGCGCGTCTTCCAGACCTTCGGGCCGCACGCCGACCAGCACCTTGCTTTGCGCGGCCAGTCCGAGCAACTGGTTGCGCGCCGCCAGCAGCGCGGCATGGCCGTTGCCGCCGCGATCCTGCAGGCGGAACGAAAAGCCGGTGCCGCGCCCCAGTTCGGGAATCGGCGGCGGGCTCAATGCAAAGACGAACGCATCGCGCACGCTCTGCAGCGCGCCGGTGACGCGTCCCGCGAGCGCCTGCGCCGAGTGTTCCGCTCCCGAGCGTTCGGACCAGTCCTTGAGCGTGACGAATGCCAGTGCCGCGTTCTGGCCGCTGCCCGAAAAGCTGAAGCCGAGCACGCCGACCATGCTCCTGACTTCCGGCTGCTTCAGGATGAAATCTTCCACTTTCGTCATCACGTCGGTGGTGCGTTCCAGCGTCGCGCCCGGCGGCAGCTGGATGTTGGCGATGATGTAGCCCTGATCCTCGTTCGGCAGGAACGATGCCGGCATGCGCACGAACAGCAGGCCGACCACTGCCACGATCACCGCAAAAATGATCAGATAGCGCCCGGCGCGCTTCAGGATGCGGGCGACCCATCCTTCATACCCTTTGGCGGTGCGCGAAAACCCTCGATTGAACCAGCCGAAAAAACCGCCCTTCGCATGGTGATGCCCGGCTTCCACCGGCTTGAGCAGGTGCGCGCACAGCGCCGGTGTCAGCGACAGCGCCATGAAGGCCGAAAGCATGATGGACGACACCATCACCGCCGAGAACTGGCGGTAGATGTTGCCGACCGCGCCGCCGAAAAACGCGAGCGGCACGAACACCGAGACCAGCACCACCGTCACGCCGATGATGGCGCCGGAAATCTGGCCCATCGCCTTGCGCGTCGCTTGCAGCGGCGGCAAGCCTTCCTCGCTCATGATGCGCTCGACGTTTTCCACCACCACGATCGCGTCGTCGACCACGATGCCGATCACCAGCACCATGCCGAACATCGTCAGCACGTTGACCGAAAATCCGAGCGCGAGCAGCGCGGCGAGGGTACCCATCAGCGCGACCGGCACCACGATGGTCGGGATGATCGTGTAGCGGAAGTTTTGCAGGAACAGATACATCACCAGGAACACCAGGAACACGGCCTCCAGCAGCGTCTCGACCACCTGCCTGATCGAAATGTCGATGAAACGCGAGCTGTCGAACGGAATATCCCACTTCACGCCTTTCGGAAAATAGCGGGCCAGCTCGGCCATGCGGTTGCGCACCGCCTGGGCGGTCGCCAGCGCATTGCCGGTCGGCGACAACTGCACGCCGATGCCGGTCGAAGGCTTGCCGTTCAGGCGCGCCGACGTGCCGTAGTTCTGGCCGCCGATCTCGATCCGCGCGACATCTTTCAGGCGCACCGCCGAGCCGTCCGGATTGGCGCGCAGCACGATATTGCCGAACTGCCCGATCGTGCTGAGCTGGCCGGGCACCACGACCGTTGCGGTGATCGACTGGCCGGGCACGTTCGGCAAGTCGCCGATGGTGCCGGAAGAAACCTGCGCATTCTGCGAACGGATTGCATTGTTGACGTCCGCCGCCGACAGGCTGAAGCCGATCAGCTTGGCCGGGTCGATCCAGATCCGCATCGCGCGCTCGGTGCCGAACAGCTGCGCCTGGCCGACGCCGGGCAGGCGCTGGATTTCCGGCAGCACTGTGCGCGACGCATAGTCGCCCAGCGCAACCGGATCCAGTTTCGGATCGTCCGACGACAGGATCGTAAACAGCAGGAAGTTCGAGCGCGCCTTGTCCACCCGCACGCCTTGTTGCACCACTGCCTGCGGCAGCCTTGGCGTCGCGCGTCCGAGCCGGTTCTGCACGTCCACCTGCGCCAGATCGGCGTTGGTGCCGGTCTCGAAGCTGAGCGTGATGGTGCCGGTGCCGTTGGCCTGGCTGATCGACTCCATGTAGATCAGTCCGGGCGAGCCGTTCATCTCGCGTTCGATCACGCTGATGACGCTGTCTTCCAGCGTCTGCGCCGAAGCGCCCGGATAGGCGGTCGAAATGACGATCGACGGCGGCGCGACCGGCGGATACTGCGCGATCGGCAACTGCGTGATCGCCACTGCGCCCATCACCAGAATGAAGAGCGCGATCACCCACGCGAAGATGGGGCGATCGATAAAGAAACGGGCCATTCGATACTCCTGTCTTATCTTTAACGGCCGCTGGCCGGTGCACCGGCCGCCGGCGCCGATGCTTTCCACGGCACCGGCTTGACCGGCGCGCCGGGCACCATCATTTTCTGGAAGCCGTCGACGATGACTTGCTCGCCCGGCTTCAGGCCTTCCAGCACCACCCACTGGTTGCCTTGCGCGGCGCCGACCTTGACAGGGCGCGGCGCCGGCTTGCCATCGGCGCCGACGACCAGCACGGTGTCGCCTTTCTCGGAGCGGGTGACGGCCTGTTGCGGCAACAGGATGCCGGCCGGCAGCTCGGCTTGCGACAACCGTACCCGAACATACTGCCCCGGCATCAGGATGCCGTCCGGGTTGGGTACTTCGGCCCGCAACGTGATCTGGCCCGAAGTGGGATCGACGCTAAGGTCGGAGAACAACAGCTTGCCGGCGCGCGGCAGTTCGCTGCCGTCTTCCAGCACGACATGCACCGGCACGGCTTTGTCGCCGCCACTGCGTGCCTGTTTTTCGCCCTGGGCCTTGCGCAGGCGCAGCACATCGTTGGCCGATTGCGTGAAGTTGACGTAAACCGAACTGGTTTGCTGGATCAGCGCGAGCTGGGTTGCATCGGTCTGGCTCACCAGCGCGCCTTCGGTCACCAGAGCGCGTCCGATGCGTCCGAAAATCGGCGCCGTGACGCTGGTATAGCCAAGATTGATCCGGGCCGTTTGCAGCGCGGCTCTGGCGGACGCCACATCGGCTTCCGCCTGCTTTTGCGCAGCCACGACATTGATGTATTCCTGCTTGCTGACGGCGTTGGCTTCGACCAGCGGCTTGTAGCGCCGGGCTTGCGCCGTTGCCTGCGTCAGGTTTGCCTGCGCCTTGGCCAGCACTGCCTGCGCGCTGTCGGCAGCGGCCTGATACGGCGCCGCATCGATCTGGAACAGTTTTTGTCCGGCCTTGACTTCGCTGCCCTCGCGGAACAGCCGCTTCTGCACCACGCCGGTGACGCGCGCCCGCACCTGCGCCACGCGCACCGCTTCGACGCGTCCCGGCAGTTCGGTCTGCAACGCAACCGGTTGCAGCGCCGCCGTCACCACGCCCACTTCCGCCGGCGGCGGTTTGCCGCCGGCACCCGCGGCAGGCGCGCCGTCCTTGGCGCCGCACGCGGATAGAACGGTCAGGATTGTCAGCGAGCAAAGGACGGCGCGCAGCTTGGGGAATGGGGAAGGCAGGTCGTTGCGTATCACTGTAAACATCCTTCAGGAATGATTGGGATGGCGTGGATCGGTGTGTCGCGAAAGGAAATCCGGCAAAGATTCACACCGGACGTAAAGCGTTACAGTATAAACTATACCGACAATCATGTATGTATCGACAAATTTTCAAAGGGACACGTCCAATGGCACGCAGCACGAAGCAGCAGGCATTGGCCACTCGCGACAGCATTCTCGATGCAGCGGAATTGCTGTTCGAGCAGCAAGGCGTTTCGCGCACCTCGCTGCAGCACATCGCGGCGGCGGCGGGCGTGACGCGCGGTGCCA
Source organism: Herminiimonas sp. (assembly GCA_027310305.1). GTDB lineage: Bacteria > Pseudomonadota > Gammaproteobacteria > Burkholderiales > Burkholderiaceae_D > DAIDBD01. The sequence continues at coordinate 41,202 of DAIDBD010000092.1, forward strand.
TCTATTGGCATTTTCACGATAAGGCCGACCTGTTCAACGCAATGATGGATCGCGCCACGATGCCGCTGGAAGCGATGGCGCAATGCACGGACGGGCTGCAGATTTCCGATCCGGTCGGCGATGTGCGTGACTGGCTGCTGACCGCCTTTCGGCTGACGGCCACCGACACCAAGACACGGCGCGTATTCGAAATCGCGACGCACAAGGTCGAATACGTCGATGAACTCACCGGCGTGCGCGACCGCCATCTTGCCAGCTACAATCAATGGCTGGTGCGAGCGGAAGGGCGGCTAAGGATCGCAATCAAGCGCGGCCTGCTGAAACCGAACGTTTCCGCGCGCGTAACGGCGCGCGGGCTGTGGGCCATGACCGACGGGCTGATCCAGATATGGCTGCTCGACCCGACCGCATTCAACCTGATGCGCGTCGGCCGCCAGATTGTGGATTCGCATTTGAATTCGTTGCGCGCGACTGCTGAAGCGGCCGCAACGAAACCTGATAGTGAACGCCCATTGAAAACGGATTGACGTGCTTTTTTAACGCGCACGAAGCCACCCATAAAAAATTTCAGACTATCCACATGAATAGTCGCGCTGATCGGCATGCCGGAGCGCGCTCATATTTTGCGACCGGCAGCGATGCCGTTTTGGCGATGAACATGCCGGGCCGGACGCCGCCCGAAGCGTAAAAACATTCCTCATCTTCTGCCGCTTCATTCCAACTTCTGTTCTTGCATGTCTGCAGTTGAATAATGTCTATATTCAATTTCCATATATGCATAGTGCATAAAAATTGTTGTTCCATATTCAATCAGTCAGTAAAGTCCCGGATAAGTAAAAATTTGCCGAGACTGCGCTGCCGGCATCCAGGGCAAATCGCTTTTCCGCTATCGAGGAATGAGTTGCAATGAAGCTGTCTTTTGAAAAAATAGAAAAACATTTTTCCGGCCTGCATGTCATCGATGACTTCAGCCGCGAGGTTGCGACGGGGGAACTGGTTGCGCTGGTCGGTCCGTCCGGTTGCGGCAAATCGACGTTGCTGCACATTGCCGCCGGACTGGAAACGCCGAGCGGCGGCCGCATGCTGGCAGACGGCCGCCAAATTGAAGGCCCGCATCCCGAACGCACGCTGATGTTCCAGGAAAATGCGCTGTATCCATGGCTGACGCTGCTTCAGAATGTTGCGCTCGCGCTCGAATTCCAGAAAGTCGGCAAGCAGGAAGCGCGCAAGCAGGCATTCGGCTGGCTGGAAAAAGTCAACTTGAAAGGTTTCGAACAATATTTTCCGCATCAGGTATCGGGCGGCATGCGGCAGCGCGCGGCGCTGGCGCGCGCATTCATTTCCCGGCCAAAAGCATTGTTGCTGGACGAACCGTTCGGCGCGCTCGATGCGCTGACCCGCATGACATTGCAGGATGTGCTGCGGCAACTGATCCGCGAAGAGCGCCCGACCGTTTTGCTGGTCACGCACGATGTCGATGAGGCGCTGTTCCTGGCCGACCGCATCCTTGTTTTCAGCGCGCGTCCCGCTGTGGTGCTGAAGGAATTCAATTTGACGCATTGTGAAAAAACGCACGACCTGTCGGAGTTTTCCGCGATGCGCCGTCAGATTCTGGGTTTGCTCGGCATTCATGCCGAGCAGGACGATTTTGCAAAATTAATGGAAGAGGTGGAAGTATGAAACCGTCACGCTTGTTGATTGCCGCAGCGGCGGCGTTCGCCATCGCGAGCCCGGCGCTTGCTGCCGACAAATTCAAGATCGGCTACCTGCGCGTGATGGACGATGCGCAGACGATCGCGGCCTATGAGGGCGGTTTCTACAAGAAGCAGGGGCTGGATGTCGAACTGGTCGAATTCAGATCCGGCACCGATCTGATCAAGGCGATTGTCGGCGGACAGATGGACACCGGCGTGCTCGGCTTCACCAATGCGGTGGCATGGGCATCCAAGGGCGCGGACCTGAAAGTGGTCGGCGGCGCGCAGAACGGCTATCACGCGATTGTCGTGCGCGACGATACCGGCATCAAGAATGTCGCCGATTTGAAAGGCCGTTCGCTGGCATCGCAAGCCGAAGGCAGCACGGCCGATACCGTGTTGAAAGGCGTGGTGCTGAAGAATGCGGGCCTGAAGCCGGACGACGTCAACATCATGGGCGTCAGCCCGCAAGTGGCGGTGCAGTCGCTGGTCGGCAAGCGGGTCGATGCCGCATTCCTGTTCGAGCCGCAAGCGCGGATCGCGCAACTGATCGCACCGGTCAGGCAAATCTATGAGATCGGCGAAGTCTGGCCATTCCCGTGCATGGTGGTCATCACCTCGGGCGAAACGCTGAAGAAGCGCCGCGCCGATGTCTGGAAATCGCTCGATGCGCAACGGGAAGCCATCGACCTGTTGCAAAAGAAACCGGCGGAAGCTTCCAAGCTGATCGCAAGCTATTTCATCGCCGAGCCGACCCTGAAAACGCTGAAGCACGGCAACATGCCGCGCGAAGACGTGATCCGCGATGCGATCAAGAGCCAGACGTTCAGCGCCGTGCTGACCGGCAAGGAACAGGCGCGCATGCAGGAAATCGCCGATATCCTGCAACAGCAGGGTTCGTTGAAAACCAGGGACGGCAAGCAGTTCGACGTCAAGAGCATTACCGATCTGAGCTGGCAAAAAGATCGCAAGCTGTAATCGGTTCAACCGACATTGTTGACGGCAGCCTCATCTGTGCTCTTGCCGCATTTTTCTTCAGGTTGACGATGGCCGGCATAGTTTCTAATGCCGGCCATCTTATTTTCAAGTGAGCATGCGCATGCAAGTACGTCTTTCCGGTTATCGCAAAAAGCTTGCCATGGCGCTGGCGATTGTTTTCATCCTACTGTTGTGGCAGGTTGCCGCATGGTTCCTGCCTGATTTTCTGATGCCGGACGTGCCGACCGTGATGGCACGTTTGTGGGAAGAGATCCAGTCGCCTAATTTCCGGGCCGCTTTGTGGGGCAGCCTGTTCCGGCTCGGCACCGGCTACGGCGCGGCCCTGTTGTTCGGCATCGGTTTCGGATTGATCGGCGCGGTGCTGTTTTTCTTTCGCGAAGTGCTGAAGTCGGCCATCATCATCCTGCAGTCGATTCCTTCGATCGCGTGGGTGCCGCTGTTCCTGATCCTGATGGGTTTCGGCAATCTGCCGATCATCATCGTGGTTGCGCTGGCGGCGTTTTTCCCGGCCGCGTTATCGGTGATGAATGCGACCGAAAGCGTGCAGCAGGTGCATGTGTCGGCCGCACGCGTGATGGGTGCAACGCGCTGGGACTTGCTCAAGCGCGTTTATCTGCCGGCCGTCATGCCGGAACTGATTACCGGCGCGCAGCTCGCTTTCGGCAATGCGTGGCGCGCACTGATTTCCGCCGAGATGCTGATCGGCTTCGGCAAAGGGTTGGGGCGCGGATTGGCGTATGCAGGCGAAACCGCCGACATGGTCGGCGTGATGACCGGCATACTCACGATTGCGATTCTGGCGCCGCTGATCGATCAGCTTGTTCTCGAAAACATGAAACACCGCCTGCTGCGTTACCAATACGTTTGACCATGCATGCCTCGCTCCCGATCAAGCAGTTATTTTCCGTGCGCACGCTGGCGGCGTTGTTGCTGGGATGCGTTTGCACAAGCGCGTTGGCCGATGGCATGGTGGAGCGCATCAGGCAGCGCGGCCAACTGATCGTCGGCATCGGCTACGTGGCGCCGCAATACGCGGCCGGCGCCAAGTTCCGCACGCCGGAAACGATGGATGCCGCGCTCGCCGCAGACATCGGCAAGCGTCTGCAAGCCGCGCCGAGCGCGCTTCGCACCGATTCGGCGAACCGCCTGCCGTCGCTGGCGGCAGGCAAGGCCGATGTCGTGCTGGCGGCGATTCCGGAGATCGATCCATTGCGCCGGTTGGCGCTGGTGGTGCCGACCGGCTATTCCGCCGGACCGATGGCAATCATGCGGTCGGATACCGCGATCAAAACCCGGGAGCAACTGAAGGGACGCACGGTCTGCCTGTCGGAAGGGGGGCTTTACGTCGGGACGATTGCCGCCAGATACGGGGCGATCGAGAAAATTTTCAAGGCGCCGGCGGATTCGTTGCTGGCCTTGAGAACAGGCGGCTGCGATGCTGCCGTACACGACGACACGATGCTGGAAGAATTGCTCAAGCTGCCGGAATGGAAAAAATTTTCCGCCCGGCTGCCGGTCGGCCCGCGCACGTCGCTGGTGCTGGCCGTGCCCGCGGGCGAACGGGACGCGGCGATGTTCCTGCAACAGGTTGCGCGCGACTGGCATGCAACCGGTTATCTGGATGATCAGATGAAAAAGAATGTCCGCAACATAGCCTTTGAAGTGTATCTCGACCAGAACGTGCCAGACTGTCATTGAAGCGGGCAATTTTTCCGGTCGCCCATCCGGATCGAGCTGCCGAATGGCAGCAGTCGCGGGAAGTCCCTTTTCGGGACATAAAGGCCGAGCCGGCAATTTCATTTGGACAGTCGATGCATGCCCGCATTTCATTTACACAACTCAATGCTGGATCGAAGCGGAAGACGGCTGTCCCAGCCGCTGTTCCAGATGCTGCTCCAGGCGGCCCAGGATGCGCAATCGGGAATTCGCAGTGTAATCCTCAACCAATGTGTAGCTTGATAATTCCTTCAGAACGCTGATTTTTTTCCGGATTTTTTTCAGCTTCCATCTGTAATACCATTTCATGTCAAATCCTTTTCATCACGCGCCGCATCCGCTTTTTGCCGCTGTTCAGGCCGCCTGATCGAGGCGGTGTGCAATCAGACCGAAAAAAAGCAATTTTGTTCCTCATAAGAAATTTTTGTTGCGGCATTTTCAGGCGTGCGCGGACAATGCGGCAGCGCTGTCACGCTCGGTTCCAAGCCAGACAGGCATTGGAAATGCGCATGAAGTTTTTTGCGGTTTTTGCAAGATTGCGATTCTTGATACAGGCTGAAACGGAAAACGTATGGGAAATGTCATGCTGCTGCAATGACGGCCTGATAAATTCAATCTGGCTTTCGGCATGCGCGATAGCCATGAACCGGCAAAGCGTTCCAGACTCTTAAATTTTGATGCCGACGTACTTGCCTGTCTTTGGCATTTTGATTACCTCACCGGAGATTGCGATGACTAAAGCGCTGTATATGAATGTGTCTGACGTGGATGTTCCTTATTTCAATGCACTCGCTCAAAATCCGTTTTTTGTGCTGCCGTCGAAAATTGCGAACGTCTATGCGGACGCGATCCGCCAGAATATAGAACAGATGACCGCAAGCTCGACAAAAATCATGCAGGAGCAGGCGATTCAGGCGTGGACCAGGGCGGCGCACGCCTGCGCTGAAGCGCTGGTTCAAAATGCGGTATCGAGTCAGGAACAGGCACTGGATTGCATCACCAGCGCGAATCGGAAAGCGCTGGAAATCCTTGCGACGGATTTCACGCCGTTCAAGAAATAGATGGGCGGGATCGATCAACTCGCGATATCGGAAAATCGCGGCAGAAGATTTTGTGGGCGGAATATCCGGCCGTGAAAACCAATGGCCCTTCTCATAGGGGGGAGTGATTCGAGGCGGCTTGGAGCGCAGAAGAATTATCCGCAGCCGCGGCGCGCTTTCCTGTTTGAAGTGTTGAGCAACCGATCAGCCGCCGGCCGCTCAACCCACTACCAGCCCGCGCGCTGCCGCCTTCATGTTTTGCTGCCCGTCCGGGCCGTAGAAATTTCCGCCTTGCGCGGTGCCGCGCAACACGTTCAATGCAGTCTGGTTGCGCGCCAGATGCGTGTTGATCAGTATGCCGTTGGTGCGATTCAGTTGTTTTGCCGATTGCGCCAGCGCCAGCAGTTCGATCCAGGATTTTCTGGCTTCCGCCGCGCTGCCGTCAGCCGCTGCCGGCATGCCCTGCAGCCAGGCTTGCATGCCGGCTTCTTCAGCCGGAAAGCCGGCGGCGGCCAGTGCGTGGTGACGCGACTTCGCCAGCTCCGTCATGCGGGCGACGACCGTCGCCTTTTGTTCGGTCAGCGCGGTCAGGCCATCGATATCCGCTGCGATCAGTTGTGTCTGTTCCTGCTTGAGAAGCTGATGCAGACGACGCGCTGCGCCGAGTTCTTCGGCAAGGGTGCCCGCAGGGTTGCTGACGGAGGATGGCATGATCAGGCCTTGCGTTTCTGGATCAGGTCCTTGACGGTATCCATCAATCCGTCCGCAACCTTTTCGGCGTTGACCTGGAATTGTCCGCCGGCGATGGCAGCCTTGATTTCTTCGACTTTTTTCGTATCGAATACGCTGCTGCCGGCGACTTGGCCCGCCAGCGATTTCAGTTGCGAAGACAGGTGGACATTGTCCGGTGCGGGTTTGCTTGCATCGGCCTTTTCGGTGCTTTTCCCCGCTCCCGTCTGCGCTGCGCCAACGCCCAGGCTCGCGGTTTTCTTGATCGAGTCATTAATTTTCACGACATCATCCTCGTCTGGTTGAGAGCTGAACGCCTCTGCCTTGCTTCTATATCGGTGATATTACCGGAAACTTTAATGCCTGTTTTCAGTAACTTACTTCCACGATGCCGCCCATTTTCGCTATGCCGCTGACGACCTGACCGTTAGGCGTGCGGGCTTGCGCGCTCTGGCCTTCGCCGGCGTTGCTCATCGCGCGGCCTTCGGTCGATACGCTGAATCCCGGTCCGGTCGATACCAGGCGCACCATTTGTCCCTGGCTCACCGCCTGCCGGCTGCGCAATCCGTCCTGGCGCAGCGGCGCGCCCAGCGGCACCGAGCGCGACAGCGTATAGCCGACCGCCTGCGACGCATCGGTGATGACGCCAGCCGGCAGCGCGGCGAGATCGCCCTTGACGCTGGCGATATCGTTCGGGCCGATGCTTTGTCCTTGCGCCAGCGGCGCTGCCGCGGCAATGTAGCTGCCTTGTACCCGCACGGTTGCCGCTACATAAACGGTCCATGGCGCGGGCACGGTGCAGCGCACGCCGACCGTGGTCTTGCCCCATGCGCGGCTGCCGTTCGGCAGAAATGCTTCGGGCGCGGCGCATTCGGCCAGGGAGAGGCGCGAATCGATCGGGCCGACCGCGATGCTGACCTGACCGGGCAGTCCGGCCGCCTGCATTTTTAGAAACTGCTCGATTGTCTGCCGCAGCACCGCATGATCCTGGCGTGCCGCGGGCGATTGCGCGTACGCCGCGAGCGCCGGCAGCAGGAGCAGCGAAAACAGGAGTTTGACAAGAATGTTCATGGCGGCCCGGAAAAGGATTCCAGCAGCCATATTACGGGCAGGGCGCCTGCGCAAAGCGCGGAACAGGCTGGCGTTTCGGATTCTTATCGAACGATCGAAGCGCTTCCGCCATCTTTATGATCAAGGCTATACAAATCCATTATCGGCACAGGCTGCAATTTCTTTAGCCGATAATTTCCGGAGGTTGCCATGATCGGAAAACTTGACGAAGCGTTGCGCTTTCACCAGACCGCGCTGAACTTGCGGGCCCAGCGCCAGGAATTGCTGGCATCGAATATCGCGAATGCGGATACGCCCGACTACAAGGCGCGCGACGTCGATTTTACCAAGGCGCTGCAGGGCGCGCTATCCAGAACGGCGCCGGCCTCCGCCGGGCTGGTCAGGACCGCCGCCAGCCATCTGGCGGGCGCCGGCAGCGCCGCGATCGGTGGCGCGCCGCTGCTGTACCGCATCGGGCAGCAGGGCAGCGTGGACGGCAACACCGTCGATATGGACGTGGAGCGCAATCAGTTTACCGATAACGCGCTGCGCTACGAAGCCGGCGTCACGCTGATCGGTGAGGAAATCAAAGAGCTGCTTGTCGCCATTAGAGGATAACCATCATGTCGCTATTCAATATTTTCAATGTCGCCGGTTCGGCCATGAGCGCGCAGAGCCAGCGCCTGAACGCGACCGCCAGCAACGTCGCCAACGCCGACAGCACCACCAGCGTGACCGGCCAGCCTTATCGTGCCAAGCAGGTTGTGTTCAGCGTGGTGCCGATGGCCGGTCCCACCGCGAGCGGCGTCAAGGTGCAGCAGGTAGTGGAAGACATGTCGCCGCCTAAAATGGTATTCGATCCGAAGCATCCGATGGCCGATGAAAACGGCTACGTCGCGATGCCGAACGTGAATGTGGTGGAGGAAATGGTGAACATGATTTCCGCGACCCGCTCGTATCAGACCAATGTCGACACGATGAATGCGGCGAAGAGCCTGTTGCTGAAAACCCTCACGCTCGGACAATAAGGGAATGCCTGATGACCACCATACAAAACAATCCGGTAGCGGCCAATCCGCTGGCGAGCACGGCCAAGGCGGCGGCTTCCGACAGCACGGCGGCAACCCAGGACCGGTTCCTGAAGCTGCTCGTGACGCAGATGAAAAACCAGGACCCGCTGAATCCGCTCGATAACGCGCAGGTAACCAGCCAGCTGGCGCAATTGTCGACGGTGACCGGCATCGACAAGGTCAATGCGACGCTGGAAGCATTGAAGGGCAGCTTCCAGTCGAACCAGTCGCTGCAGGCGGCGGGCATGATCGGCCGCGGCGTGTTCGTGCCGGGCGCGGCCGTGGCGCTGACCGGCGGCAAGGCGCTGCTCGGCGTCGAACTGGCCCAGCCGGCCGATAACGTGCAGATAACGATCCGCGATGCCGCCGGCAAGGCGATACGCAAGATCGACCTGGGTGCGCAGCAGGCCGGCATCTTGCCGTTGCAGTGGGATGGCAAGACCGACAGCGGCAGCGTCGCAGCCGACGGCAAATACACGTTCGAGGTTGCCGCGGCGCGCGGCAGCCAGCAGGCGGGCGCCGTCACGCTGGCGTTCGGCACGGTGGCCAGCGTGTCGACCGGCGCGGCGGGCGTGAAACTCAATTTACCGGATATCGGCGCGGTCGATCTGTCCGACATCCGCCAGATCCTTTAACGAATTCCGAAAAAACAAGGAGAACAAAATGGGTTTCCAGCAAGGTTTGAGCGGTTTGAATGCGGCATCGAAAAGCCTGGATGCGATCGGCAATAACGTCGCCAACGCCAACACCGTCGGCTTCAAGGCGTCGCAGGCGCAGTTCGCCGACGTCTATGCCAGTTCGCTGACCGGCGCCGGTTCGGGTCAGATCGGGATCGGCACCAAGGTGTCGCAGGTGGCGCAGCAATTCAGCCAGGGCAATGTGACCGCGTCCAATAATCCGCTGGATATCGCGATCAACGGCGGCGGTTTTTTCCGGATGAGCAATAACGGCACGATCACCTACGGCCGCAACGGGCAGTTCCAGATGGACAAAAGCGGTTTTATCGTGAATGCCAGCGGCAGCCGGCTGACCGGTTTCACCGCCAATGCGCAAGGGGCGCTGTCGACCGGCGCGCCGTCCGACATCAATATCAACACCGCGGATCTGCCGCCGCAGCAGACCGCCAAGGTCGGCGCGGTGCTGAACCTGGATTCGAGCAAGCCGGTGCCGGTCACGACGCCTTTCAACATGAGCGATCCGGCGACCTACACCAATGCAACGTCGGTGTCGGTATTCGACAGCCTGGGCAATGCGCATGTGCTGCAGACTTTCTACGTCAAAACCGCTACCGCCGGCACATGGGATGTCTATGCGGCGGCCGATGGCACGCCGCTGGTAACCGTTCCCGCGGGCGGCAAGATCGGCACGCTCGCATTCGGCACGGATGGCGCCATCACTGCCGCGACGACCGCAACGCTGCCGTTCAACGCGCCGATCCCGGCCTCGCAGGGCGCCGCCGCATTCACGCCGCAAATCGACTACAAGGGCACCACGCAATTCGGTTCCGCGTTCAGTGTCAACACGCTGAATCAGGACGGTTACGCCTCCGGCCGGCTGGCGGGTTTCAGTACCGGCGCGGACGGCACCATCGTCGGCCGCTATACCAACGGCAAGTCGGCCACGCTGGGCCAGGTGGTGCTGGCCGGCTTTACCAATCCGAACGGGCTGCAGCCGCTCGGCAACAACGTCTGGGCCGAAACCGCGGCTTCCGGCGCGGCGCTGGTCGGCGCGCCGAGTTCGGGCAGCCTGGGCGTGCTGCAATCGTCGGCGGTCGAGGATTCCAACGTCGATCTGACGGCAGAACTGGTCAACATGATCACCGCGCAACGGGTGTATCAGGCCAATGCGCAAACCATCAAGACGCAGGATCAGGTGTTGCAGACGCTGGTGAATCTGAGGTAATGGGAAGCGAATCCCGAAGACGATTTCGCCCGAAAAGGGGTTTCCTTCGGGAACATATAGCAGGAGAAAACAGATGGACCGCCTGATCTACACCGCCATGACCGGCGCCAAGAATATCCTGGAACAGCAGGCCAATGCGACGAACAATCTGGCCAATGCCACCACTACCGGCTTTCGCGCGCAGATCGATTCGTTCCGCGCGGTGCCGGTGATCGGTGGCGGTTTGCCGACGCGGACCTTCGCGGTCGATGCAACGGTCGGCACCGATTTCAGGCCCGGCCCGATACAGCAGACCGGGCGCGAACTCGACGTCGCGGTGCAGGGCGCGGGCTGGATCGCGGTGCAACTGCAAGACGGTTCGGAAGCCTTTACCCGTCACGGCAGCTTGAAGCTGTCCGAGAACGGCGTGCTGCAAACCCAGGGCGGCATGAGCGTAATGGGCGACGGTGGGCCGATCAGCATTCCGCCGGACGTAACGGTATCGATCGGCAAGGACGGCACGGTGTCGGCGATTGCCACCGGCACCAAGCCCGGCGCGGCCACCGTGCTGGGGCGCATCAAGCTGGTCAATCCGCCCGAAAATTCGATCGTGCGCGGCGATGACGGACTGTTCCGCACCAAGGACGGCAATCCGCCCGATGCGGATGCCGCCGTCACGGTCGTGGGCGCCGCGCTGGAAGGCAGCAACGTCAATGTGGTCGATGCGATGGTGAACATGATCAGCCTGGCGCGCCAGTTCGAAATGCACATGAGTTTACTGAAGAATGCCGAGAGCAACGCTGCCAAAGCCAGCCAGCTCCTGTCTTTGAGTTAGCGGAACCGGTAGCAGAATGAAAATGGGCTGACGGTGTGTTGAATGGCAGTCGATCGTCGGCGATGAAACAAGGTATCGGGAGAAAAAAATGATTCGTTCGTTATGGATAGCCAAGACCGGCCTGGATGCGCAGCAAACGCAGATGGACGTCATCGCCAACAACCTGGCCAATGTCAGCACCAGCGGCTTCAAGCGTTCGCGCGCGGTATTCGAGGATCTGCTGTACCAGACGATGCGCCAGCCGGGCGCGCAATCGTCGCAGCAGACGCAGCTGCCGTCGGGCTTGCAAGTCGGCACCGGCGTGCGCCCGGTCGCCACCGAGCGCATTTTCACGCAAGGCAATCTGCAGCAGACCAGCAACGACAAGGACGTCGCGATCCAGGGCAACGGATTTTTCCAGGTTCTGCTGCCGGACGGCACCACCGCCTACACGCGCGACGGTTCGTTCCAGATCGACAGCCAGGGCCAGATGGTCACGTCCAGCGGCTTCGTGATCCAGCCCGCCATTAGCGTTCCGGCCGATGCGAAAAGCATCACCATCGGCCGCGACGGCACGGTGTCGGTCACCCAGGCCGGCGTCGCCGCGCCGACGCAGATCGGCGCACTGCAGCTTGCCACCTTCGTCAATCCGGCCGGACTGGAAGCCAAGGGCGAGAACCTGTATGTCGAAACCAGCGCCTCCGGCAATCCCAGTACCAATACGCCTGGCACCAACGGCGCAGGCATGCTGTCGCAGGGCTATGTGGAAACCTCCAACGTGAACGTGGCCGAGGAACTGGTCAACATGATCCAGACCCAGCGCGCGTATGAAATCAACAGCAAGGCGATCACGACTTCCGACCAGATGCTGCAAAAACTCAGCCAGTTGTAAAACCGGATAGCGTCGAGGCAATCATGAGACAACTGTTTTCCATCCTGATCTGCGGCGTGCCGGCAATGCTTGCGGCGTGCGCGATTACGCCCGATTCGATCGTGCAGCAGCCCGCCACGATCAAGCCGCAGCCGGTTGCCGCGGCCGCACCGCCCAACGGCGCGATTTTTCAGGCGGCCGCCTATCGTCCGATGTTCGAGGACCGGCGTGCACGCATGGTCGGCGACATACTCACGATCGCGATCAACGAAAAAACCACCGCGGCCAGGCAGGGCGCCGGTTCCGGCAGCAAAACCGGCAGCGTCGCATTCTCGATACCGAAGCTGTTCGGCGCACCGGTTTCCACCACCCGCGATTCCAGTCTGGCAGCCTCGACCAACAACAAATTTGAAGACAAGGGCGCGGCAAGTTCCAGCAACAATTTCAGCGGCACGATCGGCGTCACCGTGATCGACGTGCTGCCGAACGGCAATCTGGTAGTCAGCGGCGAAAAGCAGATTGCGATGGACAAGGGCGCCGAGTACATCCGTTTTTCGGGCGTCGTGAATCCTGCCAAGATCGTCGCCGGCAACATGGTGTCATCGACCCAGGTGGCCGATGCGCGCGTCGAATACCGTACCAATACGCGGCTCGACACGGCCGACATCATGTCGCAGGTCGCGCGGTTTTTCCTGAGCGTCTTGCCGCTTTGAATATCGGGAGCATGTTGATGGCCGCATTCAAAAACATATTCAGGCTGGTCATTTGCGCAGTCTGCCTGTCGGCGGCCACCGCCGGTCATGCGGAACGCCTGAAGGATCTGGCCAGCATTCAGGGCGTGCGCCAGAATCAGCTGATCGGCTACGGCCTGGTGGTGGGGCTCGACGGCAGCGGCGACCAGACCACGCAGACGCCGTTTACCGTGCAAAGCGTGGTGAGCATGCTGCAGCAGCTGGGTGTGAACCTGCCGCAGGCAACCAATCTGCAACTCAAGAATGTCGCCGCCGTGATGGTGACCACTTCGCTGCCGCCGTTTGCGCAACCGGGCCAGATGCTGGACATCACGGTTTCTTCGATGGGCAACGCCAAAAGCCTGCGCGGCGGCACATTGCTGATGACGCCGCTGAAGGGCGCCGACGGCCAGATTTACGGCATGGCGCAAGGCAACGTGCTGGTCGGCGGCGTCGGCGCGGCGGCCAACGGCAGCAAGGCGCAGGTCAATCATCTGAGCGTGGGCCGCATCTCCGCCGGCGCCACGGTCGAACGCGCGGTTGCCAGTTCGCTGGGGCAGGGCGATCTGGTTTACCTGGAATTGAACGACAGCGATTTTTCCACTGCCAGCCGGGTGGTCGATGCGGTCAACCGGAAATTCGGCGCCGATACCGCAGCGGCGCAGGACGGCCGGGTGATCCGGATTCGCGCGCCCGCCACCAGCGACCAGCGCGTGGCTTTTCTCGGCGCGCTGGAAAGCATCAGCATCACGCCGGCGCAACTGAGCGCCAAGGTGATCCTGAACGCGCGCACCGGTTCGGTCGTGATGAATCAGTCGGTGACGCTCGATGCCTGCGCGGTATCGCACGGCAATCTGTCGGTCGTCATCAGTACCGATAACAGCGCCAGCCAGCCCAATCCGCTGGCAGCCGGCCAGACCGTGGTGGTGCAGAATTCGCAGATAGAAATCAAGAAGGAACCCGGCCAGGTGCTGATGCTCAAGAGCGCAACGTCGCTGGCCGATGTGGTCAAGGCGCTCAATGCGATCGGCGCAACGCCGCAGGATCTGCTGGCGATATTGCAGGCGATGAAGGCCGCCGGATCGCTGCGCGCGGAACTGGAAATCATCTGATGATCAATCGGACCGATCTCTCGTCCAGGCTGGCTGTTGACAGCAGCGACCTGAATTCGGTGCGTCAGGCCGCGCGGCAGAATTCGCCGGAAGCGCTGAAAGCCGCGGCCAGGCAGTTCGAGGCGCTGTTCATGAACATGGTGATGAAAAGCATGCGCGATGCGACGCCGCAGGACGGCCTGTTCGATAGCGAGCAGAGCAAGATGTACACGTCGATGCTGGATCAGAAGATCAGCGAGAATTTCGCCAGGCGCGGCATCGGCCTGGCCGATGCGCTGATGCGCCAGTTGTCCAACAATGGCGGCATGCCGCTGCCGGCGACTGCACCGGCGCAATCCGGGTTGTCGGAAACGCCGCCCGGAACATTGAACGGCTCCGGCCAATTGCAATCGTCCGGATCGGCGGCCAATCCGCAAGCCATATCGGCATATTCCGAAAAGCGCCACGGTGGGCGATCGGATCATGTCAAGGCGTTCCAGGAACGCCTGGCGTCGCATGCGGAAGCAGCCAGCCGCACGACCGGCATTCCGGCCAAATTCATGCTGGGCCAGGCGGCGCTGGAAAGCGGCTGGGGCAAGAGGGAAATCGTTGCCGCAGACGGCACGCCGAGCCGCAACCTGTTCGGCATCAAGGCGACCGGCGGCTGGAAAGGCAAGGTGGTCGAGACGGCCACCACCGAGTACGTCGATGGCGTGGTGCAGCGGAAGGTGGAAAAATTCCGTGCCTACGATTCCTATGCGGCGGCATTTCAGGATTACGCGAAAATGCTCAGCACCAATCCGCGCTACCGCAACGTGATCGCCAACGCGCAGGACGCGGCCGGTTTCGCGCAGGGATTGCAGCGCGCGGGTTATGCGACCGATCCGAATTACGCGGCCAAGCTGACCCGCATCATTCAACAGTCGTTGTCGGCTTGATGGTTTGCGAAATGAGGTTTGCACAAAGGTCAGAACGACACATGCGGCGCAATGCGCTGCGCTTATTGACGACCAAAGGAAGTCCCTTTTCGGGACGCCCTACGACCGAAGGAAGTCCATTTTCGGACGACCGAAGGAAGTCCATTTTCGGACGACCGAAGGAACTCCCTTTTCCGGACGAGCAACAGATGCATGGTAGGGCGACAATAGCGAAGCGCATTGCGCCGCATGTTTTCTCCGAGAGACAAGAAAAAACACCGAGGCCCGTCTCAAGTTTTCCAACAACCTGCCGTAGATACTGACATCGCGACATAAAAGATAAAACCATGGCCAATATCCTCAGCATCGGTCAAAGTGCGTTGGCAGCGGCACAGGTAGGGCTCGCCACGACCGGGAACAATATCGCCAACGCTTCCACGCCCGGCTACAGCCGGCAGATAGTGATTCAAGGTGCAATCGCCGGGCAGGATGCCGGCTTCGGTTTTATCGGCAAGGGCACCGAGGTGACCGCGGTCAAGCGGGTGTACAGCGAGTTCCTGAACAACCAGTTGCTGTCCACGCAGACGGCGAAAGGGCAGCTCGACAGCTACTACGCGCAGATCCGGCAAATCGATAACATGCTGGCCAATCCGGCCGCCGGCCTGTCGCCCGCGCTGCAGGATTTCTTCAAGGGCGTGCAGGATATGAGCGCCGACCCGAATTCCGCGGCGGCGCGGCAATCGGTGCTGTCGTCGGCCGAAGCGCTGGCGTCGCGTTTTCAGAGCCTGGATGCGCAGGTCGGCGAGATTCGACGCGGCGTCAACGACCAGATCGCTGCCAGCGTCAGCAATGTGAATGTATATGCGAAGCAGATTGCGCAACTCAACGATGCGATCGAAAAGGTGGTGCGCGGCGCCGACGGCAAGCAACCCAACGACCTGCTCGACATGCGCGACCTGGCGGTTGCCGAGTTGAGCAAGGAAGTGAAGGCATCGGTCGTCAAGCAGGACGGCAGCTATAACGTCTACATCGGCACCGGCCAGCCGCTGGTGATCAACACGAAAACCTACGATCTGCAGACGGCCCTATCGCCCACCGATCCGGGCCGCACCGAAGTCGCTTACCAGAACAACGGCGTCGCCACGATCCTTGCCGAAAATGCGCTGAGCGGCGGCAAGCTCGCCGGACTGTTCGAGTTCCGCGCCAAGACGCTGGATACCGCGCAAAACGCGCTGGGCCGCGTGGCTACCGTACTGGGCAGCACCTTCAATGCGCAGCACAGCCTGGGGCAGGACCAGACCGGCGCGCCGGGCGGCAAATTCTTCAACGTCGCGGCGCCGCTGGTCAGCCCCAGCAGCAGCAACGGCGCCGGCGGCGCGGCGACGGCCGCCATCAGCAATCCGGGCCTGCTGACCACCAGCGATTACCGGCTGCAGGTCACCGGCGTGGCGCCGGCCGCGTATCAGATCACCCGGCTGTCTGATGGAAAACTGTTTTCGCCTTCGCCTGCCACCGTCGACGGCGTGGATTTTGCCGTGTCGGGCACACTGACGGCGGGCGACGAGTTCCTGATCAGGCCGACCGCGAACGGCGCCAACGCGGCGCTCGGACTCAGCGTTGCCATTACCGACAAGGCCAGCATTGCCGCCGCCGCGCCGATCCGCAGCGCAGCCGTGCCGGCAAACGCGGGTTCGGGCAAGATCAGCGCCGGTTCGGTCAATGCACCGCCGCCGCCGAACGCGAATCTGCAACAGCCGGTAACGATCAAATTTACTTCCGCGACGACCTACAACGTGACGGGCACCGGCACCGGCAATCCGACCGGCCTGGTTTATACGCCGGGTGCGAACATCAGCTATAACGGCTGGACGGTCCAGATCGCCGGCGCGCCGGCCAGCGGCGACGGGTTTTCCGTCGGCCCCAATACCACCGGCGTGGGCGACAACCGCAACGCGCTGCTGCTGGGCGCGCTGCAAACCGCCGATACGATGGATGGCAAGACCACGAATTTTCAAGGCGCCTATTCGCAACTGGTCAACCTGGTCGGCAACAAGACCCGCGAACTGGAAATCACCAGCGCCGCCGCGGCGCAACTGTTCGCGCAAACGCAGAGCGCGCAACAATCGGTGTCGGGCGTCAATCTGGACGAGGAAGCCGCCAACCTGCTGCGCTATCAGCAGGCTTACCAGGCGGCGGGCAAGGTCATGAAGACGGCAAGCGACCTGTTCAATGTTTTGCTCACCCTGGGCGGATAAAACCATGCGCATCAGCACCAACACCATGTATGAAGCCGGCGTGTCGCGCGTCACCGAACTGCAATCGGGGCTGTTGAAAACGCAGCAGCAGCTGTCGACCGGCCGCCGCATACTGACGCCGGCGGACGATCCGGTGGCCGCCGCGCGCGCGCTCGATCTGACGCAGGGACAATCGGTCAACACGCAATTCGCCGCGAATCGGGTCAATGCGAAAAATGCGCTGTCGCTGGAAGAAAGCGTTTTGCAAAGCGTCACCAGTTTGATCCAGGACGTGAAAACGCAAACGGTCGAAGCCGGCAATGGCGCGTACGACGACACGCAGCGCAAATTCATCGCCACCGACCTGCGCAGCCGACTCGATCAATTGATGGGGCTGGCCAACAGCCGCGACGGTACAGGCAATTTCATGTTTTCCGGTTATCAAACCACCACGCAGCCTTTTTCGCCTTCGGCCACCGGCGCGCAATATGCCGGAGACCAGGGACAAAAACTGCTGCAGGTCGGCCCCGCGCGGCAGATGGCGATCGGCGACTCCGGCGATGCGGTGTTCGACAGCATACCGGGCAACGGCACGCTGGCTTCGGCAGCGGCCGCCGGCAACGCCGGCAATGCAACGGTGTCGCACGTATCCGTTTTCGATGCAACGGCGCTGCCGGCCGTGCCGCGTTCCAGCTACGACGTGACATTCGCTGTCGCAGCCGGCGTGACGACCTGGAGCGTCGATACGGCGCCGCCCACAACCGGGCCGTATACCAGCGGCACGCCGATCCGGTTCGAAGGATTGCAGATGACGGTGACCGACGGTTCGACCGCCATCGCGAACGGGGACAAGTTCACGGTCCGCCCCAGCCGCAGCCAAAGCCTTTTCACTACCATCAACGATCTGATCAAGGTGCTGGAAACACCCGCGGCCGGCGCGGTAGGCAAAGCCAACCTGACGCAAGGGCTGGCCGCCGCCAACGGCAACCTCGACAACGCGCTCGACAGCGTATTGTCGGTGCGCGCCTCGATCGGTTCGCGCCTGAAGGAAATCGATTCGCTCGACAATGCCGGCGCCGACCGCGATATCCAGTATGCGCAGGCGCTGTCGCAGTTGCAGGACGTGGATTACGTCAAGGCCATCTCCGAACTCAACAAGCAGCAGATGACGCTGGAAGCCGCGCAAAAATCGTTTGTGAAGATTTCGGGATTGTCGCTGTTTAATTTGTTGTGAATGTGAGGGAGGCGACGCAACGCTCATCGATTACCTCTTGAGCACCTGCGCCGTCGTCATCTGCCGGATCATCTCGATGCTTTCCTGGAACAGCCGATCCAGCGGCGTCGCCAGATAGGGCAGGGTGAGGCCGATCATGATGAAGCCGACGCCGATGGTGACCTGGAAGCCGATGCCGAACAGGTTGAGCTGCGGCGCGGCGCGGGTCAGGATGCCGAGCGCGATATTGGTGATCAGCAGCGCCGCGACGATCGGCAGCGAAAGCTGCACGCCTGCGCTGAATATTTTCCCGCCCCATTCGACGAGTTGATGAAACACCTGGCCGCCCATCGGCAGCGCCGAGATCGGCATCGTCGAAAAACTTTCCGCCAGCGTCGACAGCAGCACCAGATGCAGGTTCGTCGCCAGATAGACCATCAGCGTCAGCAGCACCAGGAACTGGCTGATCGCCGACGAGCGCCCGCGCGATTGCGGATCGAAGAAGGTGGCAAAGCCGAGGCCCATGGTCAAGCCGCTGATTTCGCCGGCCATTTCAACGGCGGCGAACACGATGCGCATCGCGAATCCCATCGCGAGGCCGATGATGAATTGCTGGGTCAGGATCAAAAGGCCGGACAGCGACATCGGATCCATCGCCGGCAA
The DNA here is from genome assembly GCA_027310305.1 of Herminiimonas sp. GTDB lineage: Bacteria > Pseudomonadota > Gammaproteobacteria > Burkholderiales > Burkholderiaceae_D > DAIDBD01. The sequence continues at coordinate 59,915 of DAIDBD010000092.1, forward strand.
CGACGGCACGGCCGGCGCGATGACCAGCGCCAGCATGATGCCGAGCGCGATCTTGACACGGGCCGGGACGCTGGCGTTGCCGAACAGCGGCGCGACCGAGATCAATCCCATGATGCGGGTCAGCGGCCACAGGAACGACGCGATCCAGGTGTTCAGTTCGACGCTGGTGAAGGTGATCATGCGGAGAACTGGCTCCTTCCCCCTTGCCGGGGGGCGTAGCAGGGAATTCGGACGGTATACCGTCCGCCTGCGGAGTTGATTGCGCTTGCAAGCGCGGTCTCCTCGGTTGGGATGGGGGTAGAAAGGTTATCCAACGTATATGTCTTGTTCAACCTCTCTACCCTCTCCCTAACCCTCTCCCTAACCCTCTCCCTGCAAGGGAGAGGGGACCATAACGGTATGTTTCTTTGCACAGTAGTTTTATCGTTTGCCGTTGGTCGGAGCATGTACGGAATCACCCCACCATGCCCGGAATGCCGGTGAACATCTGCCGCATGTAATCCAGCATCACCGACAGCATCCACGGACCGGCGACCACCAGCGCCACGAAAATGCCGACCAGTTTCGGAATGAACGACAGCGTCATTTCATTGATTTGCGTGGCGGCCTGGAAAATGCTCACTGCCAGGCCGATCACCAGCGCGGCCAGCAGCATCGGGGCGGACACCATCAAGGTGATTTCCATCGCGTGGCGGCCAAGGGACATGACGCTTTCGGGGGTCATGGAAACATCCTCAGTAAAAACTCCGGGTGAGCGAGCCGATCAGCAGTTGCCAGCCATCGACCAGCACGAACAGCATCAGCTTGAACGGCAGCGACACGATGGCGGGCGACACCATCATCATGCCCATCGACATCAGCACGCTGGCGACCACCATGTCGATGATCAGAAAGGGAATGAATATCGCGAAACTGATCTGGAACGCGGTCTTCAATTCGCTGGTGATGAAGGAGGGGATCAGCACCCGCAGCGGCACGTCGTCCGGTCCCTGCAACTGCGGCGTGTTCGACATCTTGAGGTAGAGCGCGAGATCGGTCTGGCGAGTCTGCTTCATCATGAATGTCTTGAGCGGTGCGACGCCTTTTTCGAGCGCCTGCATCATCGTGATCTTGTTGTCGGACAGCGGCTGGTAGGCATCGGCATAAATCTTGTCGAACACCGGCCCCATCACGAACAGCGTCAGGAACAGCGACAGGCCGACCATCACCTGGTTGGGCGGCGCGGTCTGCGTGCCCAGCGCCTGTCGCAGCAGCGACAGCACGATGATGATGCGCGTGAAGCTGGTCATCATCAGCAATGCAGCGGGCAGGAATGTCAGCGCGGTCAGCAGCAGCAGCGTTTGCAGGCTGAGCGAATAGGCCTGGCCGCCGCCGGCGGTAGGCGTGCTGGTCAATGCCGGCAAGCCTTGCGCGGCGGCGATCAGCGGCAGGCCGAGCAGGGCCAGCGGCAACAGGAATCGCGCTTTAGTTGCCATTGCGTTTTTCAATCGTCTGCTTGAGCCAGGCGGAGAAGGTTTTCGGCAACTGCGGCGCTGCCGGCGCGGCCGCGCTTTCCTGCCGCGGCATGGTCGACAGGGCACTGATGCGTCCGGGCGCGACGCCGACCACGATCCATTGATCCGCCACTTCCACCACCATGATCCGCTCGCGGCTGCCGACCGCGACGCCGCCGACGATTTTGACCGGCGCGCCGGACGCCATGCGCGCCGCGCCGAAGCGCTTGAGCGCCCATGCCGCGGCGGCCATCAGGCCGAGCACGGCGATCAGTCCGAACAATACCTGCAGCAGGTTGCCGGCCGATGCCGGGCCGGGCTGATCGGCCGCGGATGCAACGCCGCCGATCCAGAGCAGCGTCAGCGGAAAAAATTTGACGCGCATTATTTGTTCAGTTTCCGGATGCGTTCGGACGGCGTGATGATGTCGGTCAGGCGGATGCCGAACTTGTCGTTGACGACCACTACTTCGCCTTGCGCGATCAGGCAGCCGTTGACCAGCACATCCATCGGTTCGCCGGCCAGGCCGTCGAGCTCGACCACCGAACCTTGCGCCAGTTGCAGCAGGTTCTTGATCGCGATCTTGGTGCGGCCCAATTCCACCGTGAGCTGCACCGGAATATCGAGAATGAAATCGATATCGTTGTGCGTGCCGCCTTGCAGGCTGTTGCCCGCCAGCTCCTTGAAAACCGTCGGGCTCGCCGCCTGCGTCTTCGCAGCGGCTTCGGCCTGCGCCTGTTCGGCAATCGCCGCGCCCCAATCGTCTTCCGCCGCGATCGTGGTATCGGTGTTGTCAGCCATGCTCGTCTCCTTGCGTGAGTTCATTCGAACTGTGGATCAGTTTTTCGACCCGCAATGCGTACTGCCCGTTCAGCTTGCCGTAGCTGCATTCCATCACCGGCACGCCATCGACCTTGGCCTCGACGATTTCCGGCAACGCGAGCGGAATCACGTCGCCCGCCTTCATGTTCAGGATCGCGCCGAGCGTCGATTTCGCAATGCCGAGATCGGCGATGATTTCCACTTCCGCGGTCTGGATCTGCTGCGTCATCAGGCGTATCCAGCGCTTGTCGATTTCCAGCGTCTCGCCTTGCAGGCTGCTGGTCAGGATGTCGCGGATCGGCTCGATCATCGAATACGGCATGCAGAAATGCATTTCACCGCTGACCGGGCCGAGTTCGATGGTGAAGGTCGTCGCGATCACCACTTCGTTCGGCGTGGCGATATTGGTGAACTGCGTATTCATTTCCGAGCGGACGTATTCCAGTTCGATCGGATACACCGGTTCCCACGACTTGCTGTAGGTTTCGAATATCACGCCCAGGATGCGCTGGATGATGCGCTGCTCGGTCTGCGTGAAATCGCGGCCTTCGACCCGCGTATGAAAGCGGCCGTCGCCGCCGAACAGATTGTCGACCAGCAGGAACACCAGGTTCGGATCGAGCACGATCAGCGCGGTGCCGCGCAGCGGTTTGATATGCACCAGGTTCAGGTTGGTCGGCACCACCAGGTTGCGGATGAATTCGCTGTACTTCGATACCCGCACCGGACCGATCGACACTTCGGCGCTGCGGTGCAGGAAGTTGAACAGGCCGATCCGGAACAGGCGCGCGAAACGTTCGTTGATGATTTCCAGCGTCGGCATCCGGCCGCGCACGATGCGTTCCTGCGTCGCCAGATTGTAGGGACGCACGCCCGAAGTGTCTTCCGGCGCCCGCGCTTCCTCCGTATCGCCGTTGACGCCCTTGAGCAGCGCATCGACTTCTTCCTGGGACAGAAAATTGTCGGCCATGAGGTTACTGGATGACGAATGAAGTGAAGAATACGTTGGAGACGCCGAGCGGTTTGCCGTTCGGAGCGAACGGCTGATTTACCAGCGCCGCGATATCGGCCGAAAGTTTTTTCTTGCCTTCCAGCGTCAAGATTTCCGATGCCTTTTTACTGGACAGCATCAGCAGCAGGCGGCTGCGGACTTGCGGCATGTACAGCTTGATCTGATCCACTTCCGCCTGGTCGGCCACTTGCAGCGTGAATGCCACCTGCAGGAACTGATCGCCGGCCTCGCCCTGCAGATTGACGGTAAACGGCTCCAGCACCACAAACACCGGCGGCTTTGCCGGTTCCGGCTTGGCTTTGTCCGCAGCGCCGCCCGGATGGGCGTTCTGGTTCATGAAGTACCATGCGCCCGCGCCGCCGCCAAGCAGCAGCACGAGGCCCAGCACCAGGAACAGCTTTTTCCGGGATTTTTTGACTGGCGGCGCTTCGGCCATCGGCTCCGCCGGCGGAACTGCCTTCGGAACGGCTTTGGGCACGGCTTTCGGGGCGGATGTCGCCATTGGGTTTCCTCGGATGCGGCAAAATGGTTGCAGCCATTATCAGAAAAAACCGGCGCGCGGGATGCGTTGAAAAGAGGGGGGAAGACCGTGCAGATCGGCGTATCCGGCAGGATGGCGCGAAAAAATTTCGCAGGCTCTACCAGTCCGCCCGGATGATTTCGCCTCGAAAAAGGACTTCCGCTGGTCGTCCGAATCCGGATGAGCCAATGATCGGTGATGTCCGGCAAGCTGAAACCGATGACCTTTAAAGCGGGATGGCTCTTAAGCCTGTTTTAAGTTTGCCGGTCTACGATGCACTTCATGCAGGAATAACCTGCCGTTCCCTGGAAGGAGTGCATCATGAATCAAAAAGTATTTACCCGCAGCGCGATCGCCGCTGCCGTCGTGGCGGCTTCTGTCGGCGGTTATGCGCATTTCGACAAATCGGGCTGGGGCAATGCCCAGGCCGCCGTGATCGGCCAGACGCCGGCGTCGGCGCAGGCGGTGGTGACGTCGGTGCCGGGCATGGCGACGGCAACCAATTTTTCCGGCATTGTCGCGCACTACGGCCCGGCCGTGGTCAACATCAGCGTCATCGGCAAGGCAGAACCGACGCCGGCGATGGACAGCATGCCGGACTTCGATCCGCGCGATCCTTTTTCGCAATTCTTTCGCTTCGGTCCGCAAGGCCCGCGCAGCGCGCAACCGGCGCCGCTGATGCGCGGCGAGGGTTCCGGCTTCATCGTCAGCGCCGACGGCCTGATCCTGACCAATGCGCATGTGGTGGATGGCGCGCAGGAAGTCACCGTCAAGCTGACGGACCGCCGCGAATTCAAGGCGAAGGTGCTGGGCGCCGACCGGCAAAGCGATGTCGCGGTGATCCGGATCGACGCCAAGGATTTGCCGGTCGTGCAACTCGGCGATCCCGCCCTGTCGCGCGTCGGTGATCCGGTGCTCGCGATAGGGTCGCCTTACGGCCTGGAAAACACCGCGACCGCCGGCATCATCAGCGCGACATCGCGGGCGCTGCCGAACGACACCTATGTGCCTTTCATCCAGACCGACGTCGCCGTCAATCCCGGCAATTCGGGCGGGCCGTTGTTCAACCTGAAAGGCGAAGTCATCGGCATCAATTCGCAAATCTACAGCCGTACCGGCGGATACCAGGGTTTGTCGTTCGCGATTCCGATCGATGTCGCGACCCGGGTGCAGCAGCAACTGGTTGCACACGGCAAGGTTACGCGCGGCCGCATCGGCGTCAGCATCCAGGACGTCACGCAATCGCTGGCCGATTCGTTCGGGCTGAAAAAAGTGCAGGGCGCGCTGGTGAGCTCGGTGGAAAAGGGCAGTCCGGCGGATCGGGCAGGGCTGGAGCCCGGCGACGTCATCGTGCGCATCGATCAGCGGGAGATCAACCGCTCGGCCGATTTGCCGGCGCAGGTGGCAAGCATCAAGCCGGGAACGAGCGCCCGGCTCGAAGTGATCCGCAACGGCGCGCCCAAGACGGTGAACGTGACTATCGGCGAAATGAAGGACAGCACGGTTGCGAAGAATGACGGTGCGAGCCCGGATCAGGGCCGTCTCGGCCTGGCGGTGCGTCCGCTCGCCAAGGACGAGCAGCGCGAGGCCGGCATTAGCGGCGGCCTGCTGGTGGAGGATGCCGCAGGACCCGCCGCGCGATCGGGCATCCAGCCGGGCGATATCGTGTTGTCGCTGAACGGCAAGCCGGTATCGAGCGTCGATCAGTTGCGCAGCCTGGCCGGCAAGGCGGGCAAGCATGTGGCCTTGCTGGTGCAGCGCGATAACGCCAAGATTTTCATCCCGATCAATCTGGGATAAGCCGGCGCCGGACTGTCCTTCGGTAACGGAATTCCGGTGCCGCCTCGAACAGGCGGCACCGGAAAATTTTCATTCATTCAAAACCGGCTGCTACGTGATTGGCTGAATAATGTCCGGCCAAAAGGGAGAGTACATTTCCTTTGCCGATGAAAGATGCCGGATATATGTCTTGACCTTCGCCCAATCTATAAGGTTTAGACTGTCATTTTCAGCTTGATCCTCGTCCCATGTTGACTATTGGCAAAGTCGCCACGCTCGCCGGCATCAGCACCAACGCGCTGCGCTTCTACGAGCGCGAAGACTTGATTCATCCCGCCTCAAAAAGCGAAAACGGCTACCGCCTCTACGATGAAGCGGCGGTATCCCGCCTGCGTTTCATCCAGCATGCGCAGCACTGCGGATTCACCTTGCTCGAGATCCGGGAACTGCTGACTTTGCGCGAACGGGATTCCGCTTGCTGCAACGACGTGCGGCGGCTGGTGGTCGAAAAGAAGCTGCAACTCGAAGCTAAAATCAGGGCAATGAAATCCATGTCGCAGGCGCTCGATATCCTGATCGCAGATTGTCCCGGTACCGGCTGGCCGGCGAACGAGTGTCCGATATTGGGTGCATTCGATCAAGTGAATGAGGAACCGAAAACATGAACGTGGAACTTTTTTATACCGAAGGTTGCGGCAGATGCGCCGCAGCGCGCCAAGGCTTGAAGAGCGCCGCGCTGGAAGCTGCGCCCGACATGGCATGGCGTGAAATCAACGCGGCCGAAGAGCTCGACTACGCGGTCGAGCTGGGCGTATTGACCCTGCCGTCCGTGGCGATCAATGGCGTGCTGGTATTTTCGTCGCTGCCGTCTCCCGCGCAATTAGCGAGGGAATTGCGGCAGCGCTTCAGCCAGGAACTGCCTGATGGACATTGATGTCTTGCGGCATGCGGTCGAGCAGGCCGGGTTCGCTTCCGCCGGCGTCGGTTTTCTGGCCGGCCTGCTGTTCAGCCTCAATCCGGTTGCCGTGGCGGCTATCCCGGTCTCGCTGGCCTACGTGACGCGGGCGCGCGAAAAGCGTACGGTAGTGCTGTTCGGCGCGATGTTCATCCTCGGCCTGATCGCCACGCATGTGCTGCTGGGGCTGGTTGCCGGGTTCGGTGGACGATGGGTAGAAGGGCTGCTCGGACGCTACTGGGGCCTGGTCCTCGGTCCGTTGCTGGTGCTATTGGGACTGCTATGGCCGGGATGGATCAAGTTGCCGCTGCCGGCCGCTTCGTTCCGGGCCAAACGCGCAACCGGCATGTGGGGCGCGTTCGCGCTGGGCGTGCCGTTTTCCGTCGCCATTTGCCCCGTCTGCACGCCGGCGCTGGTGGTCCTGATCGGTGCCATTGCCGGCATCGGCTCGCCTTTGCTGGGGGCGGTTGTACTGCTGGCGTTCGCGGCTGGGGCGTTCGATTCCGATTGCGCTGGGCGCATGGGGCATCGGCTGGCTGGAGGGCTTGAAGCCGCTCGCAAGCTATCAGCACCTGTTCGAGGTTATGGGCGGCATCGCCATGATCGCCTCTGGCCTTTACATGCTTAATGCATTCTTTATCGTCATTCCATCGCTTGCCGGCTAGGAGCCGTATCCGGCCAAGGAAAAAGCCATGAACAAAAGTAAGTGCAGTTTGAAAGAAAGCGTGTGGGCAGTGTTTGAACGCGCTTGCCGTGAACAGGATCTTGAAATAGCCGAACCTCTTCTGCAAGCGCTCGAAATCCTTGCGTGCCGCGAGGGAAACGGCGACGAATTGAAACGGGTCTATTTGACGATCGCTTCATCGCTGCATGAAAGACACTGATAGCCAGTGGCCGCGATGAATGCGTCGGCGTCACGATGATTTTTTCGGACTCGCATTTCGCAAGCTATATCTCGATCCCCGGGCCTGCGCCGCCGACGCGCCATGTGCCGGCGACCCAGGCGCAACGCGGATGCCGCGGATAATCGCACGCCACTAGTGGTGTGCTTCGCAATTAATCGAACACAAAAGCGCGTCTTTTCGCGCCATGCGTCGTTGCAAATCCTCGCGATAGGCCAGCTATCGCTGTGGTTTGCGCCTAGCCTGACGCAAAAATCCATCGCTTTTGTTTGTTCGATCAATTACGAAGCACACCACTAACGGTAGTTTGTTAAAGCCGGCATAAAAGCTGCATGCGGTTTGGTCAGGAGGTATCTGCCATGACTGCACGCCGACCTTGTCCACCGGCCCCGAGCCCGCTGGAAGACTATGCCCGGCAATTCGATTGCCTGTTTCAC